>CBFHRA010000012.1:0-65913 GCA_965658115.1 Candidatus Arcticimaribacter sp. | reverse complement strand
ACGGTATTTTTCAAGATTTAGTAGCAGATCACAATATCAAAGTTGATTCTGCAGGAACTGCTAACTATCATACTGGAGCTGCACCAGATCCCCGCAGTATTGAAATTGCGGCAAAAAAAGGCATTGACATTTCACCCCAACAAGCCCGGCAATTTGTGGTCGATGATTTCGACCAGTTCGATTATATTTATGTGATGGATAAAAGCAATCTGCAAAACGTATTACAACTAGCTCGAACAGAAGAAGATCGCGCTAAAGTACGTTTACTCTTAGGGAATGCAGAAGTAGAAGATCCTTATTACGGAGGAAAAGAAGGTTTTTCCATCGTTTTCGATAAAATCCAAAAGGCCTGTCAACACATTCTCGATCAATGGAAGAAGTAACATCAACTCCTCAAGGACCCACGCTTTATCTGATCCCATGTACCCTGGGGGACAACGCCCCTATGGAAGTTTTACCCCTAACGGTGCGAAAGATCATAGAGCCCTTGACCCACTTTATTGTAGAGAATGAAAAGGAAGCAAGACGTTTTATCAAACGTATTGCCCCCCAAAAGAAACAAGACCAACTCGTCCTCTACCCTTTAAATAAATTTACCGATCCTATGGAACTGCAAAATTACTTGGATCCACTTGCAGCAGGACAATCCATGGGATTACTTTCTGACGCGGGATGTCCCGGAGTAGCAGATCCCGGAGCGGTTATGGTCAAACGCGCCCACAGTAAAGGTTATCAAGTGAGACCCTTAGTAGGTCCTTCTTCCCTCCTTTTGGCCTTAATGGCTTCTGGGATGAACGGACAATCTTTTGCCTTTAATGGCTATTTACCCATTGATAAGCAAGAACGCTTGCGCACGATAAAAGCTTTGGAAAAACGCTCGGGGGAATACGATCAAACCCAACTCTTTATCGAGACACCCTATCGCAATGATCCGTTTTTAGTCGACCTGATTAGAACTCTTTCTCCCAATACTCTTTTGAGCGTAGCCTGTGATTTAACCCTTCCGACAGAGTGGATCAAAACTGCCCCTGCCAAAGAGTGGAAAAAAATCGAAGTAAATCTCCAAAAAAGACCTGCTATCTTCTTATTTCACAAAGAACTAGCGATATAACTTTTGCTGGTTTAACCAGCGATAATACTTTCTCGCTTTTCGATTGTGCTCTCTTAAGCTTGTTGAAAAATCATGGTAGCCCGGCTTGTTGGGATCTGCGACAAAATACAAGTAGTTATGTGGCGCTGGAAACAATACTGCGTCTATAGCAGAAATATCGGGCATAGCGATAGGCCCAGGTGGTAAACCTTTATTGCGATAAGTATTATACAGCGACTTTATTTTTAAATCCTTGCGCAAAACCCTACGGATAACCAAAGAGAAATCATTTTGCTCCTTCTTTAAAGCATAAATTACAGTGGGATCTGCTTGTAAGCGCATCTTCTTTTTTAAACGATTAAGATACACCTGGGCGATCAAAGGACGCTCGTCCTTTTTGAGGGACTCTTTCTGTACAATGGCGGCTAGTGTAATGACTTCATTAGGACTTAAGCCTTGCTTTTGCGCAGCATTACGCCGCTTTGGGGTCCAAAAGTATTCGTACTGCTTTAACATGCGCTTTTGAAAATATTTTGGAGAGGCATCCCAAAAGAATTCATAGGTGTTAGGAAGATACATCGCTAGAGCGGTATCCTGATTAAATCCATGTTTAGCTAAGAAATCGGCTTCGCGCATTTGGGTTAAAAAAGCCAAACTATCTGCCTCTAACTGCTGTGCTAGCCGTCCGGCTAAATCCTCTAATCGCTCTTGGTTGTTAAAAGTTACTCTTACTGGAAGGGATTTTCCGCGTAAGCGATTGATCAAATCATTATTGCTCATTCCCTTATCAATGGCGTATTTCCCCGCTTTTATTCGCGTGTCATAGCCTTTCTTTTCCGCCGCAAGGCGAAAATCATCAGAAGATTTAAGCAAGGGAGCTAATTCTTCGAGCAGACTTTCTATGTCACTTCCGGTACTGATAAACACATAAGATGTTTCATTCTCAAAAGCAGTATTCGGTAAGAAGAACACCCGATAAAAAGTGTAGGTAAAATACAAACCAAAGCCCGCAATAATTAAAATAATGGCCAAGCCAATTTTCCTTTTATACATGCGCAATTTTTTGAAAGACGACCTCGTTATGGTAGCCGTTATTATAGTAATTCCAATCTTTTTTTAGCCCACACTGCTCATAGCCTGCTGCCTTAAAAAGCGCCAGACTTGCAGGATTATCTTCTCCTACTCCGGCATAGAGTTGATGCAGCTGTAAACGTTGAAAAGCCACTTCTTCGATTAAAGACAGTGCTTCTTTTCCTATCCCCTTTCCGCGATGCGATGCTGCAATTACAATTCCAACCCCTGCACGGTGATGGATCGGGTCAAAGTCGTAGAGATCGACTAAGCCCATTGTAGCATTTTGAGCATCACTAATCACAAAGCGTTGCTGCTTTGCGGTAAAAATATCGTCTTTTGCGTGAGCAATATATTCCTTTAGGGTGAATTTCGAAAAAGGAACCAAAGTATTCGAAACTGTCCACAAGCGCTGATCGTTCTCTAGGGCAAAAAGAAAATCTAAATCACTAGGCTCTAAGGCGCGTAAATGTATTGCGGAATGATTCATGCGATTGATCCTTCAAAAACAAAGGTGGCGGGCCCTTGCAAGTCAATATTTGTATAGGATTCTCCTGCGATAAAGGAAACGGTTAACTGACCGCCTTCCACCAAGATATTAATGCGTTTTGCGGTAGTTTCTCCGGTTTTGTGCATGGCAAGTGCCACGGCGGTTGCTCCAGTACCACAAGAAAGGGTTTCGTCTTCTACTCCGCGCTCATAGGTGCGAATGGCAAAGGTGTTTTCGTTGACTTTTTCGACAAAATTCACATTACTCCCTGCTTCAAAATAAGGAGCACCACGACGAATACTTCTTCCCTTTTCCACCACAGGAAAATGAGCTAAATCTTCTACCATGGCCACATGATGCGGAGAGCCCGTATCTAAGAAAGTATGGTCTTTTTCACAGCGAAAATCATTGACATCATGCATGCGCAGAGCCACCGTTTGATCGGCTTCTATGGTGGCAGTATGCAAGCCATCTATCGCCATAAAGGTGGTTCTTTTTTCAATGATACCCAGCGATGCCGCAAAAGCGACGGTGCAGCGTGCTCCGTTTCCACAAAGGCTGCTCTCGCGCCCATCGGCGTTAAAGTAGACCATCTTAAAATCTGCGGTAGGATGGTTTTGAACCAAGATCAAACCATCTGCGCCTATCCCAAAACGTCGGTCACAACAATGGGCGATATATGCGATGTCCTCTTGCGGAAAAGTAGCATCACGATCGTCGATCATGATAAAATCATTTCCCGTACCTTGGTATTTATAAAAGCGGTTTTGCATGGGTCAAAGGTACATTTTTTTAAGGTTTTTTTGGCTGTTAAAGAGTCGTTAAAGGACTTTACTTTGCAAACAGACTTTTTATAATTTTGACAAAAAATACTTGATTTATGAAAACGTTCTTACAATTAACTGCCGCTGTTTTAATCAGCACAAGTTTAAGTCTCTTTTTATTTTTATTTGTTCAAGAAAGCCCAGAAGCGATCATTAGCGAGGCAACTCCGCCAGAATTACCCACCTCCTATGCCTACAATTTAAATGGCTTTAACGATGCACCCAGCGACTTTGTCGAAGCCGCGAACAAAAGTATTGATGCAGTGGTTCACGTTAAAAACACGGCCATAACAGAAGAACGCTTTTCGCCCCTAGAATACTTTTATGGGAGGGGAGAAAGCAGAGAACGCATTGGCACAGGATCTGGGGTTATTGTTTCTCCAGATGGGTTTATCATCACCAATAATCACGTAATTGAGGATGCCAAAATAATTGAAGTCACCACCAATAACAACGTCCGTTATGAGGCAGAGCTCATTGGCACCGATCCTTATACCGATATTGCCGTGTTAAAGATTAAAAGTGAAGACAAGCTTCCTCACCTCTACTTTGGGAATTCAGATGCGACCCAAATTGGCGAATGGGTACTCGCCATTGGGAATCCTTTTAACCTCAACTCTACCGTAACGGCAGGAATCATTAGCGCAAAAGCGCGAGACCTCAACGCAAGAGATGATAAAAATCAATCTTTCCTGCAGACCGATGCGGCGGTCAACCGCGGCAATAGCGGGGGAGCCTTAGTCAATACCCAAGGAGAACTCATCGGGATCAATACCGCCATCACCTCTTTTTCAGGAGGCTTTGAAGGCTACTCTTTTGCTGTACCCAGTAATATTGCCCGCAAGGTTTTTGAAGATTTGATTGAATATGGCAGTACCCAAAAAGGCTTATTAGGCGTTCAAGGAAACGCCATTAGTCCAGAATTTAAAGAGCGCTTTGACGAGCTCAATTTAACCGTAAACGAAGGTTTTTATGTGGGTAGCGTTATCCCTGGGATGGGAGCGGCTAAAGCCGGAATTCAAGAAGGCGATGTGATCCTATCTGTAGACCAAGTCAAAATCAAAAAATTCTCTGACCTAACCGGCTATCTCGAAAGCAAACGTCCTAACGATGTTGTCAATGTAGTGCTCTTTCGCAACGGAAAAGAAAAACAACTCAAAGTTACTTTAGCCAAAAGTACCGCCACACAATTTATGGGCATGAACCTTAGAAATCTAAGCCCAGAGGACCAAAAGAACTTTGGGATAGACAAAGGAGTAATCGTCGATGATGCCGGACCCTATTTCCAAGACCAAATCGAAGCGGGATCCCTTATCACGGGCATCAACGGAGAACGCATCTACAACATAGACGATCTGCAAGAATACGATATTCGCTCTGTCGAATGGATCAGTTATATCACTCCAGAAGGGGAGCAGATTCGCCTGCGGATGTAAGAAATAGAAGCTTTCCTTCGGGAAAGCTTTTTTTTTGGGCGAAGTTTCCGCAATTTTGCAAAAAGCCATCGCCATGCGTATCGACATCATCACCCTTTTTCCTGAACTCTTACGCAGTCCGTTTGAAGCCTCGATTGTAAAACGGGCGATTGAAGGAGGCAAAGCCGAAGTTCACTTTCACGACTTGCGCGACTACAGCAGCAATAAATACAAGCAGGTGGATGATTACCCCTATGGCGGCGGTGCCGGAATGGTCATGATGATCGAACCCATCGATAAATGTATTAGCGCTTTAAAGGCAGCCCGCGACTATGACGATATTATCTATATGACCCCAGACGGGACAACCCTTAACCAAGTCATCTCTAATCAATGCTCCCTGATGGAAAACATCATCATCCTGTGTGGACACTACAAAGGTGTAGACCAGCGGGTAAGGGATCAATTTATCACCAGGGAAATCTCCATAGGCGACTTTGTCTTGTCCGGCGGAGAATTAGCTGCTGCGGTTTTCTGCGATAGCATCATTCGTTTAATCCCTGGCGTACTGGGAGACGAATCTTCTGCATTAAGCGACAGTTATCAAGACGGTCTTTTAGCTCCTCCCATCTATACCCGCCCAGCCGACTATAAAGGTTGGCCAGTACCAGAAATCCTTACCTCTGGCAATACCCCCGCCGTAGAACGCTGGCGAGAAGAACAAGCCATGGAGCGCACCCAGCGCCTGCGCCCAGATTTGTTGGAGGAATAAAACCAGTCACTGAGCCCGTCGAAGTGTCTACCCTGGCGCGCTTCTGTGACGCGTGTCTATTTTATATTGTAACTTTTTTCCTCCATAAAGCAACACCCCTTTGGCGCGCATCTGTGACGCGTGCCCATTTTAAAAACTGTACAATAAAAGAAAGAAGGATAGCTTAAACAACCAACTGTAAAAACAAATCCTTTACCTCTAAGGTAAGAAATAAGCTGATAGGATTAGTCAAGCTTCACAGAGACAGCTACACGTTAATAAAAAAATCAGAAAACACCCTCGATTTGTATCCCTCTCAGCAGCAGTTCACAAAAACAAAATCCCCCTTTGTAAACAACAAAATTAATTGTACTTTTGCTCCCGCATTTAACCGCTGACGATAATCGTGGATGTTGTGTGCAAGAACCCATTAAAATAAAAACATGGAATCGTTAATTAATTTTGTTCAGGATTCATTCATCGACAAGAAGGATTTCCCTGAATTTGCTGCCGGAGACACCATCACCATTTATTACGAAATTCGCGAGGGCGAAAAAGTAAGAACGCAGTTCTATAAAGGTGTAGTGATCCAGATCAAAGGGCAAGGTTTATCAAAAACCTTTACCATTCGTAAAATGTCTGGAACGGTAGGAGTAGAACGTATCTTCCCTATCAACCTTCCTGCATTGCAGAAAATCGAAGTCAACAAGCGCGGTAAAGTACGCAGAGCTCGTATCTACTACTTTAGAGAATTACGCGGTAAAAAAGCACGCATCAAAGAGCGTCAACGTTAATATTATTTTAAAGGTCGCATTAGCGGCCTTTTTTATAAACTATTTTTTAAACCTAGAAATTAAACGCATGGCAAAAATTAAAGTACAAAATCCTGTTGTCGAAATGGACGGGGATGAAATGACAAGAATCATCTGGTCATTTATCAAAGAACAATTGATTCTCCCTTACTTAGACTTAGACATTAAATACTATGACCTTTCGGTTACTTCTCGTGACGCGACGAATGACGAAATCACGGTAAAAGCGGCTAACGCTATCAAAGAGTTCAATGTAGGGATCAAATGTGCGACCATCACACCAGATGAGCAGCGCGTAGAAGAATTTAACCTTTCTAATATGTGGCGTTCTCCTAACGGAACCATCCGTAACATTGTAGGGGGAACTGTTTTCCGTGAGCCTATTATCATGAGCAACGTACCACGTTATGTACAGGGATGGACAAAACCCATCTGTATTGGACGTCACGCTTTTGGAGATCAATACAAAGCGGCAGATACCGTAACCACTGGAAAAGGAAAATTAACCATGACCTTTACCCCAGAAGATGGTGGAACACCTCAAACCTGGGAAGTCTATAACTTCCAAGAAAATGGTGTTGCCATGTGTATGTACAACATCGACTCTTCTATCTATGGCTTTGCACGTTCTTGTATGAACCAAGCCTTAAAGAAAGGATGGCCTTTATATCTTTCTACAAAAAACACCATCATGAAAGCTTATGACGGACGTTTTAAGGATGTATTCCAAGAAGTGTTTGAAAACGAATTCAAAGACAAATTTGCTGCTGCAGGCATTACCTATGAGCACCGTTTAATCGATGACATGGTAGCCGCTGCAATGAAGTGGAACGGTGGCTTTGTATGGGCGTGTAAAAACTATGACGGAGACGTACAGTCAGATACTGTAGCACAAGGATTTGGTTCTTTAGGTCTTATGACTTCTACCCTAGTAACCCCTGATGGAAAAACCATGGAAGCAGAAGCTGCCCACGGTACCGTGACCCGTCACTACCGTCAACACCAACAAGGAAAAGAAACCTCTACTAACCCTATCGCGTCGATCTTTGCATGGACGCGTGGTTTACAACACCGTGGGAAATTAGATAAGAACCAAGCCTTAATCGACTTCTGTCAGACCCTCGAAGACGTATGTGTTGAGACGGTTGAAAGCGGAAAAATGACCAAAGATTTGGCCTTGTTAATCCACAAAGAAAACTTGAGTAGTGAGCACTACCTTACGACCCAACAATTCTTAAATGCTTTAAAAGAAAACTTAGACGCTAAATTAAGCTAGACCTAAGCATTCAAATAGACAAAGCCTCAGCCTCTGGTTGGGGCTTTTTTTATGGTTAATTTTGATGGTCCCTTCGCTTGCGCTCGATGACCAAAGGTACACAGTCCACCGCTAAAAAAAGAAGTGGCTTAAAAGATTAATGCTTAATTTGCAATATGACATTTAGAAAAATCACCGAAGAGGATTCCTTATACGACAACCTTGAAAACTACAGTGTGGCAGACTTGGTTCACAGCATTAACGCAGAAGACCAAAAAGTCGCCCTAGCCGTAGCAAAAGTACTTCCCCAGATCACTGCACTAATCGAAAAAGTCGAAGTCCAATTAGGCGCTGGGGGGCGCCTCTTCTATATGGGAGCAGGCACTAGCGGGAGACTGGGGATTTTAGACGCTTCAGAATGTCCGCCTACCTTTGGCACAGACCCTAACAAAGTAATTGGTCTAATCGCCGGCGGAAAAAACGCCATTTACAAAGCGGTAGAAAACGCCGAAGATTCGACTACGCTGGGCTGGGAAGATTTACAGCGGCACAAGATCACAGCCAACGATATCGTGATTGGGATTGCCGCTTCTGGTACCACTCCATATGTTATCCACGCTTTAAAGGCTTGCCAAAAGAATAATATCCCCACCGGCTGCATTTGCTGCAACCCAGGAGCGCCACTAACGCAGGTCGCCGATTTTCCCATCGCTGTTGTCGTGGGACCAGAATTTGTTACTGGCAGCTCTCGCATGAAAGCTGGAACCGCCCAAAAAATGATTTTAAACATGATCACCACCGCTAGCATGATTCGTCTGGGGCATATTCATGGGAATAAAATGGTGGACCTACAATTGAGTAATGCCAAACTGCGACAACGCGCCCTTGAGATCATCGTCGAAAAAACCGGAGCCTCCCCTACCCGCGCCCAAGAACTCCTCGAGCAAGCCGGCGGTGTTCGCGAAGCCATTGAAGCATATCGTTCTTAAAAAAAACTATCTTTGATACATGGATAAAATCGCATTACAACAAGGTTTAAAACGCGTCATGTATGCCATCGTTTTGGCCTTTATAGGCCCTTTTGTCATCATGCAAGCTTTTAAAAACGAGGGACACCCCTGGTATTGGCCGGTGTTGATTATTGGCCTTTTATTGTCTGCTGGCTCGATTGGATTAGGGTTTTTAGGGATAGGCAAACTCACTTCGGCCTTTTTAGGCAAAAAAAGAAAGGGATAAATGGCGCCCACTGTTGTCTGCCTTGCTGATTCCCATTATCTTTGCCCATTATTGATTCACACATGATTGCAATCACACTCCCAGACGGATCCGTTCGTCAATATGAACAAGCGTTAACCGTCTTAGACATCGCCAAAGATATTAGCGAAGGTTTAGCCCGTAATGTCCTTTCTGCTCAATTTAATCAAGCTACTGTAGAAGCTTCTACCCTAATTGATTGCGATGGGGATTTACGTCTCTTTACTTGGAATGACCACGAAGGAAAAACAGCCTTTTGGCACTCTTCTGCGCATATCTTAGCGCAGAGTTTATTGGCCCTTTATCCACAAGCAAAACTCACCATAGGACCGGCCATTGAGAATGGTTTTTACTATGACGTAGATTTTGGCGGAGAAAGTTTCTCTGAAAAAGACCTGCCGGCACTCGAAAAGCAATTTTTGGCTTTTGCCAGAGAAAAATTTGACTTTAAGATGCGCATGAGCACTAAGGCAGAAGCCTTAGCCTTTTACAAAAAAGAAGACAACCCTTTTAAGGTTGAATTGATAGAAAACTTAGAAGACGGCACCATTAGCTTTTGCGACCATGCCGACTTTACAGACCTTTGTCGCGGGGGACATATCCCCCACACCGGTTTTGTCAAAGCAGTAAAACTTCTCAGCGTTGCTGGAGCTTACTGGCGCGGAGATGAAACTAAACCACAGTTGACCCGTATCTATGGGATTTCTTTCCCAAAGCAAAAAGAATTAACCGAGTACCTCGCCCTCTTAGAAGAAGCGAAAAAACGCGATCACAGAAAACTAGGGAAAGAATTGGATCTCTTTACTTTCTCGCAAAAAGTGGGACAAGGTTTACCGCTATGGTTACCAAAGGGAGCCGCTTTACGCGAGCGTTTGGAGAACTTCTTAAAAGAAGCCCAAAAGAAAGCCGGCTATGAGCAGGTGATTTCTCCCCACATTGGGAACAAAGAACTATACATGACCTCTGGTCACTATGAAAAATACGGGGCAGATAGCTTCCAACCGATACAAACCCCGGCAGAGGGAGAAGAGTTTTTACTCAAACCCATGAACTGCCCACACCACTGCGAGATTTACAATGCCCGCCAGTGGAGTTATAAGGATTTACCTAAGCGCTATGCAGAATTTGGAACTGTATACCGCTATGAACAAAGCGGAGAGCTTCACGGTTTAACCCGTGTACGTGGGTTTACCCAAGATGATGCCCACATTTTCTGTATGCCTTCTCAATTAGACGAGGAGTTTAAAAAAGTGATTGACTTAGTGTTGTATGTCTTTGGATCCTTAGGCTTTGAAGATTTTACCGCCCAGGTCTCTTTACGCGACCCAGAAAAGCCAGAAAAGTACATCGGATCTGACGAAAATTGGGATTTAGCTGAAAATGCCATCATCAATGCTGCCAAAGAAAAAGAATTGAACTATGTGATCGAATATGGGGAAGCCGCTTTTTATGGTCCTAAATTAGACTTTATGGTGAAAGATGCACTGGGACGCAAATGGCAACTAGGGACCATTCAGGTAGATTACAACCTGCCAGAACGCTTTGAATTGAGCTATAAAGGAAGTGATAATGAGGTACATAGACCCGTGATGATTCACCGTGCGCCTTTTGGAAGTTTAGAGCGATTTGTCGCCATTTTATTAGAACATACTGGTGGAAATTTCCCGCTTTGGCTCATGCCAGAACAAGTAATCATCCTCTCGGTTAGTGAGAAGTATGAAAAATACGCTGAAAAAGTTTCAAATCAACTGAAAAATAGCGAAATTCGCGCTCTAATCGACAATCGAAATGAGACGATTGGGAAGAAAATTCGTGAAGCACAGCTGAACAAATATCCTTATATGCTCATTGTCGGAGAGAAAGAAGCCGCCGAAAACACTGTTTCTGTAAGAAGTCGTGTTGAGGGGGATACGGGATCACTAACGCTTGAAACCTTTATCGAAAAGATCCAAGCAGAAGTAGATGCTAGTAGTGCAACATTTGACGTTTAATTAAAATAGAATACCATAGCAATACGTAGAAGAAGGACTAATCGTCCAGGCCGAGTTATCAAACAGGATCCCCACAAGATCAATGAAAAAATCACCGCACAAGAACTTCGTTTGGTGGGAGATAATGTTGAAGTAGGCGTCTATTCGCTTAACAAAGCCCTTAAACTCGCGCAAGAGTTGGAGCTAGACTTGGTAGAAATTTCTCCCAATGCTAATCCGCCTGTATGTAAGATTTTAGAATACAAGAAATTCTTGTACGAACAAAAGAAACGTGAAAAAGCACTCAAATCAAAGGCGACTAAAGTAATCATTAAAGAGATTCGCTTTGGCCCAAATACAGATGAACACGATTATGAGTTCAAAAAAAAGCACGCTGAAAAATTCTTAAAAGAAGGCGCAAAGCTCAAAGCCTTTGTTTTCTTTAAAGGACGTTCGATCGTGTTTAAAGAGCAGGGACAGATCTTATTGTTGCGTTTAGCACAAGATCTAGAAGAGCTAGGGAAAGTTGAACAGCTCCCTAAATTAGAAGGGAAAAGAATGACTATGTTCATTAGTGCAAAAAAGAAATAAGAAGAGTACAACCCATAAATAAGAAGTAATGCCAAAAATGAAAACTAAATCCTCTACTAAAAAGCGTTTTAAGCTTACAGGTAGCGGTAAAATCAAAAGGAAGCATGCTTTTAAGAGCCACATCTTAACGAAGAAGTCAAAGAAACGCAAGTTGAAATTGACCCACTCTGGATTGGTTCACGAAAGTGATTCCGACAACATCAAAGAACAATTACGCTTAAAATAAGCCTTGTTCAGGTTGACTAAAAACAATTAACCCTGTTGCGGGCTCCTAAAGTGTAGCGATACCGCCCTGTAACAAAAACACAAAAAACTATGCCAAGATCAGTAAACTCAGTTGCTTCAAGAGCACGAAGAAAAAAAGTTTTAAAGCACGCCAAAGGTTACTTTGGACGCCGTAAAAACGTATGGACGGTAGCAAAGAATGCAGTGGACAAAGCCATGCAGTATGCTTACCGCGACCGTAAAACCAAAAAG
Organism: Candidatus Arcticimaribacter sp.; assembly: GCA_965658115.1. Lineage (GTDB taxonomy): Bacteria > Bacteroidota > Bacteroidia > Flavobacteriales > Flavobacteriaceae > Arcticimaribacter. Next base: position 53,913 of record CBFHRA010000012.1, on the reverse strand, counting down.
CGTAACTTCCGTGCCTTATGGATTACACGTATCAACGCCGGTGCACGTATGCACGGGATGTCATACAGCCAATTCATGGGACGTATCCACGCAAACAATATCGAATTGAACCGTAAAGTCCTTGCAGACCTTGCGATGAATCATCCAGATGCGTTTAAAGCAATCGTCGATAAAATAAAGTAACACTTTAGTTGTACTCTATAAAAAAACCAGCCTAACAGCTGGTTTTTTTTTATGCGTAAAAAGAAAGGATTTTGCTTAAAATGGAACGTCATTATCGTCGTCGTTAAAAGACGAGCCAAAGGCTTGATCTGCCGAAGGGAAGGATTCTGGTGCGATGGTTTCATTCATCTTAGAGGGGAACTCATAGGGAGAGTCAAAACTCTCGAGGTTGTCAAACTTCCCTAAGTGCCCGATAAACTTTAATCGAATATTGTCTAAGCCTCCATTACGGTGCTTTGCCACAATAAATTCTGCTTGACCTAGCGAAGAGGTACGCTCTTCGTCATCCCATTCATCAATCCCATAGTATTCTGGGCGATAGATAAAAGAAACAATATCGGCATCTTGTTCGATCGCTCCAGATTCCCTCAAATCTGAAAGTACAGGACGTTTTGTTCCTCCCCTAGTCTCTACGGCACGCGATAGCTGCGATAAGGCAATTACGGGAACGTCAAGTTCTTTGGCTAATGCTTTTAGGTTTCGGGAGATGGTTGAAATCTCTTGTTCGCGATTTCCTGTTTTATTCGACGAGCCAGCGGTCATCAATTGCAGGTAATCAACAATAATGAGTTTTATTCCGTGTTGAGAGGAAAGGCGTCTCGCTTTTGCCCGAAGGTCGAAAATGGATAAAGATGGAGTGTCATCAATAAAAAGCGGGGCTTTTTCTAAGTCTCCTACTTTCACATTGAGTTGCTCCCATTCGTGATTTTCTAGTTTACCTGTTCTTAGTTTTTCAGAGGACAAGCCAGTTTCAGCAGAAATCAAACGGGTAATCAGCTGTACCGAAGACATCTCTAAAGAAAAGAAGGCCACCGGAGTTTGTTTCATCACGGCTATATTACGGGCCATGGATAAGGTCAAGGCTGTTTTACCCATCCCTGGACGTGCTGCAACAATGATTAAATCACTGGGCTGCCATCCCGAGGTAAGGGCATCTAGTTTTTCAAAACCAGTAGCGACTCCACTTAAACCCTCTTTCTTGGCGATTTCTTCAATCCGCTTTTTTGCTTGGATTACAAGGTTTTGTGCAGTTTCAGAGGATTTTTTGATGTTCCCTTGCGTAACGTCATATAGTTTTGATTCTGCTTCGTCGAGCAAATCAAAAACATCGACAGAGTCTTTAAAGGAGCTTTCAATAATTTCGTTAGAAATTTTAATTAAGCTTCGCTGAATAAACTTCTGTAAGATAATACGCGCGTGAAATTCAATGTGAGCAGAAGTAGAGATCTTCTTCGAAAGTTGAACCAAATAAAAGTCTCCTCCTACTTTTTCGAGGGTTCCCATTTTGCGCAGCTGGGCAGAAACAGTCAATAAATCTATTGGCTCTGAAGTTTCAAAAAGATGGTGAATCGCAGAGAAAATATGCTGATGTGCTTCTTTGTAAAAAGCATCTTCTTGTAGGATATCGATGACTTCATCAACTCCTTTTTTATCAATCAACATAGCGCCTAACACGGCTTCTTCAAGATCTACCGCCTGTGGGGGGATCTTTCCTTTTTCAAGGCTTACCACGCCTGCATTAGACAGACCCGGGGCAATAATTGGTTTCCTTTCTTCCATTGGTTAAAAGTAAAGAATTCGTTTTTTTAAAACTTACAAATTCAAGCAGGAAGTATCCCACAAGAGTAAACAAAAGGCTGTTTATAAGTTTAAATTAATGTTAATAAGCGTGAAAACCCTAGTCGTTAAAGACCCCCATCTGTTCAAACTTATCGCGGCGTTGATCGATTAGATCTTGAGGCGATAATTTATCGAGGGTTTTAAAGGTTTTTAGAATTTCAGCTTTAACTGCATCAAAGGTTGCTGCACGATCATAATGCGCTCCTCCTAGCGGTTCTTTAATGATCTTATCAATTAACTTTGACTTTTTCATATCTGTCGCGGTTAATTTTAAGGCATCTGCCGCTTGCTCTTTGTACTCCCAGCTTCTCCATAAAATTGAAGAACAAGACTCTGGAGAAATCACAGAATACCAGGTGTTTTCTAACATAAAAATTCTATCTCCAGCTCCTATCCCTAAAGCACCTCCAGAAGCACCTTCACCGATAATGATTACGATAACAGGAACTTTAACAGAAAGCATTTCATAGATGTTGCGCGCAATGGCTTCGCCTTGTCCGCGTTCTTCTGCTTCTAAACCTGGATAGGCCCCCGGGGTATCCACAAAGGACACAATGGGAAGACCAAATTTTTCTGCAGACTTCATCAATCGCAAAGCTTTACGGTAACCTTCAGGATTGGCCATCCCAAAGTTGCGGTATTTTCTTGTAGCGGTATTGTACCCTTTTTGGGTACCTATAAACATAAAAGATTGATCATTTATTTTACCTAAACCCCCGATCATGGCTTTGTCATCTCTCACATTGCGATCTCCGTGTAACTCTAAAAAAGTGTCGCCGCATAAAGCATTGATATAATCTAAAGTATATGGTCGAGAAGGATGACGGGATAACTGTACTCTTTGCCAAGGGGTTAAATTCCCATAAATCTCTTTCTTTGTTTCAATTAGTTTTTGTTCTAATTGTTCACATGTATCTGTTACATCAACCTCACTTTCATCCCCAATAAGCTTGCATTTATCTAACTGCTCATTGATGTCTTTAATCGGAAGTTCAAAATCTAAATATTCCATTGGTTTCAATCTGTTATAACAAAGGTAAAAATTTTTATGGGGGAAGAACTATTTTTTTTGGGCTTGTCGTTTATATATCCCATTGCCGATTACCCCGCTTAAGATGATCAATACACCGATATAAAATTGGGTACTCATCAATTCTTTTTCGCCAAAAATCAAAAGCGAAAAAACAATCGCATAAACCGGTTCGAGATTTAGAGAAATCATCATGGTAAAAGGCGTTACATGCTTTAATATCACGACAGAAGCAATGGTCGCGTAGGCCGTACAAATAGAGGATAATAAAAAGAGCCACAGCCAATCTTCCCAGGATAATTCTAACAAAATTTGAGGGGTATCAATCGTTACCCCTAGAGCAAAACTCATCACAGCTGCCCCAATCAACAACTGGTAAAAAGAGATATTATTAGCGGGATACTTTTCAATTAATTTCCCGTTGAGCAAAGAAAAAAGCACCGACAGCAAAGTACAGGCTAAGGCGGCGATTATGCCCCAGAAATTTTCTTTTTGCACCCCAAAAATCAAGTATAAACCCAGAATGACAAAAAGACCAAAAAACACCTCATATCGCCTAAAAGGTCGCTTGTACAGAATAGGCTCTAAGATAGAGGTCATTAAAGAGGCAGAGGATAATATCGACAAAGTGAGGGAGATCGAAGAAATCTTTATCGCATAAAAAAACAAAACCCAATGCACAGAGATCAACACCCCACCTAAAGCATAATACTTAAATGCCCCAGGGTGGATTTGAAAAGATTTTCTAGAAAACAAAACAAAATACAAGGCAATCATCCCTGCAGCAATCGACATCCTATACCACACTAAAGGCAAAGAGTCTAAATTGATCAAAGCCCCTAAGATCGAGGTAAAGCCCCATAAAAAAATTAAAAAATGAAGGTGAAGTAAACTTTTTCCTCTATCGTTTAGCATAATTCAATAAACCAATGGCTAGCAGGCCAAAAATGGCCAAAGGTAGCCAAGCTGCAAGCACAGGTGAAAAATTAGATTTAGCCACCAACACGCCAAAAATCTTATCGAAGAAAATAAATATAAATCCTAAAGCAATCCCAAAGGCTAGATTAACCCCCATCCCACCACGGCGTTTAAAAGAAGCTACCGCCACAGCAATGATGGTCAAAATAAAGGCCGATACAGGGATGCTGTAACGCTTATGTCTTACTAGTAAATGCTGATTGATCATTACAGAACCACTTCGCTCTTCGGCTGCGATAAACTCATTCAGTTCATGCATTGAAAGGGTTTCTGCCTTATAGTTCAAGGGCGCTAAATCTTGAATTTCAAAATCAAATAAGGTATCCTTAGCATTTTCGTTTTCATAGCGCTCTTGATCTCCGTCGATGATACGTTTCTTGTAATTCACTAGGCGAAAAATAGAATCTTTTTCCACCCAACGAATCGATTGCGCCATGATTTTAAAGGTTAAAGAATCGCCTTCAAAATGCTCTAGGGCAAAATCTAAACCGCGCATTCTAGAAGGACTATAGCTACTTACATAGATAAATTCCTTCTCATTAATTTGCTTAAAAAGATTGGTCGTTTGACGATCGTTCTTCCTCTTCTTTAGGTATTTAAAAGAAAACTCGTTAAAGCCCTCACTCGCTTTAGGTACAATAAACATCCCAGCAAAGAAAGCAAAGACAGCGATCATGGTAGCAGAAATAAAATAGGGACGCAAAAAGCGATTAAATGAAATCCCAGAACTCAAGATGGCAATCACTTCGGTATTATTTGCCAGCTTTGAGGTAAACCATATCACTGCTAAAAATAAAAATATGGGAAAGAGTAAGTTCCCAAAGTACCACATAAAATCTAAGTAGTAATTTACAATCTCTGAAAGAGGAACCTCGTTTTCTTTAAACTTGTCGATTTTTTCGGCTACATCAACCATAATCCCAATGGGGATAAACAACAATAACATGACAAAGAAAGTCATGAGATAGCGTTTGATGATATAGGCGTCAATCTTTTTAAACATGCTTATAAACGTTTGTCCATTTGTTTGACCATTTTATCTTTCCAGGCTGTGAATTCACCGCTTAGTATTTTCTCTCTCGCCTGTCTTACTAACGCTAAATAAAACCCTAAGTTGTGTATGGTTGCGATTTGTTTTCCCAATAACTCGTTAACAGAAAAAAGGTGACGCAAATAGGCCTTAGAGTATTCTGTGTCAACAAAAGTATGTGCATCTGGGTCAAGGACAGAAAAGTCGTTTTCCCACTTTTTGTTTTTGATATTAATCGATCCCTCAAAGGTGTAAAGCATCCCATTTCGCGCATTGCGAGAAGGTAAAACACAATCAAACATATCTACCCCCAAGGCGATATTTTCCAATAAGTTAATCGGTGTTCCAACTCCCATTAAATAACGGGGCTTGCTTTCTGGCAAGACATCACAAACAACTTCTGTCATGGCATACATTTCTTCTGCAGGCTCTCCCACAGAAAGCCCACCGATAGCATTTCCAGGCGCTTCTCTAGAGGCGATAAATTCTGCCGACTGCTTTCTTAAGTCTTTATACGTACTTCCTTGAACAATAGGGAAAAGCGTTTGTTCATAGCCGTACAAAAAAGGACTCTTTTTATCTTGTGCTAAACAACGGTCTAACCAGCGATGGGTCATATGCATCGATGCTTTGGCATATTTATATTCACAGGGATAGGGCGTACACTCATCAAAAGCCATGATGATATCTGCCCCGATTTGACGTTGAATATCAATGGCATTTTCTGGCGTAAAAAAATGGTAAGAACCGTCGATATGCGATTTAAACTTCACCCCTTCTTCTTTGATCTTTCGATTCGCAGAAAGAGAATACACTTGGTACCCTCCAGAATCAGTTAATAAAGGGCGATTCCAGCCCATAAACTTATGTAAGCCACCGGCTTGTTGTAAGATATCTGTTCCAGGCCTTAGATAGAGGTGATAGGTATTCCCTAAAATAATATCTGGATTAATCTCATTTTTTAGGTCCCTTTGATGCACCCCTTTAACGGTTGCAGCAGTACCTACCGGCATAAAAATTGGGGTTTGAATTTTCCCATGTGCAGTAGTGATCTCGCCTGCCCTAGCCTTGCTACCTGGATCTGTATGCTGTAACTTAAATTCCATCAAAATATTTAAGTTGCTAAGATAAGGAAGTGCTTAGGATTGAAGAAAATGCTACTCAAGAAATATTGATTTGCAAACAAAAGATGAAAGCATAAGTATTGACCAAAAAAATGTTTGTAATCTGTGATAAGTTCCTTTGGAAAATTCAAGTGTATTTAACTTTGAACATTTATTTTTGTGCTATAAAATTAAAATAATGTCAACAACACACACATCGCAAGACATCGTCACACAAGTACGTCGAGACATTCTTCGCATGGTACACAAAGTAAATTCTGGTCACCCTGGTGGATCATTAGGCTGTGCCGAATTTTTTGTTTGTTTATACAATGAAATCATGGAGCTCAAAGAAGGCTTTGATATGGATGGAATTAACGAAGACGTTTTCTTCCTATCAAATGGTCATATCTCTCCAGTATTTTATAGTGTTCTCGCACGTAGAGGATATTTCCCAGTGAAAGAGTTAAACACTTTTCGTTTGATCGATTCTCGATTACAAGGGCACCCTACTACTCATGAAGGCTTACCTGGAGTACGAATTGCTTCTGGTTCTTTAGGACAAGGATTATCGGTTGCGATTGGTACCGCCCAAGCTAAAAAACTCAACAAAGACAGCCATATGGTTTATGCTTTAATGGGAGATGGCGAATTGCAAGAAGGTCAAAACTGGGAAGCCATTATGTATGCCGCAGCAAAAAAGGTGGATAATCTTATTGCAACAGTTGACCTCAATGGAAAACAAATTGACGGTTCAACAGACGAAGTTTTACCAATGGGAAGTGTAGAAGGAAAATTTAAAGCCTTCGGTTGGGAAGTACTTACGGTAGAAGAAGGAAACGACCTTGCTGCGATCGCTAATGCTTTACGCGAAGCTAAATCAAAGTCAGGCAACGGAAAACCCATCTGTATCTTATTAAAAACAGAAATGGGCAACGGGGTAGACTTTATGATGCACACCCACGCATGGCACGGTAAAGCGCCTAACGACGAACAATTAGAAAGTGCCCTAGCACAAAACCCTGAGACCTTAGGGGATTATTAATCGAATAATATTTAAAGATGAAAGAATACATCAATCAAGGATCACAGGACACCCGTTCGGGCTTTGGCGCTGGACTTACTGAACTAGGTAGAACAAACCCTAATGTTGTGGCACTTTGCGCCGACCTTATCGGTTCTTTAAAAATGGATCAATTTATAGCAGAGAATCCTGAGCGCTTTTTCCAAATCGGTATCGCTGAAGCGAACATGATGGGTATCGCTGCAGGACTTACCATAGGAGGGAAAATCCCTTTTACAGGAACCTTTGCTAATTTTTCTACAGGACGTGTTTACGATCAAATTCGTCAATCGATTGCCTACTCTGGAAAAAACGTAAAAATTTGTGCTTCTCACGCAGGGGTAACTTTGGGAGAGGATGGTGCGACGCACCAAATTTTAGAAGATATCGGTTTAATGAAAATGCTTCCAGGAATGGTGGTTATCAACCCATGTGACTTTAACCAAACAAAAGCAGCTACTATGGCCATTGCAGACTATGATGGTCCTGTTTATTTGCGTTTTGGTCGTCCAAAAGTGGCTAACTTCACACCTATAGATCAAAACTTTGAAATTGGGAAAGGTCTACTTTTACAAGAAGGAAGTGATGTGACCATTGTCGCTACTGGCCACTTGGTATGGGAAGCGCTAGAGGCCGCTAAAACATTAAATGAAAAAGGCATTTCTGCAGAAGTAATTAATATCCACACCATCAAACCTTTAGACAACGATATCATTTTAAAGTCTGTTGCAAAAACTGGGGCAATTGTCACTGCCGAAGAGCACAACTTTTTAGGTGGTTTAGGCGAAAGTGTTGCACGTGTTTTAGCAGAAAACGCTCCTACTCCACAAGAGTTTATAGCGACTAAAGACACCTTTGGTGAGTCTGGAACTCCGGCACAATTAATGGAGAAATACGGCTTAAATGCAAATGCAATTGTCGCTGCAACAGAAAAAGTAATTCAACGCAAATAATATGAAAACACCTCAATCTATCTTAAGCTTCCTACTATGTCTAATCTGTTTTACCCCCCTTTTCGCTCAACTAAGTTTTGGGGTGAAAGGCGGGGTAAATTATGATTCCTTTGGGGAATTAAACCCCACAGATCTGTCGCTTGAAAACTTTCAATCTGATGCCCAAACCGGCTTTCATATTGGGGTTTTTGGGAATATAGACCTATTGACTTTTTATCTAAGACCAGAGCTTCAATTTAGCAAAAGCATCAGTCAATTTGAGAACAATCAAAGCATTGCTTTGAATAAGTTAGAAGCGCCTGTATTGTTTGGTTATAAGATTTTAGGCCCTTTAAGTGTTTTTGCTGGTCCCTCTTTTCAATACATCCTCAATGAAAAAGGAAAGGAAATCACCCTGGGGGAGCTTCAAGAAAACTTCACCGTTGGCCTACAAATAGGAACGCGATTAAAATTAGGTCGTTTTGGCCTTGGCCTGCGTTTTGAACGCGGATTTACCGATAATGAAGTTCTTATCTTAGGGAATAACGATGTTGATATAACTGGCCGTGTAGATACCCGCGCAAAGCAATGGATATTGAGCGCTTCTTATGATTTGCGTTTTAATCGCAACAAGAATTCAGGAGAATAAATATTATTCGTTGTCTAAGTAGTCTGGAATACCGTCAGCATCGGTATCATCTGGAACGCCATCTTCATCTTGATCATACTCATTAACGGTGAAGACGCCGTCTCCATCATCATCAAAGTCTGCAAAATTTGCAATCCCATCTCCATCGGTGTCATCGTTAAATGGATTACCGTCTCCATCTACATCTTCTAAATAAGATGGGATGCCATCCCCATCGTGATCGGCTTGATTAGTGGTATAGACGTTTAAACTAAAAATTAAAGGAGAATACGCTGGGATACTGGCTTGAGCATTTCCAAAGTAGCCTAAACCAGAGGGAATAAAAATTAGCCCTTGACCATAATCGCTAAAGTCAATTGAGCCATTTGTGTTTTGCGAAAAATTTCCTGGAGCAAAAAACTGTACTCCGTGACGAAAACCAGTGATTACAGCAGTATTATCAAACCAAACTGGAAAAACACTTTCGTCGAATTCTGAACCGTCTAGTAAACTTCCGCGATAGGATAAATAGACAGAATCAACAATAGTAGCGCGATCCTCTTCTCTCACTCCTTGACGAGCAACAAGGTAATAAAGTTTATGACTTATATCCTCTCCTTCTGGAGTAGTAACATTTACCTCAGTAAATGACACTAGATCGCTTAAAGGTGTTTTAGCTGCATTATCTCCCGCAAGTGTGTCTAACACTATTACAGGGTTATCAAGGTTTTGACCTTGAAAGTCTTCATAGTTATAGGTATGGCTTTGGAGGTAGGCACTAATCAACTCATCATCTGTCTCTGCTTGTTCAGAAAAGTCGTTTAACTCAACTTCTTCCTCTGTGTCATCAGACTTACAAGCCGTAACAAAAAGGGTAAAGACAAATAGTAGTGGGAAGAATATTTTTGCGAATTTCATGCTCAAAATTTGTGGCGCAAGATACAATTTTACTTTATTTTAGGGGCGAACTTTAACGCTATTTTAAATGAGAATTGACCAATACTTGTGGTGTATACGCTATTTTAAATCGCGTAATATTGCTAGTTCGGCCTGTAAAAAAGGGCAAGTGAAAATTAATGGGCAAGTTGTCAAACCCTCGCGAGAAGTCTTACGGCAAGATAAATTAGAGATCAGAAAGGATCAAATCATCTATCAATGTACCGTTTTAGACATTCCAAAATCAAGGCTAGGTGCTAAATTAGTCGATATCTATCGCATGGACACCACCCCTAGATCTGCCTTTGAACAACGTGAATTGCAAAAATTATCTCAGGATTATTATCGGGAAAAAGGAGAAGGTCGCCCTACAAAAAGAGATCGCCGTGATTTAGACGACTTTTTAGACGATGAACCCACGAGTAAAGAAGATTAATGTTGTTTTCTATAGCGCAAAGTAGAATAGGCTACGCCAAAGTCTTGACTGACCAAATGGGAGAGATCTTGTTCTTTAAGCCCTATTTTTATCAAGGCCTGATGATGAATGGCATGATCTAAACAATACACTAATTCTCTTTCAAAGGAAGTGTCGACAAGACTGGCTTGTGCTTCTTTTGAATGCAATTTCATGCGAATATCTTCGAGCGGTAATTCCAATTGCGCTTTGAGTTCTAACATACGCGCAATGGCATAGGCGAGATTGCTTTCTATATTGCGGTCCCTTAAACGGTTTTCATAGTTGATCTCTTTGGCCGAAAGGCCTAACAATAAACAATGGTAAAACTCATAAGAGTGGCGCAGGTGTTCTGCAATAGATACCCCATTAAGCATTTTACACTTTAAGGTATATTGCTCTGGGGATAAAGATTGGCATAGATCGATAAAATCTTGCCATAACTGCAAATGAAGATTCATAGGGATTAGCGTGTCGCTGTTTTAATCAATTCGGTTAAAAATGGCAGAAGCCTTTTGGGTTGTATTCCCAGAGAGCGGTTCTGTTCACTAATTTCATAAATTATTTTCATATGAGAAAAAATATCGCGGTAAGCTTTAAGCATACCATATCCTGGGTGATATATATGGGTGGGCTCTGCATTGACACCGTTAATCTCCATTAGAGAAAAATCTTCTCCCCTTAGAAGGCTATTCCAATCTTTGTATTTAACATCAAAACGCCCGTAATAAAAGCCCGGTAATTGATCTGCCCATTGATTGATTCTTCTTTCAAGATCAACAGAATTTAACGTAATCCCATTAGTAAATTTTGTTCCTAGATTGTGACTGCCTATGGGCTCAATCAATTGTTGTGTGCCTTTTGGGGGAATGTCCTGCCAATTTATGGTTGCGCGCTTTAAAAGGTCTTCTAATCTGTGTTTTACGCGTATATTTTTGCGAAGCAATGCTTCCCAGCTTGACTGCCCATCTCCTTTCAAGACACAAAATTCTTTTGTCGTGATAGAACTTATTACCCCCTGCTTTTGATTGGGATAGCGATAGAAAAGAATTCCAGCCTCATTAGGATAGTTACAATAAGTTTGTAGTAATAAGGTTGAATAGTTACTGTTTTTGACTTTTTCGACCAATTGATCAAAATCCTGAATCAAAAAAACTTCTTTACCTCTTTCTCCTTTATCTGGTTTTAAAATGATGGGGAAATCTGTTGCTAATGCATCAAAGGCTTTCATTAAATCATTTGCAGGGATTGAGCGATTTATCAGCTTAGTCTTAGGCACCCATTGATGAGGCAATTTTGATAAATACTCCAGCTTAGAAACATTTACAGCGCCACTGTTATTCATCAGGGGGTTTGTCGCGGTAAAATAGGTCGTATATCTCGCTTTTATGGCTAATAGCGCCCAATTAAAATAAGTGGGAATATAGAAAAGCCAAAAAGGCCAAAATTCAAAACGAAATAGTCGTTTGATCTTCATTAATTTTCTGTTGCATTTTTTTTGGCCCACATATCATCTGCTTTAGCCTTATAATTGGTGTGATTTTTAATCCATTTTGCCTGGGTATCTACCCAATTAGTTTTATAAAAAAGATATAATTGTTCTTGTTGAATATAATACGCTTTTGGGTTTATTTTAACTTCTTTACCTCTAGTCATTGCATAAGCACACCAACCGCCATAAGCGGGCAAGTACTTTTCTGGATGCGCTTTAAAGGTATTTTTATTTTTTGCAGAAGAGAACAAATACCTCGCTCCTTCCCAACTAACTTGATGTTCTTCTAAGCCTTTTTGAGGCGCTTTTTCAGTAAAATAACTCACTAGATCATAGCCCTCTACAGCAAGTAAAGATGGGGCAATGTTTTTGTTTTGGCCATATATGGCCAAAGGAATAAACAGCGATAAAATAAAAAGGATTTTTTTCATAAGAAATGGGTTTTCTTTCAAGGTAAAATTAAACAATCGACCTGTTTCAGGGCAAATATTTCTACCTTTGTTTTATATATCCATCATCATGCCAAAAACAAACGGACTAATTTTCGATGCGACAAAAATAGAGCACTGTACCCAGCGAATAGCGTATCAAATCTATGAAGCAAATTTTGAGCAAAGCGAAATTTATTTAGCTGGAATTGCGAAGAATGGGGAATTGTACGCTCAAAAAATCAAGACTTATCTAGAGGATATTTCTCCCCTTAAAGTACATCTGGTCCAACTGCTGGTCAATAAAAGAGCCCCACTATCCCCTGTTGAATGTTCCCACCAGCTCGATGATTTAAAAAATCAATCTGTGGTGGTGGTAGATGATGTATTGAATACTGGTAGCACCTTGATGTATGCTGTGAAATATCTTTTAGAAGTTCCCTTAGCGCAATTAAACACGGCGGTGTTAGTCAATCGCAATCACAAAAAATATCCCGTAAAAGCAGACTTTAAAGGAATTTCTCTCTCGACCAACTTAAACGAACATATTGAAGTAGTCTTCTCTGGAAAAGAAACTGGGGTTTACCTAAGTTAAAGTGGCTAGTAAATCTGTAACAATCTCTTCTACCGATAAACCATCGATGGTAAAAACGGTTTTAGCTTTTTGATAAAATGCGTTTCTTTCAAAAAGGTGTTTCCCTATAAATTCTGTTAAAGCAGCGTCGTCTGGCAAATGAGCAATCATGGGTCTGAGTGCTTTTTCATCTTTTAAACGCACTGCTAAAGTTGGGATAGAAGCTTTTAGATAAACCGAATAATGCTTTGATTGAGCGAGGTCATTCATGTTCTCAAAATAGCAAGGTGTCCCGCCGCCTAAGGATATAACTGCAGGGGTGTCTTGAGCGATTAACTGCTGTAAAGCTTGACGCTCTGCTTTGCGAAAATAGAGTTCTCCCCTTTTATCAAAAATCACTTTGATGGATTCATTTTCTTGATTTTCAATTACTTCATCTAAATCTATAAAGGGTATGTTTAATTTCTGTGCCAAACTTTTACCGATGGTTGACTTACCACAGCCCATATAGCCTAAAAGAAAAATTGAATTCACTCCAGTACATTTTTAATTGACTATAAATTTAGGCAATAAGATGATGAATTATTAATTTTTGCTTGTATATTTGCAGCCTCAAAAAGTAACGACTTGGTAGCTCAGTTGGTAGAGCATCTCCCTTTTAAGGAGAGGGTCCTGGGTTCGAGCCCCAGCCAAGTCACTTTTTTTGGACTTGGTAGCTCAGTTGGTAGAGCATCTCCCTTTTAAGGAGAGGGTCCTGGGTTCGAGCCCCAGCCAAGTCACTAACTACCTTAAAGCGCACGTGGCGGAATTGGTAGACGCGCTAGGTTGAGGGCCTAGTGGGAGTTAAATCCCGTGGAAGTTCGACTCTTCTCGTGCGCACTTTCCCACAAGTCATATTTTTTTTGTACTTTCGTTTAAGCTTTCTTAATGAAACGTTAGACATATGAAAAGGGTAAAAGACAGCTTTAGTATCAAAAACCTTGAGAACATCTCGGGTATCAAAGCTCACACGATTAGAATTTGGGAAAAAAGGTACAACCTTCTTTCTCCTGAAAGAACGACGACAAACATCCGTCGTTATTCCCTTGACAGCCTTAGGAAGCTTCTCAACATCACCCTCCTTTATAATCACGGATTTAAAATTTCAAAAATTGCCAACTTAGAAGAAGAAGAAATTCCAATTCTTGTTCGCGAGATAGCATTAAAATCAAACTCTGAACAAGTGTCTATTAATGCCTTCAAGTTATCCATGGTTAACTTTGATACAGTTCTATTTGATGCGACTTTTGACGAGTTACTCTCTAAGAATAATTTTTCTTTTATTTATCTGCATATTTTTATTCCGTTGATGAACGAGTTAGGAATCTTGTGGCAAACGGGAGCAATCTCGCCTTCGCATGAACACTTCATCACGAACTTAGTTAAACAAAAGATTCATATTCAAACAGAAATCATTCAACGTTCGAATACTCCTGTGAAAAACAATCCAACTTTTGTCTTGTATCTCCCAGCAAATGAAATTCATGAGTTGAGTATACTATTCTTGAATTATTTCATTTTAAGCAAAGGGCACAAGACTATTTCCCTGGGGCAATCTATCCCTACAGAAAGCCTCAAAACCTTAATGAGTTATAGTACTGGTCTACATTTTGTGACCTATGTCACGGTTGAACCAAACAAAGATGAAATCAACGACTACCTACAGGTGTTTCATGAAGAGCTCATCAAGTTTTATGATAATCAGCTCTCAATTTTTGGTCCGCAAGTCAGCAATATTGACAAAACAAATGTTCCCGATGGGATCAATGTCTACGACAAAATTGAATTATTCATAGAGGAGCAGCTCAATACTACCGTATTCGCTTAATTTTTTGTTTAACTTTTTCGTATATTTATTAAAAATATTTGCTAAGCCAAACTATTTATTGTTTGGTCACTATTACAGTATACACTATGAAAAAGTTATTCGATGATGTTTCGTATCAATGCAGTAAAGGCGTGACACAGTCTTACAGCACTTCTTTCTCGCTAGCAACAAAGATGTTAAATCCTTCTATACGACAAGACATCTACAATATTTATGGCTTTGTGCGTTTTGCAGATGAAATCGTAGATAGCTTTCATGATTACCCAAAAGAAGAACTATTCAATCGTTTTGAAGCTGACCTAGAGCACGCGCTTGAAGATAAAATAAGCCTCAACCCTATTCTGAATTCATTTCAAAAAACCTTTCATCAGTATAACATTGATCGTTTACTTGTCGATGCTTTTATGCGATCGATGCGATGGGACTTACACAAGTCTACTTATTTAACTGACGAAGACTACAAAGCCTATATTTATGGCTCTGCAGATGTAGTAGGTTTAATGTGCTTAAAGATTTTTGTCAACGGCAATGAAGAGGAGTATCAAAGGCTAAAAAGCTCTGCTATGTCCTTAGGATCTGCCTTTCAAAAAGTGAATTTTTTACGTGATCTAAAGGATGATTTTGAAGGTTTGAGTCGTTCTTATTTTCCAGAGGTAAACTTGAATAACTTTACAGAAGAAGACAAAATGAAAATTGTCGCAGAAATTGAAGAAGATTTTGCCAAAGGTTTAGAAGGTATTTTTCAATTGCCAAATACGGCGCGCTTTGGAGTTTATACCGCTTATAAGTACTATTCGAGGTTGTTACATAAATTGAGAAAAACACCTTCGACAAACATCACTCAAGCGAGAATTCGCGTTCCTAATTATGAAAAGATGGGTGTGCTAGCAAGATCGTATGTCAAATACAGATTTAACTTATTATAATCGATGATATCAACTGTTTTATGGGGCATTGTTTATGTCTCAACCTTTATTTTAATGGAATTTGTTGCCTGGTTTTCCCATAAGTATATCATGCATGGATTCTTGTGGTCATGGCATAAGGATCACCATAAAAAAGATCACACCTCATGGTTTGAGATGAATGATTTATTCTTTGTTGTATATGCCGTTTTAAGTGCTGTCTTTGTTGTGCTTTGGGGAGAGTTTGGCTTTTGGCCTGGCCTACCTATTGCCTTAGGTATTTTTACCTACGGGATGACTTACTTTTTAGTACATGACATCTTTATACATCAACGCTTTAAGATCTTTAGAAAGACCAATAACCGTTACGCTAAAGGAATCAGAAGAGCCCATAAAATCCATCATAAAAACATTCACAAGGAAGAGGGAGAATGTTTTGGCATGCTTTGGGTACCTAAAAAATACTTCAGGTAGATTTATCGTTTCAACCAGTTATTGTTGTAGTCGCATTCTCTAAAAGAGCGATTAATGCTTACGTAAGTGTCTTCGATTTTTTCTTTCATCCATTTTTGAATGGTTCTAAGCTGCTTGTCCTTTAAGGCCAACTCTTTTATTTTGCTGTAATCCTTAGAGTAATCTGCTTGATGCTCTTCATATCGTTTAACGATTTTAAGGATTTTATATTTCTGTGAACCGGAACGATCTGCTTCTAACAAGGGAAGAGAAATTTCTTCTTCACCTAGGTTTTTAATTTGGCTGTAAAGCTGTGGATCCATTTTTGTCAATTCAAAACGAGCATCGCCTGTCACTGGGTTTACTAGCTTCCCACCGTTGTTTCGGGTTTCTTTTTCAGAAGAAAAATTAAATGCTGCAGTCGAAAATTCAATTTCTTTATCTAAGATCCTTTTTCGTAGGGTATCTAAAACTTTTTTAGCATCAGAAAGTTTTGATGCGTCTGTATTGGGGGTAAGTAATATATGTCTAATATCAACCTGCTGTCCTTTGATTTTATCCACGGTTAAAATATGCCACCCAAACTCTGTCTTAAAAGGGCTAGAAACTTCTCCTTCTTGCATACTAAAAGCCACGTCGCGAAACTCTTTCACCATTCGTGGACGTTTTCTGTGTAAGGTGTATTTTCCACCACTAGCACGTGAACCTGGATCTTGTGAATACAGGATGGCTTTAGATGCAAAGCTCAAGCCTTTTTCTTCCACATCATTTTTAAAACTGTTGAGTTGATCAATAATTCTTTTCTTCTCCTCTTCTGAAACCTGAGGTTCAACAACGATTTGAGCTATTTCTACCTCTGTCCCAAAAACAGGTAAATCGCTTTCTGGAATCGAAGCATAGAATTCTCTTACTTCTTCTGGCGTAACCTCAATGCTTTCAACAATATTAGATTGCATCATTTGTGAAAGCTTCTGCACTTTGTTGATTTGATACAACTCATCGCGAAAAGATAATTCGTCACGTTTATTGTAAAACTCTAAGACTTTTTCTAAGCTCCCTAATTGTTCTGTGAAATACTCAATACTTTGATCCACATAAGAATAAATCTCTGCATCACTAATCTCTAGACTATCTTGTGTCGCATGGTGGGCATAAAGCTTATCCTCCATTAATTTTCCTAACAATTCGCAACGGGTTACGCCTTTAGTAGGAATACCTTGCGACTCCATATCTGCAATTGTTTTGTCAATATCAGAGTCGAGAATGACATAATCTCCTACCACAGAAACTACCCCGTCCAATTTTACTCTCATATTGCTATCGGACTGACTTTGTGCAAAAGCAAAACTAAGCGTGAGGAAGAGAAAAAGGCTAAGGATAGATTTCAAATTTATTAGTCTGTATTGCATCTTGTAAAATTTCTTGGTCAAATTCTTTAATATATTCTAATTTGCTGCGGTTAAATACGATTTTTCTAACGGTATTTTTCACCATCGAAAAGGGAGCATTTTCACGCGCTAAACGATAGTCGCTAACGTGCAGCAAATATACCTCGATTGCATCTTCAAAGAGGAAAAATTGTGATTTTTTTAAATATTTATTGAACTCTTCTGGAGCCACTACAGGAAAAATCCTCAAAAAGTCTCTCTTTGTAAACCAAACACTATCTTTTATCTCATATCGATTAAATTGATAATTTAAGGAGTCAAGGAAGTGTTTATCAGGTGCAGCGTTTAATTGAAAATGCTCTCGGATCAAAGATAGGTCGATATTATCCTTAGGTAAAATAATGTAGCGCATCTGTAGGATGGCTTCTTTAAGCGCAAAACTGTTTTTGTATTCCTTATAATAATCCTGCATTGCTGCTGGAGAAACAACAGTATCGATCATAGACTTGACCACAGACTCTTTGTAAGACCTAGCCCAGAGATCGAGTTCATATTCTGCGACTAATTCATTGAGTTTATCCTGGGCTTCGTCATCAAGATTAATCACCGCCTGATCATACAACAGCTGCTTCTTTGCCCAATTATTAATAATGCTTTGCGCTAGAAGGGTACTATCCTCTTCTGAAAGCTCTGGCAAGAGCAATTCTTCTAACTGCGTTTTATACAAATAATGCGTTCCCGCTCTAGCAATCACACGGTCTTGCTCTACACTAGGAAGATGATCACAAGCATTAAAAAGAAAAAGTAAAAAGAGGACTTTAATTAAACGAGGCATAGTTCTTGTAGTATTTAAATCAAAAATGATAAATAGTTTTGTTCTTTTCCAACGAAAAAAAATAAAAATATTGTGCTTTATTAACAAAATTAAGAGCGTTACTTTTAATAAAACCCATAAATAACTAATAATCAAATATATAATTGTTAATAAATATTTTTTTATCAACAATTATTATTTTAAATTGCCAACATATATTTGAAGATGAAAAGTACGTTCCTAATTTTAGCTTCACTTTTCTTTCTATTTGCTCCTTTAGCAAGTCACGGAAGCACTTTGGCGACGACTCCTTCTTCTACCACACTTTCCAATCCTGAAACGACAATTGTCAACCTTATCTACAAGAATGGCCTTCTAAGTATTAAAGGTTTGACGGGCAATGGCAATATTTCAATTTACAGCATTATCGGTAATGAAATAGCAACTTACAGCAATGTAAACCTTGCAGATTTTCAACGCAACATCAACCTTGAAACTAAAAAAATGTTCATCGTCCGTGTTGAAGTTGCTGGAGAAATTAAAACCTACAAACTAGTCACCCGATAAGGGGCTTAACTTTCTAACGACTATAATTAGGTGCTTCTTTTGTAATTTGGATGTTATGAGGATGGCTTTCTCTAATCCCAGCAGCCGTGATTTGAACAAATTGTCCGTTGTTCTTTAAGGCCTGTATCGAATTTGTTCCACAGTATCCCATTCCTGCTCTAATCCCTCCTACAAATTGGTGAATACTTTCAAAAAGTTCTCCTTTATAAGGTACACGACCTACGATTCCTTCTGGGACTAATTTTTTGATATCATCTTCAACATCTTGAAAATAGCGGTCTTTGCTTCCTTTCTTCATTGCTTCAACCGATCCCATACCGCGATAAGACTTAAATTTTCTTCCTTCGTATATGATGGTTTCTCCCGGAGATTCTTTTGTTCCTGCTAATAGTGATCCTAGCATAACACAATCTGCCCCAGCCGCGATTGCCTTTGGAATATCTCCAGTATATCGAATTCCACCGTCTGCAATAACTGGGACTCCCGTGTCTTTGATGGCATTTGCTACAGCAAGAACAGCAGACAATTGTGGGTACCCCACCCCTGCAATAATTCTTGTGGTACAAATTGATCCAGGACCAATCCCTACTTTGACAGCATCAGCACCGTTATCGACTAAGTATTTAGCCGCTGCTGCAGTAGCGATATTCCCTACGACTACGTCTAAATCTGGAAACTTATTTTTAACTTCTTTTAGTACTTCAACCACTCCTTTTGTATGCCCGTGCGCAGTATCGATTACGATTGCATCTACGCCAGACTTTACTAGGGCAGCTGTTCTTTCGAGGACATCTCCTGTCACACCTACAGCAGCAGCAACGCGCAGTCGCCCAAAGGAATCCTTATTCGCAATAGGCTTAGTCGTGTGCTTTGTAATATCTCTAAAAGTAATTAAACCGACTAAAGTGTTCTCTGCATCCACAACAGGTAACTTTTCGATTTTATGGGTTTGAAGAATGCCTTCTGCTTCAGCAAGAGAAGTACCTTCTTTAACTGTAATTAAATTTTCAGACGTCATTACTTCAGCAATAGGACGAGCCAAATCTTTTTCAAAACGCAGGTCTCGATTTGTTACGATACCTTGTAATTTTCCATATGCATCAATAATTGGAATCCCCCCGATTTTATAGGTTGCCATATTTTGCTGTGCATCTCCTACAGTAGCATCTTTGGTCAAGGTTACTGGATCTAAAATCATTCCAGATTCTGCCCTTTTGACCATTCTTACTTTATCCGCTTGAGCGGTAATCGTCATATTCTTGTGCAATACACCAATTCCACCTTCTCTAGCCATAGCGATGGCCATTTGGCTTTCCGTAACGGTATCCATTGCTGCAGATACTATCGGGATGTTTAAAGAAATATTACGCGAAAATTTAGTCGCAATGTTTACCTCTCTTGGAAGGGTTTCAGAATAGGCAGGAACAAGCAATACATCATCGTATGTTAACCCTTGTTCGACAAATTTATTAGAAGAATTACTCATGGCAACTACTTAAGAATTAGTTGCGACCAAATTTACAACATTTCACGCATACAATAAGCATCTTTCCCCATTATCTTAATGTAAACGAAAGGAAACTAAATCCTTTCTATGGAAATGTTTGAAGCGCTTGATTATAGGCCACTTCAAAATGCAGAGGATTAAGCTGATGCGTTATTTTATGGGTTGTACAATAGGTCAAGATTTTTTCTGTGGGCATGTTCCCTATCAATTCATCTTTTGCCATAGGACATCCACCATAGCCTTTAATGGCGCCATCAAATCGCCGACAACCACTCTTGTAGGCACGGTCAATCTTCTCTAGGGCATCAGCAGCTTTAACATGCAAATGTGCCCCAATACGAAGTTGGGGGAAAGCCGGAATAATCGCAGAAAACAAGCTTTCAATTGTTTCGACTGAAGCAGATCCCACCGTATCAGAAAGTGAAATAATTTTAACGCCTTTGGCGGAAAGCACATCAATCCATTGCGCCACAATCTCTGGCGACCATGGATCCCCATATGGATTCCCAAAGCCCATAGAGAGATACACCACTAGTCCTTTGTTATTTTGTTCACAAAGATTGAGCAAGCGATCGAGTAAAACTTGGGATGCCTCGATGGTTTTATGGGTGTTACGCATCTGGAAATTTTCAGATATTGAAAATGGATAACCCAGCCAATCAACCTCTGGTTCTGTACAAGCGCTAATTGCGCCTCGTTCGTTAGCGACAATGGTCAACAACTCTGTCTTACTTTCACTGCGGTCTAGACCAGCGAGTACGGCTGCAGTGTCCTGCATTTGAGGAATCGCTTTAGGAGAGACAAAACTTCCCATATCTAAAACATCAAAACCTACCTTTAATAATGATTGCGCATACCGAATTTTTTGTGCTGTAGGAATCCATTGTTTAATCCCTTGCATGGCATCTCGAGGACATTCGATAATTTCGATCTGTTGCATAATCAAAGATAAGCTTTACGAGAACACCAAGTAAACTCCGATCATAATCCAAAGCAATCCACTAATCAATCCGAAACTGTAACGGCTAAAAAAACGTTTAAACTGAGCAGAAAAGATGGCCACTATAGAAAAGATAAAACTAGCTTGAATTAAAAATAACAGCCCTAAAAAAACATATTGTCCCTCTATGCTCAAGCTTTCTGAGAATAAAAAGCCTGGGAAAAACAACCAAAAGAAAAGGCTGACTTTTGGGTTTAACAAGTTCATCATTAAGCCTTGCTTAAAATTACTTTTGTCAGTAGTGCTTTTAAAAACCATTTGATTCTCTTTCTTGAAGTAACTATAAATAGATTTTAGCCCTAAATAACTAAAGTAAACACAGCCTGCGATCTTAAACCCCATTACTATATCTGGACGCTCCCCAATAAATTGCGCCCAACCCAAAACCAAAAGCAAAGTATGCCCACATAAACCGGTCATTAATCCAACCGTAAAATAAAGCGCTGTGCCAACTCCTTTTTCAAGGCTTTTTGCAATGACCATCAATAAATCTGGTCCAGGGGTAAGCGTAAGCAAGACACTAGCGAACAAAAAAGAACTCAACTGATCCATAAAAGCGTGAATATAAAAGAATTATTTTTTTGTATCTCCGGTTTCCAATTATATTTGCACTCTATATGAAGAAGAATATGCACGATTTTGAAAAAGAACTAGCTCCGCTTAGAGCCGCGCTAACCCATCACCCCCTTTACACTAAAATCCAAACCATTGAAGACATCCAGATTTTCATGGAACAACATGTTTTTGCGGTCTGGGATTTTATGTCTTTGGTCAAGAAATTACAAATCGAATTAACCACAACGCAAATTCCTTGGGTTCCTTCTAAATATCCTTCCGCGGGAAGATTGATCAATGAGATTGTATGGGGAGAAGAAACCGACCTCAATAAAGACGGGGAGATCATGAGTCACTTTGAGATGTATGTGCAAGCCATGCAAGAAGCTGGAGCAGATACATCAAGCATACAAAATCTAATAGAAGACCTCTCAAAAGGACATTCGATTGATGCAATTATCGCTGCTCAGGACTTAACTCCTTTCGTTAAAGAATTCATCCAATTCACTTTCTCAACAATCGCAACAAACAAAATTCATGTTATTGCTGCGGTATTTACCTTTGGGAGAGAGGACCTCATTCCAGATATGTTTATTGCCATGGTGAAAAATCTTCGCAAAGAAGGTGTTCCGCTTAAGCATCTTATTTACTATCTTGACCGTCATATAGAAGTTGATGGAGATGAGCATGGCCCCATGGCACTTCAAATGATAGAAGAACTCTGTCAAGAAGATCCACAAAAAATAAGTGAAGCCATCGCTGCAGCCAAAACTGCATTAGAGATGAGAATCAAATTATGGGACGGGATCTTAGCTCGATTAACCTCTACTGTTTTAATTTAAAATTTACCGATGAAAAAAATCACTTTAGCCCTCTTATTTATTAGTGCTCATTTAGGCTTCGCCCAAATGAAGACTGCTACAACCTATGCAGAAACAATTGAGGAACAAGACCTTAAAGAACTCCTCTATGTATATGCCTCTGACTATTTTCAAGGGAGGGAAACTGGAACCCTTGGCCAAA
Organism: Candidatus Arcticimaribacter sp.; assembly: GCA_965658115.1. GTDB lineage: Bacteria > Bacteroidota > Bacteroidia > Flavobacteriales > Flavobacteriaceae > Arcticimaribacter. The sequence continues at coordinate 31,344 of CBFHRA010000012.1, read as the reverse complement.
AAAGAGCCGTAACTTTTCTACGCGAGTTCTACCAAAAAAGAAATATCAATGCTGCTCAAGGTACCGAAGATTATTTCCAAACAATGGAATTAACCATTAAAGGACAAGCCGTTGCAACAGAAAATGTTGTTGCCATTATTGAAGGAAAATCAAAACCAGAAGAATATATCGTTATCTCTTCTCACCTCGATCACGAAGGAATTAAAAATGGGGAAATTTACAATGGTGCAGACGATGATGGATCTGGAACTGTTGCCTTACTCGAAATCGCTGAAGCTTTTAAAGCTGCCGCTGCAGAAGGCAATGGCCCAGAACGCTCCATCATCTTTCTTCATGTATCTGGAGAAGAAAAAGGATTACTAGGTTCACGTTATTATACCGATAACCCCCTCTACCCGCTCGCTAATACAGTAGCTAATCTTAACATTGATATGGTAGGCCGTACCGACCCAAAGAGAGAAAGTGAAAACCGTAATTATGTCTACCTTATCGGGACAGATCGCTTAAGTACAGAATTACACGAAATCTCTGAGCAAGCTAATGCGGCAACCGTTAAAATGGAATTAGACTATACCTATAACGCTGCAGATGACCCAAACCGTTTCTACTTTAGAAGTGATCACTATAACTTTGCAAAAAATAACATCCCTGTAATCTTTTATTTTAATGGGACGCACGCAGACTATCACAAACCAACAGATACTGTAGAGAAAATCGAATACGATCTTTTAGCACAACGCGCACAGCTTGTGTTTTACACCGCTTGGGAATTAGCCAATCGCGAAAACCGTATTGTAGTCGATAAAGCAGGAAAATAAATATATCAATTATTTAAATTACCTGTATCATGAAAAAATTGTTACTAATTATTTTTATGGCATATGCAACTTTAGTGGTTGCACAAGAAAGCAAACAACAAGAAGCAACAGAACTGCAAGAAGAAGCGCTCGATTCATTAACACCAAGAATTAAACGTTTTTCCGTAGGACTTAAAATTGGGGTGCCCAATATTGCTGGACTCTCCATAGAAGGAGTTACACCACTATTAAACAATCGTATTGCTCCTTATGTAGACTTTAGCGACTTTGATGTAAATGACGCAGAGACAGAAATCGGTTTAAGCTATACAGAATTTGGAACAAATATTTATTTTGGCAACAAAGGAAATGGGGCTTACGCTGGTATCGGTTTTGGAAACTTATCTACCGACTTGACCTTTTATGAAAACCTAGACGGTGGTGCACAAGGAAAAGGAACTACTGATTTAGACATTAAATCAACTAATCTTAAATTTGGAATTAAGACCGGAGGAAGATTTTATTTCCGTTTTGAAGTTGGATACGGATTTACCAGTAATATCCCAGACGAAATCACCGTTACTTTGACAGAAATTGATGGTAGTCAAACAGACACCGATACTTTTGAAATTCCTACCATTCCTGGTTTAGGAACAAATGGTCTTTTAGTAGGTAACTTTGGCTTTGGACTTTCCTTCTAATTGTAGAAAAAGAAATATACTTAAATCCTCTGGTTTTTCCAGGGGATTTTTTTATTCCCACATTTATAGTAACTTAATAATACCATAAAAAAATTATTCTTTTGGGAGAGAAGGAAAAAACATTGCTGTTTTGCTTTGGTATGCCTTATAATCAGGTCGCTTTTGCATAGAATAATACTCCGATGGAATCACCCCCGTATAATAAACTAAAGAAGTATACATTAGCCTAGAAGTGTACAACAGTGCAGCCCCTATCCCAATCCAGAATAATCCTTCTTGGTTCAAATAGAACTGATACAAAGCGACTAGCGTAGAAAGAAGCATCGCATTCCATACCATCCACTCAAAAAAATAATTAGGATGGCGACTATATTGCCAAAGCCCTATGCTGCAAACCTGACGCTTTTTATTTTCCTTCCTGGCCTGGCGTAAAAACTTTTGCTTTTGCATATCAGCTAAATGCTCTAAGGAGACAAAAAGCATATAAAGCAGAAAAGCAATTATTTCTAAAGCATTAAAACTTGAAGCCGTAGTATTAAAATGCAATAAGGCGGGAAGAGACAAAAAACTCATATTTGCTATACATTGAATCATGATTTCATATTGAATTGAAAAAGCCTCATTGGTGTAACCCATTTTATTCCAACGCTTTCGTTGGAATTGATAACGGGGCAATTCGTGATCTAAATGTCCTTTTTTCCATAGAATTAAAGCGCCAACTCCCATTCTCAAGCCAGAAAATAAGTACATTCCTGCTACAATACTTTTTCTCAACCAGTACCCTTCACCCAAGAACAAAACAAGAAGCCCAATGGCAACTAACCCCCAGGGCCATGCAATATCAACATAAGACATTCTTTGGGTTAAATAGGCTGGAATACAAGCACAAAAGACAAAAATCAAAAACTGGACCCCTATATTCCACCATATAAATTCCTGCCATGGGGAATACAGAACTAAAAAGAGTAAACACACTACAAAAGGAAAATAGACCCCACTCCGTTGAAAGACTTTTTTCATAATTATCAAAGTTTCGTCACTTATTCTATAGAAAGCAACTGACTTGTTACTTCTTGCGGAGTGACTTGTAGAATGTACAAATTTCCATTTGTATGATCGTCGATTTGTGGATACTTCTCTCTCCCTAAGATCTTATTTGCAAGAGCAGGTGTAGTATTGCTATGTCCCACAACCAAAACCGTTTTCCCTTTAGTCTTTTCTTTAAAGGAAGTATTGTATAAATCCCGTGCATCATAAACCTCCACCGTTAATTTTTTTGCTACAGCAGTAGGCAAAGCTGTTTCTCTTGTGCGGTGATATGAAGTTGAATATACAATGTCAAAAGGAACTGCCATGAAGACCTTTTTCCAGTTCTCTGCTCGCTCTTGGCCTACCCCAGTAAGATGTGGATCACGACTAGATGGATCTGCACGTTCTTTTTCTGCATGTCTAATCAAATAATAGGTAGTAACGTCTTGTGCTATCCCTAACTGCCCTATTAATAACAAGGCTACAACAAAATACTTTCTCATTTAATCTAATTTAAGCATCAATAAATAATCGTTGGTTAGCACAATATACTCCTTTAAATGGAATATAGTTTTGTACATTTAAACGATGAAAAGAATACTACTCCCACTATTATTACTTTTTGCATTCAATGCATTTAGCCAAGAAACCATTGAGGCAAAAGAACTGTCAAGAAAAGAAATAAGAAAGCTTATTAGAGCAGAAAAACGCAAAAAAGAAATTGCAGAATTCGCGAAACAAGGCCTAAATGAATACGGAATAGATGAAACCGCCCAAACCTGGTTTCTTGCCCTGCGTTATTTTATCCCTGGCGGGCGACAAGAAGGAGGCTATCCTATTTTAAGATCTGCAGATTCTTTTAATACTGGAAGAAAATTCCCTTTATGGGTAATTGACGGGTCGCAATATGATTATCCTCCCATGTCATCTCTTCAAATGGCTCCTCAAATTAGAGAAGTTAAAATCCTAAACAGTATGTCTGAAACAAATAAGTACGGACAAGTAGGTAGAGCTGGGGTTATTATTATCAAAACCCAAGATTAAATGGAAAGAGTTAAATATTTGGGGTTTTCAATTGGAATTTTTGGCTGCCTTTTTAAGATAATGTCATGGCAAGGTGCAGGGCCTTTATTAATTATTGGCTTATCCCTACTAGGAGTTTATTACCTAATAAAGGTGTTTAAACATTAACCGTTTTTTCATGTATTAGGAGAACCAGGGGTGTTTTCCAAACTGATTTTTCTCTACTTTCAACTTGTGATCAAGATGATATTTTAAGCCATTTAAGACAGACTGCAAGTACCTTTTTAATTTTGGTTTGATCATAAAAAAGTTCACAAAAGGATATAGCAGCTTGTTTATTTTATCAGACCGATAGGGGAAAATAGTGATACTGATTTCACATCCATTATATATGGGTTTTAACTCCCATATCACTTTTGACTGTTTACCATTCTTTTTACCAATGAATAATTCAAAGCCTTGATTGGGTGTCCAGGCGGTAAATTCCCTGATATAATTCAATCCATTGAGATAAATTAGTGAATCTTTTTTCTCATGTTCTATGAGATCGTTTTTTAAACAAAAAGGGTGATACAGTTCTAATGCATTTTTTGAAGAAACTGTTTCCCAAACTTCACTAACACTATGGTCTAAATATATCTTTTCTGAAATTTTAAAGGCTTTCATCTACTTAGAGGATTATGGTTAATCTTAAAGTTAAACAAAGCTGCGCAAGTTTTATTTAACTTAAGTAAAAAAGAAATGATTTTTTTACTCAAAAAAATTATCGCCCTAAGCTAAATAAGTATTTATATACATAGAAAACCAAAAAGAATTAAAAGCCCTAAGGCAAGTAATTGATTTGAAATAGAGACAAAATGGACCAAATGAAATTAAAAAATAAAAACATCCTGATTACCGCAGGAGCACAAGGAATAGGAGAAGCCATTACCCAACACTTTATCGATAGCGGTGCTCATGTCTCTATTCATTATTTTTCAAGTGCAGAACGAGCAAAAGAATTGAAAGAATACGCGATTAAAAAAGGCCAAAACGCTTTTATTGTCAAAGCAGACCTGACACAAGAAGAAGAAGCCAATACATTGGTAGAAAAAACGATAGAAGCTTTAGGAGGATTAGACATCCTAATTAACAATGCAGGCTCTTTGGTCGCGCGCAAATTATTAGATGAGATGGAGTCATCGTTCTGACATAAGGTAATGGACATCAACCTTACTTCTATGCTCTTTGTCACAAGAGCAGCTGCACCTCATCTCGCAAAAAATGAAAATAGCAGTATTGTTAATTTAGCTTCCTTAGCTGGCCGTAAAGGGGGGCATCCTGGATCACTCGCTTATGCTACTAGCAAAGGAGCAATCTTAACATATACACGAGCCTTGGCATCTGAACTAGGACCAAAAGGAATTCGCGTCAATGCAGTTGCACCAGGATTAATATTAGGAACAGCATTTCACAACACTCATACCACAAAAGAATCTGCAGCAGAAACCACAGCAGGTATCCCCATTAAGCGTGCAGGAGAGGCAAATGATGTCGCAAGAGCTGTTTTATATTTAGCTTCTGAATACGATGGCTTTATCAACGGAGCTACACTAGACATCAATGGAGGTGTTTATAATATGTAATGGATACTGAGCTGCAATGAAGCACTCTTTCATAATAGTATGCTTAACTTATATGAAGAGAACTAGAATTAGTTAAAAAGTATATCTGCATTAAATAAAAAAACCCCTTAGAATTATCTAAGAGGTTTGCTGATATAAAATATCAAAGAAGTTTATTCAACTCTAACATTAATGGCGCTTGGCCCTTTAGCAGTTGATTCTGTGTCGTAACTTACTTTGTCTCCTTCAGTAATGTTATCAACTAAATTATTAGAATGCACGAAGACATCTTTTTCTCCTGAATCTGGTGTTATAAAGCCAAAACCTTTGGCATCATTAAAAAATTTTACTGTTCCTATACTCATTATATATGTATTAATTATGTGTGAAAGTAATGGTTATTCATTCATTATGACCTCTTTAAACTAAAAACTTTATATAATTAAGAAATTAAATTTAAATATCTCATTATCATATTATTAATAATACTGAAAATCAACAATAGGAAACTTAGTTTACCTAGAAGGTTTAGCAGTGCCTAAATTGAAAGAAGAAGAATCACCAGTACAAAAAAAGGAGGGTTTAAAACCTTCCTTTTAAAATAAACTTAACGAATACCTTTATAACACTTAATCTTTAACAACAATTCCATTTAATGAAAACGATTTACAGTATATATATTCCTTCACTTAACTCCCTTATTCCATAGATAAAATGGGATAGTGATAAAAGAAAGTGGTAGAATTAAAAGAAGTGTGATAGTCCAAATTTCTTTAGAATTATTGTGGATTCTTTTATTGGTTTTCACTTTATCACACATTCAAATATTACGCTTCAAATATCATTTTTTTACGTTAGTTGTGAGGTTAAATAAGAAATAAGAAAATGTTAGTAAAATATATTAGTAATGTTAGCAGCCTTTAATTAGTGCCTAAACTAAATGAAAATATACCGATGATTAAGGCTTAATCTACTGGAGGTGGAGGTGGTGGAAGCTCACTCTCGTCTAATGTATACTTAATTTTTGCCGCTGCTTTTTCTAAGGTTAAAGCATCAAAATATAAAATATTATCTCTGTATAGCTTTATCACAACTAGACCACTCGGCTTTATTGGAAACTGCTTTATCCCTTTTTCCTCTGATTCTATTCTAATCTGAAATTCAACAGAACCAATATTTTCTATTAGAGCATAGGAGTAATCTTCTTCGACATAAGGGTTTATCGTGGCATCTTGTCCCTTTCCTTTGCCAATCATACACATACTTTGACCATTGGTTAATTCAAAAGATTGTCCTAAAGATATTAGCGGAATAAAAAGGAATAGTAGAAGTAGTTTTTTCATCGAATTAAAGATATTAAAAATAGAGTAAGCTTCCCACGATAAACAAAAAAAGGGAGTCTTTCGACTCCCTTATAAGGGTGGAAGATCGGTCTCGAACCGACGACCTCCTGAACCACAATCAGGCGCTCTAACCAACTGAGCTACAACCACCGTTTGAGCGGCAAATTTAAGCTATTTTTTTCTTCCTTTCAAAGCTTGGGCCTAATGTTTTTAAGAAGGAGAAAAAAAAGACCTAAGCGATATCATCAAAGTCTTGAATCAAAGGGGTGCGTTCTACTGTAAAACCTTCTGCTGCAGCAACTCCAGAAAGACGACCTAAGTTTTGTGCTCTATACCGCACACTTTCTAAAAAGTTCTGACTACTAATTGGCGTGGAGGGTTCATCGCTTTTTGCATCATAAAACTGACTAGAATAAGCATGGATCGCCTCCATTTTTGTTTCCAGATGATTTGAAATATCGACCACAAAAGCTGGCGTAATTTCCATCCATTGAATATAGTGATAAACATGGGCTGGGCGCCAAGGGTCTTGTATGTTTCCAGCTTCATCTTTTGTCACGATCTTTTTTAATCCCGATAAAAAACAGGCATCACTTACTAGCTTACTTCCCTTTGCGTGATCGATGTGACGGTCTTCTATGGCATTGCATAAAACAACCTTGGGTTGATGAAGGCGAATCATTTGGATAACAGCCATTTGATGGGCTTCATCGTTTACAAAAAAACCATCGCGAAAAGCGAGGTTTTTTCTAAATGTAAGTTGTAGTACTTTGGCCGCTGCGGCGGCCTCCTGATCGCGTATTTCGGCAGAGCCTCTAGTGCCTAGTTCTCCCCTAGTTAAATCAATTACACCAACTGATTTACCTTGACTTGTGGCTTTAGCGATGCTACCGCCACAACCTAATTCTACATCGTCTGGATGTGCTCCAAAAGCAAGGATATCAACTTTCATGGGTCGCTTTTTCTAAGGCTTGGTTCAAATCATTCTTTAAATCTTCTACATGTTCTATACCTACAGAGAATCTAACCAATTGATCTGTGATTCCTTGCTTTGCTCTTCCTTCAGGGGTCAAGAGTTTATGCGATGTAATCGCCGGAATAGTAATCGTACTCTCTACCCCTGCTAAACTTACCACGGGTTGGATGAGTTGCAAGGCTTTTTCAAAAGCAGTACGGTTAAGCCCTGGCTTTATCTCAAAAGACATCATTCCTGTAAAGCCATGCATTTGTTGTTTTGCCAAAGCGTGATCAGGATGACTTTCTAAGCCTGGATAGTACACTGCTGTAACAGCTGGATGCGTAGACAAGTATTCTGCTAATGCCTGGGCGTTTTCATTTTGCTGACGCACTCTTATCGCTAGGGTTTTGATACTTCTTTCTAGCAGCCAAATAGAGAGTTCACTTAGGTTTCCACCTAGACTCTTCGCTACTGCAAAAATCTTTTGCATATGAACCGCAGAACACGCTACAGCACCCGCTAAAATATCACTATGTCCGCCCAGATATTTCGTCGCAGAATGCAAGACGATATTGATCCCAAAAGAGATGGGATTTTGATTCACTGGAGAAGCAAAGGTGCTATCGATCATAGAAACCAACTGGTGCTTTTTAGCCAATTGAGCGATTGCCGCTAAATCGACTATTTTCATCAATGGATTACTAGGGGTTTCAATATAGATCACCTTAGTGTTTTCTTTAATTTCTTTTTCAAAATCTGAGACCGTTAAGCCTTCGGCGAAAGAGTATTCAATTCCGTACTGGTTAAAATGTTCTACGACTAAATTTGTTGTCCCACCATACAAGTCGTTTTGCAAAACAACATGATCTCCTGCCTTTAAAAAAGCGAGTAATGCGGTAGAAATCGCAGCCATTCCAGAACCAAAGATCAAACCTTCTTCTGCCCCCTCGAGAGCAGCAATTTTTTTGGCTAGGCCTACTTGATTAGGGGTATTAAAATAACGCGGGTAACGGTCTGTTTCTTCATAAGAATAAGCCGTTGCCATATAAATAGGCGATATTGCCCCTTTATATAAAGTGTCTTCTACTTGCCCTTCATGGACACAATGCGTTTCAAATTGCTTCGCTTTCATGGGTTTATTTTGTAATCCAAGAAATGACTTCTTCGTCAGAAGGAGAAGTTCTAGGCGAGATTACTTTCTCTAATATTCCTTCTTCATTGATCAAGTATTTTTGGAAGTTCCAAGTAACTTTAGAGTCCATCACTCCATTTTTGTCTTTTTGCGTTAAAAATGTATAAACGGGGTGAATGTCGTTTCCTTTAACATCAATCTTTGCCATCATAGGGAAAGTGACCCCATAATTGCGTTCACAAAATGCGGCAATCTCTTCGTTAGACCCTGGTTCTTGCTTCAAAAAGTTATTGGCAGGGAAACCTACAATCACAAATCCCTCTGAACTGTATTGTTCATACAGGGCTTGTAATTCTTTGTATTGCGGTGTCAACCCACATTTAGAAGCAGTATTGACAACCATAACTTTTTTGCCTTTAAGGGCAGAAAAATCAAACTGCGCTCCTTCTAAAGTTTCCACGGTAAATTGATGTAAAGATTGTTCCATAAGGTTTTGTGCGTAAAGTGATGAGGCCACTAGCCCCATAAATAATAAAAGTGTTTTTTTCATAGCGTTGATCGTTTATTTAAAACGAAGACTGCAAAATACGCCAAGACCTAGAGTTAGGCAAACATCGCCAGAGAAATTAAACTAATTCTGCCGAAAGTCCTTCTTCTAACAACAACAAACAACGGGGTTTTAAATCCTCATAAGCGCCTGTTTTGACCACACACTTTCCGTGATAATGAACAATATAAGCGCACTGTTCTGCTTGCTCTGGGGTTTGATCACAGATACGAACAAGGCAGCGAATTACATGATCAAAGGTATTGACATCGTCGTTATGAAGAATAATTTGATGCTCTTTTGCGGTAAGCACTTCAACTTCTTCTTCAAAGGCTACTTCTGGTGATTCATCCATTTATCTTAGAAAAATGGGCAGATACCCAGTTGTCTTTTTCTTGAAATTCAACTAATCGCAAACCATTTTGGTTGGCTTTTGCTTCTATCGCTGGGATATCTTGGGTATAAAAACCGCTTAAGAACAAGGAACCATTCTCCTTTAATCGTTGTGAAAACAGTGGAATGTCAAGTAATAGAACATTCATATTGATGTTGGCTAAAATAGTATCGTAGATTTTTTCAGGAATCATTTTACTATCCCCTTCTGCTGCGACAATATTTTGGCAATTATTCATTTTAATATTTTCCACCGTATTTTCATAACACCAAGGTTCTACATCAATTGCGTCAAGATCTACAGCACCTAACTTTTCGGCTAGAATAGCGAGTACTCCAGTCCCACAGCCCATATCTAATAAAGTGTGTCCTTTTGGAGCATTTTGAAGTAGATAATTCAACATCATATAAGTAGTCTGGTGGTGTCCAGTTCCAAAACTCATCTTTGGGGTAATCACTAACTCATAAGGCACATCTATGGGAGCGTGAAAGTCTGCTCGAACAGCGCATTGATTTTCAATAACTATAGGTTGAAAATCTGATTCCCAAACAGCGTTCCAGTTTTCTGGTGGAATAGCTGTTATAGACCATCCTATATCCAAGCCATTTTCCACTAGTGGATACAAGTGATCCAGCAAGTCCGGCTTCCAGTCTTGCTCTTGAATGTAGGCCTCTAGCCCGGTTTTGGTTTCAACAAAACTTTCAAAACCCAACTCACTCAATACAGCCAAAGTAATTTCTCTCCCATTGTCTAAGGGTTGAATCTGTAAGTTAAGCTGGATATACGTTGCTGCCATTTAGATTGATTGTACAATTGCAAAAAAGTCATCTGCGTTAAGTGCTGCCCCACCGATTAGTCCCCCATCAACATCTGGCTTTGAGAAGATTTCTTGAGCATTTGCTGGCTTAACACTTCCTCCATACAATATAGCAACATTTTCGGCAATATTAGCTTCATACTTTTGCGCTACTAAATCGCGAATAAAGGCATGCATTTCTTGTGCTTGTTCTGGAGATGCAGTTTCACCTGTCCCAATGGCCCATACAGGCTCATAGGCTAGAACAATCTTTTCCCAAGAAGAACTAGGCAAAGAAAACAATGCTTTACTCAACTGCTCTTCTACTACTTTAAAGTGTTGCTCGTTTTGACGATCTTCTAATTCTTCTCCAAAACAAAAAACAACTTCCATATCGTGCTGTACTGCAGTGGCTACTTTTTCTTCTAACGCCTCGTCTGTTTCGTTGAAATAGGCCCTGCGTTCAGAATGACCTAAGATGACTGAATTCACCCCAATACTTTGCAGCATATCGGCAGAAATTTCTCCGGTATAAGCCCCGTTGGTCGCTTGATGCATATTTTGAGCAATTACTTCAATGGCAGAATCACTCAAAGCATCTACTGCTTGCGCTAAATGAATCGAGGTGGGCGCCACTTTAACTTCTACTCCTGCAAAACTTCCTTTTGCTTTTAAAGCAGCGATCAATTGAGCTGTTTCTGCTTTATTGTTGTTCATTTTCCAGTTCCCGGCTACTATCTTTTTTCTCATGTTTTTTGTTTAAAATGGTTTTGCTTTTGGATCGATGTAAATATAAAGGAAATCAACGATTAAGTTGATGATTACAAATAAACTTGCGATGACTAAAACGGCTCCCATTACAACGGGAATATCTAGGGTATTGAGGGCATTGACGATTTCTTTTCCCAGTCCCCTCCAACCAAAGATATACTCGACAAATACTGCTCCAGCGAGCATAGAGGCAAACCAGCCAGAAACTGCAGTAATCACGGGGTTTAAAGTGTTCTTGATTGCATGGCGATACACCACTTGGAAAGACGTTAATCCTTTTGCGTAAGCAGTTTTAATATACTCTTGTTGCAAGACGTCAATGATCCCAGAACGAACTAATTGAACAATTACCGCAATAGGGCGAATTCCAAGTACAATGGCAGGGAGCAAAAGGTTCTTTATTTGTATATGTTGGGCTTCGCCAAAGTCGTCCAACTCGTACAAACTACCTGTCATATTGAGTCCTGTAATATCCCCTAATAGGTGGCCAAAAACCCAAGAAAACAAAATCGCACTAAAAAACGAGGGCACACTCATCCCCAAGGTACTCAAGAGCAACAAGGTCGAGTCTAAAAAAGAATCTTTATAATAACCTGCTAAAACTCCTAAAATCATCCCAAAAATAATGGCAATCCCAATTGAACTCAAGGCGAGAATAAACGTGTTCGGAAGAGTTTCTGCAATAATTGTACTCACCCGTTTCCCTTGTCGTTGATAGGAGGTTCGCAGATAAGGACGCTTTAAAACTAAAATCAAATTCCCTAGTCCAAGCGAAAAACCACCGTATTTATCATAACTATAAAATGAAAAATCCTCTGCTTTAGTACTGTGAAGAGAGATAGGTGATAAGTCATTCAAGAAATACAAAAACTGTTTATGGGTAGGCAAATCAAAGCCGTATTTCTGCTGTATTTTGGCGATCTGCGCTTCTGAAGCATTTTGATCCACCATCATTTGTGCTGGATCGCCTAAAACATTAAAAAGAAAGAAAACAACCACCGTAACCCCTAGCAGGGTTAATAAGCCACTCAATCCCTTTTCAAACAACAGCTTTGCCATTTACTTATTGGTCTAGATGAATTAACGCAAAAACCGCATAGTTAATCATGTCCTGATAGTTGGCATCTATCCCTTCACTCACAAGGGTTTTTCCTTGATTGTCCTCAATTTGCTTAACGCGTAATAACTTTTGCAAGATTAAATCGGTCAAAGAACTTACCCGCATATCGCGCCATGCTTCGCCATAGTCGTGGTTTTTCGCGAGCATTAAGTCTTCGGTTATTTTTAAATGCTTATCGTACAATGAAGTTGCTTCGTCGTTCGACAAATCGGGTTGTTCTGCAATGCCTTTTTCAAGCTGTATTAAGGCCATAATGCAATAATTAATGATCCCGATAAACTCACTTTCTTGCCCCTCCTCTACTTTTTGCTCTGCTAAACTTTGGATACTTCTAATGCGCTGTGCCTTGATAAAGATTTGATCAGTAAGCGATGGCAAACGTAAAATGCGCCAGGCCACGCCATAATCGGTCATTTTCTTTAAGAATAAAGCACGGCATTGTGCAGTAATTTGTTGATAATGGGTAAGGGTTGGAATCATTTCGACCTTAATTTTTGTAAATTTCGGGCAATTATTTAAGTCTATCAAATTCGCATAACGAAAGTTATCCATAGAAATTAACCTTTATGACCCTTAATTGTAATGGTACCCTTGTGGACCTCTCCTCTCCTAAGATTTTAGGAATATTAAATCTCACGCCAGATTCGTTTTATGATGGTGGTAAACACCAAAACATTGATGCTGCACTACAACAGTGTGAAAAAATGATCATCGAAGGAGCAGATTTTATCGATCTAGGCGCCTATAGTTCTCGTCCAGGGGCAGAAGAGGTTAGTCCAACAGAAGAAATCGATAGGCTACTGCCTGTTTTAATCGCCTTGCGCAAACAGTTTCCCACTACCCTCTTTTCTATTGATACTTTTAGGGCTAATGTGGCCAAAGCTGCCCTAGAAGAAGGCGCTCATATGATCAACGACATCTCGGCTGGGAATCTCGACCCAGCGATGCTGACAACTGTGGGAAAATACCCTGCCCCCTATATTGCTATGCATATGCAAGGCAAGCCAAAGGACATGCAAAACGCACCCTCTTATGAAGATGTGTACCAAGAAATCATGCGATTCTTTTCTGAAAAAATTAACGCCTGTTATGCCGCAGGAATCAATGATGTTATTTTAGATCCTGGTTTTGGTTTTGGAAAAACCATAGCACACAATTATCACTTACTTCATCGTTTCGAGCGTTTTCAAGATTTTAAGCTCCCTGTCCTCGCAGGAGTCTCTAGAAAGTCAATGATTTATAAGATCCTTGGTACTACTCCTGAAGAAGCTCTCAACGGAACAACTGTGCTACACACTGTTGCATTAATGAAAAAAGCACAGCTTATTCGCGTACACGATGTTAAGGCAGCAAAAGAATGCATTCGCTTATTGGAACAACTCCGATAGATTTTTCCTAATTTTACAAAAAGCCCACCCTTGAACAATTTTAGCTTTCTTGAATTCTCTTTTGTCGATGTCCTTGATATCGTCCTTGTGGCTTTGATGCTATTTTACCTCTACAAGCTGGTAAAAGGAACGGTGGCCATCAATATCTTTCTAGGGATTGTCATCATTTACTTTATGTATCAATTGACCATTACATTGAAAATGAATGTTTTGAGTAATATCCTAGGGAATTTCATCAGTGTTGGATTCTTTGCACTTATAGTAGTATTCCAACAAGAAATTAGAAAGTTCTTACTCTTGTTAGGATCAACAAATTACACCAGTCGAAAAAGTTTTATCCGGTATTTTAATTTTTTAAAGCTAGAAGACGAGAAGATCGTTCAGTTGGATTTAACCCTTTTTGTCAATGCATGTGAAAATATGGCAAAAGATAAAATGGGGGCGATTATAGTATTGGAAAGAAGTAACAACCTCGACTTTGTCAAAAGCACAGGAGACGAAACTAAGATCACCCTTAGCCCACAAATCCTAGAAAGCATCTTTTATAAAAACAGTCCGCTACACGATGGTGCAATCATTATTAAGGACAATAAAATTACTGCGACAAGAATTGTTTTACCCGTTTCAGAATCAAATCGTATTCCCAGTCGTTTTGGTTTGAGACACAGAGCAGGATTAGGAATCTCTGAAAAGACCGATGCCTTAGTGGTCGTTATATCAGAAGAACGAGGCGATATTGTTTACATCAAAGATGGACAGTTTATGAAGTTTGATTCTGGAGAAAAACTAAAACGCGCCCTTACTGAAGACCTTAGTCTCTAAGCCATTTCTGCTTGACTAAATTGTAATTCGTATAATTTTTGATACACCCCGTTGTCCTTTTTCAACAAGCTTTCGTGGGTTCCTATTTCGACAATTTCTCCTTGATCCATTACCACAATTCGGTCGGCTTTTTTAATGGTGGCAAGGCGATGTGCAATCACAATAGAGGTTTTGTCTTTGGTAATACGCTCTGTTGCTTTTTGGATTAACTCTTCAGAAAAAGAATCGATGGACGAAGTCGCTTCATCAAGCACTAGGATGGTAGGATTCGCCATATAAGCGCGTAAAAAAGCAATTAATTGACGTTGCCCAGAAGAAAGCATTACCCCTCGTTCTTGCACATTGTAATCATAGCCTCCTGGAAGGGATTCGATAAATTTATGAACGCCGATCTCTTTTGCCGCAGTAATAACATCTTCCTTTTGTATCCTGGAATCAAAAAGGGTGATATTGTTTAGAATTGAATCGGCAAACAAGAAAACATCTTGCATCACCAGGGCTACATGGCTTCTAAGGTTATTAAGCTTAAAATCTCTAATAGAAGTTCCGTCAATTTTAATATCTCCTTGATCGAACTCATAAAAACGAGTAATCAAATTAATTAAGGTGGATTTCCCAGCACCTGTCGCCCCGACAATGGCAACTGTTTCTCCGGCTTTAACAGCTAGATCAATGCCCTTTAAAACTTCTTCTCCGGGTAAATAAGCAAATCGCAGTTGTTCTATTTCGATATTCCCTTCTAATGTTTTAGCGAGATGGGTTCCTTTATCTTCAATGGCACTCTCTGTCGCGATAATTTTAAAGACCCTATCTGCGGCCACCATTCCCATTTGCAACGTATTGAATTTATCAGCAATTTGTCTTAAGGGGCGAAAAAGCATTTGGGATAGCTGTATAAAAAGGAACAAAGTTCCTAAAGAAACTTCTGCTCCAGCAATGGTTTTAAACCCACCATACCAAACCAAAAGTCCGATAGTTACAGAAGTAGAAATCTCTGCCACCGGAAAGAAAATTGAGTTAAACCAGACTGTTTTTAGCCAAGCCTTTTTATGGCGATTGTTTATTTCATCAAAAGCTTTCTCTTCAATCGACTCCCTACTAAAAAGCTGCACAATTTTCATCCCGCTGATACGTTCTTGTACAAAGGTGTTCAAGTTGGCAATTTCTTTGCGCACCTCTTCAAAAGCTTTCTTCATTGACTTTTGAAAAACGCGGGTAGCGTATACTATCACTGGGAGAACTGCAAAAACGATTAAGGATAGTTCCCAGTTGACATAGAGCATTACGACAACAACTAAAGCCATCTTTAAAAAGTCGGCGATAATCATAAACAGTCCTTGACTAAAGATACTCGCGATCGTCTCGATATCATTCACAGAGCGGGTCACCAGTCTCCCTACAGCAGAGGTGTCAAAATAAGCCATCTTGAAATGAATGAGCTTTTTGAACAAAGTTGCTCTTAAATCTTTTACAATCATTTGCCCAAGCCAGTTCGCATAATACACAAACACATATTGAAAAATCACTTCAAGCAATAATGCGCCCAGCATAAAAAGGATAAAAAGAAGAAGCCCCTCATACAAGCGCGGAGTGATATAATCATCTACTGCTGTTTTTAGTAAATAAGGGGTTAGGGTAGAAAAAACAGACAACAATATAGCCGAAAGCATTACAATGTAGTAATAGGCTTTATAGGGCGTCGAAAAGGCCATTATTTTGCTAAATAATGCCCGGTCAAATAAACTCGCTTTTTCTTCTTTCATTTACAAATAGATACTTTTGGGGTATTGAATTTCAGTAAGGTATAGACCCGCTGCTGGAACAGAAAAGCCGGCTTCTCCCCTATCTTTGCTTTGAATGATTTTATGCATATCTGCAACTTCAATTTTACCTGTTCCAATTTCTAATAAAGTCCCAACGATCGCTCGAACCATATTGCGCAAAAATCGATTTGCGGTGATGGTAAATATAGCACCCTCTGCTGTACTTTCCCAATCTGCCTTTGTCACATCACACAAAAAGGTTTTTACATCTGAGTGCGTTTTGGCGAAAGCCTCAAAATCTTCGTATGTTAATAATATCTGCGCAGCCTCATTCATTTTCTCTACAGAAACAGGCAGATGAAAATAATAGTACAACTGCTGTTTAAAAGGGTTTTTTTGAAAACCCAAATGGTACTCATAAGTTCTTGCCGTAGCGTCAAATCGCGCATGAGCATCTGCTTTAACCCTTTCGAGGCGATGAATAACAATGTCTTCTTTTAAGAAACGGTTGAGTAGATACGGGAGGTTTTCTTCTTCTTCCACAGAAAGGTCTGCCTCAAAATGCGCCATCATCTGTTTTGCATGCACGCCAGTATCTGTTCTTCCTGCTCCAGTAATGGCAATAGGCTTACGTAACAAGGTCGTCAAGGCTTCTTCAAGCGCCTGCTGCACACTGCTGGCATTGGGTTGACGTTGCCATCCATGAAAGGAGGTTCCATTATACGCTAAGGTGAGAAAGTACCGCACCCTGCAAAGATATTAGAATCTTAACAGCTTTACTAGTGCTTATAAATGAGATTCAATTTCTTTTTTGATTTTACGCCCTTCCACTAATTTTTCTGTCATATATACTTCAGCGGTTAAAGGTCCTTTATCAATCGATATGGTATACACTTGTTTAAAGAAGAAATGAAGCCCCAAAACAGCACCCCAAAAAATTAAATTGATCCCATTGATATAATTCAACCCTTGTTTTTGAATAATAAAAAAATGTTCTATGATCATCAAAGGCGCTATTATGTAACCAAAGTAAAAACGAAAATGATCTTTCTTAAGCTTAACCCCTGTCACTTGCGCATAACGGATTTCTTGGAAAACATGGTCTTCTTGAAGACGGTAACGCAAGCCGGTAGGCAGAATAATAAGAATAGAATTAAAGGGCTTTTTTGCAGTATATTGCATGATAAAAAATTTGGGCACCTTCAAGATAATGAAAAAAATCCTTTTACTCTCTGACACACACGGGCATATAGACGATCGCATCTTAAAATATACACAAGAAGCAGATGAGGTCTGGCATGCAGGAGACATTGGGGATTTAAAGGTGACCGATTCGCTCGCCAAACAAAAACCCTTGAGGGGCGTTTATGGAAATATTGATGGTACCAAAGCGAGGCAAAGTTTTCCAGAAAATAACCGCTTCACCCTGGAAGGAGTAAAATTCTTGATGACACATATTGGCGGACCAGCGGGAAAATACACTCCAAGAGTTCGCGAGCTATTAAATCAAGAACGACCCGATGTCTTTATCTGCGGACATTCACATATCCTAAAAGTGATGCACATTAAAGGTCGGAACATGATGCATCTTAATCCCGGCGCCGCAGGAATCCACGGTTTTCATCAAATAAGAACCATGCTGCGTTTTGAAATAGCGCAAGGAAAATTGCAAAATATGGAAGTAATTGAATTAGGACTCCGCGGAAAAAGTCTAGCGCAGTCTGTCGAGAGAGCGAATTAAAGCTTCGTCCTTTTTAATAAAACGATTCGCTAATAACAGCACTACTTCTCCTGCAAAAGCAATCATTAAGTCTCCTAAATACTGATTAAAGTTATCTGGTTGATGCTGTATGATCAAATAAACAAAGCTTCCCCAAAATAGCGTGTAAAGCACCCAAATCACTTGATTGATACGTATTTGTACTGTTCTTTTTTTATACAGACCAATATTGACTAAGACAATTAAGGAAAGTAAAATGGAAACATAAGAACTCGCGTCTGCCTTATCCCCCATAAGAGGTTCAAAAACAATTATTTCTGAAGGAAAAAGAAAAAAGTTCACTCCTGTTGCCAATACAAAGAGCAACATAAAAAGGGTTTGAATTCTTTGGATCATGTTTTTTTTGTCAAAATTAATGGTTTTCTACATTTACACTGGTTTTTTTTGTAATATTGTAATGCACAACACTTCATACCGTGCGGCTTACCAATAATCATAATTATTTACTCAACCTCTTTTTGAGACCATCCAACACATGTACGAAATTGCTACGCTAAAAGAAAAAAAATTAGCTGATTTACAAGAAATCGCAAAAAACCTAGGGTTAAAAAGAACCTCTGCATTGAAGAAACTTGATTTGATCTATCAAATTATCGATCACATCTCTGCTAACCCACCCGAAAAGACAGAAAGTCCCGCAAAAAGCGAGGACAAAAAAGAAGCGGTGAAACCCGCTCCAAAGAAAGACAATAGACCTCAACGTAAAGAACATCCTAAAAAAGATCCAGAACAAAGAAAAGTTGTTCAAGAGAAAAGAGAGGACAAGGAGCCTAAAGGAGAGTCAAAAAATGCTGAAGGGGACAATAAAGAGCGTTCTAACAACAGACCTCAACACAAGAATAAAAACAATCACCAGAATAATCAACAGAACAACAATAAACACCCTCGTCATAAAAAGCAAGAGGTAAACCACAACAAAGATAATCGCAATCGCTACCGCGAGCCAGATTATGAGTTTGACGGGATTATTGATTCTGAAGGAGTGCTGGAAATCATGCAAGAAGGATACGGTTTTTTACGTTCTTCTGACTATCACTACCTCTCATCTCCTGACGATGTGTATGTGTCTCAATCTCAAATCCGATTATTTGGGTTAAAAACAGGAGACACTGTTTTAGGAACAGTACGTCCTCCAAAAGAAGGAGAAAAGTACTTCCCTTTAATTAAAGTAAACCGCATTAACGGGCAAGACCCTAAAGTGGTAAGAGATCGCGTTTCTTTTGAACACCTTACTCCCCTCTTCCCGCAAGAGAAGTTTAAGTTAGCCGAAAAGCAAAGCACTATCTCTACAAGAATTATCGACTTGTTTTCTCCTATCGGGAAAGGACAACGCGGGATGATTGTTTCCCAACCAAAGACAGGGAAAACAATGCTCTTAAAAGATATTGCTAACGCTATTGCAGCGAACCATCCAGAAGTCTATCAAATCATCTTATTAATTGATGAAAGACCAGAAGAGGTAACAGACATGCAGCGCAATGTAAAAGGAGAAGTAGTCGCTTCAACCTTTGACGAACCGGCAGATCGTCACGTAAAAGTGGCTAATATCGTTTTAGAAAAAGCAAAGCGTTTAGTTGAATGTGGTCACGATGTCGTTATCCTATTAGATTCGATTACACGTCTTGCACGTGCCTATAACACGGTACAGCCTGCTAGTGGTAAGATTTTAAGTGGAGGGGTTGATGCAAATGCTTTGCATAAACCAAAGCGCTTCTTTGGTGCCGCAAGAAATATTGAAAATGGCGGGTCTCTCTCTATTATCGCTACTGCTTTAACAGAAACTGGCTCTAAAATGGACGAAGTAATCTTTGAAGAATTCAAAGGAACAGGTAACATGGAACTGCAATTAGATCGCAAGATTTCTAATCGTAGAATTTTTCCTGCAATTGACCTTATTTCTTCTAGCACACGAAGAGACGATATTTTATTAGACGATAACACCGTTCACCGCATGTGGGTTATGAGAAAGTATCTCGCTGACATGAACCCAGTAGAAGCGATGGAATTCATTAACGATCGCTTTAAAAAGACCGTCAACAACGAAGAGTTTTTAATATCGATGAACTCCTAGGGGTTCATTGATTTTAAGACATAAAAAAAGCGCTCAATTGAGCGCTTTTTTATTGGTCTAAATGCTAATACTATAAAGCTGAAACTCTTTTAGTCAACTTTGACTTAATGTTAGCCGCTTTGTTCGCGTGAATGATGTTTTTCTTTGCTAGTTTATCTAACATTGAAATAACTGATGGAAGCAATGTAGTCGCTTCTTTTTTATCTGTTAATTCGCGTAAACGACGTACAGCATTACGGGTCGTTTTGTGTTGAAAACGATTGCGTAAACGCTTTTTGTCATTAGAACGAATTCTCTTAAGTGCCGATTTATGATTTGCCATCTAAATTATTTTTAGTAGCCCGTAGGGGAATCGAACCCCTCTTTCCAGGATGAAAACCTGGCGTCCTAACCGATAGACGAACGGGCCAAAATTTTATGGTTGCAAATCTAAAACTTATTCATCGATTACACAACGCATTTTCAAATAAAAATCATTTTTTTTTATTCTACTATATTTAAAGCACTTCTGCTGCTTAATACGCCTTTGCAAACAGCACCCGCTGACTAGATGGGGCTCCTGAATAGATACACTTTCCTGCTTCTTCTTTGGCATCATAAGGAATACAGCGAATGGTTGCCTTAGTTTCCTTCTTAATGGCCTCTTCACTGGCTTCTGTTCCATCCCAATGCGCAGATATAAAGCCGCCTTTCTCTTCTAGCACAGTTTTAAACTCTTCATAGCTATCTACCGCTGTAATATGTTCGTCTCTAAAAGAAAACGCCTTATCGTATAAACTATTTTGAATCTTCTCTAAAAGCGCTGGAATCATCTCTACTAATTCTGATTGAGGCACAAAGCTCTTCTCTAAAGTATCTCTGCGCGCTAACTCTACTTGACCTTTTTCTAAATCCTTAGGACCAATCGCAATGCGCAAAGGAACCCCTTTTAACTCGTAATCATTGAACTTAAATCCTGGCTTGATATTATCACGGTTGTCAAACTTGACAGACACTCCTGCGGCTTCTAAGGCTGTTTGAATCTTATTCGCTACTACAGAAATTTCTTCAAGCTGCTCTGCCCCTTTGTAAATGGGAACGATCACAACTTGTATTGGCGCTAAATTAGGCGGTAAGACCAGACCATTATCATCACTGTGGGTCATAATCAATGCCCCCATTAAACGAGTAGATACTCCCCATGAGGTTGCCCAAACATGCTCTAAACCACCCTCGTTAGTGGCGTATTTCACATCAAATGCTTTGGCAAAGTTTTGCCCTAAAAAGTGAGAAGTTCCCGCTTGCAAGGCTTTACCGTCTTGCATTAACGCTTCAATACAGTGGGTATCGACTGCTCCAGCAAATCGTTCACTGGCAGATTTTACCCCCTTGATCACTGGTATTGCCATAAAATTCTCTACAAAATCTGCGTAGAGATTATTGATCAACAAGGTCTCGTCTAGGGCTTCTTGCTTAGTGGCATGAGCCGTGTGTCCCTCTTGCCATAAAAACTCTGCAGTTCTTAAAAATAAACGTGTTCTCATTTCCCAGCGGACTACATTTGCCCATTGATTGATCAATATAGGCAGGTCACGATAGGATTGTATCCAATTTTTATAGGTGTTCCAAATAATGGCCTCACTGGTAGGACGAACAACAAGCTCTTCTTCAAGTTTAGCGTCTGGGTCTACCATTAGTTTCCCAGCTTCATCTGGATTGTTCTTTAATCTATAGTGAGTAACAACTGCGCATTCTTTGGCGAAGCCTTCAGCATTTTTTTCTTCTGCTTCAAATAAACTTTTTGGAACAAATAGCGGGAAATAGGCGTTTTGATGACCAGTTGCTTTGAATTTTTTATCCAGTTCTTCTTTCATCTTCTCCCATATAGCAAAGCCATAAGGTTTAATGATCATGCATCCACGAACAGCTGAATTTTCGGCTAAATCAGCTTTTACAACTAATTCGTTATACCATTTTGAGTAATCTACCTCACGTTTTGTTAATTTCTTTGACATGATTTTGGCACAGATTTTGACTATCTTAGTTTAAAATACGTTTGTGGAGCAAAACTAATTAATTTAGGCCGCTTACGGGTAAAAAATAAAGAGTTATGCGTTTTTCTAAATCAATCAGCTTATCAGTCTTAGGGATCATCTTTTTAAATAGCCTTTTATTTACTGCATGTGGGAGTTTTCAAAATGCTTCTTATTACAGTGATGGAATCTATAATGATGACAATGTCATCGTGATTAGACGTGCCAAAAAACAACCCGCAGCAAATGCCTACACACAGTATTTTGATCAACAAGCCCAACAATACAGCTGGGATGACAGTAGTAATGATGTCGCCTTGACAAATGTTGATTCGCTTAATCAAGGAAATCTCAACAACTATCAATCTAACCCTAACTGGGGTGGGGGAAATAAAACAACTCAAGTCATTATTCAATCTACTCCGCTAAACTTTGGTTTTGGGGGGAATTGGGGCTTTGGCGGTTTTTATGACCCTTATCTTGCCTACTGGGATTACAATTTCTACAATCCTTACAGGTGGAATCGTTTTGCATGGGGCTTTAATCGTCCTTTCTTTAATGGTTACTATCCTTATTACGGCAATGGATTTTATAATAACCCTTATTTCTATGGTGGAGGATTTTGGAATGGATTTGGGTATGGATATGCCTACAATAACCCCTACCGTAGACCTTTTAATCGCATCAATAATAACCGAAGGTCTAATGTCGTTCGAAACCGCGCATACAGCCCATCTTATCGAGGTCAAGCGGCAATCGTTGGGCGATCTCAAATCAATACTCGGGCGGTTCAAAGAGGGAACAACTCCCCCGCTAACACTACACTTGAAAACGGGAACGACAGACAATCAAGAACAATAAACACAGAGATTACATTGCCTAATCTTGTACAACAAGGAAGGACAACGAGTGTTCGTCAAATACAAAATCTCGATGATACGGAAAATCGAGTGAGACGTTCACAGAATAATCAAGAGAATCAAAACCGATCTCACATTGATCGTGTTATTCGACGTTTACAAGGGACCGGTGTTGAGGTTCAAGTGATTAATAATGTTATTCAAGCAAGACAGTTTTCACAACAAAATAGCGGTAGAAATGTCGTTAATCTAGGAGGTCGCTCTAATACACAAGCTGTCTCTAAAAACAATAACAGTAATAATACTGCTAAAGAATATCGTTCTAGCCGTAATTACAACAATAATTCTTCAACAAGAAGCTCAAATTCAAATGTTAGAAGCAATAGCTCAAGCTCTTATCGAGCACCAGCAAGCATGTCCTCTGGAGGTAGAAGTTCTAGTGGTAGTAGAAGCTCTTCTAGTGGTCGATCAAGTTCTAGTGGAAGACGTCAATAACTAACACCTTTTATTATCCCAATGAAAAAGAATTTAATATTTCTTCTAGGTCTACTATTTTCCCAACTCAGTGCGCAAACTTTATTAGATGCAGAGCGATTTAGCAATAGTACTATTCAAGGTAGTGCGCGATTTACGGCTATGGGAGGTGCTTTTGGCGCCGTGGGCGGCGACTTTTCGGCAATAGAAATAAATCCTGCCGCTTCTTCTATCTTTAGCTTTTCAGAGGTGGGGGTATCTCTTAATTCGATTCAATTAAAAAACAGCACAAGCTATTTTAATGGCATCGAAGAAGACAACGGCAACGACCTAGCTTTAAATCAAGCTGGAATAGTTTTGATCCTAAACGAAGATAATGGCGGAAGTTGGTCTAAAGTAAGCTTTGGATTTAATTACAACAAAACGGCCAACTATGACAATAATTTTGGTGTTTTAGGAGTCAACCCTAATCGCGGGCTTGATCGTTATTTTCTTTTTTATGCACAAGGACAATATTTAGATGACATCTCAAGACTTGAAGGAGAGTCCTTTAACGATGCATACATTTCAATAGGAGAATTTAGTGGGTATGCTGCACAACAAGCATTATTTGGCTATGAAGGCTTTGTAATTAACCCTATCCCTTTAGCTGGAACAACAGATCCAACAAATCCTAATATTCGTTCTTATAACAGCAATACCCAGGCTGGAGCAGCTGGATATACCCACGAGTACAACAAAACAAGCAGCGGTAGAACAAATAAATACACCATCAATTTTAGTGGTGTTTATCAAGACAAACTATTCTTAGGTGTTAATTTTAACACCTATAATGTTGAATACCGTGAGAACATTCGTTTTTATGAATACGGCTATGGGCCTCAATCTGGAATTAGTCAATTAGACTTTGCGAATGAGTTGATTACCCTTGGAACGGCAAACTCTGTTCAGTTTGGAGCAATCTACAAAGCGACAGACCAGCTTCGATTAGGGCTTAGTCTTGAAAGTCCCACATATTATCGCCTCTCAGATCAAATTCGTCAAACTCTTAACTCGGTAATTAGAACAGAAAATGAGGACATTGACCTAAGCCTTAATCCTGCAGAAAATGGGATTGATACAGTCTTACCCGCTTACCAATTTAACTCCCCAGGAAGTGTTAGAGGAAGTCTTGCTTATATCATAAGTGACATTGGTCTAATAAGTTTTGACTATAGTATTAAGGCGCATAATCGCGCCAAATTCATCCCAGAAAACGATGACTTTTTTATTGCTTTAAACAATCAAATTGAAGATAATTTTCAAACAAATCAGCGTCTTCAAATAGGAGGAGAATTTAGGGTTAGCCCTCAGATTAGTCTACGGGCGGGATACAGCACAGAGGGTTCCTCTCGTATTGCTTTTGACAATAGTCAATCCATCATTAGTGGTGGGATTGGATATAATTTTGGAGCGAGTAATCTTGACATTGCAGTACAGTTACAAGACCTTTCCACGCAACAGGCTTTATTTTCAAATGGTTTAACCGATAGACTACAATTGGATCAAGACAATTTAAATTTGGTTTTTACCTATAGATTAAAACTGTAATCGGGTTTACATTCCTTCCCTTTTAGTAATGTTTTCGCTATCTTTGCAGCACATTATCGCTTATGAAAATCGAGAAATTAACGCTGGCAGATCAAGACCCTCACGGAGACGATCATTTGGGAAGTAGCGCACAAACCCCTTTAAGAGCAGATGCTTTTGACTTGAACGACGATCAAAAAATTGATATCATTCAAGAAAAGGTAGGTGAAATCTTACATACCCTTGGGATGGACCTTACAGACGACAGTCTTCAAGGTACTCCAAAAAGAGTCGCAAAGATGTTTGTAAAAGAAATCTTTAGCGGTCTAAGTCCAGAAAACAAACCCAAAGCCTCCACTTTTGACAACAAATACAAGTACGGGGAAATCTTAGTTGAGAAAAACATTACCCTCTACTCTACTTGTGAACACCACCTTTTACCCATCGTAGGGAAGGCTCATGTCGCCTATATCTCAAATGGAAATGTAGTAGGATTGTCAAAAATGAATCGCATTGTGCAGTATTACGCGCAGCGTCCGCAGGTACAAGAAAGATTAACCCTTCAAGTGGTTGAAGAATTACAAAAGGTACTCAACACTAAAGATGTCGCTTGTGTGATCGATGCAAAACACCTTTGTGTAAATGCACGAGGCATTAGTGACATCACCAGCAGTACAGTTACAGCTGAGTTTGGCGGAGTGTTCAAGCAACAAGAAAAGAAGCAAGAATTTCTCGATTATATCAAATTAGAAACGGAATTTTAATGTCCACGCTTTCAGTTTACAATTCCCTTAGCGGTAAAAAAGAAGTTTTTACACCCATCACAGAAAACTATGTGGGCATGTATGTTTGTGGTCCCACGGTATACAGCAATGTTCACCTGGGTAATTGCCGCACTTTTATCTCTTTTGACCTGATCTATCGTTACCTAAAACATTTAGGCTTTAAAGTACGCTATGTGCGTAACATTACAGATGCTGGACATTTAGAAAACGATGCTGACGAAGGAGAAGATCGCATTGCTAAAAAAGCAAGAATTGAGCAAATTGAACCCATGGAAGTTGTTCAACGCTATACCGTTGATTTTCATCAAACCTTAAAGAAACTCAATAACCTCCCTCCTAGCATTGAACCAACGGCAACTGGACATATCATTGAACAAATAGAAATCATCAAAGGCATTATCGAAGCAGGCTATGCCTATGAGGTAAATGAATCAGTTTATTTTGATGTCCTAAAATTCAATGAGGATAATCATTACGGAAAGTTAAGCGGTCGTAAAATTGAAGACTTGATTCACAACACCCGCAGCCTTGACGGACAAAGTGATAAAAAGAATCCCCAAGACTTTGCGCTTTGGAAAAAAGCAGAACCACAGCACATTATGCGCTGGCCCTCGCCGTGGGGAGATGGTTTTCCAGGTTGGCACCTAGAGTGCACCGCCATGAGTACAAAATACTTAGGAGAACAATTTGACATCCACGGGGGTGGAATGGATTTAAAGTTCCCGCATCACGAATGTGAAATTGCTCAAGCTGAAGCAATCAATAAAACTTCTCCTGTCAATTACTGGTTACACGCTAATATGCTTACCCTTAACGGTAAAAAGATGGCGAAATCCACTGGAAACAACATCTTACCAGACGAAATGTTTAGCGGCGAGAATGATATTTTCTCCAAGCCATTTTCACCGGCAGTCGCACGTTTTTTCTTGCTGCAAGCACATTATCGCAGTATTGTTGATTTAAGCGAAGACGCTTTACTCGCTTCAGAAAAAGGCTTTCAACGCTTGACAGAAGGGATCAACTTATTAGACAAAATAGAAGCTGCTGCACAGACCGATGGTTTTGACCTAAATGCATGGGTTGAAAAATGCTACCAAGCCATGAACGACGACTTTAATAGTCCGTTGTTAATTGCACAATTGTTTGATGCCGTTAAATTTATCAACTCAATTAAAAATGGCGCTGCCAAAATTTCTTCTGAAGATTTAGTTGTTTTAAAAGAAAAGATGAAAGCCTTTACTGAAGATGTTTTGGGCTTAAGCTTTGGCAGTGATCAATCTGATGACAAAGTTAGCAACGCATTAGAGGGCACCGTAAATCTCTTAATCGAAATGCGCAAGAAAGCCAGAGACAATAAAGACTTTGCAACTTCTGATGCGATTAGAGATCAACTCTCAGCCTTAGGGATCCAACTTAAAGACGGAAAAGACGGGACTAGCTTTAGTTTATAAGCTTATGAAAAATCCCATCAAAGCACTTTTTATTCTGCTTATCAAAGGATATCAATGGCTTATATCCCCACTGCTTCCTCCTAGTTGTCGCTTTACCCCCAGCTGTTCTCACTATGGAATTGAAGCCTTGCAAAAGCACGGTCTTTTTCGTGGAAGCTACTTAACCATTCACCGTATTTTGCGTTGTCATCCCTGGTCAAAAGGCGGACATGATCCTGTTCCCTAGTCAATGAAATTTCATTTTTTTTCGGTACTTTTATACAAAACCAAACTGCATGTACTTACTTAAAATTCTCTGGGAACCCAGTGCAACCTTATTCAAAATTGGAAGTTTCGGGATTCATTATTACAGCTTGATGTTTGTGATTGCCTTTAGCTTAGGCTTTAACATCATGAAAAAAATGTATGAAAAAGAGAAGGTTTCTGTTGAAACCCTTGAGAGCATGCTTTTTTATATTGTTATTGCCACACTTCTAGGAGCGCGTTTAGGTCATGTATTTTTCTATGATTGGGCCTATTATCAAGATCACTTGATGGAAATTTTATTACCGATTGCCAGTAAACCAGGAGGCGGTTTTGCCTTTGTAGGCTTTAGAGGTCTAGCCAGTCATGGGGCGGCTATTGGGATTTTATTGGGGATCATTCTCTATCAACGCAACAATCCCTACAAACCGCTTGCCTGGATCTTAGATCGTTTGATTATCCCTACTACCTTAGGCGGAGCCTTTGTGCGCATTGGAAATTTTTTCAATTCAGAAATTGTGGGGGATTTTACCGGTAATAACTTTGGTGTAGTATTTGTCAATAGAGGCGAATCGCTTCCGCGACACCCCGCACAACTCTATGAAGCAATACTGTATTTTGCGCTATTTTTCTTTTTGCGCTATTTATATCGAAAAGGGCTTCGCCAAAAAGACGGCTTCCTAGTGGGCGTTTTTATGACCGCACTCTTTAGCATTCGATTTATCGTCGAATATGTAAAAGCGAGCCAAGGTGGATTTGAAACCTTTCTACCCGCATTATCAACTGGACAATGGTTAAGCCTTCCGTTGATTATTGCAGGATTATTTGTGATGTATCGCACCCGAACTGTAAACACTTAACATGTCCCTTAGCCTAGAGCAATGGCAGTACCCTATAGGGCGCTACCAACCCAAACAAGTTTTCTTAGCAGAAGAACTCAACGCATCGATTGCCGTTTTAAAAGCTTTTCCAACCGATTTAAAAGCGGTCTTATCACGCTGTAGTAATGAGGATTTAAATCAGCCTTATCGCCCAGGAGGATGGACCATCAAACAACTAGTGCATCACCTTGCAGACTCGCATATGCATTCTTATATGCGATGTAAATACGCCTTTTTAGAAGACACTCCTACCATCAAGGGATATCAAGAACAAGACTGGGCAGAAAAGAGTCCAGACGCGCTCCATTTAGATGTGGAGGCGAGTGTCAAGATTTTAGAGGGAGTACACGAACGTTGGACCTATTTTTTTGAACAGCTTTCAGCAAAAGACTTCGAACGAGAATATGCTCATCCAGAACGTCCAGAAAACTTTCCGCTAAAGGAAGTGGTTTACTTTTATGCTTGGCATGCACAGCATCATCTCAACCATATCAAACAATACCTTCAATACAAGGCATAAAAAAATCCCGGATGATCCGGGATTTTTTTATGCTTAAAGTAAAAGCTATGCTTTACGCTTCTTTTTTGTTTTGTGTATCAAACATCACCGGTGTTGCAATAAATACCGAAGAATAAGTTCCTACTAACACCCCTACAATTAAGGCAAACATAAATCCACGGATAGATTCCCCACCGAAGACAAAGATCGCTAATAACACTAATAAGGTAGTTAAAGAGGTATTTAAGGTTCTACTTAAGGTAGAGTTTAATGCACTGTTTACCGTTTCATCCAGTTTTGCCTTAGGATGATCATTAGTAAACTCACGAATACGGTCAAATACTACCACGGTATCATTCAATGAATAACCGATTACCGTTAAGATCGCTGCAATAAATGCTTGATTGATCTCCATATTAAATGGCATGATGCTATAGGTCAATGAGAATATCCCTAATACGATTAATACATCGTGGAATACTGCTGCAACTGCCCCTAGTGAGAATTGCCACTTACGGAAACGCAAGAGAATATATAAGAACACAACGATAAGTGATCCCACAACCGCTAAATAAGAGTTCTTCTTAATATCATCTGCAATGGTTGGACCTACTTTAATCGAAGACATAATTCCAACGGTCTTATCTTCAGCACCGTTTACAAATTCGTCATAAGAATAGCCATCTGGTAAGAAAGCTTGTAAAGCGTCGTATAACTTGTTGTAGATTTCTTGGTCGATATCAGTTCCTTCTTCGTCAATTTTATATTTGGTTGTAATCTTTAACTGATTGTCATCACCAAAGGTTTTCACCTCTGCGCTACCAAAGGTTTCAACTAAACTAGTTTCTACCTCTGAAGGGTTCATGATTTGATCAAAGCGAACGGTATAAGAACGTCCTCCTACAAAATCAACTCCTTGATTCAATCCGTTGAAGTTTAAAGAAATTAAACTCACCAGTACCAATACGCCAGAAACAGCATAGGCTACTTTGCGTTTTGATAAGAAAGCGAAAGAAATATTCGCTAAAATATTTTCAGTTGCTTTAGTAGAGAAGCTTACTTTTTTACCGCTAAATAAGCGACCGTCTACAAATAAACGCGTAATGAAAATAGCGGTGAATAAAGAAGTTCCAATACCTATTAATAAGGTTGTAGCAAATCCTTTGATTGGTCCTGTACCAAAGACAAATAAAATTAAGGCCGTTAAACCTGTTGTGATATTCGCATCTAAGATAGAAGACAAGGCATTGTTAAATCCATCTGCAACAGATTTTTGAGCCCCTTTCCCCTTGCGTAATTCCTCACGGATACGCTCAAAGATCAGTACGTTTGCATCTACCGATATACCTATGGTTAATACGATCCCCGCAATACCAGGTAACGTTAATACCGCACCTAAACCGGCTAGGATACCAAAGATTAACAAGATGTTTAATGCCAAAGCAATATCAGCATAGATCCCTGAAGAGCCGTAGTAGAAAATCATCCAAACAAGAACGATTAACAAGGCAATCAAGAAAGAATACATTCCACTTTGAATGGCCTCTTTCCCTAGAGAAGGTCCTACTATTTCTGATTGAATAATTTCTGCAGAGGCAGGTAATTTCCCTGCACGTAAAACGTTTGCAAGGTCAATTGCTTCATTTAAGGTGAAAGTTCCTGTAATTTCTGAACGACCTCCTGCAATTGCTCCATTGTTAACACCCGGCGCAGAATACACTACATCGTCTAACACGATCGCAATATTACTTCCTTCTTTAAATGCTTTTCCAGTCATGTTTTCCCAAACACGTGCCCCCTTAGAATCCATTTGCATGGAAACTGCAGGCTGTCCTAACTGGCTATAAGTTTGTACCGCATCAACAATTACACCACCACTAAGCGGTGCTGTAGCATCACGATTTGATTTAATCAAATAAAGATCAACGATATCAGCATTTGGATTAGGTTTACCCCAAGCAAAGTTGACATAACGGAAGTTCTTAGGCAATAGTTTTCTCACTTCTGGTAAATCGAGATAACCCATTACTTGGTCCATGTCTTTTTTAGCAAACTGTGCTAAAACTGGACCTCCTTGATAGCCATAACCGCGCACTAAATCTAAGATTGGGTTACCAGCCGCTGGGGTGATAGAATCTTGTGCTTCGACATCTGCTAATAAATCATCAATGGCAGAACTCTCGTCAGCAGCTTGCTCTTCTGAAGGTTTCGCTGCTTCTAATGTCTTAACAACTTCATTCGCTTCTGATAAGAAAGTGAAGAATTGATCGTTTTTGAAGGTTTCCCAAAACTCTAACTGGGCAGTACTTTGCAAAAGGTTTTTCACACGCTCAACATCTTTTGCACCAGGAAGTTCAACTAAGATTCTTCCAGAAGTTCCCAAACGTTGAATATTGGGTTGTGTTACCCCAAATTTATCAATACGCTTGCGCAATACTTCAAAAGCAGAAATGATGGACTCATTAATTTTACGACGAATAATAGGACGAACTTCTTCGTCACTCATTTCAAAATTGATTTGATCACTCAAG
>CBFHRA010000011.1:0-71651 GCA_965658115.1 Candidatus Arcticimaribacter sp. | reverse complement strand
GACCTCATGAAAGAGCGAGTCCCCACTGGTGATCCTTCAAAAAACAAAACGTTGATGAAGGGAATAGCTACCCGTGACCATGTGTGGTCAGAAACCCTTTGGAACTGGATGTCTATCCGGAAAAAAGAATAAATTGTATGTGACAAAATACAATTAATAAAGAAATAGCAACTAACTAAATACGGTTAGTTGCTATTTTTTTTGATCCTAATTCTACTTCTCAATTTTAGCTCAATATAATGTATATCAATACATTGAAAACTTCAATAGTCTAATCTAGCATTTTAATTTCCAGTTTATAAAGACTTTCAAAACGAGCTATCACCCCTTCTACTTCACTTTTCCTGATCGCAATACGGTAGACGCAGTTGACCCCTAAATCTTGCTCAAGGATATGAATGTTTTTCTCTTTTACAATTCTCATCACCTTATTCATTATGGGATAATCAAAGGTCAACAGATAGCTAACATCAATTGTTCGTTCCACGACAGTCACACCTTCTAAAGTAATTTGTGCTGAATACTTATACGCCTGTATCAAACCACCCACGCCTAGTTTAGTCCCCCCAAAATATCGAACAGCAACCACTAGTACATTCGTCAAACCAAAGGACTGTATTTGCCCATATATAGGTTGCCCAGCAGAGTTATTTGGCTCTCCGTCATCATTAGCTCTAAAACGAATCGTCTCCTCTCCTAATTGCCAGGCATAACAGTAGTGCCCTGCACTGGGGTGTTGTTGCTTCAATTGCTCTAGGAAAGATTTTACCTCTTCTTCTTTTGAAATAGGGAAGGCATAGCCAAAAAACTTACTCCCTTTCTCTTTAAATAAAGTTTCTTGTGATGGGCTTTTGATTGTTCTATAAGTGTCTTTCACCAGTCATGATTTCGCATTCAATATAAACAAGTCTATTAATTTAAACCCTATTAAAATTAAGGGATAAACCACTTTAATCTACCGCTGCACATTTGTATCTAGATTATACATAAAAAAAGCCCCACCATTATGGTGAGGCTTTTGATTTAAAATAAGGTGCTTTAAAAATCCATCACTCTGACCATTAGGACAGTATTAACAACTGATCTAATATCGTTTACAGCCGCACTATACTTAGCAAAGTCTGCATCCGCATACATCGTCTTTGTTCTGGCTAATGCAGTTTTCACATCTGGAGCTCCAGACCAAACAAAATGAGTAAAGTCATTAGTTTTACCTAGGATTGGATATCCTAATCCAAATGAATTTTTAATCCCCATTTTCTTCATCATTTTTTGAGCAAAAGGGATAAATGTGCCGGCATATTTAGACGCATCTGTTACGTTCATCTGCCAAATCATAAAAACTTGATCATTAGACCAATCGTTTTGATACCAGGCCGGTACATTTAGCTGCTGAGAAACAGGTGTCATGTATTTACCTAATTTCTCCCCGAGTAATTGGGTCATAGGAGAGCCAGCAAATGACATCATAAATTGTTCAAGTCCTGCTTCATCTTGAAAACAAAACTGTACAGAGTGTGTTGCTCCATTTGTTCCATTAAACGAATACTGAAATAAAGACTTAGTCCCTTGAATGTTCTTTCCCCAGTCAGAGTCCATCATTGCTTTTAATGTGCTAACAACCATTTCAGGTTCATCAGCTTCAAAGTCATAAAAGGCACAGTATTGTGCACTGATAGTACTTGACATCACAAAAGCGAGTAAAATAATAAAATTTTTCATTGTTAATTGATTTATGGTTAGACATCTAAAATAAGCAAAAAAATGCTTCCATGTATTAACATAAAGCAATGAAAAACAATAAAATATAAAAAAAATGCTTAGTGCTTATTAACCTAAAACAGAAGGAGAATTTATAAATATTGAATCTTTATCCCTCTTTATGCGCTCCATCGCAAAAAGGCATTTCTTTTGACAGACCACAACCACAAAGGGAAAATCGCGGGCCGTGTTCAATGGGGTTACCTTCTGGATCTGTTAAATTGATTTCACCTCTCACCACAATAGGTCCTTGAGGTTTTCTAAAAATAGTGGGTTTACTCATAGCATGTGATTTAAAGTTGGTGAAGATAAAAAAGTTACGTCAATAAATTCCCTTCTTCATCCCAAACCGCAATTTCGTTGCGCATTTCTTGATCGACACATTTAGCGATCCACGCAGGATCATAGGTTAATCCCATGTCATCTAGTACCTCTTGGGGTACACCATCCCAAACATGGGGGGAATTCCCACGGTAATCCAATTCTTTTATGCCTACGGCAGAAGTAAAATAACCGGTTAACACTAAGTTGCGTAACAGAGCAAAGAACTGCACCTCTTGGGGCTGCTCTTCTACCCCTTCTAAAGGGAAAGCCATTTGATCCAAAATACTTTTTTGTTGCCCTTCTTCTAAGCGGGTAAAATCCAACCCAAAACTTCGATTCGCTTTGGTGTTTAACGCCATCAAACCACCGCGCATGGGCAATTGAAAATCGGGATAATCCACCATCATAAAAGCGATAAATGGCACTACTCCTGCTTCTTCTGTAGATCCCTGTTCATTTGGCGGTAAAATTAGGTTTGCTAGACAAGTTACTAGCTCTTCTTCAGCTGGGGTAAAAAAAGTGGTCTCTAACAAAACCTTATCAATGGCCGCCTCTTTTTTATTTCTTCCGTATTGGTATTCCCATATCTTTTCAGTGACTTTTTCTGCAGGTTCATCGCAACTGTTTAACAACAATCCTCCTGCAACAGAGCCTAATAAAAGGGATTTTATACTTTCTCTTCTATCCATGATTTAGATATTTTGCTTTTTTAATTCTTGAATAATAAAGTCTGACGTTCTCCAGGCTAAAGCCATGATCGTCCAAGTGGGGTTCTTGTCTGCCTGGGAAACAAACGGTCCAGCATCGACCACAAAAACATTGTCCACATCGTGTAATTGCTCAAACTCGTTGACCACAGATTTTGTTGGATCACTCCCCATTCTTGTCGTCCCTACTTCGTGAATAATTCGTCCAGGAGCATGCAAACCATAGTTGCGATCTACCCCGGGTTTCTCCCCTAATAATACTCCTCCCATATTGGTTAAAATCTCTTCAAAAGTTTCATGCATATGTTTGGCTTGTTTTTTTTCAAAGTCAGACCATTTATAGTGAAAGCGTAAGACAGGAATCCCAAATTCATCTACCGTAGTAGGATCAATTTCACAATAGTTATCTTTTCGGGCGATGGCTTCTCCCCTACCAGAAATTCCCACGACAGAACCATAGAACTTTTTGACATCTTCCCGCAGGCCATTACCATAACCTCCTACTTTTTCGCCTAAATATTTATTTAATCCATTGGGGTCAAAACCTGTTCCATAACTGGGCATGCCCATCCCTCCCCATTGTTCTAAATGATAACCTCGAGGGAAGTCTAACTTTTTATTATCTAACCACCAGGGGGAATAAACATGCATTCCACCCACTCCATCTTCGTTATAGCGCTTGCGGTTCATTAATGCAGGGACAAAAGCCATGCGGTCTGCTCCTGTAGAATCATGTAGGTATTTTCCGATCAGGTTACTGCTATTGCCTAAACCATTAGGGTGTTGACTACTTTTTGAATTCAATAATATACGTGCCGTACTACAGGCAGATGCCGCCAGGATTACAATTCTACCTTTGAGGGCATATTCGCGGCGATCTTCTTTATTAATATATGCTACACCAGTGGCTTTCCCTTCTTCGTTTGTTAAGACTTCTTTAACCATGGAATTGACATATAAATCAACTTGTCCTTTCCCTTTTTGGGCAGGGAAAATAAGACAGGATCCCGAGGAGAAATCAGCATAAACAGCGCATGAACGAGCACATTGATTGCAGTAAAAACAAACGCCTCTTTCATTGTTGATTCGCTTTGTCAAAATAGATAAACGAGAGGGGATTACAGTCACATTTGATTTCTTTGCTCCTTCTATATACAGTAATTCGTGTAAGCGCGGTTTAGGAGGTGGTAAGAAAAATCCGTCGGGTTCATTAGGAAGATTTTCTTTACTGCCAAAGACACCAATTAGCTTATCGACTTTATCATAATAGGGCTTAACATCTTCGTAACCAATGGGCCAATTTTCGCCTAATCCATCTCGGTCTTTCCCTTTAAAGTCTCTAGGACCAAAACGCAGGGAGATGCGACCCCAGTGATTTGTTCTCCCACCTAACATGCGAGATCTAAACCAGTCAAATTGTGTATCTCCAATGCGATTATAAGGCTCTCCTTCTATTTCCCAGCCGCCATAGGCCATATCATACTCACCAAAAACTCGTTTTGTTCCAGCACCACGACGTGGAGATTCATACGGCCATTTGAGTTGGGTTTGCTGTGCTGGATCGGCAGGGTCAAAAAACGGGCCTGCTTCTACCACCGCAACTTTAAGGCCAGCATCGGCTAAAATCTTTGTAGCCATTCCGCCGCCAGCACCAGATCCTACGATAACGACATCATAAAGGGTACTGTTTTCAATTATTTGCATATCTAACAATTTAAGGGAAGTTAGTGATTATTTTTTTACATTTAAGGAAACGAAAACAGTTAGAGTATGAATCGAATTTTACTATTATTACTAGGAATCACCTTACTATCTAGCCCCTTTGATGCTTCCGCACAGCGTAAAAAGAAAAAAGAGGAAACCTCAAAAAAAGCACAACTTCCACTGGAGGCGTTTGAGTTTCGAAATGTAGGGCCGGCCTTTTTATCTGGCCGAATCGCCGATATAGTCTTCCATCCAGATAATGATAATATTTGGTATGTAGCTGTAGGCTCTGGAGGAGTTTGGAAAACTGAAAATGCGGGGACAACCTGGACGCCATTATTTGATGAGCAAGCTTCTTATTCTACTGGCTGTATTACCCTTGACCCGCAAAATCCTGCTACTGTATGGGTAGGCTCTGGAGAAAATGTAGGAGGGCGTCATGTCGCCTACGGCGACGGAATATACCGTTCAAAAGACGGGGGTAAAAACTGGGAGAATATGGGCTTAAAGCAATCTGAGCATATCTCAAAAATTATTGTACACCCAGACAATTCTGATGTAGTTTGGGTTGCTGTACAAGGACCCCTTTGGAACAAAGGTGGTGAACGTGGAGTATATAAAACGAACAATGGTGGAAAAACGTGGAAACAGGTCTTAGGGGACAGTGAATGGACAGGAGCGACAGATATTATGATCGATCCCCGCAATCCTCAAATTCTTTATGCAGCCACTTGGGACAGACACAGAACAGTCGCTGCCTTAATGGGAGGTGGTCCAGGCTCTGGGATTCACAAATCCACAGATGGAGGAGAAACTTGGGAAAAACTTACGAATGGTCTTCCAAAATCAAATATGGGGAAAATAGGCTTAGCCATTTCTCCACAACAACCAGATGTGGTGTATGCCGCCATAGAGTTAGACCGCACTAAAGGTGGGGTTTATCGCTCTGCAGATCAAGGCGCCTCTTGGAAAAAAATGTCTGATGCAGTATCTGGAGCAACAGGACCGCATTATTATCAAGAACTCTATGCTAGTCCGCATAAATTTGACCGACTCTATTTAATGAATGTGCGTGTCTTAACTTCTGAAGACGGCGGGAAAACCTTTGTTCAGTTAAAAGAAGAAAAGAAACACTCTGACAACCATGCTATCGTGTTTAAAAAAGATGATCCTAATTATATCATGCTGGGAACAGATGCTGGGATTTATGAAACCTTTGATCTTGCAGAAAATTGGCGCTACCATAAAAACCTGCCTTTAACACAATATTATAAGGTTGCGGTAAACGATGCAAAACCTTTTTATCACATCTTTGGCGGGACACAAGACAATGGTTCTTCAGGAGGGCCGTCTGCTACTGACGAAAGAGAAGGAATTAGCAATAAACACTGGTACAAAACCCTTTTTGCTGATGGACACCAATCTGCAACCGATCCAGAGTATAATGACATTATTTATGCCGAAACGCAACAAGGTGGATTGCACCGAGTAGATTTAAGCACAGGGGAGCAAGTAATGGTTCAACCGCAAGCAGGAAAAGGAGAACCTCATGAACGTTTTAACTGGGATGCTCCCATCTTAGTTTCACCTCACGATCCCGCAACACTTTATTTTGCCTCTTACCGCGTGTGGAAATCAACTAACCGTGGAGACGAATGGACTACTATCTCTGGTGACTTAACTAGAAATGAGGAGCGCCTATCGCTTCCCATCATGGGACGCCAGCAATCCTGGGACAACCCTTGGGATGTAGGAGCCATGTCTAACTATAATACCATTAGCTCGTTAAGCGAATCCCCTTTGGCCAAAGGCCTAATTTATGCTGGAACAGATGATGGTTTTATCCAAGTTACCACTAATGGTGGGGCACAATGGACAAAAATTCCCGTGACAAAAATGGGCTTACCAGCGCGTAGTTTTGTCAATGACATCAAAGCAGATTTACATGACGAAAATACCGTCTATGCTGTCTTAGATAACCATAAAGAAGGAGACTTTAATCCATATTTATACAAGAGTACAGACCGTGGTCAAACCTGGACTTCTTTGTCTAAAAATCTCCCTAAAAGAACATTGTTATGGAGAGTTGTTCAAGATCATGTCAATAAAAACCTTTTCTTTTTAGCGACAGAGTTTGGAGTATACACGTCTTTAGATGGGGGTATAAATTGGCAAAAATTACCGGGAACTCCTAATATGGCTTTCCGCGATTTGGTGATTCAAAAAAGAGAAAATGATTTAGTCGCCGCTTCTTTTGGACGTGGGTTTTATGTCTTAGATGATTATAGCGCCTTGCGCGAAATGACTCCAGAGGCTTTACAAGCCAAAGGTACTTTATTTAAACCTCGTGCCGCAAAGTGGTTTATTCCCCGAAGTAATCTAGGAAATACAGGAGCTGACTTCTATATCGCAAAAAACCCTGAGTTTGGAGCAGTATTCACTTATCATCTATCAGAAGATTTTAGCAGCCTTAAAAAAGAACGTAGAAAAAGAGAAAAAGTTTTAAATAAAAAAGAAGCCAACGTCCCTTTCCCAGGTTATGCTGCTTTAGACAAAGAAAACAGCGAGTCTCCTGCAAAAGTATGGATTACGATCAAAGATGCTGATGGGAACATTATACGTCACCTACAACAAAAGGCAAAAAAAGGCACTCATCGAATTGCATGGGATTTGCGTCATGCCAGTACGCAAGCCATCAACCCAAATCGCAGGAGTAGCAGTCGTAGAAATAGTGGGGGACCCATGGTTACACCCGGGCAATACAGTGCACAAATGTCCTTAGAAAAAGATGGAATAGTTGTCCCTATAGGGGATGCTGTTGTAGTTGATGTTCAACCTATTCGTGAAGGAGTCTTAAAAGGCGTAGATTATGCCACCCTTGACAACTATCGCAAAGAATTAACTATAGTACAGAATGACCTGCAACGCTTAATGGATCAATATGATCAAGCAGAAACAACCTTAAAAGGATTAAAAAAGGCGGTGAGTAAAACCCCTGTTGCACCTGGTAGCTTTGTCAAAGACTTATTTAATGTAGAAAAAGATATGACAGCTCTAATCCAAAAAGCAGAAGGAAGTCCAGCAAGAGAAGAAATAGGGGAACGCAATCCGCCCACAGTTCAAAATCATATGCGAACAGCTTATAGAGGGATAACCACTACCTATGGCCCTACCGCCTTACATCGAAGAAGCTTAAGTATCGCAAAAGAGATGCTGGAAGAACTTCGTCCAGAAATTGAGCGAATTGCAACAACCGTACTTCCAGATTTAAGTAAGAGAATGGAACAAGCAGGCTCACCCTACATTTTAGGCAAAAAATAACAAAACTGCATCTATACAAACCCTTCAATTCAAATTGAAGGGTTTTTTTTGTAACAAATAGAAAAAACTATCCTCTTATAAAGTAAATCTTAAATCCTTTCTTATGAAATCTTTTATCTTAACCCTCTTAGCTGCTGGCTTATTAAGCAGCTGTGTTATGGTTCGTTTTCCAGCCGAAATCAAAGTACATGTTGACCTTCCAGAAAATATTTCTGAAGATCAAGTCGATCGCTTAATCGATAAAATCCCTCCAACAGTAGGCCAACGAAAAATCAAAACACGAGTTGAAATTAGCTCAAAAGAAGGTACAAAAGTGAAAGAAGAAAAAACAGAAGAAAACTACAATCAGAAAAATTAAGGCATAAAAAAAGCCCTCCAAGTTACTGGAAAGCTCTTCACTGGTTTTCTACAAACCTCTTGCACTTTTAGGTGCAAGCAACACAACATTTTTTGCCCTTGCGGGTAATATTTTCGTTACAAAGATAACTTAATTTATTCAATTTGTTGGACTATTGCGGATTATCTCTTGGGTGATTTTATGATGATGTTGTACGTGGTAAATACAAAAAAAGAGCATTTCACGTAGCGTGAGTTTCCCGATAAGGGGATGCGGGAGCACATAAAAGTCGAGGTCTTTCTCTGAACACTTTTGCGCGACCTTAATCAATTTTTGAACGACATTTTCATATGCCTGCATATGTTTTTGCCTTGAACCAAAAGGTACTGCTGGAGGTTGAAATTGTTTTGGTGCAACCGCGGTTGCCCCATCTAAAGCTTTTAAATAACGTGCAACTAAAGCGACATAACTTCTTGAGGGACGATTTGTTACCCCAAACTGATACTTGAGTAAAAAACGCGGTAAACGAAAGGCTAAAGCTACAGGAGCAACAGATTTTCTTATGTGCTCTAATTGTTGCCCTGGGGTCCATTTTTCGTTCCAAGAAAAATCAAAATTCTTTTGATCTAAAGCAGAAATTGCCTCTTTAAAATTCTTGTGCCGAAGTGTGATTTCACTAATCAAATCTTCTTTTTCCCATAGGGCAGTATTATTCATAAGCTAATGTCGTCATGCTTGCAATACAAGCAGGCTTTTTAATGTCTTTGATTTCAACCTTAATATTCCAAAGGATTTTTAATCCACCAAATTTTTGATCTTCTACCTTAGCTAAAGTAACAATTCCTCTTAACATAGCTCCCTCTACCACAGGATGCGGAAAACGCACTGCGTCTATTCCATAATTAAAGCCCATTTTTAGCGAGCTAACCTGTACGGTATCTGATAAGAATTTTGTGATTAAACCCAAAGATAAAAACCCGTGGGCAATGGTTTTCTTATAGGGAGATTCTAGCTCTGCACGCTTTTGATCCACATGAATCCATTGATGGTCGTGTGTCGCAACAGCAAAATGATTAATCATTTCTTGAGTCACTTCAAGCCAAGGCGTAGGTTCAAATGTTTTTCCTTCAGCCGATTTAAACTCGACAAAATCATTGTATTTCATAGATCAGATTTAGACTTTGAATATAGTCAAAAAGAAGAAAGTCTTTTTTTAAGATTAGGTTATATTCTTATATCCTTGATAATAAATCAAAGGATTTTTTTCAGGTGAAGCTGCTAAATCAATTACCCTACAAAGCACCAAAACATGATCTCCGGCTGGAATTAATTGTTCAATCGCAGTAGCATACCAAGCATGAGCGTTCTCTAGTATTGGCGCTGCATGTTTCAAAACAAATTCTGGAGCTGGATCTAAAGTAGCCATTTT
Organism: Candidatus Arcticimaribacter sp.; assembly: GCA_965658115.1. Taxonomy (GTDB): domain Bacteria; phylum Bacteroidota; class Bacteroidia; order Flavobacteriales; family Flavobacteriaceae; genus Arcticimaribacter. The sequence goes on along the minus strand of CBFHRA010000011.1, from coordinate 62,068 downwards.
AGCAAAATGATTGCTCTCCCCTTCCATCTCTTCTGTTAAAATACTTATCCCTAAAGGATCTCCTACTTTAATATAATCGGCCATTTGATTTTGATTCATCAATGAAAACAACACCAAAGGGGGGTCTAGGGATACCGACAAAAAAGAACTAGCCGTCATACCGTGAATTTCGCCTTCGGGATTAATTACACTCACTACACTTACTCCTGTTGCAAAACAACTGGCTACTGTTCTAAGTTGTTTAGGATCAATTATCTTCTTCTCCATTCTTTTTTTAGTAAAAATACATATCTATTCTAACCTAATAAGCAAAGGATCAAAATTGTTTTAGATCAAATTGGTGTACCTTTGTCGCAACATTATATCCATGAATTATACTGCAGGAGATCAAGTCGATTTATTTATTATTAGGGTTACCCAACTGGGCTATGTTGTTTTAATCGACAACGAAACAGAAGGTTTGTTGTTTAAAAGTGATGTCTTTCAACCCTTACAAAAAGGAGATCAAGTAAAAGGTTATATAAAACTTGTTCGTGAAGATGACAAAATCGATGTAAGTCTTCGCCCGCAGGGGTTTCGCAATGCAATTGATGCTGACTGTGACAAAATCCTTACTATTCTAAAAACTGACAAGGTGTTAAAGCTAACCGATAAAAGTAGTCCAGAGGAGATACGATCACAACTTAATATGAGTAAAAAAGCCTTCAAAAAAGCCATTGGATTTTTATACAAAAGAAAGGTGATTATCCTGCACGAGGATCGAATCGAGTTACTTAACTAGGCAACAGAACGACTAATTTTCTGCTTTGGAACGAGTAAATTTTTCTTCTATAGGAAAAATTGATTTCATTTCTATTTTAGTGATCCTTATAGGAACAAATTCTCCAGAAATGTTGTAAAGTTCTTAATGTTGTTCAATAGAATTTTCAAATTAAACAATTGATTTCTGTGCTTTGATTTGAACAGAAAAAAACATTACAGTCAATACCGCAAATAGATAACTTGTTTTCATAATCATAGTTTTTTGAAAGAAGGATATCATTTAAACCAAAATACAACACGCTATAACACAAAATGTACAATCATAAGCTTTATAATGGTTCATAACACCTCAATGGAAAAGTACAATTTCAATGCACTAGAGTTATTCCAGTCCTCATGATTAAAGACATAGTATAAAACAATACGCATTTGATGAACTAAGATGAATAAGAGCATAAAAAAAGCCTTCAGTTTCCTGAAGGCTTTAAACTATTCTAGCGGTCTGGACGGGACTCGAACCCGCGACCCCCTGCGTGACAGGCAGGTATTCTAACCAACTGAACTACCAGACCTAGAATGGGTGCAAATATACACTCCATTTTGGTTTTCCCAAATAATTATTCGAAGAAAATAGTAAATAATTTCAGCTTTCGACTAAGAGCTATTTTAACCTAAATAAAGGCAAAAAAAAGCCCCACTATAGAGAAGGGCTTCGTAATTTTAAAAAGCAAGGCTTATAACAATGTATCTAACGCTTGTGCATAAGTGGTTTTTGGTGCAACACCTACTTGGCGTCCTACAACTTCACCGCCTTTAAAGATCAATACAGTAGGAATGTTTCGTACACCATATTTTGCAGCGAATTCTTGATTGGCATCTACATCCAATTTTCCAACAACGGCTTTGCCTTCATAGTCAGAACTAATTTCGTCGATGATAGGTCCTACCATACGACAAGGCCCACACCAGGCTGCCCAAAAGTCTACCATTACAGGTTTATCTGATTTTAATACTACTTCCTCGAAAGAAGCATCGGTTATTTCTAATGCCATAATATTTATTTTTAACAAAGGTATTTAATTTCACAACGTTACAACACAACTTAAATTGCTTTCTTTTATACAAACATCAACTAAGTTAATCTTTAGTTCAATTTATATAATAAGTTTTCACTTTCCAAATGAGCTAAAAGTTCGTTAGAAACATCCACTTTTTGCTTTCTACTAGGTAAGGTCAACTTAATTTGTTCTGCATTGTGAAACACATCTACCATCAAGGTTTTCTCCCCCTTATGAGATTGAACAATATCGCTAATTTGTTGAACTCGATCTGAATTGAGCTGCTCCAAATCTAATTGAAGGGTCAAACGCTTAACATTTTTAGATAAAGTATCGTGAAGCATCTCAAAAGCCACAAACTGCATTCTAGGTGCACCTACTTTCCCCGTTTCGCGATTGCGCCAACCTTCCACAATCTTTACCCTTACGCGAATAAAGCCATTTGGGATTAAAAAATGACGGTACTTTAAATACTCTTCTCCAAAGATTTTAAACTCATATTGCTCATTAAAATCTTCTAATTGAAAAATCGCCCAGCCCTTTCCGTTTTTTGAAATTCGATGATCCACACCATTGACAATTCCCCCAAAACTTAGCTCGCGATTCACTAATGGGTCAAGATCGCTTAATATCGTTAATGACGCTGAAGAGAAATATTTCATCTCTCGTTTAAAATCATCTAAAGGATGAGCAGAAAGATAAATTCCCACCACCTCTTTTTCTCGCTTAAGACGTTCTAATGTTCCCCAGCTATCACAGGGAGGAATTCTAATTTCTTCTACCTGCAAGGCGCTATCTTCCCCAAATAAATTGGTCTGAGAAGAATTTAAACTCTCTTGATGTTTGGCCCCATAACGTATGGCTTTTTCTAAGAAAGTCACCCCATCTCCATCTGGATTAAAGTATTGTGCACGGTGGGTGTTCCCAAAGGAATCCATCCCTCCAGCAAGGGTCAAGTTTTCTAACGCTTTTTTATTTGCTGCGCGTAAGTCGATGCGCTGGGTCAAATCAAAAATCGAACTGTATTTCCCATCCTTTCGGTGCTCGATAATAGTTTCTACAGCACCACGTCCAACACCTTTTACAGCGCCCATCCCAAAACGAATGGCGTGTTCGTCATTTACCGTAAACTTATAAAAGGACTCATTGACATCTGGCCCTAGAACATTGAGTCCCATCCGGCGACATTCTTCCATAAAGAAAGTCACCTGCTTAATGTCGTTCATATTATTAGAAAGTACCGCTGCCATATATTCTGCAGGATAATGCGCCTTTAAATAAGCCGTTTGATACCCAATCCAAGCATAGCAGGTGGAGTGCGATTTGTTGAAGGCATAAGCAGCAAAGGCTTCCCAGTCTTTCCAGATTTTCTCTAGGACTTCTTCTGGGTGACCATTCGCTTTTCCACCATCGATAAATTGTGGTTTTAATTTTTGCAGCAAGGCAAAAATCTTTTTCCCCATCGCCTTCCGCAAAACATCAGCATCACCTTTTGAAAAGCCTGCTAACTTCTGCGATAAGAGCATCACTTGCTCTTGATAAACAGTAATTCCATAGGTCTCTTCTAAATATTCCTCCATGGCCGGAAGGTCATAAGCAATCTCTTCGTTCCCATTTTTTCGATCGACAAAACTAGGGATATATTCTAGCGGCCCAGGTCGATACAAGGCATTCATCGCAATGAGATCTGCAAAGACTGTAGGTTTTAAATCCTTGAGGTACTTTTGCATCCCCGAAGATTCATACTGGAAAATCCCTACCGTTTCTCCGCGTTGAAAAAGCTCATAAGTCTTGACATCATCTAAGGGGAAACTGTCCGGATCTAAATCAATATTGTGCTTGTATTTGACCAGCTTGACTGTATCCTTGATCAAAGTCAGGGTTTTTAATCCCAAGAAATCCATCTTGAGCAAACCGGCATCTTCTACAACCGAGTTGTCAAATTGGGTTACATATAAATCAGAATCTTTGGCGGTAGCCACAGGAACAAATTGCGTAATATCGTCTGGGGTAATGATCACCCCGCAGGCGTGAATCCCGGTATTGCGCAAAGAACCTTCTAAGACTTTCGCCTGCTGAATGGTTTGCCCAGAGATAGAATCTTCATCGGCCAAGTTTTTGATTTCGTTGACCTTTAGAAGCTCATCGGCGCGCAGGCTCTTTTTTAGCTCTTGATCGTTTAAGCCAAAGATTTTCCCCAGCTTCATATTGGGTAATAATTTGGCAATGCGATCGGCTTCGCCCAAAGGTAAATCGAGCACCCTTGCTGTATCTCGGATGGAAGACTTTGCCGCCATGGTTCCATAGGTAATGATTTGCGCCACCTGATTAGAACCGTATTTTTCAATCACATAATCCATCACCCGACCGCGACCTTCATCGTCAAAGTCAATATCGATATCGGGCATACTCACCCGGTCTGGATTTAAGAAACGCTCAAAAAGCAAGTCGTATTCAATGGGGTCGATGTTCGTAATCTTTAAACAATAGGCCACCACAGATCCCGCTGCTGATCCCCGCCCCGGCCCTACCGAAACATCCATATCGCGGGCCGCTGCAATAAAGTCTTGTACAATCAAAAAGTACCCCGGATAACCCGTATTGGCAATAACGTCTAACTCAAAGTCAATCCGCTCGGTGATCTCCTCTGTTAATTCGCTATAGCGCAGTTTGGCTCCTTCATAGGTCAAATAGCGCAAGTAATTGTTTTCCCCCTTTTTTCCGTCAGGATCATCGGCTACTTGATAGTCTTCGGGGATGTCAAACTTGGGCAGTAAGACGTCTCGCGCGAGCTCAAAAGCTTCGATTTTATCGACTAAAGCTTGAATGTTCAAAATGGCTTCTGGCACATCTTGAAACAGCTTTTTCATCTCCTGGCTGTCCTTAAAATAATATTCTTGGTTGGGGAAGCCATAACGGAAACCTCGCCCTCGACCAATGGGTGTGGCTTGCTTCTCCCCTTCTTTTACACAGAGTAAAATATCGTGAGCATTCGCCTCTTCCTTATTGGTATAATAAGTGTTATTCGTCGCAATAAGCGGAATATTATACTTGCGGGAAAATTTGATCAACACCTCGTTAGCGCGATCTTCTCCTTCTTCCCCGTGGCGCATCAATTCGATATAAAAGTCTTCGCCAAATTGCCCATGCCACCACTGCAAAGCCTCTTCGGCTTGCCTATCACCGACATTTAAAATCTTCGCCGGTACTTCTCCATAGGTGTTTCCACTCAATACGATCAAGTTTTCTTTGTATTGTTCGACGAGCTTGCGGTCAATGCGCGGGACATAATAAAAGCCATCGACATAGGCCGCTGAAGTCAATTTTGCCAAATTGTGATAGCCCGCTTTATTTTTTGCCAAAAAGACGACTTGGTAGCCATCATCTCTTCGGGTTTTGTCTTTATGATCTTCGCACACATAAAATTCACAGCCAATAATCGGTTTGATTTTTTGGTCATCCTCTACCTTAGCATTGTGCCCATTAATCGCTTTGATAAAATGAAAAGCGCCCATCAAGTTTCCGTGATCGGTAATGGCAATGGCTTGCATATTATCGTCTGCAGCGGCATCGACTAATTGATTGATGCGCGAAGTTGCTTGCAAGACAGAAAACTGAGAGTGATTGTGTAAATGCACAAAAGGTGCATCGGCGAGAGCACCGCTTACTCCGGCAGCTGGCGCAGGTCCCTTTGGCGAAGCCTCTTTCTTAAGCGCTGCAGAAGCTTGCTTAAGGTTTTGATGGGTTAAACCGATTAACCCAAAGGGGCGGCTGCGTTCCCTTAGATCGACCGTCTGCGCTTGTTGGTTATCAAACGCTTCGGGATGCAATTGATCTTGACGCAATAATTCTAGGAAAGCGCGAGAAGTGGCCTCAACATCTGCTGTGGCATTGTGCGCTTCTTCAAAACTTTCTTGAAAAAGAAAGTGGTAGAGTTCACTTAGCGTAGGCAATTTAAACTTGCCCCCACGACCGCCGGGGAGTTGACATAAAGTCGCTGTTTCTTCGGTACAGGTATCGACCACGGCTTTTCCATCTAGCACATCGACCAGCCCGGCACGCAGGTATTCTGCCCCCATGATGTTACGGTCAAAAGACACATTGTGCCCCACCACATACTCCACTTGGTCAAGCGCTGCGTGAAATTTCTCCAACACCTCTTTTAGCGGAATTCCTTGATCCTCTGCTAAGGCAGTTGAAATTCCGTGTACCTGTTCAGAATCAAAGGGAATAGTGAAACCATCAGGTTGAATCAAATAATCTTCATGGGCGATCACTTCGCCTTTCGCATCGTGAATTTGCCAAGCAATTTGAATACAGCGTGGCCAGTTTTCACTATCGGTTAAAGGCGCGTTCCAGCGCTTAGGCAATCCCGTGGTTTCGGTGTCAAAGATTAAATACATCAAAACGAAATTAACAAATAATTTGAGGGCAAAAGAAAGGAGTTATTGGCAGTTATTAACGATAGCCCTTTTTAGATTTTAAATAAAAAACATACCTTGTTTTACCCAAATCGATTATACCGTGACCCGAAAATTCAAAAACAAATATCGCATAGATACCGTGCGGGCAAAATGGTGGGATTATTCCAATAATGGTTCCTATTTTGTTACCATATGTACCAAAGACCGCCAACATTTTTTTGGAAATATTGTAGAGACCCCCAAATTGGGTGTCACCGCACAAATGGAATTGAATGAAATTGGGGAATTGGCACAAAAATTCTGGATGGAAATCCCGCAACATTTTCCGTTTGTGGTTTTGGATGAATTTGTGGTAATGCCCAATCATATGCATGGGATTATTTGTGTTTCCAAATCCCACGTAGAGACGTTGCATGCAACGTCTCTAACACAAAAACGACAAAAAAAATATGGTGGAACAAATCATTCATTTTCCGAAAAATCGCCCCAAAAATATTCATTGGCATCCATTATTCGTGGATTTAAATCGGCGGTTACCATCCACGCCCGAAAAATCAACCCCCAATTCGCATGGCAACCCCGTTTTTATGATGTCATCATTAAAAATGAAAAATCATTCCATAATATCAGGCGATACATCAAAATGAACCCCGCAAAATGGCAACGGGACAGGAATAAACAAAATGGTTTATTCTTCTAAACCAATATTCGTACCTTCCCCTTGAAAAAGAAAAATTAGGCATGCCATTACTGGAATTCACCTCAAAAGGGATTTACTGTAAACAAGCTGACGTCTATCTCGACCCCTGGCGGGGCGTAGATAAGGCGATTATTTCGCATGGCCATTCTGATCATGCGCGCTGGGGTAGCAAACACTACATCACCCACGAAATCAATGTGCCTATTATACAGCATCGCTTAGGGAAGATTTCGGTAACGGGAAAAAAATACGGCGAAACCTTTAGCATTAATGGGGTTCAATTCTCTTTTCACCCGGCCGGACATGTGCCCGGTTCTGCACAAATCCGAGTGGAATATAAAGGTGAAATCTGGGTCTTTACCGGAGATTATAAAACCCAAATCGATGGGATTTCTACTCCTTTCGAACCCGTGAAATGCAATACTTTTATTACTGAATGCACCTTTGGTTTACCTGTCTTTCAATGGGAAGACCCTACAAAAGTCCACGACAGCATTAACCACTGGTGGGCGCAGAATCAAGCCGAGAAAACCACCAGTTTATTGATGGGGTATTCTTTAGGCAAAATACAGCGGCTATTAAAACACCTCGATCCCAGCATCGGGAAAATATACACCCATGGCGCGACAGAGCAGATGACCCAAGTCTTGCGTCAATTCATCGATTTTCCAGAGACGGAACTCATCACCCGCGAGACCACCAAAAAAGAGGTGGAAGGCAATTTAGTGCTCGCGCCTCCTGCGGTTTTAGGCAGTGCCTGGGTCAAGAAACTGGGGCAACTTTCAACGGGCTATGCCTCGGGCTGGATGGCCTTTCGCGGTGCGAGAAGAAGACGTGCGGTGGACCGCGCCTTTGTCCTGTCTGATCATGCCGACTGGCAAGGACTCTTATCCGCCATTAAAGCCACCGGCTGTGAAAACGTGATCACCACCCACGGTTATACTGATCTCTTTGCGCAATACCTTCGGGAACAAGGCTGGAATGCCCGCACCGAAAAAACCCAATACGAAGCTGAAACCCTTGAAACTGCCGCTACCGAATGAGACGTTTTGCCGCTTTGATCGAGGAGCTTGACAGCACCAACAAAACCACCAAAAAAGTTGCTGCGCTGACCCAGTATTTTAAGGCTGCGCCAAAGGAGGACGCCCTGTGGGCAGTCGCCCTTTTATCCCACCGCAGACCCTCGCGCCCAGTCACCACTACTTTGATTCGCGCCTGGGCAGCAGAACTCGCACAATTACCCGAATGGCTTTTTGAAGAATCCTATCATATCGTGGGAGACCTGGCCGAAACCATCGCCCTTTTAGTCCAACAGGAAGCCAAAGGAACGCCCCCTTCCCTCTCCCAATGCATTGAAGAAATCATCGCCTTAAAACCCAAAGAGGAGGAAGAGAAAAAAGCCTATATCCTGCACCGCTGGCAGAGCCTAGACAACTTTGAACGCTTTGTCTTTAATAAAATCCTCACCGGGGGATTTCGCATCGGGGTGAGTCAAAAATTAATGACCCGAGCTTTGTCAAAAGCAGTCGAAATAGACGAGAACATCTTGGCCCACCGCTTGATGGGACAATGGTCCCCGCAGACCACCACCTTTGACGAACTTATCTTAAATCCGAATCCTGAAGATCAAATTTCACAGCCCTACCCCTTCTTTTTGGCTTATGCCTTAGAAGACGAGTTGAAAGAAAAAGAAGCGGTCGATAACTGGCATATCGAACACAAATGGGACGGCATGCGCGCTCAATTAATCGTTCGAGAGGACAAACATTTTTTATGGAGTCGGGGGGAAGAATTAATCACCGATAAGTTTCCAGAACTGGCTTGTCTCGCTGATCACCTCCCAAACGGGACAGTAGTGGATGGAGAGCTACTGCCGTATAAAGACGAACAAATTGGAGATTTTAACGCCTTGCAAAAACGCATCGGTCGAAAGACCGTTTCTCAAAAACTTCAAAAGGACATTCCCATTGTGATCATGTTATATGACCTTTTAGAATGGGAAGGAAAAGACGTGCGTGCACTTCCTTTGGCAGAACGGCAAGACCTTTTGGCGAAGCTATACAATCAAGTTAAAGCAGATAATGTACCCCTATTATTATCAGAAGTTTTACAGTTTTCCAGCTGGGAAAAAGTTGCGATTGAACGCGAAAAAGCAGCAGAGAAACACAGTGAAGGCTTAATGCTCAAGCACAGGGATTCTCCCTATGCCGTGGGGCGGAAAAAAGGGACTTGGTGGAAATGGAAATCTGACCCCAAGACCATCGATGCGGTTTTGACCTATGCCATGCGTGGTCACGGGCGACGCACCAATCTTTATACCGACTACACCTTTGGCCTTTGGCAAGAGGATACGCTGGTCACCTTTGCCAAAGCTTATTCGGGTTTAACCGATGCCGAAATCAAAAAGGTCGATCATTTTGTCAAGCAAAATACCTTAGATCGCTTTGGCCCGGTGAGACAAGTCAAACCCGAGTTGGTTTTTGAAATTGCCTTTGAAGGCATTGCGGCTTCTCCCCGACATAAAAGCGGTGTTGCCGTGCGTTTCCCCCGTATTTTACGCTGGCGACACGACAAAAAAATTACAGATGCTAACAGTCTTGAGGACCTCAAACAATTGCTCCCATGACAACAGTACGGCAATGGTTTAAAGCACAGGGCTGGACTCCTCAAACCTTTCAAAAAGACTGCTGGAAGGCCTATGGAGAAGGGAAAAATGGCATGCTTCACGCTCCCACGGGTAGCGGAAAAACCTTTGCCCTTTGGGGCGGGATCCTGCAAGAAGCCCTTAAAATAAAAAAGCATCCTGTGGGGATTCAAGCCCTTTGGATTACGCCATTACGCGCTTTGGCGGTGGAAATTCAACAGGCCACCCAGCGCATGACCAGCGAGCTACATCCCGACCTCAACATTGCGCTGCGAACTGGAGATACTTCTCAAAGCGAACGCGCCAAACAGAAACGCAAACCTTCTTTTGGCCTAGTTACTACTCCAGAAAGTTTACATGTTTTATTGAGTACCAAAGACCACCCCAAAAGCTTTCAACACCTCAAGATAATTGTGGTGGACGAATGGCACGAACTCTTAGGCACCAAACGCGGGGTACAGGTGGAATTAGCCATTGCTTATTTACGCTCTTTCCTACCTGCGCTAAAAGTATGGGGGATTTCGGCGACGCTGGGGAACAAAGAGTTAGCAAGAGAAATCTTGTTGGGCCCTATCGAGAATTATGTGACGGTCAATGCACAAATTAAAAAGAAAATCAAGGTCAAGTCCATATTGCCAAAAAACATGGAGAGCTTCCCATGGCGGGGGCATCTAGGGATTCACCTTTTGCCGCAAGTTTTAAAATTGGTACAAAAAAATAAGACCACACTGATTTTTACCAATACTCGGGCACAATGTGAAATTTGGTTTCATCGCCTTTTAGAAGCCGATCCTAATCTGGCCGGGAGCATCGCCATGCACCATGGGAGCATCGATAAAAAAATTCGCTTGTGGGTAGAAGATGCGCTGAGACAGGAACAACTCAAGGTGGTGGTCTGCACCTCCAGTTTAGATTTAGGGGTGGATTTTTCTCCGGTAGAAAACTGTGTGCAAATTGGTAGCCCAAAAGGAGTGGGGCGCTTTATTCAGCGAGCGGGACGCAGTGGCCACCGTCCCAAAGCTGGCAGTACCATTCACTTCCTTCCCACCCATGCGATGGAGTTGATCGAATCGGTTGCGCTGCAAAGAGGAATCGAACAACAGCAAATCGAAGACCGCATCCCCTTTCTCAATTCTTATGACGTTCTACTACAATTTTTAATGACCCTTGCCGTAGGAAAAGGCTTTCAGCCAAAGGAACTTTTCCCCATCCTTCAAAACACCTTTTGCTTTCAAACCCTAGATGAAGAACGCTGGCAATGGCTGCTCAACTTCCTAGTCAAAGGAAGCCAAAGCCTGGAACACTATGACGAATACAAAAAAGTCAATGTGTTAGAAGACGGCAGCTTAAAAGTGCTCAACAAAGGCATTGCCATGCGCCACCGCCTATCGATGGGAACCATCGTAAGCGATGCCAATCTAAAAATACGATACCAAAAAGGAGGCTATCTTGGCACCGTCGAAGAATGGTTTGTCGCCAAGCTAAAACCGGGAGATGTCTTTACCTTTTCTGGACGCAATCTGGAATTGATTCGCATGCACAATATGGAGGTCATTGTGCGAAAGTCAAAATCCAAAAAAAGTCGTATCCCTGCCTGGATGGGAGGACGCATGAGCTTTAGTGCTCACTTGAGTGATTTATTGAAACATGCTTTGTACGAAGAACGCAATCTCGAAACTCCAGAATTTAAAGCCCTAGCACCCGTTTTCTATCAGCAGCAGCGGGAATCGATTATTCCGCAGCCCAATCAATTTTTAATTGAACGCTTTCAAACCAGAGAGGGCTACCATACCGTCTTTTATCCTTTTGAAGGCTATGCAATTCACGAGGCCATGGCCAGTTTGATGGCTTATCGTGTAAGTCTCTTATCGCCCATCACCTTTAGCATGTCTTTTAATGATTATGGCTTTGAATTATTATCCGATCAGCCATTTGCCAAAGAAGATTTTTTGGACAATAATCTTTTGACCCTGGACCATTTACACGAGGATTTAGAAAAAAGCATCAACGTATCAGAAATGGCCAGACGCCGTTTTCGGGATATTGCTGTGATCTCGGGCTTAGTATTTCAAGGCTTTCCCAATAAACCCATTAAGGCCAAACACCTACAAAGTGGCTCGCAATTGTTCTATGATGTTTTTAAAGATTATGAACCCGATAATTTGTTGTACCAACAAGCCCTAGAAGAAACCTTTGACCACGGCATGGAACACGGGCGCATGACCCAGGTGTTTGAAAACATCGCTGGCCAAGAAATCATTTGGCGAGACTGTAGCCAGCCCACCCCCTTTTCGTTCCCATTAATCACAGACCGAATCCGTTCTAAACTCTCTTCTGAAAGTGTAGAAGATCGCATCAAGAAAATGTACCTTCAATTGGAAAAAGCAGGACAATGAAGCGGATCAAAATCAAAGAAAATCATTTTGTGTTACACCCTAGTGGGGCCGTCTTTTGGGAAGAACAAAAGACCCTTTTATTAGCCGATGTTCATTTGGGAAAAGTCGCTCACTTTCGCAAAAATGGGATTGCTGTTCCACGGAAAGCAGAGGGTGCTTTTTACCAAAAAATCACTGCGCTTTTAGTAGAATTTCCCATAGTGCGTTTTTTGTTTTTAGGAGATCTCTTTCACAGCTTTCAAAACAACGAATGGCTCTTATTTGCTGCCTGGGTTAAACAACAAAAAGTGTCAATGATTTTAGTCGAAGGCAATCACGATGTGATCCCTGCTGCCCAGTTTGAGAAAATCGGACTTCAAGTGGTCGATCAGCTTATAGAAGAGGGCTTCTACTTTTCGCATTTCCCTACAAAAAAAGAAAAACACTTTGTCTTTTGTGGGCATGTCCACCCTGGGGTCAAACTCAAAGGCAATGGTTTACAACAAATGAAAATGTCATGCTTTTTTCAGTCTCCCCAGCAAATGATCCTCCCCGCTTTTGGGGCTTTTACCGGCTTACATATTTTGACTCCTAAAGAAGGAGATCAAGTTTATGTAACAACCGGGAAAGAAGTGATGGAAATCGAAGGAATTTAATCCCCAAGCCGTTATCTTTGCTAAAAAAAGCGATAGAACCACTCTTTAGCGCCTTTGCTGATTCTCCTTCCCAAAAAAGCTTTGAACAAGCCTTTTTGCAGGAAGGCCTATCCCTAAATTTAAAAGGCGTTGTTGGTTCAGGGCTTAATTTTCGTTTAGCCAATGCTTTTGACCGCCATCAAAAAACCATCTTACTGGTTTGTGAGGACCGCGAAAAAGCTGCCTACCACCTCAACGATTTAGAGCAATTACTAGGACAAGAAAGCGTCTTGTTCTTCCCCTCAAGTTATCGCAAGCCTTATCAAACCGAAACGACAGATAATGCGAATGTGCTGCTGCGTTCAGATGTGTTGAACAAACTGAGCAATTCAAAAAAGCCGCGCATTATCGTGACCTACCCTCAGGCATTGTTTGAGAAAGTTGTCTCTCAAGCCACCCTGCGTAAAAACACCCTTGAAGTCATTAAAGGGAGTCAGCTTTCCCTAGACTTTGTTAATGAGGTCTTGTTTGACTACAACTTTGATCGGGTAGATTTTGTTTCACAACCGGGAGAATTTTCTGTTCGCGGGGGGATTATAGACGTCTTTTCATTTGCGAATCAACACCCCTATCGCATCGAGTTTTTTGATGAAGAAGTGGAGAGCTTACGCAGCTTTGATGTAGCGACGCAGTTATCGATTGCCTCTTTGGACAAAATCAAATTACTCCCCAATACCAGCGAGGGCTTTAAGCGCGCGACCCGTAAAAGTTTGATTGACCTTATCGCTCCTTCAGGAGTATTAATCGTTCAAAATATGGACGGCTTAGCTAGCCGTCTAGATAATTATTTTGGCGAAGCCAAAAAAAGCTTTGCGGCACTAACTGGCGAGACCCAGCACCTGCCGCCAGCCACCCTCTTTTTGTCTAAAGAAGATTTACTTGAAAGCGTGGACGGTCTTTCATGGGTAAGCGTCTTGCCTTCGGTAGAAAAGAAGACAAAAGAACAGGCCTTTGTCAAGCAAAGTCCGCAACCTGCTTTTAACCGTAAGTTTGATCGTTTGATTGCCTACCTCAACGAGAATCACGAAAAAGGCTATCAAAACTATATCTGCTGTGCCTCTGCAGAACAAGCCCAGCGTCTCAATTCCATCTTTGAAGAGATGGAACAAACGGTACATTATAAAACCGTTGTCCAACCCCTTTTTGAAGGTTTTGAAGATATCGAAGCTAAAATGGCAATTTTCACGGACCACCAAATCTTTGAACGTTACCATAAATACCAACTCAAATCTGGTTATACTAAAAAACAAGCGCTTACTTTAAAGGAACTCACTCACCTTGAAGTAGGAGACTATGTCACCCACATCGATCACGGAATTGGAACCTTTGGCGGGCTGCAAAAAATTGATGTGGACGGCAATATGCAAGAAGCCATTAAACTGGTTTATGCCGATCGCGACATCTTATACTTAAGTATTCATTCCCTGCACAAAATTTCTAAGTTTAATGGGAAAGATGGCAAGGTGCCAAAGGTTTATAAACTGGGATCTTCTGCCTGGAAAGCCCTTAAACAAAAGACAAAAAAGCGGGTCAAAGAAATTGCCTTTAACCTGATTGAACTCTACGCAAAACGCCGTCAAAAGATTGGGACAGCTTGCGCTCCAGATAGTTATTTGCAACTAGAATTAGAAGCCTCTTTTATCTTTGAAGACACGCCAGATCAAAGTTCTGCCACGGCGGCAGTAAAAGAAGACATGGAAAGTGAACGCCCTATGGATCGATTGGTCTGCGGGGATGTAGGTTTTGGAAAAACCGAAGTGGCCATTCGTGCAGCATTTAAGGCAGTAGACAACGGAAGACAGGTCGCGGTTTTAGTCCCTACGACCATTTTAGCCTTTCAGCATTTTAAAAACTTTGCCAAACGATTAGAAGACTTTCCCGTGCGGGTGGATTACCTCAACCGTTTTAGAACGGTCAAAGAGAAAAGAATGGTCTTGGAAGATTTGGCCGCAGGTAAAATAGATATTGTTATTGGGACTCACCAGTTGGTTGGAAAAGGAGTCGCTTTCAAAAACCTGGGTTTACTCATCGTTGATGAAGAGCAAAAGTTTGGGGTTTCAGTCAAAGAAAAATTAAGGGCTTTAAAGACCAATGTAGATGTGTTGACCTTAACCGCAACACCCATTCCAAGAACCTTACAGTTTAGCTTAATGGCCGCCAGAGATTTATCGGTCATCGCCACTGCTCCCCCTAACCGTTATCCTATCGAGAGCGAAGTGATTCGCTTTAACGAAGCGATGATTCGCGACGGGGTGCTTTATGAAATGCAACGCGGCGGACAAGTATACTTTATCCATAACCGAGTAGAAAATATTCAAGAAGTCGCCGGCATGTTACAACGCCTTGTGCCAGATGCACGAATTCGTATAGGTCACGGTCAAATGGACGGGAAGAAACTGGAGAAAAACCTGCTCGAGTTTATGGATGGGAAATACGATATCTTGATCGCAACGACCATCATTGAAAATGGATTGGATGTGCCAAATGCCAATACCATTTTTATCAATAATGCGCAGAACTTTGGACTGAGTGATTTACATCAAATGCGCGGGCGTGTGGGACGTAGCAACAAAAAAGCCTTCTGTTACTTTATCACACCACCCCTAAGTGCCATGTCTAGCGATGCGCAAAAACGCATCCAAGCCATAGAACAATATGCCGAATTAGGATCTGGGATTAAAATCGCCATGAAGGATTTAGAAATTCGCGGAGCTGGGGATTTATTAGGCGGAGAACAAAGCGGATTTATCAACGATATCGGATTTGAAACTTACCAAAAAATCTTAAAAGAAGCCGTCGATGAACTCAAAGACAATGAGTTTAAAAACCTCTATACTTCTGAGGAAGAAGAAGGGCCAAAATCCTTTGTTAAAGAAGTTCAAATCGACACTGATTTAGCCATTCTCTTACCCGACGATTATGTCAATTCTGTTAGTGAACGCCTATCCTTGTATAACCGAATTAGCGAACTTAAGAATGAGGAGGAATTGCAACAATTCCAAAAAGACCTAGAAGACCGTTTTGGCCCTATTCCCTCTCAAGCCGAAGACTTACTCAACAGTGTGCGCCTAAAATGGAAAGCGCTGGAGTTAGGATTAGAACGTTTGATCTTAAAAAAAGGACAATTGTCAGGCTATTTTATCGCCGATCAAGAAAGTGAGTATTATCAAAGCGAACGTTTTAACCATGTGTTGCAATGGGTACAACTAAGTGCTGGAAAGGTAGAACTCAAAGAGAAAGAAACCCGTCAAGGTTTACGCCTTCGTCTGGGGATTAAAAAGGTAGATAGCGTTTCTGCTGCCTTAGAACAGCTTCCAGACCTATAGGTCTTTTAATTCCTTGATGGCTTTAAAAGCTGTATTTACCTGATCTTCGCCAACTATAATAGTAAACTCATTTGAGGTAGAAATCACTTCATAAATATTCACTCCCTCCCAAGACAATCGCTGGAAAATAAAGTAATAAATCCCTGGAATCGTCACATTTTCTGTTGGTAATTTAATCGAGATAGACGATAAGTCTTCTGTCTTTTCAATCAAGCGCTCTGACTGAAAATAATTTTCCAACTGAGCAGCTGCATTACTACTCACAATAATATTACTCTCTGTCACCCCACGCGAAGAAGTATAGAAAACATTAGGGTTATCATTGACCTCTGCTAAAAATTGTGCTTGAGCATTGAGTAAGGTTTCAGATATTTTAAAACTAAAATCAACTAAGTTTGATCGTACCGTTATATCGCCAATTCCTTTTAAGACCTTCACAATCTTATGCGTAGATAAGAATTCTAAATTATCTGAAATTCTTTTTAAGGCCATCACAATTGCACCACTTCGGGCAGGTTTCTGCAAGGTTTCTTCAATTTCAGGTTGAATTTGTCGTGCCAAAGAAGTCAAGTTAATGATGCCTTGGGTCATGGCAGTAGACAAATAAGGTTTTGTCTTGATGTACTGTTCAACAACGGAAGCGATGGTCTTCATGTGAAATATTTTGCGCAAAGATAAGTTATTAAACTAAATGTTACAAATAAAACATTTATTTAAAAAGGATAAAATGCATTAGGGAGATGCTCCAGTTTCCACTCCCCTCTTTCGAGCACATAACTTATAATGTCAAAACGCACTTCTACGTCTAAATTTCGTTGTTGAATATAAGCGTCGATGGCCATGACTAAGAGTTGGATTTTTTTCTTAGAAACAAAACTTTGTGGATCGCCAAAGTAGGCAGAGCTTCGCGCCTTGACCTCTACAGCGACAAGGAGATCCTCTTTTTGAACGATCAGGTCTACTTCGGCTTTGCGATAGCGATAATTCTTTTGGAGGATATGAAAGCCAAGGTTGCGGTAATAGTCAGCAGCGCGCTTTTCGGCTTCCTGACCGAAGTTGTAGGAAATGGACATATAAATAGATTTGTGAGAACAGACTAAAAATAACAGAATTAGGGCAGAAAAAATCTTATTTTTGCCTAAAAATTACTCCATGGCGCTCAAGGCGAAAAGATATACAATTACTGCAGCACTTCCTTATACAAACGGTCCCATCCACATTGGTCATTTAGCCGGTGTCTATGTCCCTGCCGATATTTATGTCCGTTATCTGCGTGCGCAAAACAAGGATGTCGCTTTTATATGTGGAAGTGATGAGCATGGAGTAGCCATCTCTATCAGAGCAAAGAAAGAAGGCGTAACGCCAAAGGATATCATCGACAAGTATGATACAATGATCAGAACTTCCTTTCAACAATTGGGAATTTCTTTTGATAATTATTCGCGTACCTCTGCTGCGATTCATCACGAGACAGCGGGAGATTTCTTTCAACAAATGCATCAAGATGGTAAGTTTATTGAACAAACCACAGAACAATTATACGATGAGGAAGCAAAGCAATACCTTGCCGATCGTTTTGTAACCGGGACTTGTCCTAAATGTGACCATCCAGAAGCCTATGGCGATCAATGTGAAAATTGTGGAAGTTCATTAAACGCCACTGATTTAATTCAACCAAAATCAACCCTCTCTGGAAGTGTTCCAGCATTAAAAGCTACCAAACACTGGTTTTTGCCCTTAGACCAATATGAAGATTTTATCAAAGAGTGGATTTTAGAAGGACATAAAAACGACTGGAAACCCAATGTTTATGGCCAAGTCAAATCTTGGGTCGACGACGGACTTAAGCCCCGTGCGGTAACCCGAGACCTAGATTGGGGAATTCCCGTACCGGTAGAAGGTGCAGACGGAAAAGTATTATATGTCTGGTTTGATGCCCCCATTGGGTATATCTCTTCGACCAAAGAATGGGCCGCAAGAGAAGGAAAAGACTGGGAGCCTTATTGGAAAGACGAAGGGACAGAACTTGTCCACTTTATTGGGAAAGACAATATTGTCTTTCACTGTATCATTTTCCCAGCGATTTTAAAAGCGGGAAAAGAATATATTTTACCCGAAAATGTTCCGGCAAACGAGTTTCTTAATTTAGAGGGAAATAAAATTTCGACTTCTAAAAACTGGGCTGTTTGGTTACATGAATACCTCGAAGAATTCCCCGGGCAAGAAGATGTATTGCGCTATGTCTTGACGGCCAATGCGCCAGAGACCAAAGACAATGACTTTACTTGGAAGGATTTCCAAACCCGTAACAACAGTGAACTGGTGGCCATTTTTGGGAACTTTATCAATCGTGCTGTCGTCCTTACCCATAAATACTATCAAGGAGATGTTCCTAGCTGTGGAGAAATTTTAGCCCAAGATCAAGCGGTCCTGGATGAACTCAAACTTTTCCCAAAACGCGTAGGGGATTCAATTGAAAAATACCGCTTTCGCGAAGCGAGTCAAGAACTATTAAACCTCGCAAGATTAGGGAATAAATACCTCGCCGATGAGGAGCCGTGGAAACGCATCAAAGATGCGCCAGAACGCGTTCCTACCATCATGCATATTGCCCTGCAAATTGCAGCAGCGCTATCTTCTATCTGCGAACCTTTTTTACCGCATAGCGCAGAAAAATTAAGAACGATTCTTAATATTGACCATCCGCTTTCGTGGCAAGCGATTGCAGAAGACAGCACTTTAATCCCTGTTGGGCACACTATTGGAAAACAACAGTTGTTGTTTGAGAAAATTGAAGATGCAACCATTGAGGCTCAGTTGGCAAAATTAGAGCAGACCAAGGTGGCTAATGAAAAGGAAGCCAAAAGTCTTCCACCGCAAAAAGAACTGATCAGTTTTGAGGATTTCACCAAACTCGACCTACGCGTAGGCACTATTACTGCTGCAGAGAAGGTTAAAAAAACCAAAAAACTTTTACAACTTCAAGTTGATTTAGGGGAAGAGGTTCGCACCATCGTTTCTGGTATTGCAGAGACTTTTACCCCAGAAGAAGTCGTTGGGAAAAAGGTGACCGTACTCACTAATTTAGCTCCGCGAAAAATTCGAGGTGTTGAAAGTCAAGGAATGCTGTTAATGAGTGAAGACGCCGAAGGAAATATTGTAATGGTTAGTCCAGACCAGGGCGCCGAAAATGGCTTCCCGATCGCTTAATGCTTTCTATCGCCTTCCATCCCATCTATCAACTCCCCTTACCAGAAGGGCATCGTTTTCCCATGGAAAAATATGACCTTCTCCCTAAACAGTTGTTGCATGAAGGAACCTGTTCGCAAGCAGACTTTTTTGAACCCATAGCGATTGACCAGCACAGTATAGAACAAGTGCATTGCCCTGACTATTTGCAACGCTTGCTAAAATTAGCGTTAGACCGAAAAGAGGTGAGGAAAATTGGTTTCCCTTTAAGTCAACAACTTATTGATCGAGAAATCATCATAGCCGGGGGAACAGTAGAAGGAGCAAAACGCGCCTTATCAACTGGGATCGCTATGAATATCGCCGGAGGAACCCACCATGCTTTTTCTAATCGTGGTGAGGCCTTTTGTTTATTAAACGACCAAGCTATAGCGGCACAGTATTTATTGGACCACCATCTCGTAAAAAAAATTCTAATTATTGATCTTGATGTACATCAAGGCAATGGCACTGCAGAAATTTTCAGAGACAATCCTGCGGTATTTACTTTCTCTATGCACGGGGCAAAAAACTACCCTTTTCAAAAAGAGACAAGTGATCTAGACCTTCCGCTAGCCGATGGAATGGAAGATGAAGCCTACCTCAACTTACTCAAAGAAACACTGCCAACTTTGCTAGATCAAGTCCAACCCGATTTTGTCTTTTACCTTTGTGGGGTAGATATCGTTGCAACCGATAAACTAGGACGTTTAGGAATGAGTGTCGCAGGTTGTAAAGCCCGAGATGCTTTTGTCTTAGGATTACTGAAAGAGAAAGAAATTCCTGTTCAGTGTAGCATGGGAGGAGGATATTCAAAAGACATCAAAATTATCCTAGATGCCCATGCGAATACTTTTAGAATAGCGCAAGAGCTCTATAGCTGATGCCAGGTTGCCCCTCTTAAATTAGCAGCTGCGATAACAATATCTTTTCGGCTAATTTGTCCTACTAAATTTCCATTTTCAACCACAGGAAAACGTCTTCTACCCGATTTGTAAAATTTAGAGGCGGCATCAAAGAGACTCATAGTCGCTGGAAGAGTTTCGACCTCTTTGGTCATGAAATGACCTACAGATTTATCTAAAATAGGCATGTTAAAATAACGGCTATCTGATATCTCTTTCATACAATCCCCTTCTGATATAATGCCAATTAAACTCATGTTTTCATCAATGACGGGTCCTCCAGAAATCTTGTGCTTAATAAAGGCCTTCATTACATCGTGGATACTTTGATCGACGGTAAAACAAATAATGTTTTTCGTCATTATATCTCTTACCACCAAGCTGGCGGGTTTTGATTTTTTCTCGGTAGCTCTTGGGCCTTGGAAACTTTTAACTGCCATAATTCTATTGTTTTGGTTTTTTTTTAAGGTACAAAAATTTAAATAAGTGGTTGATTCTGACGTAAGCTTAAGTATCTTTAAAGAAGAAAATGAGCGGACAAAACAGTAAAACAATAGGTATTTTAGGTTGTGGGTGGCTAGGACTTCCGCTGGCAAAACATTTGGTTGAGTTGGGGTTTCAAGTACGTGGCTCGACCAGGCAAAACAATAAACTAGCTACAATCGAGCAAACCGGTACCCAAGCCTTTATCGTCCAATGTGAAGAAGACGCCTGTAGTGGTTTAGCTGCCTTTTTAACAGGAATATCGACCTTAATCATCAATCTTCCTCCTGGGCTTAGATCTAATCCAAATCGGCGTTTTGACTTAGTGCTACAACAAATTCAAAAGGAAATTATCGCTCGCGGGGTAGAAGAAGTGCTCTTTATTAGCAGTACTTCTGTTTATGGTCAAAGCAGTGGATTAATCACGGAAGAAACCCCTACAGAGGCAGTGACTGAAAGTGGAAAACAGCTGATTAGTTGTGAACAGCTTTTGTTAAAAAGCACTGCTTTTAACACAAGTATTATCCGTTTTGGTGGGTTAGTAGGGCCTAATCGACACCCTGTATTCAGCCTAGTAAAAAGACCTCAAATCGATAATCCTGAGGGAGAAATTAATTTTATTCATCTGGATGATTGTATCAAAATGATTACGCGCTGTGTCCAGTCTTTTAAAGGGAATAGCCTTTATAACGGAGTGAGTCCTTATCACCCTAGTCGCAAAGAATACTATACAGCAATGGCCAAAAAAGCTGGTATTCAACTACCTCCGTTTACA
This sequence comes from Candidatus Arcticimaribacter sp., assembly GCA_965658115.1. Taxonomy (GTDB): domain Bacteria; phylum Bacteroidota; class Bacteroidia; order Flavobacteriales; family Flavobacteriaceae; genus Arcticimaribacter. The sequence goes on along the minus strand of CBFHRA010000011.1, from coordinate 40,693 downwards.
AAGCAAAAAGGAGTAAGCCGCATTATTTCTTCTATAAAGGCAGAAACCGACTTGAAGATGCAATTTATAGTGGAAAACTTGTTGACATTATAATAAGTCTAATTGTAAAACCAGTTATTTACTATTGTAATTTAGTTATGGTTAAACGCAATTATTTTGGCAAAAGAAAAAGACATTATTATTTTCCTTGAACGTCTACTTAATCAAAGTAGACAGGACAAATTAATGTATCTTAATGCTGCCGATAAGCACAATCTTCCTACTTACAAACGATTTTGTAATCAGCAAGCACTTTATCGCAATAGTATGTTCAACGATTTTAGTGTAATCCTTTCTGATTTTGATATCGAAACAGAAGATGTACTTTTAAAAAAACCTGATATTCATCAATTAATGATGACGAACATTAAACGAGAAGAAAATAATCTTTTTAATATATGTTTAGCCCAAGATCTTCTCTTCAAAGAAAATCTTCAGTCTTTAATTGCAATTGATATTTCTGAAAGAAATCAAGGACTTTACAGCAAGCAACTGCTCAAAATCAATGCTTGCATTGAGTACAATGAAGTCTTTAGTCAAGAAATGGTGACCAAAGAACTATTCTCTTCTGGCCTTTAATTTAGGCTTGTTCGCGTTACCCTCTTCTCCTTCGTTTTGATTTATCACTCCTTCTTCTTGAACATCAAGAGAAAAATCTTCTATCCTTTTTAAGTAAGCGGTATAGGCCTCAAAAAGATGCTTAAAGCTTTCATCTAGTTCTTCTTGCTGTTCTTCTAGGCTGTAGTAACGTGATTTAAGGAGTTCTGTTTTTACAACCTTAAGTCTGCTTTTAATTTCAGGTGTGTTAAAAGGTGCTGGAATAGGATAACGCAACAAACTATTACATTTAACAATTGCTCCTAGAAGAAAAGGACCGATACCTTCTGGTTTTAATTTGGTTAAATCCTCCATTGATTTAGTAAAACTAGAAAACTCGTTTATGGGCAATAACAAAGAATCTATTAATGCATCTTCTTTAAGTTGATAGACGACGATATTATCTTGTTTTACTTGGATAGGTTGTTGTTCAATAACCTCAGGAGTCTTTTTTTCTGTGGTCGTATCTCCACAAGCGCATAATAATGCTAAGACAAAAAGAGAGAGAAACTTAAAGCGCATTTTGTAGCGTATTAATTTGTAAAAGCAGGATGGTGAAAAAAATGATTTGTAAAAGGAATAAATGATGGGTAAAATTCCCTTTTAGTTCAATTTTAAGTCCGTGATAAATAATATGCAACGGCAAGGCTATCGCTAACCAACCGATGTAATTTTGTAGCGGAGCAACGCCGCCTGTAAATTCCCAAAAATCTAGAATGGGAGCAATAGGTTCTATCACAAAGTCTAACAACAACATTAGCCCAACCCCTAACAATACTTTAGTATAAAAATTCCCAGCTAAATCTGCAGCAATAGCACCACAACAAATCACGAGGATTGACCAGTTTACTCCAATCAGCCATGGAACCCCAGCGACTTTCCAACCTAAAGCCTCACCATATTGGTAATGCCCAAAGATCAACCCATAATTTACCCCTAGTGCCTCTGCAACCATCCCAACAATAAAAGCAATAATGGCAATGATAAATACTTTGGTTGACCTTCTACTAGTAATCATTAAAAGCAAGAAAGACAATAAAAGGTTAATGGGTGTCGCCCCTACAAACCACTGAGAATCTCCATAAAGAATCCCCAAAATACCACATAAATGAAACAACCATATAATCCCTATGGCAATGTCATTAAACTGTATGGGCAATTTTTTTATCATGATGCGTAGAGAATTCGTCGCTCACTATTTTAGCAGACAAAAGACACAATGGAATCCCGCCACCTGGGTGAACACTCCCCCCACAAAAGTAAAGGTTTTTAAATTGACGAGAAAAATTAGGATGGCGTAAAAAGGCAGCCATTTTATTATTGCTTGAAGTACCGTATAAAGCCCCTAGATAGGACTGGGTTTTTTGTTCGATTAACGGCGGACTTAAGACCTCTTCTGCTACAATATAAGGCGACACTTTTTCGCCTAAAGTCCGCTCGATTTTTGCAATTACATATTCTTTTAAAAGCGGAATTTCTTTCTCCCAATCTAAATGCTCTCCTGCCGGAGTATTGACCATAACGAACCAGTTTTCGTGTCCAGCTGGTGCATCTTGTGGCACATTTTTAGCTGTTATATTGATGTAAATAGTAGGGTCTGGGAATAGTTGTTTTGCGTTAAAAATGGTTTCAAATTCTGCTGGATAGTCCTCAGAAAAAAGAATATTGTGTAAATCTAATCCGGGGAAAGATTTATTCATTCCCCAATAAAAAATCAGGGCAGAGCTCGATCGCTCTTGGCTTAAAGTCTTTTCTGGTGCCTTTAGTTGTGGCAATAGTTTTCTATAAGTAGGATGAACATCCATATTCGAAACAACAGCATCTGCCAGGTGCTTATGTCCCGCTATAGAAACTCCTTCTACCTTATTTTTTGTGTAGAGGATTTTATCCACTTTTTGATTAAAATGAAATATCACGCCTTGTCTTTGTGCTAGTTCATAAAGGGACTTACTTATGCTCACCATCCCCCCTTCTGGAATATAGGTTCCATAATGAGACTCCAGGTGCTGAATCAAGGTCATAATCCCCGGAGTTTGATAAGGAGAAGACCCATTATAGGTAGCAAAACGATTGTACAACTGAACTAAATGAGGTTCTTTTAAAGCAGCTCTATTAACTACATCAAGGCTTTTATTGATTTCAAATACAGGCAGTTGGCTTAGTGCTTTAAGGGTTTTAAACGAAAACAAGGTACTCCATCTGTGTAGTGACTTTTCTAAAAATAAGTCTACGGTTAAATCGTATTTTTTTTTGGCTTTAGCCAAATAAGCCTTCAAAACTTTAGGGGAAACGCCTAATTGTTGTTCCACTTCTTCCAAGTACTTTTCTTGATCACTATAAGCGCTTAAGCGTTTACCATCTTCCCAAAAGTATTTACATGCAAGCTCTTTTTTTTGATAATTAAAATGATCCCTGGGATCTTCGCCACACAAGGCAAATAATTCATCGACATAATGGGGCATGGTAAAAAGCGACGGACCAGCATCAAAGCGATATTGATCTATCGAAAAAGCACTCAACTTCCCACCGGGATAAGCATTAGCCTCAAACACTTCGACGGCATAACCTTTAGCACTTAATCTAATCGAAGTCGCTATCCCAGCAATACCCGCACCTATAATAATGACCTTTTTCTTCATTAAAGTAATTGTTGATCGTTAATAATATTAAAGCGTGCAAAAAGGTCTTCGCTATACCAGCGCTCTTGTTTTGTTTGCTTTACGATTTCTTTGTGCGCCTGATCGCGGTAGGCAAATTGCATTACATCTTCCATAGAATCCCAGATACTAATGGTGGCTTGTTGAATAAATGGCCATTCCCCTATCCCTTTATAAAAATCAACTCCTTTTGCGTTTTCGATGGCTTTGCTTGCCTTCGGCACAGCACGCCAAAAAGACCACAGCTTGCCAAATCTAAGGGTAGCTCTTGTGATAATGGCGACCTTATCTACTTTTACCTTATCGACATCATTTTCTTTAAAAGGATTTTGTCCACTCCACAAACCGTGACTTGCCCTATTGGCTAGACTTAATCTTCTTATCGCACTTGCCTTAGTTCGATAGGCCTTTATCAAAGAATTGTTTTTGTAAAAATGATCTGCAGCAGCCTGATTTTCCCAGACCGTTAACAATGCATAAGTAGAAAAGTCTGGTCTTAAACTAAATCCCTGACCTGCTCCTGTCCCTAATAATTTAAAAAAGCTTAAACCTTGACTATTTTTTAAAGCAGCAAAACCTATCCCCATTTGTTTAAATGCCCAAAATTTATTGTGGCTAAAGGAAAATAAGTAAAGGTGAGTGACTTGTGATTTGATTGCTAAGTTTTGATTCGAATTTACGGATTTTTAAAAAAAACGCCTCTGCTGATAGGATTTTAGAATTTGACTTTGGAAGTAAATTAGCAGAGGCGTTGAAACCAAATTGAATTAAACTGTTTAAATATAATTGATTTTTGTTATACAAAACAAGTTTTAGTCAATCTTTTTTATATTTTTCTTAAACATTTTACTTTTTCAATTACGCTTTTATCAAAAAAATCACATTAAAAATGAGCTATACCATGGAAATAGGTGGGTTTTGATGAGATTTGCTTATTTTTGCTCTAACACTAAATAAATTTTTATGACAACTACTTTTGTTGCTAACGTCGTTATTATTACCACCATTCTAGTTTGCGTCTTTATTGGAAGAGACTTACTAAAAAAGTAGTCAGGTGAAGCTTAAAAAGATACACGCTTTTATAGACAAGTTTATTTACATCCTTATTTTTTTAAATGTGGGTGCAATGGTGCTCGAATCTCACCAGAGTATTCGAGAGGCTTATGGAGCATCGTTTCAAATTTTTGAAATCATTTCTATTGTAATATTTAGTGCTGAATATATTTATCGTATTGTACATGCAGTAGTTAAAGAGGGAACTAAAGGTGCCTTTTCTTATATCTTTAGTTTTTATGGTTTGATTGATTTAATTTCGATCCTGCCGTTTTATCTCAACCAACTGATCAAAATCGATGGACGATTCTTTAGAATTTTACGTTTGTTTAGACTGACCCGTATCTTTAAAGTAGGTCGAAAGAGTAAATCCCTTAAGGTCTTTACCCGTGCCTTAATGTCTGTAAAAAGTGAATTGACTTTTACTTTATTCCTTTCGGTAATTACCATATTATTTTCGGCTTCTGCTATCTATTATTTAGAAAATGAGGCACAGCCAGAAAAATTCTCAAGCATTACAGAATCTGTTTGGTGGGCTACTGTTTCACTTGCCACTGTGGGCTATGGAGATGTTTACCCAGTAACAGTAGGGGGAAAGATTTTCGCCTCTTTAATCTCGCTAGTAGGAATTGGTGTTGTCGCTATCCCGACTGGGGTGATCAGTGCTGCCTTTGTAGAAGAAATCTACAAAGAACGCATCAAGCGTAAAATGTAAAAAAAGCCTAAAGCGATTTAGAATTATCGCTTATCTTTACAAGGCTATGAAAAAAATAATTGTTGTAGGGTCTGGATTCTCCTCCCTTTCTGTTGCGTCTTATCTTGCTCAAGAAGGACACAAAGTCGAAATCTTTGAAAAAAACGAAATGCCTGGTGGCCGTGCACGTCAATTTAAACGCGACGGGTTCACCTTTGATATCGGTCCATCTTGGTACTGGATGCCTGATGTTTTTGATAGCTACTTTGGGGACTTTGGGAAAAAAGTTGCCGACTATTACAAACTCGAAAAGTTAGACCCAGGGTATGAGGTTTATTTTGACAATCAAGAGTCAATAAAAATCGGGGATAGTCTTGAAAAGATTTATGCCGCTTTTGAAGAAGAAGAAGCTGGGAGTTCTGTTCCTTTAAAGCGTTTTATCAAAAAAGCCGCAGACAATTATGACATTGCCATCAAAGACTTAGTTTATCGTCCAGGGATTTCTCCTCTTGAATTAGTCACTCCGGCTACCATTAAAAAAGTAGGTTACTTTCTAAGCACCATCAAGAAAGAGGTCATGAAAGAGTTTAACAATCCGCGTTTAGCGCAAATTCTTCAATTCCCTGTTTTATTCTTAGGGGCAAAACCTAGCCAAACTCCGGCCTTTTACAACTTTATGAACTTTGCAGATTTTGGCTTAGGGACATGGCACCCAGACAAAGGGATGTACAGTGTAGTTGAGGGAATGGTCAAACTCGCCAAAGAACTGGGAGTAACTTTCCATCTCAATGAAAACGTAGAAGAAATTCTTGTTGAAAATAAAAAAGCCGTGGGGATTATCTCCAATGGCAAAAAACACACCGCAGATGTTGTGATCAGCGGTGCAGACTACCACCACTCTGAAACTTTATTACAACCACAATACAGAGCGTATAGCGAAGCCTATTGGAACAAAAAGACCTTTGCGCCTTCTTCCCTACTCTTCTTTATTGGGATGGATAAAAAAGTAAAGAATGTTTCTCATCACACTTTGTTTTTTGATGTTGACTTTGATGCCCATGCCGCAGACATATACGATCATCCCAAATGGCCAAAAGAACCTTTATTCTATGCCAATTTCCCTTCAATCACAGATGCGTCAATGGCACCTAAAGGGAAAGAAGCTTGTTTTCTTTTGATCCCGATTGCACCAGGGTTAGAAGACACAGAAGAATTGCGGGAAAAATATTTCAATATCGTGATTGATCGATTAGAATCGTTAACAGATCAAACGATTAGAGAGAGTATTCTTTTTACTGAATCTTTCTGTGTAAATGATTTTGTGGAGCAATACAACTCTTATAAAGGAAATGCTTACGGGATGGCGAACACCTTATTACAAACAGCCTTCTTAAGACCTAAATTGAAAAGCAAAAAAGTAGACAACCTTTACTTTACTGGTCAGTTAACGGTTCCTGGTCCTGGGGTTCCTCCGTCTCTAATTTCGGGGAAGCTTGTAGCCAATCTGGTGTCTCCCCCCACCACCAGATAAGGGTCCACTCGTCTTCTTTTTCTTGAATAACAGAATCTAACACCGCTATATTCTTTGACAGCAACTGATCATATGTCGTTAACTGATCATTAATTTGAAGCCAAAGCTCTAAGCGCTTAAAGAGATTGTATTTCACAAAGCGGTCTTTTTGAATATAGCGTCTGTTTTTTACCCAAAAATCATTCTCCTCAACATCAATTCTCTCTAAATCAAAAACCCATTGATGAGCTAAACGATGGGTAAATTCTTCGATATAAGTCTTTTCTTCATTATCAGAATTAATCATAAGGTATTTGAGAAAAGTACCGTCATAATTATCATTGACTAACCGCCCTATTTCTGAACCTAAAAAACGAAAAGTACCATCTAGTTTAATCGCATCATAAACGACTCTAGGGGGATTAAAGGGGTCTCGATTGGTGTAAAAAGCCATCGGGGCATAATAAAAGTCATCCTCTTCTTCATAGAATAAAAAGATACTATCGTTATCCTGTTCCCATCTTTTATATTGTTCCCTGTACATGGCAGTTACCCATTCATTTTGAGCGATATAATCTTGGGTGTAGATTTGCATCTCTTTTAACTCATCACGAAGATTCATTAAGTTATCGATGTTTTTTTCGCGATCATCAAAATTTTCTCCTTGTTGCTCAACAGAAAAAGAAACTAATACCCCAAAAAATACAATCAAAAATTCGACAAAACCCTTTTTTAAACGGTCATAAAAATCCCGAATTGAGAAACGGTCTCCCACAGTAAAGAGTCGGACAAACCAATTGAGTTCATTACGGGTTTTCTTTTTTTCAGCCATAAATCATATAGTGCAGAGAAGGCAATTCAAATCTCCTCTTGCTCCAAAGATACAAAAGACTTTTTCTCATCAAAGATTTCAAGGATAAGGCTTGCTAAATATTCTTCAATTTCTTTTTTAAACAGCTGATCTACAATCGCAGCATTCGTTCCTTTAGGCAAGTCTTTTCTAATTAAAGGAAGTAAATAAGCTTTTGGCTTTTTTAATGAAATAATCCCGACTTCAACCTCAGCAAAACCATCATATCCCCAGGCATACAACAATAATTGAAACAAGGGTAGTTTTTTATAATCCCCGGCAAAACCTTCCCAGTTTGACCATGCTAACTTACTGCGATCAATATCCCCGGTTTTATAGTCAATTAATCGCGTCACGCCATTCAATTGATCTATCCGATCAATTTTTCCTGTAATGTTTACTTTATGATTAAATGAAGGGTGATTTAAAGGGGCATTAAACTTCTTTTCTAACTTTAGGATTATAAGCTCGTTCCCTTGTTCCACAAGCATTTTCTCATGCGTTAATAATTGCAGTATACTTCTCTCATAGGCTTTTACAATTAGAAGATTCTCCCCGCTAGGCACTGGCATTTTAGGGTATACCTTTTGATAATGCCCCAGTAAACTACCTGGCAGGTCTAAGATCATTTTATCATAATCAGATACCGTCATCGGTGCCCCAATATTGTAGCCGTATAACTCTTCTAAACAATCGTGGACAATATTACCTCTCGCTATATTCGAAAGTGTTTTTGTAACTGATAAATCTGGTTTAATACCTAATAGATAGTTGTTATAAAATGAAATAGGATCATAAAGGTAAGCCCCTAATGAGGTAGAGGAAAATCCACTATCTGCCAGCTCCTTTAATTTTTCAAGCATTTGCGGTGTTTTATCCACCGATACTTCTGTAGGGTTTATCGCTACAATCTCCTTGCTAAATTGTTCATCACTAAATTCGTGTTGGGAAAGATTACTAAAGGCCAATTGACGAATAAATCTACTCTTCTCACCTGCATTTAATCCTTCACTTTTTGAATTGTATAATAAGTGAATATTTTTAGCCCTTTGCAATAAACGATAAAAGTGATAGGTATAAATTGCATCATTATCTAAAAAGGTAGGCAAGCCAAATTTTTTCTTCATCGAAAAAGGAAAAAAGCTCTGATCGTTTTTACCTACAGGTAAGACCCCTTCATTCACATTAGTAATTAAAATATGATCAAAATCTAAGGCCCTTGTCTCTAACATTCCCATAATTTGAAGCCCTTGAATAGGGTCACCACTAAAATCTAGGGTTTGCAGAGCAAGACTCTCTTGAAATAAAAACGACAATACTGTTATTTCAATGGGAAAATTCGCTGCTTCTATTTGTATTTTAAGCTGTAAAAAAACTTTCCTTAACAAGGCCATTACCGCACAACTAAAGTGCTCTTTCTCCCGATAAAAGTTAGCTTCAAATAAATCAACTAATTGTATAAGTTGATCGATCAACACCGTCACATTACCCGCTACTGAAGAAAAAATTAATCTCCCATAATTATTTTGAACAAAAGGCTTTATTTCCTCTTGTGATAGCTGTGCATCAAAATTTTGCTGCATAGCATCTATCCTCGATTTTAATTCACGCGATTGTATAAGTTGCTTCTTTAATGGAGGAAATGACAGCAACTGTAGACTTGCTTTTCTTTCCATTCCATCCTCCTTCTCATTTGCATGAAGTGTAATTAGGGTTTTAAAAAAATCACTGATTGGCAATTGATTTATAGCATAACCCATGGTGACATTCCAGTGAGATAGATCGCTTGGTAAAGAAGCTAAAACAGGCAGCAATAGGTTCTCATTCCCTAAAACAACAGCGATACTACCTTCTTCCGTTTTATATTGTTCAAGAAATTTGTGAACATATTGTGATTGCTCAATATTCCCATTAAAACCAATTGCTTGAATCTTTTTTTTACCGAGAAAAGCGCTGTCGATAAACTTTTGTGGATGCTGTCTATAATATTTCCATTCTTCTTGATAAGATCGAATAAATCGTCCTGCTGCATGTAATTTATCCTTAAACAAGGACTCGTCTAAATCCCAGAATACTTCCCCCTTATTCTTAGCTAAAAACTCTTGAATTAAATCTTGCTCTGCTTTATTTAAAGCATTAAATCCAACAAAATAATGGGCTTTAGTCGTATTCGTTAAATAGATTTCTAATTCATCTAATGCGTCTTGATAAAGCATCCCTAAAGTGGCGCCTTGCTGCTCAATTAAAAGAGCCTGAAAATCCTGATAAATAGGGAAAAGTTTTTCCCAAAAAACAGGAGGAAAAGACTGTTGATCTTCTGGCAAGTTAAAACCTTCTAAAGAATAAAATTCAGCAAGGTTTTCTAAACTATCTTTTGCATTAACGCGATAAGCATCAATGTCATTAAAATCTTTTAACAATCTAGCGCCCCATTGCATAAAGATGGTGAAATCATCTTGAGCTGCTTCCGGCAGATGCTTTTTATACACCTTGTAGAGTGTAAAAAGCTGGTGGGTTTGATTGGCCTTTTTTAAAGGTGAAAAATGCTCGATAAAAGACTCTATACTAAAAACCTCTGGTGCGAATTGAGCGCTTTCGATCTCTTGTATAAGATAATGCTGCAAGAACACTCTTGCCCGTTTACTGGGTAATACAATGACTACTTCTTGTAGATCATTATGCTTGCGCAAAAGGCTTTGTATGGTTTGCTTTAAATAAGGCGTCACGGGAAAACGATTTGAGAATCAAATTAAGAAAAAGACTTAACTCAATGGGGAATTAGGGATAAAAAAAATGCCTTGGAAACCCAAGGCATTTTAAAAGGTAAACTAAATGAAGTTTTATTTCCCAACAGCGAATTGAACGCGTCTGTTACTTTTTCTTCCTTTTGCAGTATTGTTGTCACCAATAGGTTTTTCTTCACCAAATGCTACTGTAGAAACACGAGCAGCATCAGCACCAGCTGCGATCAATGCTGCTTGAACAGCATCTGCGCGCTCTTGTGAAAGCTTTTGGTTATATCCTCTACTACCGTCACTAGAAGCGTGACCTTCCACGGTAAATGTATAAGTAGGATAACTCTCTAAAATTTCTTTGATTTTGTTGATCACTGCAGCAGAATCATCTCCGACAATTTCAGAAGATTCAGCTTTAAAACGAATCATTGAACCTTCTTCGTTTAGTGTAGAGATCACGTCTTGTGGTAACTCTGGGCAACCGTTGTTTGCTGCGATACCCGCTAACTCTGGGCAAGCATCATCTTTATCTGGAACGCCGTCACCGTCTGCATCTGGCCATGGGCATCCATTATTTTCAGCTGGACCAGCTTGCTCAGGACAAGTATCATCTTTATCGTTAATACCGTCACCGTCTGTATCTGGGCATCCACCCATTTCAACAGAACCAGCACGATTAGGACAAGCGTCTTCAATATCAGAAAGACCATCTCCGTCTGAATCAGGACATCCATTCATTTCTTTAGAACCAGCACGTTTTGGACATGCGTCTTCTTTATCTGTTATACCATCACCATCTGTATCAGGACAGCCTTGAAATTCTTCAAGACCTGCAACTTCTGGACAAGCATCATATTTGTCATACACTCCGTCACCATCTGTGTCAACACCCCCAAATTTGATATTTAAACCTAATTGGTGTTGGAAATGAGATACACCTCCTAATTCAAAGGCGTCTTTGTAATTGACTTGGTAAGAAAAACCTAAGTTGTCGTTTGCCCAGTAGGCAAGACCTGCCCCTAGAGTGAATTGGAAAGATCCATCATCATCAAGAAAAACATATCCTCCACCTACTTCAGTGTAAGGCTCCCATGTCGAACTCTTCTCAACAAGTGAATTTCTAAAAACAAGATCGAATGATTTATAGACCACACCATTGGCTACTTTTTCTCCACCAAAGTTTGAAATCTTATTAAAGCTAAAACGAGTGGCTAAAGAAAAATTCTCTGTAATGTTTCTACTTAAACCAACTGTTGTGATTGCAGGAAGTGTATTCCAATTTTCGGTGTCATAAAAGTTTTGGAAAAGTTTTCCGGTGTTTCCTACAGCCTTGCTACCCGTTTTTCCAGTTGGATAGGTATCAATGGCGTTTGTGGCAATAGTAACAACCCATGGGTTATCTTCGTCTTGGGCAAATGCCAAGTTTGTGAATAACACTGCAACGGCAATGATTAAACATCTACTTATAATTTTCATTTCTTACGCTATTAGTTTGAGCAAAAATAGTAGATATTGTCGAAGATTCAAAGTGATTTAAGGTCTAATCTTAAACTTTTACTTTAGGGAAGTGTCACTACCTCAAAGGAATGATCTCTCTCTAGATCTAAGTAAACTAAAAATACATTTACTTTTTTTTGGGTGATTTTTTCAATCCATTCTGCATAAGCTAAAACTTGAGTGACGTGCTCTGGTTTCTGCTTACCGGTTTTATAGTCAATTACATAGGCATCTTCTTCACCTAAACCCATCCTGTCAGGGCGTAGAATTTGTTGTTGTGGAATCAAGATTGCCTTTTCATTAAAAACCTTATAATCCCTTGAATAAAAACGCTTTAAATTTTCATCTTGCATTATTTGATCAAATAAAGAAGCTAGTTTCAAATGCTCTTCTTTGGTGATTTCACCTTGAAGATAAGCATCGTTCAAAATTCCTTCTGCCTCATCTTGATAATTTATTTTACCCCATAAATCATGCACCCGCAAGCCTAATATTCTTGCACTTTCTCTGGCTTCACTTTGGGACATTTGCAAAACAAGCTTTTGCTCATATGGGTAAGCTGTTTGAATTTGACTCGAGCTGTTTTTTTTAGGAGAGGCAATTTTATTTTCTTTAGCAGAACAAGTAGAAGGACTTCCCCATTCATAAATCCTTTCTTCATCGCCGTGTTTTTGCGTCTGGGGAATAAGATCATTTAAAACCTTAACATAACTCTCCTTTTCCTGGTTTTTCTCATTAGCATAGAGATAGAGTTCTTGACTTGCTCTAGTGGTAGCAACATAAAAAACATTCCATGCATCCATCTCCTCTTCTTGTTTCTTTTTATGGTAAACTCTTTCGCCCTCTGGACCATAGTTTAATAGCCTTTTAGAATAACCCACCCATGCTAAGGGTAATTGTTGTCCAAAAATGGACTGGGTTGACAACCATACTTTTTCTTGATGATTAGCCTGTATTAAACTATCTGCAAAAGGGAAAAATACAATAGGGAATTCTAATCCTTTGGCTTGATGAATGGTTAGGATTTTTACTCCTATACTATCTTCTGGAATGGAGAGATTTTGTGTTTCTTTGTTCTTTTCCCAAAAGTTTAAAAATGAGAATAAATCGGCTTTTTCTTTTTGACTAAAATCAAATACTAAATCTAGAAAAGCCTGTACATAAGCGTTTTCAGTTGCAATTTGAGGGAATAAAAAACAGGCTTTCTCCATCACAGTGTTTAAATTGCGATGATCAAAAAAACTAAAATTAAACGCAATCCCTTCTTCTTGCCATATTTCTTCTAAACCCCGCGGAATTCTCTCAAAAAGAAATTGATGTAAATCTTCTATTCTGTCTTTACTTGAATACAAAAAGGTTAGATGCTCTTTTTTACAAGCTAGATCCTTAGGGTTGAAATACAATTGTAGCAAAGAGGCCAAAAATCTTACTTGATCATTTTCTTCTAAGCGCAATGAACTACTGGTAATTGTTGGGATTTTAGCAACAGATAAATCTTTTGCGATACGCTCTGCCTGTTTTTTCTTACGCACCAGCACGACCATGTCTGTAAGAGCAAATCCTTGTTTTTTACACTGGTTGATATCGGCAATAATACGTTTTGTATAAGGGTTTTCTCCAAAAGGTTTTTCGTCTGGAAAAAAAGTTAATTTGACATATCCTTCTTTCTCTGAAAAAAACTCTTGCTGTGCATATTGACCAAACAAAGCTTCGTTCTCTTGGTATTCTAAATGCTGGGTCAAAGATTGATACAAAGTGTTATTAAAGGCAACTACACTTTTAGCACTTCGATAATTTGTTTTTAAAGCATTTACTTTTTTCTGAATTTGAAAAGGCGGTTTTTCATTAATTAAACTTATAAATTGATTGACATCTCCCCCTCGCCATCGATAAATGGATTGTTTAGGGTCACCGACTAATAAAAGACTCCCTGTGCGACCGTCCTCATTTAAACTTATCAAGGCTGTTTCTATAAGAGGAATTAAATTTTTCCATTGAAGAGAAGAGGTGTCTTGAAACTCGTCTAAAAAATAATGACGATAATTTTCTCCTAATCGTTCATAGATATAGGGAGTGGGCTGCAATAAAATTTCTTTTGCGATGCGATCGTTAAAGGTTGAAAGCAGCACCTTATTGGTTTCATTTTGGTAAGCCTCTAATTCTTTTGACAAAGAAGCTAAGAGACTTAGTGGAATCCATTGTTTTCTGATATCTTTCGTTAATTGCCATTGATAAAACAAGCCCAATGCTTTTGTGAAATTTTCCACAATTCTAACGGATAAACCTTCTATACAACCTTGTACCCGAGCAGGAACTTTTTTTGGGTAAAGCGGTTTTCCTTCCAACATATTTTGATACAACTGCCCATTATCAAAATCCTTAAATTCTCTTTTAGATAGATTTAAAAAACGATTGTATAATGTCCCTCTACTAAAATGAGAAGCTTCTAAATCATTATCTTTAAACAAGCTTATCATTTCACTCCCGATGCGTTCTAAATCAAGCTCAAGGTTCCTTTGATTTTGTTTTAAAAAGGCTTGTTGATTTTTTCTTTCAAGCGCAGTTAAAGCAGCTATCTTTTGAACCTGGATTCTATCGTTTTCATTCAACAGTAACTCTGCTGCATTCATCAAATTTTTTTTCAACTCCCAACTAGAAGTACCATCGTCGTCCATTTTTTCAAAAGTGAACGCTAGCAGGATCTCTGTAAGTTCTGGCTGCTTCCCTACCCTATCTAAAACGCGATCAACAATTTCTTCTAAAAAATCTGTGACATCTAAAGCAACATCAAAATTATAGGCTAAGCCTAAATCTTTGGCAAAAGTTCGAATGACCCTATGCGTAAAACTATCCAGTGTAATCACGTCAAAGGCAGCATAGTCATGTAAGATTACTTTTAAATACCTTTCTGCTCTTTGCTTTAATTCTTGTGGACCAATGGAGAGCTCTTTTAATAAAGCTTTCCCCATGGGATCATCTTCTAGTTGACGGTCAGAAAAAGCGAAATCGTGCAATTGCAATAAGATTCGATACTTCATCTCAAAGACCGCCTTATTGGTAAAGGTCAAGGCTAGTAGACGATTAAAGTATTCATCTGAACGACCACTTAAAAGTCTCAGCAGATACTTTTGAACCAATAAAAAGGTTTTCCCTGATCCTGCAGAGGCGTTATAAATCTGAAATGGTGCTGGAATGTCCTTTGTCATGATGATGCTTTAAATGTAATTAATCTTTAGATTTGTACCATTAATGACTTAAAAAAAAAGATATGGCTTTTGAATTACCACAACTACCTTATGCACATGATGCACTAGAACCGCATATTGATGCGCGTACAATGGAAATCCATCACGGGAAACACCACAATGGATACACTACTAATCTAAACAACGCAATTGCAGGAACAGATTTAGAAGGAAAATCAATCGAGGACATTCTAACAGGGCTCGATTTAAATAACGGCGCTGTACGTAATAATGGTGGCGGATTTTACAATCACTCCCTTTTCTGGTCAACAATGGCACCTAATGCTGGTGGAACACCTACAGGTGACTTAGCCGCAGCAATTGATGCGGCCTTTGGATCATTTGACGCTTTTAAAGATGCTTTTAGTAAAGCAGCAGCAACGCGTTTTGGTTCTGGGTGGGCATGGCTATGTGTTCACAAAGGAGGTAAAGTAGAAGTTTGCTCAACTCCTAATCAAGACAACCCATTAATGCCAGGGGTTGCATGCGATGGTACTCCTATCTTAGGCCTAGATGTTTGGGAGCACGCTTATTACTTAAACTATCAAAATAGACGTCCAGATTATATCAATGCATTTTTTAATGTAGTGAACTGGGAAGCGGTTAGTGCCCTTTATGCTAAACATGCATAAAACATTACTACAATAAATCAGGAGAGGGCCTAGCGCCCTCTTTTTTTTGCTTCAAACTGAAGTAAAATAAAAAAGGAGGAATAAATTCCTCCTTTTTTGCCCCAAATCTTACCATGAACTTAACCTACTTATGTTCTGGTGACGTAAAAGTGCAATTTCTGGTTCGTCTTATCTAAAAAAATCGATAAACTGCATTTTTAACCGACTAACTGTTAATAGGCTCTTTCTGATTTTCCTTCATAAAAGTTCATGAACGCCCTGTTTACAACGCGATTACCACCTGGAGTCGGATAATCCCCAGTAAAATACCAATCTCCCTTATTCTCAGGACAAGCTTGGTGTAATCCTTCTACCGTTTGGTAGATGATCTTTACTTCGCATGAAATGGATTCATGGGTTAGTAATGCCGCAATTTTAGCGGAAACTTCTTCTTGGGTAAAAGGAGCGTATAGGGCTTTAACATGATTTACCACCTCTGAAGCTTTATTCTCCACACTCTCTTTACAGTTTTTATAGATTGTATCTAAGGTTGCATCTAGGGTTCCTTTGTCCTTATGCAAATCGATCGCCGCTTGAAAGGCGACAAAATCTTCGAGCTTTGCCATATCTATTCCATAACAGTCTGGATATCGAATTTGCGGAGCACTAGAAACGACAATGATCTTTTTTGGAGAAAGACGATCAAGCATCGTTAATATGCTTTGCTTTAGTGTTGTTCCTCGAACAATACTATCGTCGACAATGACTAAATTATCTGAAGATTTTACAACACCATAGGTAATGTCATACACGTGTGCGACTAGATCATCACGACTATTATCTGCCGTAATAAAGGTTCTTAGTTTTGCGTCTTTGATCGCAATCTTTTCTATTCGTGGGCTTAAATTGAGTAGATCTTTAAGCTTTACTTTATCAAATACCTCTTGATCAAGTTCTTGACTTATTTGGGTCTGTAAATGCTTTTGCGCAGCACCAACTAAACCATAAAAAGAGGTTTCTGCCGTATTAGGGATATAAGAGAAAACCGTGTTTTTAAGGTCGTGTGAAATACTACTAAGCACTTGTGGAAATAGACGCTCTCCTAAATTCTTTCGTTCAGTATAGATGGCAGCATCACTTCCTCTGGAGAAATAAATGCGCTCAAAAGAACAGGCCTTTTTTTCGAGGGGTTCTAAAACAGGGTCAATGGATACCTTCCCTGATTTTTTAATAATAATTGCATTTCCTGGCGTGAGTTCTTGAATGCTCTCTAGCGGTACATTAAAAACGGTTTGTATCACAGGACGTTCAGATGCGACCACAACCATTTCATCATTTTCACAATAATAGGCGGGTCTAATCCCTGCAGGGTCTCTTAAAACAAAAGCATCTCCATGACCTATCATACCTGCCATGGCATAGCCTCCATCCCAGTTTTTTGCAGCTTTCCTTAAAATTTTGGCAATGTTTAATCGTTCTGCAATTTGAGGAGAAGCTTCAAATTTATTAAAGCCTTCTTTTTTAAGCTTCTTGTATATTTTAGCCACCGCGTCATCCAGAAAGTGACCAATCTTTTCCATTACAGTAATGGTATCAGCTTTTTCTTTAGGGTGTTGACCTAGATCAATCAGGTTTTGAAACAACTCATTGACATTTGTCATGTTAAAGTTTCCTGCCACAATAAGATTACGGTGCATCCAATTATTTTGTCTTAAAAATGGATGAACACTTTCAATACTGTTTTTACCGAAGGTTCCATAACGCACATGTCCTAACATCAATTCTCCGACATAAGGAACATTGTGCTTGAGTAATTCTGCATCATCGTTGAGTTCTGGACGCTGTTCAATGCCTTCTTGAATACGAGCACTAATTTGATTAAATACGTCTTGAATGGGTTGTTGTGCACTAGATCGAACCCGACTAATGTATCTTTCTCCCGGGGCCATATTGTACTTAATGCTCGCAAAACCGGCGCCATCTTGCCCACGGTTGTGCTGTTTTTCCATCATTAAATACATTTTATTTATCCCATAAAGAGCTGTCCCATATTTCTCCTTATAATAGGACAATGGTTTTTTCAACCGTATCAGGGCAATTCCACATTCGTGTTTTATGGCATCACTCATAGACTTAAAGTTTTATCAGTCCATTCAAAACTGGTTAACTCTCTAAAACGATGAATTCTTTCGTTCAACGCTTCAGCTTTTACTTCTTCGATGGCTTTAACGCCAAATGCTTCTACTGTAAATGAAGCAAAAACAGAACCCACAACTAGGGCTTGCTTAATGGTGTCAAAGTTAATTTCTTTGGCTTGCGCCAAAAAACCTGCGAGACCACCCGCAAAGCTATCTCCAGCTCCCGTGGGATCAACCACTTGATCTATAGGGTAAGCCGGGGCAATAAACACTTTTCCGTCGCCATAGAGCTGTGCTCCGTGCTCTCCTTTTTTGATGATCACATAACGCGGCCCCATTTCATGGATTTTTTTGGCCGCTTTGGTCAGAGAAAATTCCCCTGTTAGAATTCTTGCTTCTTCATCATTAATGGAGATCAAGTTTACCTCAGCAATCACTTCATCTAAAATATCTCTAAAGTGCTCCATCCAAAAATTCATTGAATCGAGAAGGGTAAAATTATCGGGATTTGTCAATTGATCAAGGGCCATTTTTTGCACCCCAGGGTGCAGATTACCTATCACAACGACTTCACTGTCTTTAAACTCTTCAGGGATCTGTGGTGAAAAGCTTTCTAATACATTCAATTGAGTGTCTAGGGTTGTTCTGGTATTCATATCGTCGTGATAACGACCACTCCAGAAAAATGTTTTCCCACCTTCAACTCTTTCAACGCCATCGGCATTAACTCCTAGTGAAGTCAATTTCTCCATATCTGAAGGCGCAAAATCATCTCCTATCACAGAGACCAAACCACAACGGGCAGAAAATTTAGAAGATGCTAAGGCGATATATGTTGCCGCACCCCCTAGAATGCGATCTACTTTTTGGTAAGGGGTTTCTATAGCGTCATAGGCCATGGTACCTATAACAAGTAATTTTTTACTCATATGCAAAAATAAACTTCTTTCTGCTTCCTAAAAAACAATTTGACTGCATTTCTATGCTTTTTGTGACAATTGTTCATAATAAGCGTCATGTTCAATGGCCATCTCCTTTGCTGCGGTAACTGCTAACTGGTCGCAGCGCTCGTTTTGAGGATGATCATTATGCCCTTTAACCCATTGAAATTGAATGTTATGCTGGGGGTAAATCTTAAGAAATCGCTTCCATAAATCTGGATTTTTTTTGCCTTTAAAGCTTTTCTTTTCCCAGCCAAAAACCCATTTTTTATCAATGGCCTCGATGACATATTTAGAGTCAGAAATAACCAATACATCCATGGGTTTCTTTTTGAGCTTTTCTAGCGCATCAATCACTGCCCACAATTCCATTCTATTATTTGTAGTGTGTTTAAACCCTCTGGAAAATTCTTTGATATAGCCTTTACCTGCCCATTCCATGATAATCCCATAACCCCCTGGACCTGGATTCCCTAGGGCAGAACCATCGGTATAAATGTGTATTTCTGCCATTTAGCTTAGGAGTTGCTTGATTACTTCAGGAAAGTGCTCATATTCCAGTTGCTGCACTTTAGCCGCGATTTCACTAGGACTATCTTGAAGGTCAAGGGAAACTGCTTTTTGTAAAATCACTCCCCCTTCGTCATAATGTTCGTTTACATAGTGAATGGTTATTCCGCTTTGGGTTTCCCCTGCTGCTTTTACAGCATTGTGAACATGCATGCCATACATTCCTTTTCCGCCGTACTTGGGTAATAATGCAGGGTGAATATTGATTATTTTATTAGGATAACGCCCGACTAATTCATTGGGAATCTTTTTAAGATAACCCGCTAGAACAATTAGATCTGGTTGGTGTTCTTCCATATAGTCTAGTAAAAAGGCTTCACTATTGGCATCAAACCATTGTGAGCGCACTCCTAATGCGTTTACCCTCTCATACACTCCAGCTTCTTTTTTGTTACACAAAACGCTGTGTACATTAATCTCGCTGTCTTGATCAAAATACTGAATGATATTTTGTGCATTTGTCCCCCCACCAGAGGCTAAAATGATGATTTTTTTGCCCATATCTTTAAAAATCAAAAATAACGCTAAATCCTATAAATAACAAGCAATCACAGAGGATTAAGCAATTTAAACACCGTATAAAAAAGCATTTTAACTTCTTTAAAACATTCTATGCTATAAAGTTTTTATATTTTTGCTGTCAAACAAAACTAAAACCATTTGTAATATGTCTGACATTGCATCAAGAGTTAAAGCTATAATTGTAGATAAATTAGGCGTTGACGAAAACGAAGTTGTAACAGAAGCAAGCTTTACCAACGATCTAGGGGCTGACTCTCTAGACACCGTTGAATTAATTATGGAGTTCGAAAAAGAATTCGATATCCAAATCCCAGATGACCAAGCAGAGAACATTGCTACTGTAGGTCAAGCTATTCAATACATAGAACAAGCCAATTAAAATTTGGTAAGATGAGTCCAAGACGTGTAGTAGTTACCGGATTGGGTGCATTAACTCCTATCGGAAATTCAGTCCCTGCCTACTGGGAGGGACTTATTTCTGGGAAAAGCGGAGCTGCCCCTATCACCTATTTTGATGCAACTGATTTCAAAACCCAGTTCGCATGCGAGTTAAAAGGATTTAATGCTTTAGATCACTTTGACCGTAAAGAAGCCAGAAAACAAGATCGCTTTACGCAATATGCGCTAGTATCTTCTGACGAAGCCCTTCTAGACGCTGGAATTACATCTGAAAATGTAGATCAAGACCGCGTTGGGGTTATTTGGGGTGCTGGAATTGGTGGTTTAGAGACTTTTCAAAACGAAATGCTCAACTTTGCCGACAATGACCGCAAACCGAGATTTAATCCTTTCTTTATTCCAAAATTAATCGCAGACATCGCTCCGGGGATGATCTCGATCAAACACGGATTTAGAGGACCTAATTTTGCAACTGTTTCTGCCTGTGCTTCTTCTTCTAATGCCTTAATAGATGCTTTAAATTATATTCGTTTAGACCATGCAGACGTTATCGTTGCAGGAGGTTCTGAAGCGGGTGTAACTTATGCCGGTATCGGTGGATTCAACGCAATGCATGCACTTTCTACCCGTAATGATGATCCCGCAACTGCTTCTCGCCCATTTGACAAAGACCGCGACGGTTTTGTTTTAGGCGAAGGTGCTGGAGCAATTATTCTAGAAGAATACGAACACGCAAAAGCTAGAGGAGCAAAAATTTATTGCGAATTAGCTGGTGGAGGACTTTCTGCTGACGCTCACCACATGACTGCTCCACATCCAGAAGGTTTAGGAGCTAAGAATGTAATGATCAACTGCTTGAGAAATGCGAATCTTCAACCTACAGATGTTGATGCCATCAATATGCATGGAACCTCAACACCACTGGGTGATATCGCAGAATCAAAAGCAATTCAAGAAGTTTTTGGTGAACACGCCTATAACATCAACATCAATTCAACGAAATCCATGACTGGTCACCTACTAGGTGCAGCTGGAGCAGTTGAAGCGATTGCTTCTATTTTAGCGATCAAAGAAAATATTGTTCCTCCTACGATCAATCATCAAACTCCAGATGAAAATATTGATCCGAAACTGAACTTTACCTTTGGCGAAGCCCAAAAAAGAGAAGTAAAAGTCGCGCTATCCAACACTTTTGGATTTGGCGGACATAATGCCTGTGTCGTGTTTAAAGAAATTGACTAAATTGCTGTGTGCAATTTTTTCCTAAAATTTGGTCAAAAGAAAAAGGGAATCCATCTTTGGATCAAGCCTTAAAAGATATAATTGGCTATATCCCAAAAAATAAAGCCCTTTTTAAAACTGCTTTCACCCACCGTTCTATCAACAGTAAAAACGAAGATGGTTTTTATGTCAATTTTGAACGCCTTGAGTTTTTAGGGGACACCGTCATTGACACAGTAGTAGCACATTTTCTTTATTGTGAGCTCGATCAAGACAACGAAGGAGAACTTACAAAGATGAAATCGAAAATTGTAAGCCGTGAAAAGCTCAATTTTATTGGGAAAGAACTGGGCTTACTCGATCATCTATTTTGCACTGGGAGTAAAGAAAACTTTGGAGATGATATCAATGGAAATATACTCGAAGCACTTATCGGTGCCGTCTTTATAGACAAAGGCTATGAACGCTGTAAAAAAATTGTTTTTAAAGTCATCTTAGACCCCTACATCTCACTAAATGATGTAAAAAAAGAGATCATCTCTTATAAAAGTGTTTTGATTGAATGGGGGCAAAAACAAAAACAAAACATCCAATTCTTGACCGAAAAAGAAGACAGTAAAGATGCTACGATCAATTATTTTTGCAAACTAATACTCAACGATGAGGTATTGATAAAAACACGAGAGGTATCTAAGAAAAAAGCCGAAGAAAAAGCGGCAAAAAGAGCTTATAAAGTAATGAGAATCAAAGATCAAATTTAGGTTAATTCTAAATTTGTCCACTATTTTATTGTAAATTTGTTCTGAATTAAACCGCTCTTTTTAGGAGAAGAGAATGCAAAAGAAGAAATTTGTTTTAGCTGCAGAGTTTGAGGATCAAAATGACACTGATCTTTACGCAATACACAGCCCATCAGAAGATTTCTTTTTAGCCTTCCAATTGAATAAAAATTTGGGAACTAAATTTAAAAACGTAACAGAAAAAATCGAACCACAATCAAAAGTTCCTTTTTTTAGCCGCTTTGTTTGCGAACTCAGCCCTGTAGAAACACAATGGGAGTTGATTGGTAATCATTATACTTACCCCTCAAAATCAAAAAAGGATAATCAATTGTTTTCTACGCAAATTGAAGAGCAGCTTAGTTTAATTCCTAGCTTATCAAAGGTCGATTACTTTTTAAAAGTGCCGAAAAATAATTTCACTCCAGCCAAATTAAACCAGCTGCAGTCCCTTGACGAAGTTCAAATGGTTTACCCCATTTATGAAACCAAAATAAAACAGAATCCAAATTTAATTTTTGACTAATGCCAAAAGTAAAAAAAACAAAAATTGTTGCCACTTTAGGCCCTGCCTCTTCAAGTGAAGAAGTCATCGAGAAAATGATCCATGCAGGCGTAAATGTTTTTCGTATCAATTTTTCCCATGCAGATCATGACGATGTCGCAGAACGCATTAATATCATTCGCGCTTTAAGCGAAAAACACAAAACATACACCTCTATTCTAGCCGATCTTCAAGGACCAAAATTAAGGGTGGGTGTTATCGAGGAAGGTGCCATTGTTGAACCTGGAGATACAGTTGAGTTTATCACCACAGAGCCCTTTGTAGGAAATGCAAAACAAGCCTACATGACCTATCAACGTTTCCCTAAAGATGTTACTCCTGGAGAGAAAATTCTTTTAGACGACGGGAAACTTATCTTTGAGGTTACTGCGACAGATAAAAAAGAAAAAGTCACCACTAAAGTTTTACAAGGCGGGCCTTTTAAATCAAAAAAGGGGGTGAATTTACCTAATACAAACATCTCTCTTCCTGCCTTGACAGAAAAAGATGTTGAAGATGCCATCTTTGCTATCAAACAGCAAGTAGACTGGCTTGCGCTTTCTTTTGTGCGTAACAGTGATGATTTAATCGGTTTACAAAATCTGATTGAAGAACACAGTGATCATAAAATTCCGATTATTTCTAAAATAGAGAAACCCGAAGCATTAGAAAATATCGATAAAATTATTGCTTATTCTGATGGATTGATGGTTGCTCGAGGAGATCTAGGCGTAGAAGTTCCTGCAGCAGAAGTGCCTTTGATTCAAAAGCAACTCGTCAATAAAGCTAAAAAAGCTAGAATTCCAGTAATCATTGCAACGCAAATGATGGAAACTATGATCGATAGCCTTACTGCTACAAGAGCAGAGGTAAACGATGTAGCTAACTCTGTTATGGATGGTGCAGATGCGGTTATGCTTTCTGGCGAAACTTCTGTAGGAAAATACCCTGTGCAAGTTATTGAGACCATGACCTCTATTTTAAAAAGCGTAGAAAGCTCTCCACTAATTCAAGTACCCCAAACACCGCCTTCTATTAGAACAAAAAGATTTATCACAAAGTCTATTTGTTATCATGCCGCATTAATGGCAAATGAAATTGATGCCGCGGCCATTTGTACTTTAACAAACAGTGGATATACCGCTTTCCAGATCTCTGCATGGCGCCCTAAGGCTCATGTATTGGTCTTTACTTCTAATAAAACAATCCTTTCACAACTCAATCTATTGTGGGGAGTAAAAGCGTTTTATTACGACAAGTTTGAAAGCACCGATAAAACAGTAGAGCAAGTCAATGCTATCGCACTTGAAAATGGATGGGTAGAAAAAGGTGAGATGCTAATTAACCTTGCAGCAATGCCTATTATTGAGAAAGGGATGGTAAATACTTTAAGGGTATCTCAAATCTAAAAGGGAAGGGCGAGCTGTACGTCTAAATCGTTTTTAACGATTTCCTTTTTTGGGGAATTATTCTGATTGTTGAGATTAGAAATTGTCAATCCGATTAATCGAACAGAATTCTGCAGTTTCTCTTGATAGAGTAATTGTTTCCCGTATTCGATAATCATGCTTTTGTCTGCGATGTAAAAAGGGACTGTTTTACTACGGGTCTGAATGACAAAATCACTGTACTTAATTTTTAAAGTAATTGTTTTGCCAGAGGCCTTATGCCGTTTTATGCGTTTGTCTAGCTCCTCGGCTACAGCCTCGATTTTTTCTTCTAGAAATAGCTCACTGGTCAAGTTTTCTTTAAAAGTACGTTCGGCTCCCATGGATTTTGGGATACGTGAGGGTTTGACTTCACTGGTATGAATTCCTCTTACTGCATTGTAATAATAAGCCCCGGCCTTCCCAAAGTGAGTCGTCAAAAATTCCTGGCTTTGGGCTTTAAGCTCTTTTCCTGTAAAGATCCCTAAAGCATACATTTTCTTTGTAGTGACCTTTCCTATACCGTGATATTTGCGAATATCTAGCGCTTCTAGGAAAGCAATAACCTCTTCAGGAGGAACAGTTTTTTGCCCATTGGGCTTGTTGTAATCACTGGCAATTTTAGCGACTAACTTATTAATAGAAATACCCGCTGAAGCAGTCAACCCGGTATTCTCAAATATTTTTGCTCTAATCTCTTCGGCCATTTTAGTGGCAGAAAATAATTGCTTTTTATTATGTGTTACATCTAGGTAAGCCTCATCAAGAGACAAGGGCTCGACTAAGTCTGTATAGCTAAAAAAAATCTCTCTGATTTGCGCAGATACTTCTTTATAGCGATCAAAGCGCGGTTTAACGAAAATCAACTCTGGACAATTGCGTTGCGCGATGATTCCACTCATGGCACTCCTTACTCCGTATTTACGGGCTTCATAACTCGCCGCCGCAACAACGCCTCTAGATCCTCCACCTCCTACTGCAACTGGTTTATTCCTTAATTCAGGATTATCCAGTTGTTCCACAGAGGCAAAAAAAGCATCCATATCAACATGAATTATTTTTCGCCATTTTAATTGATCATCCATCGCTTAAAAATACATATCTTCCATGGGTAGAAAAAACACTGCATGATTGAAATTGAAAGAAAGTTTCTGGTTAGCTCGACAGCGTTTATTGCTCTAGCAGATTCAAAAGTCTATATTAAGCAAGGTTATTTATCAAAAGACCCGCATAGAACGGTGCGCGTTCGCATTAAAGACGAACAAGCCTTTTTAACCATTAAAGGGATTTCATCAGAGAGTGGGATGAGTCGTTTTGAATGGGAAAAAGAAATTTCTCTTGAAGAAGGTAAAACACTTATTGAACTATGCCTTCCAGCAATAATTGAAAAAACAAGGTATGTTATCCCCCATGCTAAACACTATTTTGAGGTAGATGTATTTGAGGGTGGGCACAAGGGATTAATCCTCGCTGAAATCGAATTACCCAGCGAACAAACTTTAATTAAATTACCCCAATGGGTTGGGAAAGAGGTAACTGGAGATAAACGTTATTACAACAGTTACTTATCTTCTAAAGAATCGAAGAACTCTTTATAAGTTAGGTTATGTATTTTAAGAACTTTAAATAAACTTTTTAGTGTACAATTTGTTCCCTTCTCCATCTTCCAATATTGAATCCTACTCAAATCATTTTCCCAGGCAAAAACTTCATAGCTTTTGTATCCCGCATCTATCCTCAAAGACTTTAATCTTTGACCAATAGAGTTCATTAATGAGTTTAATTCATCAGCATAATTATCACTCATGTAAGGTTATTGTGTTATAGTGTTCCGTGCAAATAACAATATAAAAGAGCGTATAATTTACCCACTTTAATATGTATATTAAAGGGGGGTTAGCCGATAACTTTACATATTTTTATACTGAAATGTTTATACCACTTAGTTTTGCCCAAGCTTTTTGCCTCAAGATGAAAGCTGTTATTTTTCCAAAACTCGATCGCTTCAAGAGAATCCCAATAGCTAATTGTAATTCCTTTCTTATCCCTTGCACTATCCATACCTAAAAAACCTGGTTGATGTTTTACTAGAGCCTCCATTTTTTGGGCCATTTGATGATATTCTGGAAAATCATCCTTTAGTGTCGATGTAAATATAACTGCAAAATAAGGAGGGACAAGCTTATTCATGATTAAAAATCTTGACCACTAGTTCCCCTTTAGAATTCATATGGGCACGGTACATTCCTGCGGTGTTAAATTCTAAGGCAACGTTTCCTTTGGTATCCATAACAATAACGCCACCATCACCGCCTAATTTTTCTACTTTTTGAAGGACTTGCTTTGATGCAGTGACAATGTCTAACCCTTTATATTCCACAAGTGCAGCAATATCATGGGCAACGACTGATCGAATAAAAAACTCTCCCCAACCGGTTGCAGAAACGCCACAACTAGCATTGTTTGCATAAGTTCCTGCTCCTATAATAGGTGCATCTCCAATGCGATCCCATTTTTTATTGGTCATTCCACCCGTCGATGTTCCCGCAGCTAGATTCCCGTTTTTATCTAAGGCAACACAACCTACCGTCCCAAACTTACTGTCTTTGACAAAGGGATCATAAAATGACACTTCCTTTTGTTCGCTTTGTTGTACGCGCTTTAAGGCATTTTTTCTGCGTTCTGTGATAAAGTAACTATTGGGTACAGTATCCATTCCTAGACTAACGGCAAATTGGTCTGCTCCCTTGCCTGACAGCATCACATGTGGCGATTTTTCCATCACTGCAATGGCGGTACTTATAGGGTTTTTAATATGGCTTACGCCAGAAATTGCCCCAGCATTTAAGGTATTCCCATCCATAAATGAAGCGTCTAAAGAAGCCTTTCCATCTGCGGTAAGTACAGCGCCTTTTCCCGCATTAAACAATGGGGAGTTTTCCATCACATGAATGGTTTTCTCGACCGCCTCTTGACTTGTACCACCTGCTTTTAAAATTTTATATCCCACCCCAATAGCTTGTGAGAGTATAGCGCGATATGCACGATCCATTTCTGGAGTCATGTTTTCTTTTAAAATAGTTCCTGCTCCACCATGGATAACAAGACCAAAGTTTTCATTTTGATCTGCTTGTTGACCAAAGGAAATTTGAACCAATAATAAACAGAAAGATAAAATAGGATATTTGAACATTCGTTGTGATTTTAATTACTAAGGTATAAAAATATGGCTACCGAAAAGGAGTTCTCTTTCTTTGGAGGTAAAAGGGTTTCAACGTACATTTAAAAAAATGTAAAAAATCATGATAAAAGCAACTCTTGAAAAATTAGGCCTATCACAAGATGCTCAAGGAGGATCAACAGGAGATAATTGGTTTGGTCAAGGAGCCACAATAACATCTTTTTCTCCCGTGGATGGAAAAACAATTGGTACTGTTTCGACTGTTACAGTAGAAGAATATGATCAAACTGTGGATCAAGCTGAAATCGCATTTCAAGCATTTAGAAAAATTCCTGCTCCTAAAAGAGGAGAAATGGTTCGGCAATTAGGCGATGCATTACGTGAAAAGAAAGAAGCATTAGGTCAACTGGTTTCTTATGAAATGGGGAAATCCCTACAAGAAGGTTTAGGAGAGGTACAAGAAATGATTGATATCTGTGATTTTGCCGTTGGCTTATCTCGACAATTACACGGTTTCACCATGCATTCTGAAAGGCCGCTGCATCGCATGTATGAACAATATCATCCATTAGGAGTGGTAGGCATTATTTCTGCCTTTAACTTTCCAGTGGCAGTATGGAGCTGGAACACTGCTCTAGCCTGGATTTGTGGAGATGTTACCCTTTGGAAACCCAGTGAGAAAACTCCGTTCTGCGCCCTAGCATGCCAAAAGATAGCGGCAGATGTTTTTTCGGCCAACGGCCTGCCAAATGGCATAAGCAATCTCATTATTGGGGATGCCGAAGTTGGGAAATGGATGGCAGCAGATCATCGCATTCCTTTACTTTCTGCTACTGGTTCCACACGCATGGGACGCAGTGTAGCGCAAACTGTCGCTGCCCGTTTAGGAAAATCACTGCTAGAATTGGGGGGAAATAATGCCATCATTGTCACACCTTCCGCCAATATAAAAACCACCATTATCGGAACTGTTTTTGGGGCTGTAGGAACCGCTGGGCAACGCTGCACCTCTACCAGACGCCTTATTGTTCATGAGGATATTTATGAGCAAATTAAAAACGGACTAAAACAGGCCTATGGTCAATTAAAAATAGGCAATCCCCTCGATGCAAATAATCATATGGGGCCCTTAATTGACGAACAAGCGGTAACGCAGTACCTAGCAGCGCAAGAGGCCGTCGAAAGAGAGAATGGCCAATGGATCATTAAAGGCGGAAAACTCAAAGGAAAAGCCTATGAAAGCGGCTGCTATGTCTCCCCATCAATTGCAGAAATTTCTCCTGAAGCAGAAATTGTTCAGACAGAAACTTTTGCCCCTTTATTGTATTTGATCAAATACAGTGGCGCAGTAGAAAATGCCATCGCGATTCAAAACGATGTTAGACAAGGACTTTCTTCAGCCATTATTACACAAAACATTCAAGAATCAGAAGCTTTTTTATCCCATTGGGGAAGCGATTGTGGGATTGCAAATGTTAATATAGGCACCTCTGGTGCCGAAATTGGGGGCGCATTTGGCGGCGAAAAAGAAACAGGTGGAGGGCGAGAAAGTGGATCAGATGCCTGGAAAGTTTATATGAGACGTCAAACGAACACCATCAATTTTTCTGATGAACTCCCCCTTGCTCAAGGAATAAATTTTGATCTATAATCGAGGATTATTGTATCTTCACAAAAAATAAACATTATGTATTCAGCGCTTAAAACAGTTCACTCTTATTGGGCATATCTTTCACTAGCAATTTTAATTATCGCCTCTATCAATGCTTTAATTGGAATGAGTACTAAAAAAGACTTTGGTCAAAGAGATCTTCGCATTTCTCTTTTTGGATTAATCTTTTCTCATATCCAATTATTAATTGGATTGGTCTTGTACTTTGTTTCTCCGTGGTTTGCACAGTGGAGCGCTTTAGGGATGGGTGGTGTTATGAAGGATGCTCAAACACGTTTGTATCTAGTAGAGCACCCTTTTACCAATATAATCGCTATTATCTTGATCACTATGGGCTGGTCGATGCATAAACGCCAGACAGAAGATGGTAAAAAGTTTTCACGCATCGGTATTTTCTACACCCTTGGATTATTGTTATTACTCTCGAGAATCCCTTGGGATGCTTGGTTATAAATAAAACTTTACAATGATTGCACAACCCCAAAGGGCCATTCGCAATCGCATCTTAAAAACGACTAAAAAAGTAGGCGTTTTAGGCGGCGGTAGCTGGGCCACTGCACTGGTCAAACTATTGACAGAAAATAAGCGAAATGTACATTGGTACATGCGCAATGAGGGAGCTAAAGCACATCTTGAAAAAAATGGGAATAACCCCCATTACTTACCCGGAGTAAGCTTACGCAAAAAACGACTCGCCATTAGCACAGATATTAATGAGGTTGTCGATAAAGTCGATGTCTTGATTTTGTGTATTCCTGCGGCCTTTTTAGCCGACTCTTTAGCGAACATAAAAGGAGAGATCAAAGACAAAATCATTGTTTCTGCTGTAAAAGGAGTTGTTCCAGAAACTTTACAGATTGTAGGACACTATTTAAACGAGAGTTGGCAAGTTCCCTATGACCAGATTGCGGTGATTGCTGGACCCAGTCATGCCGAAGAAGTCGGGATGGAGAAACTATCTTATTTGACCATAGCTTGTCAAGATAAAAACAGAGCAGACTTTATTGCTTCATTACTAAAAACAAGCTATGTGCGTACTAAGATTTCTAATGATATCTTTGGGACAGAATATGCTGCAATGCTTAAAAACATTTACGCGATTGCTGCAGGTATTGCCCATGGCTTAAACTATGGTGATAATTTTCAAAGTGTCTTGATGAGCAATGCCATTAGAGAGATGAAACGCTATATAAGGAATGTCCATAAACTCAAGCGTAACATCAATAATTCTGCTTATCTAGGAGATTTACTGGTGACGGGCTATTCTGTGTTTAGTCGCAATAGAACCTTTGGGAATTTTATTGGAAAAGGCTATACCGTTACTGCAGCTCAAGCAGAAATGAATATGGTGGCAGAAGGTTATTATGCTACTAAGTCAGCTCACTTACTCAGTAAAGATTACAGAACACGCACTCCTATCATAGAAGCGGTTTACGCTATACTATACGAAGGGAAATCTCCAGCAAAAACTTTTGCGAAATTAAGTAAACAATTGAACTAAAGGGTCGACTTAAACTGCTCTAGAAAACGCATATCGTTTTCAAAAAACATACGGATATCGCCTACTTGATACAACAACATGGCGATACGTTCTATCCCCATTCCAAAGGCAAAACCTGAATATTCGTCTGGATCAATTCCGCAGTTCTTTAAAACATTAGGGTCGACCATTCCACATCCCATGATTTCTAACCAACCGGTTCCTTTAGTGATGCGGTAATCCACTTCTGTTTCAAGACCCCAGTAAATATCTACTTCGGCACTAGGCTCTGTAAAGGGAAAATAAGACGGACGCAAACGAATTTTTGACTTCCCAAATAAGGCTTTAGTAAAGTATAAGAGCGTTTGTTTTAAATCGGCAAAAGAAACATCTTTGTCGATATACAAACCTTCTACTTGATGAAAAATACAATGTGCTCTGGCAGAAATGGCTTCATTTCTAAACACACGTCCTGGAGAAATAGTACGGATAGGAGGCGTATTGTTTTCCATGTAGCGCACCTGTACAGAAGAGGTGTGCGTACGCAATAAAATATCAGGATTTGTTTGAATAAAAAAGGTATCCTGCATATCTCTTGCCGGGTGATATTCTGGAAGATTTAAGGCCGTAAAATTATGCCAATCGTCCTCAATCTCTGGCCCTTCTGAAATATTATAGCCTATTTGATTAAAGATCTCAATAATGCGATTTTTAACCAGCGTAAGCGGGTGTTGATTCCCTAAATTAACGGGGTAACCTGGACGGCTTAAATCAATACCACTTGCGGTACTATCACTGTTTCCAGCAGAAGATTTTAAGGTGTCCACTTTTTCTGAAACGGCTGTTTTAAGCTGATTTAAAACCTGCCCATAAGCTTTCTTTTCTTCGTTTTTTACTTCGCGAAAAGCAGCAAATAAATCGTTTAAGATTCCTTTTTTACCGGCATATTTAATGCGGAATGCTTCAATTGCTTCTGGACTAGTCTCTGCAAATTGCTCGACCTCTTTTAAATGCGCTTCTACCTTGTCAATCATGGGCGTAAAAATAAGAAATATCCTATTGAATCAACTCTTTTTCTAAGAAGTAATCTACGATCGCTTCTTTCATCAATACAGATTGTTCTCCAGGTTTTAAAACAGGAAGGGCTTCTAATAATTTAAAGTGGGGCCATCCCTCTTCGTCATAAAAATCAAAGGCATAATAACCAAAGGGTTCTAATACCGTACAAATCCCAATATGAATAATATTAATGTTGTCGTCTTTCTTAAAGCGTTGATGGATCTTTCCTAATTCCTGCAAACCAATTAAATAAAGTACCCCTTCGATTTCAATTTCTTCAGTTTCAGAAAATTGATCAGTCAATAGGCTAAGTAGTTCCTCCCAGCGCTCTTTTAATTTTTGGTCTCTTGCTTTGATTTGCATAACACAAATATACCGATTCTACTTGCAGCATAAGAAGAGAAAATGATATCTTTAAATAATGAATTATCTAGATATCATAATGGGTGGGCTGATCCTTTATGGAGCAGTAAGGGGCTTCTTTAAAGGCTTTATTATTGAGGCAGCTTCTCTTATAGCTTTGATTGCTGGACTGGTAGGCGCATTGCTCTTTGCTGCGGCCGTTAGCGATTTACTCACCAGCTATTTTAACTTTGATACCGTTCCCCCAGCGGGGATTGTTTTTGCCCTGATTTTTATTGTCATAATTGTTGCCGTTAACTTACTTGCACGTATGTTGACTAAGATCATTAAGATGGCGGCCTTAGGGATTATTAATCGCATTTTTGGGGCGCTTTTTGGCGGACTGAAGTACGCCTTAGTATTAAGTGCATTGCTCTTATTACTCGATCAATTTTCCTTTTTATTTCAGTATTTCGACACAACAATTTTAGAGGAGTCAATCTTATATGACCCCGTCAAAACAATAGGAGAATTTGTTTTTGAGTGGTTGTTAGATCGCAAGGAACTATTACCGAAAGAATTAGTTTAAGGTTCTAATCGCGCTATTTTCAACCCAACCTTCAGAACCATTTGCCAGTTTGATTTTAGACCACCCCTCTAATTGACTTAGCACATTTAATGCGGTCCCTTCGTGCAGGAGAAAAAGAATGTCGGAACGTTTATTAGGCTCCGCCCAAATTTCAATTTCAGGATTAAAAACAATTGCTTTTTTAAGACTGTCTTCGCTCAATTTAGCTTGCGAAAGGGAAAGAGAGCTTAAGGTAAACAATAAGACGACACAGCCAAAAACAAAGAATATTCTCTTTAATTGAATACGCTGATTAAAGCGGTATAAAAGAAAGAGAACAAAACTTAGCCATGCTAAAAACAGGGTGATTTTTGCCCATTGATCAAGCGAGAAACGCACTAAAATCCCTTGCTGCAGGGTCTCTAATTGGGTTTCGGGTAATTCTTCTATGGCATCAAGGGTCATGTTGTTGGCAAACGCAGCATTGTTTTGGATTGTTTTATCTGCTGGTTCTAGGCGTTTAGCTTGCTCAAAATAATATATACTTTCGGCAACATTCCCTAAACGATAGTGGGTATTTCCTAGATTAAAATACAATTCGGCACTGTGCTGTTCTTGCGTGAGAATGGCTTCATACTTTTCTACTGCAAGGGTGTAATTTCCTCCATTATAAGCTGCGTTTCCTTGCTCAAATAATGCTGCTGTATCCTGCGCAAATAAATGATTGCTGAATAATATGGCGAAAAGTATTACACTAAATTTCTTCATATTTCACGATCTAAAAGGGTGATGGTTTGCACGGTAAAATCAAAATCTTCTTGCATGCTCACTGCTGTTGCAGGAGAATATCTGGCTGCCTCGCATTTCTCTAAAATCGAGATGAAATCTGCAATCGTTTCTGGAGAGCTGTTTTTTTGCTGTAACAAAGTGACGATACTTTCTTTGCTAAATTCAGCTGTTTCGATAGATAACTTTGCCTTTAAGTAATTGTGCAAAGCACGTTCTAAAGCGTTGTAGAAGTTTTCTTTATCCCCTAAAACCTTTTTGGCGGAGCTCAAATATTTCTTCGCTAAACGCGCTGCACGGCGTTGTTTTTGGGTAACAGGATCAACCGTATAATTCTCTGAACGACGCTTGACTAAAACAATAACTGCATAAAGTATAAAGGGCAATAGTAGTAAAAGCCAAAAGTTAGCTGATCCATAAAAGTTTGTTTGCTCCATGGGAAACAGTACCGTTTCTAACTTGATAAAATCAAAATAGGGAGCTGCATTGATATTATTCTTTTGTGGAATATTGGGAGTCGCTGGATTTGAAGAAGCAGTAGGCCCCTCAAACACATCGATCAATTGTTCTTCTGACTTAAGGCTTACATACAACGCTTTGACAGGATCAAAATAACTAAAGGATACAGAAGGAATAGGATAATTCCCTTGATATTGTGGCACTACCGTATAGGTGTCTTCGATACTACCTTGCATCCCGAGCAAGTTAGTTTTAACGTTTTCTTTGTGCTCTGGTTCATAGACCTCTAAAGAGCTAGGAGCGCTTAATTTAGGCAGAGAGAACAGTTTTAAGTTCCCACGACCAGCCACTTTAATGGTAGCTTGGAAGGACTCAGAAGACTTTAAGGCGGTCTTATTAAACTTTACATTTAGGTCAAAATCCCCAACAGCTCCGTCAAAATCATCTGGTCTACCGGCCAGTGGTAAGGGGCGAACATCGATGGTCCTTTTTCCTGCCGTGATCATCTTTGGGGTTTTTTGATACACTCGATTCCCAAAAAAGTCTCGACGATTTGTGGGTACATCTACCGAAACATTAAGGGTCAAAGGTGCAATCACTAGCTTCCCTGTTTTTTGTGGATAAAGTACGGTCTTGCGCCAGGTGACATAATTATAGGGTTGCCCTTTAAATTCTCCTCTCTTGATCTCAAGTTTAGGGATGGGAATTAAATGGCTCCAAAAATCACTGTATTTAGGGGACTCTGTCTCATTGACATTAGAAACACTGATTTCTGATGAGAAGTACAATTTATAAATCACCGTGATGGCCTCGTTGAGATAGGGATTTCGTTTAGAAATTTCTGCGACAAGATGAAGGTTTTCATCGGCAATGGCATTTGCCCTTGCCTGTGGACTATTGGGGTTATTGACCGCCTGAGTTACCTCAACTTGAATGGGTGTAGTTTTATAGACTTCTCCGTCAATTTCAATAGAAGCCTGGGCAATGGTAATTTTTCCTTTACGGGTTGGTGTAAGAAAATAAGTATAGGATTTCGAAAAACTTCTCACCCCATTGACCCAACTATTACTGACCGATTGATTAGGTCCACCCACAACGTTAAATCCATCAAAAGAAGGAGGGGTGAAATTATCGCCATTTTGATTCATTTCAAAGCTCACCCGCAAGCGTTCATTTAAGCCCAAACGGTTTTTACTCACCTTTGTCTGAAAGCTAACCTGAGCCATTCCATGACTAAAGCAAAGTAGTAAAACACTCCATAAGAGATAAATCTTTTTCATTTATACTTACCAGTCTTTTTTTGTTTTTACAGGAACTCCTTTTACTTTTTCTGCGTTGACCTTGTCTTGTACATTTTTCTCCTGCTGGTTCATAGCCTCTAAAAGACTCTTGACTTGCTCTGGAGAGATTTGACCGGGTTTGCGCGGTGGGGGTTTCTTTTGATCCTTCTCATTTCCTTTATCTTCTTTAGGCTTTTTGGGATCATCTTTTTCTTTGCCCTTATCGTCTTTCTCGTCTTGGTCTTTGTTCTCTTGGTCGTCTTTATTCTCTTTATCGTCTCCCTCTTCCCCCTCGTCTGAAGGCTTCTCCTTTTTGTCTCCTTCTTTATCGTCTTGATTATCGTCTTGATCCTGCTGGTCCTGTTGATCGTTTTGATCTTGCTGATCTTGATTCTCTTCTTCCTCTTGCTTTTGCTTCTCGAGTAATTCTTTTGCTAAAGCATAATTATAACGGGTTTCGTCGTCTGTAGGATTATTGCGCAAAGCATTTTTATAAGCCTCAACCGCTTTTTCGTAGTCCTTTTTCTGCATATAACCATTCCCCATATTGTGAAAGGCCAAATGTTTCTCTGCTTTGTTTAAACTGTTCTTTTGCGTTTGAAAATAGCGCTGATTGGCTTGATCAAAGTCTTTTGAACGGTAAAGGGTATTCCCAATATTGTGCTGTGCTTTTGTATTTACGCTATTGATAGAAAGGGCTTTTCTATAGGCCGCTTCGGCTTCTGGATAAGCCTCGTCTTGATAGACTTGATTTCCGTCTGCAATAAAATTCGTCTCTTTCTCACCTTGTGCAAAGAGTTGTACAGTAGAAAGCAGAACACCTAGGCTTAAAATAAAACGCTTTTTCATATTAGGCAGATTCTTTTTCGTTAAACAAATTCAATCTTGCTACCCATTTTGTTCTTGTTTCCAAGAGTAAAATGTCTATCAAAAATAAGAGGAATCCCGCAATCAAAAAAGGCTGAAAACGATCTTTATAGCTCACAAACTTTTTTGCTTCAAATTCTTTTTTCTCCATTTGTTTGAGTTCCTCTCGCACAAAAGCTAATACCGCTTGGGTATCATTGCCATCCATATAGGCCGCCTCTGTTGTGCTTGCGATAGACTCTAAAACAGTGGGAGTGCGTTTTGTAATGACCACCTCATTATTCTCGTCTTTTTTATAGCTTTCGACTATGCCATTTCTTTTGATGGGTATTGGAGCACCTTTATCTGTCCCTACGCCCAAAGTAAAGATTTTTATCCCCATAGCACTGGCTTTCTGGGCGGCATCAATGGTGCCATCTTCGGCATGATCCTCGCCATCAGAAAGGATAAAAACAACCCGATTAGTCTGCTCTTCATCGTCAAAATAAGTCGACGCTAATTCAATCGCAGCATCTATCGCTGTTCCTTGAGAAGACAACATATCTGTGTTTAAGGCTTGTAAAAACATTTTTGCAGCGCCATAATCTGTTGTAATCGGCAATTGTGGTACTGCTTGTGCAGCATAGGCGATAATCCCTACTCGATCACTGGCCAGGTCATTCAATAAAGCAGATACCAAACGCTTTGCTTTTTCAAGGCGATTAGGGGCAATGTCTTCTGCCAGCATGCTTTTTGATACATCTATCGCAAAAACAATGTCGACTCCTTCGCGCTTGACCGTTTCTAGTTGCGTCCCAATTTTTGGATTGACCAGGGCAATCACAAAACAGCTAAAGCCCAGGGTAACAATCAATAATTTCAATAAAGGCTTAAAGCCTGAACGATCTGGACTTAAAGCATCCAAGATTTTTGACGAAGCGAAATTCGCTTGGGTCTTTTTCTTCCAATTTCTCACCCACAAATACCCTAACCACAATACAGGAAGGATTGCAAAGGCATAAAAGTAAATTGTTTCGTCGAGTTGATACATTAGATAAAGCTTCTGTAAATGGTGTTTTTTAATAACCACTCAATCAATAATAAGGCCATGGCCAAAAAGACCAATGGGCGATATTTCTCCTGGTAGTTATAGTATTTAAATTCTTCTATTTCTGTTTTTTCTAATTTATTAATCTCGTCATAAATGGCCTCTAAACTAGAGTTATCTGTCGCCCTAAAATACAAGCCGCCGGTATCTGTTGCAATCGATTGAAGCAGTTCTTCGTCTATTTCCACTTTGGTGATACCATATTGAAATTTCCCGTTAGGCAATATCCCTATGGGTGCGCGTGCATTCCCGTTACTCCCCAGACCAATGGTATAGGTTTTAATCTGAAACTCAACTGCTAGTTCTGCGGCGATTTTAGGATCGATAAAGCCAGAATTATTGACCCCATCGGTGAGTAAGATAATCACTTTGCTTTTTGCTCTGCTATCTTTTAATCGATTAACGGCTGTGGCTAAGCCCATCCCAATGGCGGTCCCATCATTGATAACCCCGTCATAACGAATTTCCTCTAGTGCATTTTGAACAATGCGTTTATCACTTGTAATGGGGGTTTTCGTATAACTTTCTCCTGCATAAATAACAAGACCGATACGATCGCTGCGACGCTGATTGATAAAATCACCAGCAACATTTTTTAAAGCAGCAAGGCGGTTAGGCTTTAAGTCCTGTGCTAACATACTAGAAGAAACATCAATCGCCATCACTATATCAATTCCTTTATTTGTTTTTGTTCTTGTAGAAACATCAACGGTTTGTGGTCTTGCTGCTGCAATGATGATTAAACACAAAGCGAGAATTCTAAAAACAAAAAGCAATGGATATAGCTTTACCCATAACGAAGTGGTTCCTTTAAAACCAGCTAAACTAGAGATCGATAAACGGGCTTGTTGCTGCTTGCGGTTAAAAAAATACCAAACCCCTAGCGGGAGAAGAAACAATAGTCCCCACAGATATGCTGGATTCGCGAATTGAATATTTCCTAACACCTTATAATTCTTTTATTATTTCTAAAGAGGCTAAAATCTTTTCTTCGATTGAAAGACCATAACGATCATCTTTAGGATAAATTATTTTTAATTCAACAGTAGTCGCTTCAAAGGGAAAGATGACAGAGACAAAGCGACAACGAATACTTTCTTCCTCTCCTTGAGATAAATCCATCGATCCAAAAAGTTGAAAAGTTTCTGTCCCGTCTACCGTAGAAAAAGTATCATTTTGCACCAGTAAATTAGTTGCCCCCATGGCTTCGTATCGCGCAACTGCACTGTCCATTATCGCTCTTGCTTCTTGTTCTTGCTCTTCTTCTGTTTTTTCTTTCTTTTCGTCTGGGGTTCTTCTTTCAAAAAACAACTGAGTGTAAACATCTTTAAAGGGATCTCCCGCAGCATACATTGTCACTGGAGAAGTAGCCGTGATATCCCGCACTAAAACTTTTGGGGTTTCTATTTGAATGGGCGGAGTCCCATATTGACTTCTCACCCAGGAGCCGTCCAACAATACTTTTGTTGGATACCTAAAAATGGTGTCCTTTACTGGATTAAAACCATAGATAGTGATCGCAATTACGGCGACAGAAACGAGCAAGCCTAGGGCAGATATCCCGATTAATTGAATTTTTTGCTTGCGTCTTTTTCGCTCCAATTCTCTTTGGAAGGCTGCTGTGGCAGCCAATTCCTCTTCCGTAGGGGCAGGCAAGGCCTCTTTGGTTTCAATCACCACTTGCTCTACAATCGTTCGGTCGGTTGTCGCAATCCCAATGGCCGGAGCAGAACGAGCAAATTTGACTAAATCAGCATTTTGCAAAACCTTCTTAAGATTATTCAAAGTCTCTAAACTCAAGTCTAAAGTACCCGCATCTTTGCGCAACTCTAACTTATCTAACAATTCATCTGAAGTGCTTTCTAGGGCATCAATGTCTGCTTCTTCTTCTAAATAACGACGTACAACATCAGTCAATTTTGAATAGTACTGCTTGTATTCTTCTTGGCCCTTGGGCAACTCATTTTCCAGGGCTTTTAATTCTTGAATGGCACGATCAAAAGGAGGAATCTCTTCTAATAAAGCCGCTTTCTTCTTTTTGTATTGTCTGTTTAACACAAACAGAATAGCGAGCAATAAGCAAAAAACAAAGAGGAGTAAAATATTTTTAATCAGTTGGTTGTAGGATCTTTCTACGGTTTGAATCGGCTTGATGTCAAAAAGGGGTTGCTGGATAGTGTCTACTTTAACCGTGGCAACTTCTATCGCAATAGAATCAGAGAATTTTGAAAATCCATCAACCACAATTTTCTGTGGGGGAATCCAATAAGCCCCAGAATCAAATTGAATAAGCGCATAACGTTTGGTATAGAGATAATGCTGTTGCGCCCGCAAAGTATCAATGGGAGATTCTTCAATAATTTCAAACGGAAGAAAAAGCGGTTCTGGCGAAAACTCTACCATAGAGAGCGAATCTGTCTTTACCTGTAAAGTGAAGTTGATTTGCTCGCCTATCTTCACTTGAGTACTGTCTACGGCAGTTGTAACCTCTGCACCTAATTGTGCTAAGGCACTTCCTGATAGGAAAATTAATACGACAAAAAAGAGATGACTCAAATTCTTCATTAACTATATTCTGGCTTTAAAATATCCCAAAAGCTTTTTGACATAACTTTCATCTAAACGACAATCTATGGTTCCCGCTCCATTGAGTTTAAACAATTGCTTAAAGGCTTCTTTTCTCTCATTTTGAAAAGCGGCATATTGTTTTCGCACTTTGGCAGAACTTGTGTTAATTAAACGGGTTTGTTTGGTTTCACTATCTACCATGGGAACAATCCCCAGATTGGGCAATTCTTCTTCTAGCTTGTCATACACTCTTATCCCTGTTAAATCGTGCTTCTTTGCCGCAATACGCAAGGTCTTGTCATAACCTTCATCCATAAAATCTGATAGTAGAAATACTATGGCTTTCTTCTTTAGAATTCCAGATAAAAAGGCAAGTGCATTCGCGATATCTGTCGCCTTACTTTTAGGCTCAAATTCTAATAACTCACGAATTATA
The DNA here is from genome assembly GCA_965658115.1 of Candidatus Arcticimaribacter sp. Taxonomy (GTDB): domain Bacteria; phylum Bacteroidota; class Bacteroidia; order Flavobacteriales; family Flavobacteriaceae; genus Arcticimaribacter. The sequence goes on along the minus strand of CBFHRA010000011.1, from coordinate 879 downwards.
CGCAAGATATGAGATCGCCCTTTTTTAGGCGGAATAAACAATTCTACTTGATCAGAAAACAACAGCAAGCCCACTTTATCATTGTTTTGCAAGGCAGAAAAAGAGAGTGTTGCGGCAATTTCTGTTAAAACATCCCGCTTGAACTGTTGCGTGGTTCCAAAAAATTCTGACCCACTCACATCTACCACTAACATCAAAGTTAGTTCGCGTTCTTCTTCAAATACTTTTACAAAAGGCTCGTTGTATCGCGCAGTAACATTCCAATCGATGGCGCGAACATCGTCGCCAAATTGATATTGACGCACCTCGCTAAAGGTCATACCACGTCCCTTAAAAGTACTGTGATACTCTCCTCCAAAAACATGATCGCTCAAGCGTCGCGTTTTTATCTCAATTTTCCGAACTTTTTTGAGTAGTTCTTTTGTATCCATCTATGAACGGTCCGGGGTTATGTACTGATTAGGGTACTTCTACGTGATTGATGATCTGAGAAATCAAATCTTCGGTGGTGACGTTTTCGGCTTCAGCCTCATAAGTAAGCCCTATTCGGTGTCTTAGAACATCATAAATCACTGCACGTACATCTTCTGGAATTACATAGCCTCTATGTTTTAAGAAAGCATGACATTTGGCAGCCGTGGCGAGATTAATGCTCCCCCTGGGTGAAGCACCAAAACTGATCAATGGCTTAATTTTTTCTAATTGATAATTCTCTGGATAACGGGTCGCAAAGATCAAATCTAAGATATAGCGCTCAATCTTTTCGTCCATATATACTTCTCGAACAGTCGCTTGTGCTGTTAAGATTTGCTTAGTGGTTACCACGGGTTTTACCTTTTCATAGGCCGCCTGTAAGTTTTGGCGAACAATTAATTGTTC
>CBFHRA010000010.1:0-74863 GCA_965658115.1 Candidatus Arcticimaribacter sp. | reverse complement strand
TGGGTGGAGCGACAGGAGAAGTTGCCCCTAACCTTTCTACTAAAGTGACTAATACAGTTATGATCAGTGGTGGTAGTTTAGAATCTGTAACCATTTCTGGTGGAGACTTTGAAACAGTAGTCGTTTCTGGTACAGGAAATTTAACTTCATTAAGCACCGCTGGAAACATTGTTTCATTTACAGTAAATGATGCTGATAAGTTAACTAGTGCAACATTAGGACATGCTCATATCGAAGGGCACCTACCAGCAGAATTGCATATAACCAACAATGCTAAACTAGCGAGTTTAACCACATCAAACTTAGATGAAGTAGGAAACTTCAATGTTTCTTATAACGCAGAACTAGCTTCCTTAAATTTAGCTTCCTTCCAAACAATTCCATTAGGAGGGTCTTATCATGCAACGATTACTAACAATAAGTTGACAGGAGATTATATCGAAGCTGTTGCAGGTACATTAACTACGCCTTATGTTGAAGCACAAGTTAAGTCAAACGACCTAAACTCTTTGAAGCCTTACTTCCAGTTAGCGGTTAACTCAAGAGCGAGTGCAACAACTGGTAATGTAACGTATACCCTTAACATTAATTTATCTGATGCAGATGCAGGAACAGATAATGCACAAGATTTAAGTTCTGAAATTGCTGCTGATACTAATGCTGCAGTATCTGGACCACCAGCTAATGGTACAGGGCTAGCTACACCAACACTGCTATTAGATGCGAACTTTGTTGCCTTAGTACAAGCAGAGTAAAAACCTCAACTCTTTCCCTACAAAAGAGTTTGAAAAAGAAAAATACTGTTTCACCCCAAGTTTTGTTTATCAAGGCTTGGGGTTTTTTTGCTCAATCAATATAGTGAATAAGTCTGCCCCTAAAAACACCTTTTTTTAATTTACAAGAGACTTTATTTATAAAAAACCATAAACAACTTTTGGCCACATCAAGAAAAACATTCCATCTTGATTGGGCCTAAAATCTATATCTATGCAAGCAACCGCATTCCCCCCACAAAGCATAAGCTTTAGCTCTTATGCTATTAACTTTATTCAAAATGCTCCTTATCGAGAACAAAAAAATGGTAAATCTGGCTTGAGTGCCAATACTTTAAGGAACTACCAAAATTTCTTTACTATCTGGTTAAAGTTTGAACAACAGTTTGAAGAACCGCTGTTTTTTAACGAATTAGACCAGAACAAAATCACCCTGTTTAAACAATGGTTACTAGAGGATAGAAATTATAGCATTAATAATGTAGGGCGAATTTTAAGCGCCCTAAAAACAATTTGCCTGGATGCACAAAAAAATGATATCCCCACCCATCCTTATGTCAATTTTATAAAATCCATAAGTCAATCGCGACAGGAAAAGATCATCCACACTTTATCCTTTCAAGAAATTAAAAAAATTGAACATTGTACTGTACCCCCCAATTTAGAAAACGCAAAAAAATGGTTGATCATTGGCTGTTGGATTGGGCAACGGGTCTCTGACCTACTCACCCTAACCCCAGCACAAATTCGTCCTGGGAAGCAAAAAGGTGTATATGTAGACATCTTCCAGCAAAAAACACAAAAAAGAGTGACCGTAGGCGTGATTAATCCTTTAGCCATAAAACTGTTGACAAAGGATTTCCCTAAAAAAATGTACCCCAGTAAATTCAATCAACAACTCAAAGAAGTGTTGAAGTTAGCCGGGATAACACAAATGGTCACTGCACAAAAATACAATGGGAAAATCAAACGGAAAGAAACCGGGATCTTTCCTAAATATGCTGTGATCGCCTCCCATGATTTAAGGCGGTCTTTTGCCACTAACTTTTACAGTAAAATCCCAACCCCACTCTTAATGAGCATGACAGGTCATTCAAGAGAGACTACTTTTTTAAAGTATATCGGTTTTGAAGAAAATCGAGACAGCTATGCCGATGATTTTATGCGCAGCGTATCACAATTAGAACTATGATTTACGCTTCCATATTTGGGTGCGCCCTAAAAAAGAAAAGCCTAAAAAGCCACGTACATTTAAAGTATTCGCATCGTCTAAACTAATGGTGCAATCATATAATTTTCCATTCGCTGGATCCATAATGTCTCCATCTGTCCAGCTATCGCCGTCTTGCTCCAGGCCTTTCACAATAATTAAACCCTCGATGGGTTGATCTTTCTCTTTGCCTTTACAATTGACACATAACTTTCCTTGATCTTCTGGAAGAAGAAGTTTTTCAATACGACCATAAAGTTTTCCGTCTTCTAAATAGAGAATGATTTCTGATTTTTCAACCCCAGTCTCATCGTCAATATTGACCCAGGTCCCCACCACACTATTTGGTTGGAAAGAAAATAAAAGTGCTACGATTAATGCTTTCATGTTTTTTTTCTAAAAATAGGAAAAGCAACTGAATTGATCAGAGAACAGTATTTCAAAGTTTTATGTAACTTTCAAACATGAGATATTTAAAATACCTTTTTTTAATCTTGAGTATGCTTTGCTTTTTTGAGGTTTATTATTTGCACAGCCAACTCAGTTTTATTGACAAACCCTATTTATATGCAGGGCTTGCCTTTTTATTATCTTTCCTTTATTTCTTCGTCAAACAAAAAAAATCATAATGCGCATTATTGGTAAAATTATTTTAGCCCTTTTAGCTTTCGTTTTTCTTCTCTTCCTTATCGGTGGAGTATTTTATTTCGTTGAAGCACAAAAAATTAAAGAAATCTATGGTCAACTAGGAGAAAAACCCTCGACCCTTCAAGTAGATGGACTCACTTTTAGAGACTTAAATAAAAATGGTCAATTAGATGTTTATGAAGATTATCGCAATCCTACCCCAGCACGTGTAGAAGATCTATTGTCGCAAATGACTCTGGAAGAAAAAGCAGGAAGCATGTTTATCAGCATGATCGGAATGACCAGTGAAGGAGATCATCTAGATCTACCTCCTCTATCTTTTGATCCGCTCAATATTGTTTTTTACACCATCTTATCACCTAATGCAGAGATGCTGGTGCATAAAAAAATGAATCATTTTAATATTATCAATAGTTATACCCCAGATATATTAGCAAAGTACAACAACCTCTTGCAAGAAAAAGCTGCACGCAGTCGCTTGGGAATACCTATTACGATTGCAACAGACCCCAGACACGGTAATAAAAACAACCCTGGAGCAGCCATATACACGCCATCTTTTAGTCAATGGCCCAGTTCATTAGGCCTGGCTGCAACTAGAGACACTACCCTTGTGCGTCAATTTGGAGAAATTGCCAGAGAAGACTATAAAGCGACTGGTATTCGCCTCGCACTCCACCCCATGGCAGACCTCGCCACAGAACCACGATGGGGAAGATCAAATGGAACTTTTGGGGAAGACGCTGCACTTTCTGCTGCAATGACTTATGCTTATGTCAAAGGATTTCAAGGAGACACTCTCTCAAAAGAAAGTGTGATTTGCATGACCAAACATTTTAGTGGAGGAGGTCCCCAAAAGGACGGCGAAGATGCCCACTTTCCTTATGGAAGAGAGCAAGTCTATCCCGGCAATAATTTTGACTACCATGTTAGACCTTTTGTAGAAGGAGCATTCCCCGCTAATACTGGGCAAATCATGCCCTATTATGGAATACCAGTGGGTCAAACAGACGAAGACGTTGCCTTTGGTTTTAACAAACAAATTATCACCAAAATGCTGCGCGACTCTTTAAAGTTTGATGGCGTAATTTGCACCGACTGGAATATCCTCAATGATAAAGGACTAGATACTGCCCGTGCGTGGGGAGTAGAAGACCTTAGCCCAGAAGAACGAATGCTTAAGGTGATCGAAGCGGGTTGTGATCAATTTGGCGGAGAAGACACTCCAGAACAGTTAATCGCCCTTGTCAAAGAAGGAAAGTTGAGCGAAGAGAGAATCGATGTTTCTGTTAGAAGACTGTTAAGGGATAAATTTACCATTGGACTTTTTGAAAACCCCTATGTCGATCAAGAGCAGGCATTGAAAATCGCTACTGCTCCCCACAAACTCAAAATGGCTGAAAAAGCACAAGTAAAATCAACTATTCTACTTAAAAACGAGGCTGTTTTACCTTTAAATAAAAATCTTAAAATCCTTTTAGACGGCTTTGAAGACCCCACAGCATTTAGTGCATTTGCCACTGTGGTTAACACCCTAGAAGAGGCCGATATGGTTTTGGTAAAACGCAACACCCCTTTTGATGAGCGAAACGATTATTTTCTAGAACAGTTTTTCCATCAAGGCAGATTGTATTTTACCCCAGAAGAATTAGCTCCTATAGAGGCATACGCCAAAGAAAAACCAGTGATTACGATTGTAAATCTTGAACGTGCTGCCATTCTCACAGACATAGCGAATTTGTCCCAAGGGTTATTTGTTGAATTTGGAACCACAGAAGCGACTATGGCAAAAATTCTTTTTGGCGAAGCCTCCCCTAGTGGAAAACTCCCCATAGAATTACCCCGTTCTCAAATGGCTGTTGAAGCACAATTTGAAGATGTGCCTTATGATTCAGAAAATCCCCTCTTCCCCTTTGGATTTGGACTAAAATATGACGCCAAATGATACTCACTGAGACTGAAGAAATGTTGGTAATTATTCTAGGAGCTTTTATGTTTATGGCCATTATCGGCAAGACCATTAAAGATTATCAACGTATGTCGCGTGAAGCGAAAAAAGAAGTCTCACAACGCGAAAAAGACATCGCCTATGTTAAAAAACTGAAAGAGGTGGTGGATTTAAAAAACGAAAAGCTGCAAAAGCGAATCAAAGAACAAGATAAGGCATAAGAAAAACTGATTCTAAAAAAGTGAGACTCGGTAAAGTTTCCTTACATTTGTACCTACAACAGTTATTCAATTGCTATGAAAACAGTTTATCACGCCGCTGCGACAAGAGGCCACCAAGACCATGGATGGTTAAAGGCAAATCACTCCTTCAGTTTTGCGAATTGGCACAATCCAGAGCGCGTTCACTTTGGTGCCTTACGGGTTTTAAACGACGACTATGTAGCTGCAGGAACAGGCTTTGGTACCCATCCACATGATAATATGGAGATTATCACCATTCCATTAGTAGGAGATTTAACCCATCAAGACAGCATGGGGCATGCTGCTGTAATTTGTGAAGGTGACATTCAAGTGATCAGTGCAGGAACGGGTATTTATCACAGTGAACAAAACAAAAGACAGGATAGTCAAGTAGAATTATTACAGTTATGGCTTTTCCCAAATGAGCAAAATGTCAACCCTCGCTATGATCAAATATCGATTCGGGATTTAAAAAAAGAAAACGCCTTTTATCAAATCTTATCGCCTAATAAAGACGATAAAGGCTCGTGGATTTATCAAGATGCATGGATGCATCTAGGAGATTTTACAGAAGACACCAATACATCTTATACCCTAGGCAAGCCCAATAATGGTGTATATATTTTTGTTATTGAAGGAAGCGCTCAAATTGCTGGACAAACCTTAAATAAAAGAGATGCTTTAGGAGTATGGGAGACAACCGATATTGATTTTAATATTGCAAAAGATTCCCGCATTTTACTAATTGACGTTCCCTTAAAATTTTAACATGATTAACGAAGAAACGACCCTAAAACAAGCCATCGATCATCTACAGGACCGCATTGATAATAATGACGTTAAAGATGCCGTTCACAAGATTAAGTTCATGACTGCTAGAGATGTGCTTAAAGAGTTACTAAGAGGTTAAAACTCTCTTTATTTCAGCATTTATTTATCGCCGTTTTAATAAAATTAAAGATCTTTGATTTTAGGGAGCGATGCAGATGAAGAAATACTACCCTTATTTACTGGTTTGCTTAATGGCCATAGGAGGACTCAATGGGCAAGAAATCTCTCCTATACAAATTTTTACCCCTCAGCAAATAAACTCTGGGAATCAAAACTGGATGATTTCGCAAGGAGAAGATCAAACCGTTTATTTTGCAAATAATCAAGGCCTATTAAGCTACAATGCTTCACAATGGAAGCTACATCCTGCTAAGGACAACTCAATCATCCGTGCGGTTAAGGTGATTGATAACCGTATCTACAGCAGTAGTTATAGGGATTTTGGCTATTGGGAAAAAGACAAAGCAGGGGTATTACAATACACCTCACTTAGTAAAGAACTAGGGGTAGAAATATTAGAAGATGAGCAATTCTGGAATATCTTTGAATATCAGAAAGAGGTTGTTTTTCAATCTTTAAACCGATTAATTTTCTTTCAACCTTCCACAAAAGAAATCGCTTTTGTTCCGACAAAAAACACCCTTTTAAAATCGTTTAAAGTAGCAGAACGGTTGTATTATCAAGTACAGGGAGAGGGGCTTTACAAGGTCAAAGACGGTAAAGCAATTTTAATCTCCCGTGCTCCCATATTTAAGGATCAAAGTCTGGTCAATCTCTTTCAACACAAGAAAGGCTTAATTGTAGTGACCCAAGAAAACGGGCTTTATCATTGGCAAAATAATCAACTTTCGCCATGGAAAGAACCCAACAAAGTTTTATTTGAGCAATACAATATATATTCTGCTATACAGCTTAAAAACAAAGGTTATGCACTGGGAACGGTAGGAAAAGGATTACTTATTTTATCAGAAGACGGGACAATAATTGAGGAATTAAACCAAGAAAAAGGCCTTTCAAACAATACTGTTTTATCGCTGTTTGAAGACCAGTATTCAGATCTTTGGTTAGGCTTAGACAATGGTATTAATTTAATCAATCGTTCCTCTGCCTTTAAAGAATATATTGATGTCAATGGGCAATTAGGGTCCATTTACACCTCTGCCATAAATGATGGGTATTTGTACCTGGGGACAAATCAAGGCCTGTATGTTAAAAAACGAGCAAGCAATGATAAATTTCAGTTGATTGAAAAAACGCAAGGACAAGTTTGGAACCTAACCACCATCGATGGTACACTATTTTGTGGGCATAACAGAGGGGCTTTAAAAGTCAAAGGAAAAACAGTAGAAGTAATCTCAGATATTATGGGGACATGGTTGTTTAAGCAACATCCCACTAGACCCAATTTGATTTTTATGGGAAACTTTACCGGTTTGTATGTCATTCAAAAAAAGGGGAATGAATGGGTCTATCGAAATAAAATTACTGGATTTGATATTTCTTCTCGCTTTTTTGAATTTAGCGCCCCTTCACAAATTATTGTAAACCACGAATACAAAGGTGTCTTTAAAATAAAACTCGATCCAAACTACGAAAAAGCAATTGCCATAACTTTAGATGATGCAAGTTGTATTAGCTGCAATTCTAGTTTGGTCAATTTTGATGATAATATCTATTATCAAGCCAAAGGCAACCTGTATAAATACAATCATAAGGAAGCTGCCTTCCAAAAAGACGCTCTTTTATCTGACTTAAATAAAAGCATTGATTTTCAAAACGGAAAACTACTAAACGATCCCACAGGGCAGTTGTGGTTATTCTCAAAGAACAACCTCTATTATATTGATAAAGATCAAGAGGTGATCGCCAAAGGATTTGCCTTGAATGAAAACGATCGAAAAAATGTCTCAGGCTTTGAACACATCAATTTAATTGAAGGAAGAAATTATCTAATCGGGACAAATAGGGGATATCTTACGGTAGATCTTAATAAGACAAACAAAGAAAAAATAGAGGCGAAGCTAAGTGCAATTCATGCCAACAATAAACAAGAAAATCGACCGCTAAACCTTTACGAAGAAGGAACTTTAGCGTTTGAATACAATAATCTAAGTTTTCAATTCACCAACTATGATTTTAATCGATATGGAAAAACGCGTTTTCAATATTTACTAGAAGGAGAAGATGAACAATGGAGTGTGTGGTCTGAGAACTCAAGTGTAGATTATGCCAATTTAAATTATGGGATGTACCGCTTTAAATTGCGCAGCAAAAAAGGAAATACAATTTCAGAAATCATTAGTTCTCCTGCAATTTACATCAAACCACCATGGCATCTCAACCAGATTGCCATTTCTATTTATACTATTATCCTTGCTCTATTGCTAATAGGTTATAACAGCTTTTACAAACGAAAATTAAAAAAACAACGCAGCATCTTCGAAAAAGAGAATAAACGCTTGCTTGAAATTCAAGAATTAGAAGCACAAAAGGAAATTATTAAACTAAAAAATGCGCAATTGCAAAAAGACATCGAGGGCAAAAGTAGAGAACTTGCAGTAGCGACCATGAGTACTTTAAAACGCAATGAATTTTTAAATACCATTAAAGGTGAACTGGAAACCATCAAAGGAGAAGCAAAAGCAAAAAAACTAATCAAGAGTATTAATACAAAACTCAAAAACAATGATGATTGGGAGTATTTTAAAAAGGCTTTTGACAATACAGATCAACCTCTTTTTAGTCAATTAAAAGACGCTCACCCCAGCTTGACTAAAAACGATTTAAAACTTTGCGCTTATCTGCGATTAAACCTTTCTTCAAAAGAAATTGCCCCGCTTTTAAATATATCTGTCCACAGTGTCGAAATTAAAAGATACCGCCTTAGAAAGAAAATGGGGCTAGAAAGAAGCCAAGGGATTGTAGAGTATATCATGACTTTCTAAAAAGACTAAAAAGCAAAATATTAAATCAAAATTGAAGGTATTATTTATATGTAAATAATTCTTTATCAGTTTTCTATATTCATCTATAAAGGAAATACAAAAAGGCTATTTAGATGAAGAAAAATATATTCTGTATATTTTTTGTATAGTTTTATTTTTAGGAGGTTTACGGTTTATTCCATAATATTGATGCTGTAACTGAAACTAAACAAACCTTAAAAATGAAAAATTTAATGAGATTGAGCTTTTTACTATTGCTAAGTTTAGCAGTAGTGAATTGTAGTAAAGATGAAACCCCAACAATCACGAATCTTGATTTTACGGTTTCAACAGGTGACAACCCAAGAGATGTAATTGTTGACCCAAGTGCAACTGGGGCAGAATCATTTCAAATTTATTTTGATGCAGTAGGAGATGCAACTTCTTTTGAAACCTCTACTGGAGATGCTGTGACACATACATACCCTGCTTCTGATGCAAGCTATACTATTAAAGTTGTAGCAACAAATAGCAACGGTGCAGAAGATGTGGAGTTGACAAAAAGTTATAGTGTAACACTACCTAGATTAATGGCAGGGTTTGAAACAGCAGATGAATTCTATATTACAGTAGATAATGGGATGACTCAAAGTGTTGTAAGCAATCCTAATACAACAGGAAACGATTCTGCTAATGCGTTAAATGTTGTAAGTGCTGGCGGACTTTATGAGGCGGCAATTATGTATCCTGCAATAGCCATTGACATGACCCAAGATGGGAAACAATTCATCTCTTTCGATTTCCATCAAGATACTGATGCCGAATTAAAAGTAGCTGTTAAATTAGAAGGAGTAGTAACACAAAGTGATGATATTGTTGATGTAGAAATTGAAAAAACTATCAGTGGAAGCGGATGGCAGAATTTAGTTTTTGATTTTGGTTCAGATAGAAGAAACAGTTACCCTCACGGTGCTGGTCAAGAACAAGAACTCGCATTATCAGCGCTTGATTCTTATGTGAAAATTGTGATCTTTATTGGATTTGGAACAGAAACAACTGGCTCATACTACATTGATAACATTAGAGGTGGAGCAGACGGAATAACTATTCCTGACACAGATGGTGATAGCGTGATTGACTCAATTGATGGTTGTAGAGAAGAAGCAGGAGAAGTCGATAACAATGGATGTCCTGTATCAGCTCCATTAGTGCTGACTTTAACAGCGCCAGCAGGAAGTACTGAAGCTAAAATTACTGGCCCATGGTGGAGCTGGGGTCAAGATGGCCCTGTAGGAGTTAATAATGGTGACGACACCTTTACATTTACATTTGATCCTGCCCCTACTGATAATATGGAGTATCTGTATATCGTAGATGGAACATATGAAAACTTAATTGATAATGCGGCTAATGCTGAGTGCAGTAGTAGAATTGATGGTGGTAGAATGAATACTGATTACGTCAATTATGCTAACAGAATTTGGATAAGAGATTCTGGAGACTTCAGTGAAGTTTTTAGTGCTTGTGACTAATTTAACTAAACACACACCTCCCATTATCTTAATGGGAGGTTTTTTTTTATGAAAAATTTATACCTTTTATTAATCGCTTGTTTACTTACTGCCTGCGGCGGTGGAAGTGACGACGATGAAACCCCTATTGATAACACTGCAAATTGTCCGTTAGTAGGATTAGAAACCGGAGAGTGTCCCACAGGAGACTTTACTACTCTAGTATGGGAAGAAGAATTTGATGGAAGCAGCATAGACGCAGCTACCTGGAGTTTTGAAATGGGAGATGGTTGCCCAGATTTATGTGGATGGGGAAATAATGAAGCACAGTATTATACCAATCGCCCAGACAATGCAAGAGTGGAAGATGGGATATTAAAAATTACAGCAAAAAGAGAATCGCTAGGCAATAGAGATTTCACTTCTGCGAGAATGATCTCTAAAGGTAAATTTGAGTTTCAATATGGTCGTGTTGAAATACGCGCAAAACTCCCTCAAGGTCAAGGTACCTGGCCGGCATTATGGCTACTAGGGGGTAATATCGATCAAGTAGGATGGCCGCGTTGTGGTGAAATTGACATTATGGAGCATGGAGATGGACCTAATGGTTTAGTCTCTTCTTCTGTTCATTTACCTAATGCTAATGGCGATCATTATTATGTTCGTGGGGATCAAACAATACAAAACGAATCTTCAGAATTTCATGTGTATCGCATGGATTGGTATGACTCTCGCATACAGTTTTATGTCGACGGCAGACGCCATCATAATTTTACCCTTAATGACGATATGCCATTTCACCAACCCTTCTTTTTCATCTTAAACGTTGCCATGGGAGGAAGTTTTACAGGAAATAATATCGATAGTGATTTTGTGAGTTCTCAAATGGAGATCGATTATATCCGCTTGTATAAGTAAAAAATAAACCGTTTAGGGCTACCTAATCAATAGTTACTTTTAAGAGAGAATTTAACGTCTTATAAGTTCTATTTGGCCGCACAGCGGCCTAAAAACAAATTAAATTAAACTACATCTATTTAGGCATGAGTAAAGCCATCTACCTTGGTAATATTGAAGCAAATCAATCTGCAGATAAGATTCATTTTGAACAACTAACGATAAACAACGAATCGTTCTATAAAATCGAGAACGTCAATGCGATGCGTCCCTTCTTTATGAGTGTGGTGAGCAATTCGAATCATTGGATGTTTGTTGCGAGTAATGGCGCATTAACTGCCGGTAGAAAAAATAGCGATATTGCCCTTTTTCCTTATTATACAGATGATAAGATTAACGAATCGATAGAACATACTGGTTGCAAGACAATTCTTTTGATCACAAAAGGCGATAAAACCTTTTTATGGGAACCCTTTTCTGAAAAACACAATGGTATCTATGCTATACAACGCAACCTCTATAAAAATGATTATGGCAATAAAATCATTTTTGAAGAAATCAATCAAGACCTGGGACTAAGCTTTTCTTATGAATGGAACTCAAGTAATCGTTTTGGCTTTATTCGAAAAGCAAAATTAACAAACAATGGCGATCAAAATATCAAAGTTGACTTAATCGATGGTTTACAAAACATCCTTCCTTATGGGGTGGGAGAAGACTTACAGAAACAAAGTAGCAATCTTGTGGATGCCTACAAGAAAACAGAGTTAAACCCTGCTACTGGAGTAGGTATTTACGCTTTAAGTGCCATAATTGTCGATCGCGCAGAACCTAGCGAAGCCTTAAAAGCAAATATCGTTTGGTCCACTGGACTTAAAGGAGCTAAAAGATTACTTTCCTCAACACAACTTGATCATTTTAGACAAGGGCAAGCCGTTGTAGAAGAAACAGATATTCGTGCTAAAAGAGGGGCGTATCTTCTCTCTGCACAAATTGAACTCGCCGCTGGTGAAGAAGAAAAATGGACTATCGTCGCAGAGGTCAACAAAAGCATTACTGCGCTAATTGCTTTAGAAGAAAACATATTAGACCCCAATATCGATACACAAATAGAACAAGATATTGAGGCAGGTACAGAAGAACTCTTGAAATTAGTAGGTGCTGCAGATGGGATCCAACTAACACAAGATAAAAGAGGAAACGATCGCCACTTTGCCAATACCATGTTTAACATTATGCGTGGTGGTATTTTTGACGATAACTATACCATAGAAAAAAAGGACTTCTTACCCTATATCAAAAAAGCAAATAGTAAGGTTTTTCAAACCAAAGAAATTGAATTGAATGCCCTCGACGATACCTTTGCCATTGAAAACTTAATTGAACTCGCAAAAAAGGATAGCGATGCAGACTTTAGCCGTTTATGCTATGAGTATCTCCCATTAAAATTTAGTCGCCGTCATGGAGACCCTAGCCGCCCTTGGAATAAGTTTTCTATCAATACTAAAAACGAAATTACCGGAGATAAAATTCTCGACTATCAAGGAAATTGGCGAGACATCTTCCAGAACTGGGAAGCACTAGCCCACTCCTATCCACAGTTTATTCAAGGGATGATCCATAAATTCCTCAATGCGACAACCTTTGACGGATACAACCCTTACCGAGTAACAAAAGATGGCTTTGACTGGGAAACTATTGAACCAAACAACCCCTGGGCATACATAGGCTATTGGGGGGATCACCAAATCATCTACCTCCTCAAGTTTTTAGAATTTATTGAAAACCACTATCCCGGAAAATTAAACGAATTCTATACCAAAGAGTGTTTTGTCTATGCAAATGTTCCCTATAGGATTAAACCCTACAGTGAAATTGTCAAGGACCCTAAAAACACCATAATTTATGACCATAATGGCGAAGAAAACATTACGCAAAGACGCGACAATATAGGAGCAGATGGCGCATTAATGATTGCCCCAGACCAAAGCATTTACAAAGTCACGTTTATTGAAAAAATGCTTGCCACCTTAATGGCAAAATTATCAAACTTTGTTCCAGAAGCAGGAATCTGGATGAACACGCAAAGACCTGAGTGGAATGACGCAAACAATGCCCTAGTAGGAAATGGTGTTTCCATGGTAACCCTTTATTATTTAAGAAGATTCTTAGCCTTTTTTAAAGAAAATATCACTGGATCAAGCGAAACAAACTTTGCCATTTCAAGTGAAATGAATCTCTTTTTTAATGCGTTAAATAAAGCTTTTAACGATCATCTAAACCTTGTTGATCGTTCTATCTCAAATCAAGAGCGTAAAAATCTAATGGACGCCCTGGGTACTGCCGCAAGTAATTACAGAGAACAGATTTATGACAATGGCTTCTCTGGCGAGAAGGAAAGCTTAGCAAAAGAAGACTTAGCAAAATTTATAGAAACCACCCTCTGCTTTTTAGAAGATGCAATTCGCAAAAACAAAAAAGAAGACGGACTCTATCACGCCTACAACCTAATTGCTATTGATAACGAAAAAGAAGTTAGCGTTGATTATCTCGCCGAAATGCTGGAAGGGCAAGTCGCCGTTTTAAGCTCTGGCTATCTCGATGCACAAGAAAGTTTAAACGTGTTCAATGCGTTGAGAAATAGCAAACTCTATCGCGAGGATCAAAAAAGCTATATTCTTTATCCTAACAAGACTTTACCCCTATTTGTCAATAGAAATACGATTCCTACCGCTTTAGTGGCAGAATCAAAACTATTACAACAACTTCTCAAAGACGAAAATCATCAAATTCTATCGCAAGACATTAAAGGAGACTTCCACTTCAACGGAACTTTTAAAAATGCAGATGATTTAAAACAAGCCATTGCGACTTTACCCGCAGCTTATACCGATTTAGTCGATAAAGAAACAGCACTAATCTTAGACATCTTTGAACAGGTCTTTAATCACAAAGCCTTTACCGGTCGTTCTGGTACGTTTTATGGCTATGAAGGTTTAGGGTCTATTTACTGGCACATGGTGTCAAAACTAGCACTAGCTGGATTTGAGGTAGTAAATCAAGCCATAGTCCGTGGAGAAGATCAAGCCATAACAGCACAATTACAACAACACTATTATGAAATTGTAGAAGGTATTGGGGCACATAAATCCCCTGTAGACTATGGTGCTTTCCCCAGTGATCCTTATTCACATACCCCAGGAGGAAAAGGCGCGCAACAACCCGGGATGACAGGCCAGGTGAAAGAAGATATTCTAAGTCGCTTTGGTGAATTAGGAGTGCGTATCCAGAAAGGTGCCATGCACTTTGACACTGCTTTATTAAAAGAGCAAGAATATCTTAACGACCCAAGGACTTTCTCTTATTACAATGTCATCGGCGAGAAAAAATCTCTTAATCTGAAAAAAGACAACCTGGTATTTACCTATTGTCAGGTTCCTATTGTTTACAAAAAAGCAAGTGATCAACAAATCAGCATATCGTATACAAATGGGCAAGAAAAAACCCTGAAAGGAAATCGTTTAGCGCAGGAGATAACCACTCAGCTTTTTGCAAGAGATAACACCATTGAAAAAATTGTTGTTGAAATCAAAGCATAGATGAAACCCGTGGATTTTTCTTTTTTTGGCTTTCGCCAAAGTATACTTCGCCTCTTCCTAGGCTTGCTTTGCTGCGTCCTTTTGAGTTGTGACAACACACACAAAAAAGCTAAAGAAAATACTGCTATTAATGCTGCAAAAATCCTAGGTAATCCAGCCTATCCAGCCATTTCTTATGGGGGCTATCGCAGTACTTCACGTGAAGTACAACCCACTATAGCCCAGCTAAAAAAAGATGTACAAATTTTACATGCCATGGGCATAAGAGTATTGCGTACCTATAATTTACAATTCGACCACACTCCTAACTTATTAAAGGCAATCGACGCTTTGCAAAAAGAAGATCCTTCTTTTGAAATGTATGTAATGCTAGGTACATGGATAGATTGTAAAGGCGCCTGGACAGATCAAAGAGATCATTCCCAGGGAGATATAGAAAACAATACTTCAGAAGTGGAGAAAGCAGTTCGCTTAGCCAATCAATATCCTCAGATTGTTAAGGTTATTGCTGTAGGTAATGAAGCCATGGTGCATTGGCAAGAAGCCTACTATGTTCAACCGGCTGTCATTTTAAAATGGGTCAATTATTTACAAAACTTAAAGAAAGAAGGGAAATTAGCGGAAAATCTTTGGATTACAAGTTCAGATAATTTTGCCTCTTGGGGAGGAGGAGACGACAGCTATCATCTAGATAGCCTAACCCAATTAATAAAAGCAGTAGACTATCTGTCCATCCATACCTATCCTTTTCATGACACCCACTACAATGAAGACTTTTGGGTAATAGAAAGCAACCCTAACGCCTCAAAAGAAGAAAGCATTGAAGCAGGAATGGAAAGGGCGAAAAACTATGCCATAGGACAATACAATGCGGTAAAAAAATACTTAGCCTCTTTAAGAATAGACAAACCCATCCATATAGGAGAAACAGGCTGGTCCACACAATCAAAAGGCTTATATGGTGACAATGGCTCTCATGCTGCAGACGAATATAAACAAGCGCTTTACCATCAAAAAATCCAACAATGGTCTAAAGAAAATAACATAACAAATGTTTATTTTTCAGCCTTTGACGAACAGTGGAAAGATCCTAACGGACCCATGGCTTCTGAAAATAACTTTGGCCTATTTACCGTGGACGGAAAAGCAAAATACGCCCTGTGGTCCATGGTAGATAAAGGTGTTTTTGATGGTTTAAGCCGAGAAGAAAACGGACCTCAGGTCAGCAAAACATTTGAAGGGGATTTTCAAAAGATTTTGGCAACCATTAAACCTCCTAAAACAAAAAAATGAAAAGAATTGCTTCCTTTTTGATCTTATTTTGCCTCCTGCTTACTGGCTGTCAAAAAAGGCCCAGTACGCTAGTGCAAACAAAAGGGAGAAAAATCTTACTCAACAACAGCCCTTATCTAATCAAGGGTATTTGTTATCACCCTGTTCCTAAAGGAGAAACAAAGCGAAGTTTTAGCACCTTAGCACAAGATCTTCAACTTATGCAAGAAGCTGGAATCAACACCATTCGAGTATATGAACCCATTGACGACCGGGCTGTTTTAGATCAAATTCATGCCGCAGGTATTAAACTAATTATGGGCTTTGGGTATAACCAAGAGGGCGTTTTTGATATAGCTTCAGGGACGATCCTCGACTACATTAAAACTTACAAAAACCACCCGGTCATTCTTTTTTGGGAACTAGGGAACGAATACAACTACCATCCAGAATGGTTTGAAGGCGATATTGCCAAATGGTACACCGCCTTAAACAACACTGCCCAAAAGATCAAAGACATCGATCAAAATCATCCTGTGGCAACAGCCCACGGAGAAATCCCCACTCCAGAAGTACTTAAAAGCAACCCTAACATTGATGTTTGGGGAGTTAATGTTTATCGCTGGGATCAACCCGGGAGTTTGATCACAGAATGGGAAGAAAGAAGCGATCTCCCCCTTTACTTCTCTGAAGCAGGAGCAGATAGTTTTATGGCTACGCCAAAAGATGATTATCACGCAGGCGACAATCAACGTGCACAAGCAGACGCTACCCGGGTCATTTTAAGCCAAATATTTGCAAGAACAAATCTGGTCAATGGTGTAACCCTCTTTTCCTTTACAGACGGTTGGTGGAAAGCTGGAAACCCAGCTCAACAAGATCAAGGAGGCTGGGCTCCTTTTAGTTCTGGGGTTCCTTATGATGGGGCACCTAATGAAGAATACTGGGGTGTCGTCGATATAGACCGTAACAAAAAAGAAGTCTTTAACGTGCTTCAAAAACAATACAAAACCAACGCAATTAACTAAAACAAAAATTATGTCTAACCTTTCTACTAAAGTCCCCATGACGCAAAAAATAGCCTTTGGTGTCGGCATGCTCGCTAACCAAATGTTTCCTGCAGCCATAAGCATCTTTATTGTTGTACTGGTTCAGGATTTAGGATTTCCAGGATGGATGTGGGGAGTCGTTTCTCTTGCGCCTCGAAAATTTGATTCCTTGACAGATCCCATTATGGGCTTTATCTCTGATAACACTAAATCAAAATGGGGTAGAAGAAGACAATATGTTTTTTTAGGCGCTATCACGATGGGAATCTCTTTTGTCATTATGTGGCAACTTTTTAGAGATAGCTCAATTGACTATAATTTTGCTTACTTCTTATTTTGGTCCATTGTTTTCTATCTAGGCTTAACCATTTTTAGTGTGCCTTATGTCGCCATGGGATATGAAATGAGTGACGACTTTCACGAACGCACCAGTATTATGGCGGTAGCACAGTGGATCGGTCAATGGGCGTGGGTGATCGCACCGTGGTTCTGGGTAATTATGTATGACACTGCATGGTTTGAAACGGCAGATGTTGCTGTTCGAGAATTAGCCATATGGGTAGGATTAGGATGTGCGATTTGTGCCATGGTACCTGCCCTATTTATCAAGAGTAAATCTACACTAGAGGAGGATTACTCCCCCATGACTTTAAAAAATATTGGAGGGAGCTTAGTGAAAATCTGGGATAGCTTTGGCGAAGCCTTCACCTCTGCCCCTTTTAGAAAGCTGTGTTTTGCTACCTTTTTGATCTTTAATGCCTTTAATACAGTTGCGGCTTTTACCTTCTTTATCATAGTGTATTATCTCTTTAATGGAGATGCTGGTGCGGCTGGGATTTGGCCTACCCTCTTTGGAAGTGTCGGGGCGTTATGCACCACCTTTTTAGTCATTCCTATTGTGGCAAAAATGTCTAAAGCGATGGGGAAAAAGAAGGCATTTCTGGTTTCTCAATCGATCTCTGTCTTGGGCTACGTAATGCTTTGGTTCTTATTTATCCCTGGAAAACCCTATATGTTTTTAATCGCCTTACCCTTCTTCTCTTTTGGGATTGGGGGTCTATTTACCATCATGATGTCCATGACTGCAGATGTAATTGATTTAGACGAATTGAATTCTGGAAAAAGACGCGAAGGAATCTTTGGGGCGATCTACTGGTGGATGGTAAAATTTGGCTTTGCCATCGCAGGCGGCTTGAGTGGCGCCATTTTTTCTATCATTGGTTTTGATACCGCACTTGAAGTACAACCAGAATCAGCCATTACTGGTTTGCGATTATTCTTTTCTGGTCTCCCTATTTTAGGAACCTTAACCGCCATGTATATTATGCGTAATTATGAGATTTCTGAAGAACGCGCCAACGAAATTAAAGAACAATTAAAAATTAAAAGAGCTGAACAAGCTTAAGGTATTGTCATGAAAAACATCCTCACTTTAACAGGTCTTTTCCTGGCCTTAACGAATCTCTGTGCGCAAGAAAGAGAATTGGTCTGGGCAGATGAATTTGATGGAAATGAATTGAACCTATCCGACTGGTCAATTATCCAGGGAGATGGTTGCCCGCAATTATGTGGCTGGGGAAATGACGAACTCCAAATTTATACCGATAAAAACCACCGCCTAGAAAACGGGATGCTATACATCAAAGCAGTAAAAGAAGGGAATCATTATACCTCAACCAGAATTAATACCAAAGGGAAAAAATCTTTTCAATACGGTCGTTTTGAGGTACGTGCTAAACTCGCGATAGGAAAGGGAGTTTGGCCGGCCTTTTGGCTATTGGGAACCAATATTGATCAAGTAGGATGGCCCTTATGTGGTGAAATAGATGTCGTAGAATATGTAGGACGCTCACAACAAGAAATCTTTACCTCTCTTCATACAAAAGCTGGGCATGGAGATAATGCGAGCACTAAAACTACCCCGATAAAAAATATCGAACAAGGCTTTCATCTCTATACCGCAGACTGGACCGAAGATCAAATCACCTTTTACGTCGACGGTAAAAAGGTATATACCTTTGCTCCAGAAGATAAAAGCCAAGAAGTATGGCCTTTTAATCAACCTTTTTATTTGTTGGTTAATCTAGCGATAGGTGGAAATTTTGGCGGTAAAGACGTGGATGAATCCATCTTTCCACAAGAATTTGTGATCGACTATATCAGGGTATATCAATAAAGCTTTAAGCAATGATTTTTTTGGATAAACGCCATAGCAGGTAAAAAGCTAGGAGACTCAAGCTCCCTAGCAAAACCCCTTGCAGGGTTTCTCCATAGATAAAATAACCCGTGCTAAAGAGGGCGCCATAAATGGCAAAAGCACCGATAAACATGCATAAGATTCCTTGAGGCACATTCCACCCCTTGGAAGAAGTTTTTAGATCTTCTGCAGACATTTCTTTCCTTACGACAGCCCATCCCGGACCCCCAGGTTGAATCTTTTGCACAAAAGAAGTTAAGGTCCCCATATCTGAAGGAGAAGTCATTAAAGTCACTCCTACCCAACAAAGGGTTGTAATCCCCACACTCATTAAAAATTGAAGATCATTGGCGATAGGCGAAAAACCTAAGGCGGTATGAACCACCTGGAAATAAATGGCTAAAATAAAAGACACCACCATCGCCGTTAACTCACTGTAAGCATTAATTCTATACCAAAACCAGCGCAGGATAAATAATAGTCCTGTCCCAGCACCGATTTGTAACAAGATTTGAAAAGCTTGTAAAGCATTACTCAACACTAAGGCAAATAAGGCAGAAAAGACCATAAGCAGCACGGTCGATAACCTTCCCACAGCCACCAGTCTTTTCTCTGAAGCATTAGGGTGGATAAAACGATGATAAAAGTCATGTACAACATAAGAGGAGCCCCAGTTTAAATGAGAAGAAATGGTCGACATAAATGCAGCAATTAAAGAAGCTACTACTAGTCCAATGGCCCCTGAGGGAAGCAAAGTCATCATGGCGGGATAGGCTAAATCATCGCGTATAATACTGGCATCCATTTGCGGAAATGCAGCTTGGATCGCGTCGAGATCAGGAAAAATAATCAAAGAGGCTAATGCAATCAGAATCCACGGCCATGGACGCAAGGCATAATGGGCTACATTAAATAAAAGCGTGGCCCAGATCGCGTGTTTCTCATTTTTAGCCGACAACATTCGCTGGGCGATATATCCCCCACCTCCAGGTTCTGCCCCGGGATACCATACACTCCACCACTGTACTGCAATGGGTAAAATAAAGAGCGTAATCAATAATTCGCGCTGGCTTAAATCTGGGATAAAATTTAGTTTCCCACTTACGTTAGGGTGGGTTAACAATTGTTCTAAACTCCCTATCTGGGGTAAATCAATTAAATAGGCTGCCGCCCAAAAAGTTGCTCCCATGGCAAGAATAAACTGGAAAAAGTCGGTTACAATCACCCCTTTTAACCCCCCCATAGAGCTGTAAATTACCGTAATCACAGAAGCCACTAAAACGGTTTCTACCGGAGAGAAACCTAACATCACTCCGCCGATTTTAATGGCAGCAAGACAAACACTAGCCATGATCATTACATTAAAAAACACCCCTAGATACAGGGCGCGAAATCCCCTTAGAAAGGCGGCTTCTTTCCCGCTGTAGCGCAATTCATAAAATTCGAGATCGGTAACCACCCCAGACTTTCGCCAAAGTCGCGCATAAACAAAAACCGTCAACATCCCGGTCAATAAAAAAGCCCACCAGACCCAGTTGCCCGCCACTCCGTTAGTACGAACAATATCAGTGACTAAATTGGGGGTATCTGCAGAAAAGGTGGTCGCGACCATCGAGATCCCCAATAACCACCAAGGCATATTGCGACCCGATAAGAAAAAATCTGTAGTGCTTCGACCAGCAGAGCGAGCTAACCATAAGCCTACCGCTAAGGTGAGTCCAAAAAATAACAGGATAATCCACCAGTCTAAAGAGGTTAATTGCATAATTCAATTGGTTTGATGGATTAAAATACAATAAATCATTGAAACGCTATTTCATTAATTCCCTGTTAAAGCTTTTTATAAAGAAGAGATATTGTGTAGGTTTGACCTATGAAAGGGTTCTTTTTAGGCTACTGCGCTGTATTGCTATGTTCGATGTCTGTATGGGGGCAAAATGAAAACAAGCCCGTACAGCGTAAATTTGATGTTGACCCCGCCTCAAAAACCCTCTTAAAAATACCCAAAGATAATCCCCTGCCCAACTATCTCCAGAAAGATTTTTTATCTAATACCCCGCAACCTAACACCTCGAATAAAGGCTTTGAAAAAAATATTCAGATGGGGTTTAATGAACAGTTTATCGACCCTGGTCAAGAATATTTAGAACGACTACAAACACCAGAAGCAGAAAAAAACCCTGGAGACTTTAAAGTGGATCAATATTTGGGCGACTTTAAAAGCAATGCCAAAAGCGTTAGGATCGTTTTTCGCGATCACCAGCATCCAGATGGAGACCGCGTTCAAGTAAGATTAAACGATATTGTCTTTTATCCCAATATTCTCTTACAAGAAAGTTATAAGAAGCTGGATGTCGATTTAAAAACAGGCTTTAATAAAATTGACTTTGTTGCCCTTAATCAAGGAGAATCTGGCCCTAACACAGCCGAAGTTCGTGTCTATGATGATCAAGGAAACCTAATGATGGCCAATCGCTGGAACCTAGCCACTGGAACAAAAGCCACTTTTATTGTCGTTAAAGACGAATGAAAATAATCATAAGATTTTTTCTCCTAAGCACATAAATTGTACATTTCCCAAAATTATTTAAATCATGAAGAAATTTTTTCAATTTGCCCTAGCTATTAGCCTACTTTCGCTTGGCTTCGTTGCCTGCGAACAACCCCAGGAAAAAAATCCTGGAGGAATTGATCTAAGTTTAATGGATACTGAAGTTCGTCCGCAAGACGACTTTTACAACTATGTCAACGGTACCTGGATGAAAAACACTGAAATTCCAGACGACAAAACCCGTTGGGGGAGCTTTAATGAATTGCGTGAAAATACCGATGCCGACGTACTCAACATCTTAAAAGAGGCGGCTAACGACCCTAAATTAGATACTAGCGCGGATGAAGCAAAAGCGGTACAATTATTTCAATTGATTAACGACACAATCGCGCGAAATGAACAAGGCGTAAAACCTTTAATACCCCATTTAGCCCGTATTAGTGAAATCAATTCTCTTGCTGATATTCAAACTTATCTAGAAGAAACCCTCCCTAAAGGGGGACGAGCTTTATTTAGCTTTGGCGTATCTGCAGATGCGAAAGATAGTAACAAAAACGTTCCACAGCTCTATCCTGGATCTTTAGGAATAGAACGCGATTATTACCTCAAGGACGACGAGGATTCTAAAAAAATTAAAACCGCTTATCTAGCGCATGTCGCCCGTATGTTTGGTTTTATAGGCAAGTCTGCCGAAGAAGCCAGCGCAATTGCCGATCAAGTAATAAAGGTTGAAACTCAATTAGCCGCAGCGCGTTTAGACAAAGTTGCACGTCGTGACCCTGCAAAACGCTATAACCCAAGAACAACAAAAGAGCTTAGTAAAATCACCACAAGCATCGCATGGCCAAAATACTTTAGCGCTATCGGTGTAGAGGGAATCGAAGATGTTGTCCTAACTGACTTAGGCTATTTCTCTGCCCTAGACGAAGTGATGAAAAACAATAGCGTTGAAGACATCAAAGCTTATTTATGGTGGACCTTAATCGACGGAACTGCTGGGCGTTTAAGCATGGAAATGGATCGCGCAAACTGGGACTTCTACAGCAAAACCCTGCGTGGAGCCATTGCCCAAGAACCTTTGGAACAACGTTCCATTAGAACCGTTAATTGGACTTTAGGCGAAGCCTTAGGAAAACTATATGTCGCGCAAAAATTTCCACCAGAAGCAAAAGCACAAATGAAAGAATTAGTAGGCAACCTAATCAAAGCCTATGAAAGCCGCATTAATGCACTTGAATGGATGGACGACGCCACTAAAGCAAAAGCCATTGAAAAGTTAGAAAAGACAAATGTTAAAGTGGGTTATCCAGACAAATGGAAAGACTACTCTTCTTTATCCTTAACAAACGATGCTGGAGAAGCCACTTACTTTGATGCTATGGTCAATGTCGCTGCTTTTGAGTATGCAAAAAATATCGCAGAATTAGGGGAGCCAGTTGACAAAAGCAAATGGTATATGTCTCCTCAAACAGTTAATGCTTATTACAATCCACCCTATAACGAGATTGTTTTTCCGGCTGCGATTCTACAACCCCCTTTCTTTGATTTTACGGCAGATGCTGCTGTGAACTATGGCGGTATTGGTGGGGTAATTGGCCACGAAATCTCCCACGGTTTTGACGACTCTGGTGCTGACTATGACGCCGATGGGAACCTGGTTAATTGGTGGACAGAAAAAGATCTCAATGAGTTCAATGGTTTAGGAGATAGACTCGCAGATCAATACAGTGCGATCGAAGTCTTAGAAGATACTTTTATCAATGGGAAATTCACCCTGGGAGAAAACATTGGAGATTTAGGAGGAATTCACGCTGCCTTTGATGCCTTAGCCCTTCATCATCAAGACAATGGGAAACCAGAAGCCGTCGATGGCTTTTCTGCAGAAGAGCGCTTTTTCTTATCATGGGGAACCATCTGGAGAGCTAAAATCCGTGATGAAGCCCTTAAGAATCAAGTGCGCACTGACCCACACTCACCAGGTTACAACCGTGCGACACAACCCCTAAAAAACATGGATGCTTTCTACACTACATTTGATGTTAAAGAAGGCGACGGGATGTACTTAGCAGAAGAAGATCGGGTTTATATCTGGTAAATAATACAATATATTTTACACTATAAAGCCAAGGGAATCCCCTTGGCTTTTATATTTTCGTTCTATGGAAAGCTTTGCTGGAATATTGAATGAACTTATCGGCTCGCTAGAATGGGTGATGTTGACCCTTATTTTAGGAGGGGGAATTTATTTATTACTTCAGTCGAAAGGCTATGCCTTATGGAACATAAAAAAAGGAGGACAACTTCTTTTTCAAAAAGAAAACACCAAAGGAATTTCACGTTTTGAAGCCCTTTCAGCGGTTCTCGCCTCTACTGTGGGGTTGGGAAATATTTCTGGAGTTGCCATTGCCATTTATATGGGTGGTCCCGGGGTGTTGGTTTGGATGTGGATTACTGCTGCCTTAGGCGCGGTGATCAAGTTTTATAGTTCTAGTCTTGCGGTGATGCTGCGCGAAAAAGAAAAGGATGGGTCTCCGCTAGGTGGTCCCATGTATTATATGACTTTAGGCATGCCAAAAATGGGGAAAAAGCTGGCCATATGGTTTTCGTTTGCAGGACTTTTTGGGGTGCTTCCTGCCTTTACAGCCAATCAATTGACACAAACCGTGGTCACGGTTGTACAACCCGATCAATACCTCGAACTGGGGGATCTATATTGGAAAATTATTTTAGGAATCCTCTTTGTATTGATTGCGGCCTGGGTCATTCTAGGTGGACTTGAAAAAATCGTTAAGGTTACCGCAAAACTGGTTCCGCTTATGGTAGTGCTATACTTTAGTATGGGGGTTTTTATTTTAATCGATAATTCAAGCTTAGTACTCCCCGCTTTAAAGTCCATTTTTACAGAATCCTTTAACCTCGACACCGCCGTTACTGGAGGTTTTTGGGGGCTTATACTATTGGGGATTCGTCGGGCGGTCTTTTCTAACGAAAGTGGGGTGGGAAATGCTCCCATGTACCATGGACAATCTGAAACAAAAGAACCTATACACGAGGGGCTTGTCGCGGCTTTAGGGCCACTTTTAGATACTGTATTAGTGTGTTCAATTACAGGAATTATCATTATTATTAGCGGGGCTTATCTGGGGCAAGACTTAAATGGGATCGTCTTAACATTAGAAGCTTTTGACCGTCTTTTCTTTGGGATTGGGGATCTATTGCTTTTATTAATGGTGCTTGTTTTTGGGATCTCGACCCTCTTTACTTATTCCTATTATGGTGTAAAATGCCTTGACTTTTTAACCCAAAAAAAATGGGGTTTTATTTATAACTATATCTACTTGGGGAGCATTATTTTATCTGCCGTGGCAACGGTAGATGTAGTGATTGGCATCATTGATTTATCTTTTGCCCTTATGTGTATCCCTAACATGATTGCCATCTTATATCTTTCTCCAAAGGTAAAAGAACGCCTCCTCTTCCTTCAAAATCAAGAGAAAGCATGACCCAAAAACAATGGCTGATTTTAATGATGATTGCCATCCCTTTAGTAGGCCTTTACTTTAAGGTATTCGCGCTATTTCTCGTACTCCCCCTTTGGCTTTTAAAGCCTAAAAAATAAACTTAGTCCTACTTTTCCGCGCTTTCAAATTATGCGTTAGTTTCCAATTTTAGGTTGTTCTGATGCGAGAAAAATTTTTATCTTCGAACAATGAATCAGGCGCAGGTATTTAGGGATATTCACGGGAATATAATTGATCCCATTGAACATACCCGAAATATTTTAGCAAAAAACCCGTTCGTCAATATTCATATTGGGACAGATTCACAAAGCATTGCTAAACAAACCCGTTATATCACAGTGATCGCCTACCGCTTTGGCAATAGAGGGGTGCATTATATTCTCAAGAAAAATGGCATGCCACAAATTAAAGATTTATGGACCCGCTTGTGGAAAGAAACAGAGATGAGTATCGATGTAGCAGAATGGATCAAAAACACCCTCAATGTAAAAGCAGAAATTGACATGGACTACAACGAGGATGAAAGTTTTAAATCCAATAAACTTGTTAATGCGACTAGGGGATGGGCTAATTCTTTGGGCTATAAAGTAAATATTAAACCCCACGGGCAAATTGCCACAAGGGCAGCAGATTATCATTGTAAATAACCCCCTAAAAGTATACATGAAAGCATTTATCTTTGATCTCGACGGCGTTATCGTAGATACCGCAAAATATCATTTTATCGCCTGGAAACGCATAGGCGAAAAAGTAGGTTTTACCTTAACCCACGAACAAAATGAATCTTTAAAAGGAGTAAGTAGGGTAGAATCATTAGACCGCATTCTAGCCTGGGCAAAAGTAGAACTTGCTCGAGAAGAAAAAGAGCGTTTATTGATTGAAAAAAACCAAGACTATTTAGCTCAAATCGATGATATGGGCCAAGAAGAAATTCTCCCTGGAGTCTTGTCGCTATTGCAATATGCCAAAGAAAATAATATCCCCGTTGCCTTAGGGTCTGCCAGTAAAAATGCTACAGCTATCCTGCAAAAATTAGGGATCACCAGCTATTTTGATGCCTTAGTAGATGGCAATCATGTGACTAAATCAAAGCCAGATCCAGAGGTCTTTTTAAAAGGCGCAGAAATCTTACAGCAAGACCCAAAAAACTGTATCGTCTTTGAAGACGCCGCAGCAGGCATACAAGCCGCAAAAACTGCTGGCATGACCACCATAGGCATGGGCACAGCAGAAGAGGTCCAAACCGCAGATTACTGCTTTAATACTATGGAAGAAATTACGCACGAATTTATTAGCGCACTATAAACATGCAACTAAAACATTATCCACACCACCCCTGGAAAATTATTGAAGAAGGATGGCTCACTGAAAATGTCGAATCGTCTGAAAGTATCTTTAGCCTTGGCAACGGAGCCATGGGACAGCGCGCAAATTTTGAAGAAGATTACAGCGGTGACTCTTTTCAAGGCAGCTATGTAGGTGGGGTTTATTATCCCGACAAAACAAAAGTAGGCTGGTGGAAAAATGGCTATCCAGAGTATTTTGCAAAGGTGCTCAATGCTCCTAATTGGATTGGGATTCATATCGTCATAGATGGGGTTAATTTTGATTTGGCTAAAGCCAAAGAAATAAAGCAATACCGCCGGGAATTAGACATGCAAACCGGACTTTATTCCCGTGATTTTATCGCTGTTCTTGACAATGGACTCGAAATAACCGTTAACAGCAAACGTTTTTTGTCACTGGCTAGACCAGAACTGGGCGTGATCAATTACAACATAAGGTCAAATAAGAACATCAACATTGCTGTCACACCCTATCTAGATGCAGGAATTAGCAATCAAGACAGCAATTGGGACGATCAATTCTGGGCGGTAGATCAAGCTTGGGCAAAAACGAATCAAGCCTATATTGAAGCCCATACCTTAAAAACTAATTTCTCTGTAGGCACTTTTATGGAAGCTGCTGTTTGGGATAACGATCAAAGCATCTCAGCGCAAAACAGCATTACAAATGACCATAAAGTTGCCGTTCATTATGAACATCAACTTAAGGCTGGAAATACTTTGCGTATCGCAAAATTAGGTGGATATATCAGTAGTAGAAACCACCCTAAAGATCAATTAGAGCAACAAGCAATAAAGGTTCTAAGCGAAGCGAGAAAATTGTCGTTTGACGCACTCTATCAAGAACAAATAGCTGCCTGGAAAGCGGTTTGGAAAAGTGGGGATATCGCCATCGAAGGAGACGTAAAAGCCCAGCAGGCCATTCGTTTTAATATCTTTCAACTCAACCAAACTTACACTGGAGAAGATGCAGGCTTAAATATTGGTCCCAAAGGATTTACAGGTGAAAAATATGGCGGTAGCACTTATTGGGATACTGAAGCCTATTGTATCCCATTCTATATGGCTACTAAAAATCAAAAGGTCGCTAGGAATCTCCTTACCTATCGCTATTTACAACTTGATAAAGCCATTGAAAACGCAGAAAAATTAGGCTTTAAAAATGGTGCGGCACTCTACCCCATGGTCACCATGAACGGAGAAGAATGCCATAATGAGTGGGAAATTACGTTTGAAGAGATTCATCGCAATAGCGCCATCGCTTATGCCATTTTTAATTATACCCGTTACACTGGCGACAACAGTTATATCCCAGAGATGGGCTTAGAAGTCTTGATTGGAATTGCCCGTTTTTGGGCCCAAAGGGCCTCCTATTCTGCAGCAAAAGAGCAGTATGTTATCTTAGGTGTTACAGGACCCAACGAATACGAAAACAACGTTAACAACAATTGGTACACAAACTATAGTGCACAATGGTGCCTCAACTATACGGCACAAATTATTGAGACATTACGCAGTAGTTCTCCTAAAGAAGCCGCAAGAATTGAAGCAAAAACCGCTTTTCAATCAACAGAACTTGAACAGTGGAAAAAGACTGCGGCACAAATGTATTTACCCGAAGATAAGGACCTCAACATCGTACTTCAACAAGATGGTTTCTTAGATAAGGAAATGATCAAAGTAGCTGATTTAGACCCTAAGGAACGCCCTATCAATCAACACTGGTCCTGGGATCGCATCTTGCGTTCTCCTTACATCAAACAAGCCGATGTGCTTCAAGGCATGTATTTCTTTGAAGATCAATTTGAGGAAGATACACTAAGAAGAAACTTCGATTTCTATGAACCTTTTACCGTTCACGAGTCATCACTATCGCCTTGTGTCCATTCAATTTTAGCGGCAAAATTAGGAAAAGAAGATCAAGCCTATGCCTTTTATTTACGCACCGCAAGACTGGATTTAGACGATTATAATGCCGAAGTGGAAGAAGGACTACACATTACATCTATGGCAGGTACATGGATGAGTATTGTTGAAGGTTTTGCAGGAATGAGGGTAAAAGAAGGAGAACTCTCTTTCAACCCGCATTTGCCAAAAGCATGGAAAAAAATCGCCTTTAAAATTAATTTTAGAAATCGTATTTATACCATCAGCATAGCACAAGAAGAATTTAATTGTCAAGTTGAAGGAGAAGCAGAAACAAGCCTTCTAGTCAACGGAAAACGATATGCGTTTAAACAAGTGTTAAACCTGGTTTAATCACAAGATAATAGTTGCTGTTAATACTTTTGTTTTAATCGAAATTCAACGATGACTAAAGCAATGATCAAGGAACAAAACAGAAAGACATAACTAAATAACAAGGCTGTCCAGTTAGCAATTATACCCAATAATACTGGTCCGGTAAGAAAACCCATAAATCCGATCCCAGAGACGGTAGAAATTGCCTTTGAAGTACTCATTGTCTTGTTTTTTCCTGCTAGGCGAATAATTTCTGGTACGACCACAGAAAGGCCAAGGCCTAAGAGGCCAAAGCCAAAGACACTAAACCCAGTTATAGCACTTAAAATAAAACCATAGCCGATCATGGCGATTAAAAAGCCATAGCGCAAGGTTTTAATAGCCCCTATTTTATGACTAATGCCATCCCCTAAAAAACGCCCAATGGTCATGGTTAGTGAAAATAAAACAAACCCAAGGCCAGCTTTATTTTCGGGTAATTGTACTACTTCAAATAAAAATAGGTTACTCCAGTGTTCAACGGCTCCTTCATTAAAAAGCACAATAAATGAAATCATCGATAAACCTAAAACTGGCGCGATATTTTTAAAAATATTTGCTGCTGGTGCGGCGGCTACTTTCTTCTCTTCTACAATCGAAGTATAATTTTTGGCTAAGCCTAAATTGCTTAAAAGCACAAAAACTGACATCAATAACATATGAGCGCTGGGGCTTGCAAATACCACTAATAAAATACTCCCAATTCCTGCGCCAAAAAACCCTCCCAAACTAAAGAAACCATGGGCAGCTGACATTAAATTATGTTGATCTCTTTTTTCAATAATCGACACCACGGCATTCATAGAAATATCTGTAAATCCAGAAAAAACGCCTACTAGAAACAAACTTCCACACAAGGCGAAATAACTGGGTGCAAGTAAGGGTAAATTAAAAGAAAGGGCTAAAAGAACAATCCCCAAAAGGGTAGAGCGCCCAGTGCCTAATCTCTTATTGATGGTGGGGATAATGGGAATAGAAAACAATAAACCACAAGCTGTAAAAAACAAGGCGGTTCCTACTTCTGCATCATTGAGATCAAATTTTGCTTTAATATGAGGTAGATATAAAATCCACGTCCCCACTAAAATATTGATAGAAGCAAAAACCCAGGCTGGGGAAAAATATTTTACATTAGAGAGTATAAGCAGTAACGATTTCATTTTAAATAAATGATATGCGGGCAAATTTACCCCATTCTGTGCTAGAAAAATGCTTTTAGAAAAAGATTATTACAGGTCTTTTAAAAGTTCATTCACAGATACTTCAAGCTCAAAAGCGATTTTTTTAATGGTTACTAAACCCATGTTGACTTCTCCTTTTTCGATATGATGTAGTTGAGTTCTTGCGATATCACAATCAAACGCAAAAGACTTTTGATCTATCCCTTTATCCTCTCTTAAACGCTTGATGCGAAGACCTAAAGCAATAAAGTAAATGTTATCATTATGTTTCATTACATCATAAAACTCAAGCTTTTTACTATATTGTTTGTTCAGAAAAGCGAACAAATAAAATAAACAGATCAAATCATGGAGAAAGATATCGATCGATTATTTAGTTTTGTTAGTCCAAACGAATTAAGAAAAAGCGTTTTACACGTATTTTTCGGTTGTTGTTCTAATCGTCAAGAAACACCTGATAATTTTGAAAAGATTACAGAAGACATTCAACACTTAATTCATTTCTTGGATAAGGCGACAGAACATCAATTACAATAGTCGTTTAAACAATAAAGATTTTTTACCTTTGTTGCTCACTTAAACGTTTATAGCATGCAACTGTACAACAAACTAAGTGCGCAAGAGAGAGCGACCATGCTTGAAGAAGCAGGGACAGAACGGCTTACATTATCGTTCTATCAATATGCGCATATTGGTAATCCTCAACTTTTTCGCGATCACCTTTTTTTGGCTTGGGACAAGCTAGAAGTTCTGGGCCGCATTTATGTCGCTCACGAAGGGATTAACGCACAACTTTCTGTTCCTGCTCCCAGGTTTGAAGCATTTAAAGCGCATTTAGACAGCATTGAATTTCTTGAAGGGGTACGGTTAAACATTGCTGTAGAGCAAAATTTAAAGTCATTTCTTAAACTTACCATTAAAGTACGCCAAAAAATAGTGGCAGACGGACTAAATGACGAAACATTTGACGTAACCCAAAAAGGGAAACACGTCAATGCAGAAGAATTTAATCAATTGTTAGCCGACCCCAACACGGTCTGTGTAGACATGCGCAACCATTATGAAAGCGAGATCGGGCATTTTAAAGGAGCTGTAACCCCAGATGTAGATACTTTTAGAGAATCTCTACCCATCATCGAAGAAGATTTATCGGCCCATAAAAGCGATAAAAAACTATTGATGTATTGCACCGGGGGGATTCGATGTGAAAAGGCATCTGCTTACTTTAAGCACAAAGGTTTTGAAAACGTTTATCAATTAGAAGGAGGCATTATTGAATACACCCGTCAAGTAAAAGACAAAGCACTAGAAAATAAGTTTATCGGAAAAAACTTCGTCTTTGATGAACGTCGTGGAGAACGTATCACAGAAGATATCATTGCACAATGTCATCAATGTGGCACCCCTTGTGACTCCCATGTAAACTGCGAAAATGAAGCTTGTCATTTGCTTTTTATACAATGTAAAAGCTGTGGCGAGAAAATGCAAAACTGTTGTTCTGACCCCTGTAAAGAAACTATTCAATTGCCCATAGAAGAACAACGTGCTTTGAGAAAGGGGACTCACAACAGTAATAAAATCTTTAAAAAAGGGCGTTCGGAAGTCTTAAAATTTAAATCGCATTAACCTTTTTTTGGGAAGGCAGTTTTGTTAAAACCTCCTATCTTTACGAATCAACCAAAAAAACCAACTAAATGGCTTGTGCTTCTTGTACTTCTACAGATGGAACCCCACGCGGGTGTAAAAGCAACGGAACCTGTGGCACCGACAGTTGTAATAAACTAACCGTCTTTGACTGGCTAGCGAATATGCAGTTGCCAGGGGGAGAACAAGCCTGTGATTTAGTCGAAATTCGCTTTAAAAATAGCCGCAAAGAATATTTTCGCAACGAAGATAAGCTACCCTTAAAAATCGGAGATTTAGTCGCCACCCAAGCGCAAAGTGGTCACGATATCGGGATGGTAACCCTTACAGGAGAATTGGTGCGTTTTCAGCTGCGCAAAAAGAAAATCAAAGAAGACAGCGAAGACATTCTCAAAGTCTATCGCATGGCAACTCAAAACGATATTGATAAATGGCAAACTGCTCGTGATCGCGAAGCCGAAGTGCAAAAACGTGCAAGAGAAATGGCCATTTTTCTTCGCTTAGAAATGAAAATATCTGATGTTGAATTTCAAGGAGATGGGTCAAAAGCCACCTTCTATTACACCGCAGAGAATCGCGTTGACTTTCGACAATTGATTAAAGATATGGCGCAAGCCTTCAGCATTCGCATTGAAATGCGACAAATTGGATTAAGACAAGAAGCCTCTCGTTTAGGGGGAGTAGGATCCTGTGGTCGTGAACTCTGTTGCTCTACTTGGTTAACAGATTTTAGAACTGTTTCAACCGCCGCTGCACGCTACCAACAATTGTCTTTAAACCCTCAAAAACTGGCTGGTCAATGTGGTAAGTTAAAATGTTGCTTGAACTTCGAATTAGACGCTTATAGAAAGGCGTTAAAAAGCTTCCCAAAGATTGATGCAAAACTACATACCGAAAAAGGAATTGCCGTCTGTCAAAAAATAGACATCTTTAAAGGTCATATGTGGTATGCCTACAAAGGTGATTGGATGACATGGCATTTATTGAGCAACGAACAAGCCAGTGAAATTGTCAAAAAAAATAAGGCCAAAGAGCCCGTGGCAAGTTTAGAAGAATACACATTAGATCTTCCGGCAAAACAAGAAGAAAAAGTGTTTGAAAATGTTGTAGGCCAAGACAGTCTCAATCGTTTTGATCGTCCTAAAAAGAATACACAAAACAAAAAGAACAATCGCAATCGCAATCGAAACCGAAAGGCGCCTCAAAAAAATGAATAACAATTGGGTTCTTATCAGTCTTGTACTCCTCTTATTATCTACTGCTTGTGGAGGGGAAAATGCTTTGTATAGAGAAGATCAAAACACCCCAAATGGCTGGAAATTAGAACAGCCTATAGTGTTTAATGTGGAAGAAAATCTTTCAACGCCTATTGACATGTATCTGCATATTCGCAATGACCAAGCCTATCCTTTTTCAAATATATTTTTAGTCGCCACTGTAAAAAGTAAAGACAGTGTAATTGAAAGTGACACCCTAGAATATGCGATGGCAAAGCCAAATGGCGAATGGCTAGGAAGCGGTTTTTCCGCTGTAAAAGAAAGTAAATTGTGGTGGAAAGAAAACTGGCAACCCCAAACAACAGCTCCTTATACCATTGAAATTGCGCAGGCAAATCGGGTAAATGGCAGAGAAAAAGCAGCCCCTCAATTAGAAGGGATTGTATCCGTAGGTTTATCCATTAATGCAAGAGAATAATTCATGGCAAAGAAAGTAAAGAAGAAAAAAAAATCCATTGACTTTAGTGGACCAATAAAATTATTTTGGCTCTGCTTTCTAATTGGTATTTTGTTTGTTACTGGAATTTTTGGAAGTGCTGCTTTGGGTCTCTTTGGTCCTATGCCTCCTTTGGAACAACTAGAAAATCCCAAAACTAATTTAGCCACACAAATCATTTCTTCTGATGGAGAAATTTTAGGAAAATTCTTTTATAATGACAACCGTACACCGGTAGCCTTTAATGAACTCCCCGATCATCTTGTCAATGCCTTAGTCGCCACAGAAGATGAACGTTTTTATTCCCATTCAGGAATTGATTTTAGAGGGACTTTTCGCGCGATAGCCTATTTAGGAAAACGCGGAGGAGCAAGTACCATCACCCAGCAGTTAGCCC
Organism: Candidatus Arcticimaribacter sp.; assembly: GCA_965658115.1. Lineage (GTDB taxonomy): Bacteria > Bacteroidota > Bacteroidia > Flavobacteriales > Flavobacteriaceae > Arcticimaribacter. The sequence goes on along the minus strand of CBFHRA010000010.1, from coordinate 41,129 downwards.
GACAATTATTCGTTGGAGTACGCTCGCGTAATAAAGTTCAAGCTGTAACACAAAAATTCAAAGAATGGGTCCTGGCCGTGATGCTTGAAAGGCGCTATACAAAGCAAGAAATCATTGCGATGTATTTAAATATTTATGATTTTGGTTATCAAGCCGATGGAATAAAATCAGCCGCTAAAATTTACTTTAATAAAAGCCCGTTAACCCTTTCAATTGAAGAGGGTGCTACCCTGGTTGGAATGTTAAAAAACTCTTCCTTATTCAATCCCAAAAGACGGCTAGAAATGACCCAAAAGCGGCGAAATGTTGTCTTCCAACAGATGTACCGCAATGATTTTATTACAGCAGAAGAAAGGGATTCTCTACAAAACATTCCACTGGTTTTAGACTTTACACCCGACTCTCATCGAGAAGGTTTAGCAACTTATTTCCGCACCTATGTAAAACAATTTTTACAGGGCTGGGTAAAAGACAACCCAAAAGCAGATGGCGAGAAATACGATATTTACCGCGATGGCTTGCGTATATACACCACTATTGACTCTCGTTTACAAGCCATGGGAGAAGCAGCAGTTGATGCGCACATGAAGAACTTACAAGAAGAGTTTTTTAAGCAAAATACTAAAAGCTTAAACCCTACTGCGCCATTTTTAGAATTGAGAGAAGGAGAAATCGATACGCTTTTAGAGCGTTCTGCGCGACGTTCAGAACGTTGGAGAGCCATGCGAGCCTCTGGAAAAGACGAAGAAGAGATTTGGGACTCCTTTAAAATTCCTACCCCTATGACAGTCTTTAGCTGGAAGGGAGATATTGATACTATCATGTCGCCGCTAGACTCTATGCGCTATTACAAACACTATCTACGAGCGGCTATGATGTCGATGGATCCCATTAATGGTCATGTAAAAAGTTGGGTCGGTGGATTTAACTACAAGCATTTTCAATATGATCAGGTGCGACAAGGGCGACGTCAAATTGGATCAACCTTTAAGCCCTTTTTATACGCTACCGCGATTGACCAATTGCGTTTATCGCCCTGTGATATTCTCCCCGATGCCCTGTTTTGTATAGAACCGATGAAGTTTGGAAATGTTGAGGCATGGTGCCCAAAAAATTCTGGGGATAAATACGGACAAATGCGCACCCTTAAAAACGCCTTGGCGAATTCTGTCAACACAGTCAGTGCCCGTTTAATGGATAAAGTTGGTCCAGCACCGGTGGTAAACCTGGCTAAAAAAATGGGGATTACCTCCTATTTGCCTAAAGTCCCTTCGATTGCACTAGGTACCCCAGACATTAGCCTTTTTGAAATGGTGGGAGCCTATAGCACCTTTGCCAACAAGGGAATTTATGTAAAACCCATCACCATTACCCGGATTGAGGACAAAAACGGGACAGTCCTTTTTGAAGTAGCGCCAGAGACTAGAGATGTTTTGAGTGAAGAGTCAGCCTATGTGACCTTAAACTTATTGAAAGGGGTAACTGAAGGCGGTTCTGGACAACGTCTGCGCCACAATGTAGCGACAGAAAATTATGCTTATCAATCCGTTGTTACGGGCTATCCTTATGAATTTAAAAACCCAATTGCTGGAAAAACAGGCACAACCCAAAATCATTCTGACGGATGGTTTATGGGGATGGTTCCCAATTTAGTCACAGGAGTATGGGTAGGGGGAGAAGATCGCGCAGTACACTTTGATAATATTGCCTATGGACAAGGAGCAAGTATGGCCTTACCCATCTGGGCAATGTATATGAAAGCGGCCTATGAAAATCCAGATTTAGGTATTTCTTTAGAAGATTTTGAAGCACCAGAATTTGTGGGAATTCCGCTAGATTGCCAACCCATTGACCCTAATGCCATTAATCCATTAGAAGAGAAAGAAGAGGATTTAGACGAGTTGGGCTTTTAGTCCTGTTCTGCTGCTATCCATTCGGCAAAAGAAGTTTCAGTTTCGCGTAATTTAAGCGCGACTAATGAAATGTTTTTAGGCAAACGATTATTGATCTTATCGGCAAAATCAATCACCATCATTTCACTGGTAGGCTGATATTTCACCCTTAAAACCTTATGCCCTCTTTTTTCCATTTCGTCTGCCAGGTCTTTGTGAGGAGTTGTAATATTTAAAACCGTAGCATGATCAAAAGGATAAACAATTTCTTCACGTACAATCTTTTTTAAGTCGCTAAAGTCAATCACCATTCCGTTTTTTACATGAGAAGGATCATCGATAGGTGTCCCTTTTACTGTGACCGAAAGTTTATAACTGTGCCCATGAACATTTTTACAGAGACCGTCATAGCCATGTAAAGCGTGACCGGTTTCAAAGGTAAACTCTTTTGTAATGCGAATAGTTGATGACATAAAATGAACGACTTGATTTCGCTGTGCAAGTTCAGTATTTTTTTGCAATTGCTTCTCTAAAGCAACAATTTCTTATGAGTTCTTAAAAGAATATTTCAAACCTCCTTACCTTTGCCGTACAGATATTGTACTCATGAAAAACATCTTAGTTCCTTTAGGGGTTTCTGAAAATGCAGAAAGTACCCTTTCTTATGCGATTGAATTAGCCCTTACTACTCAATCGACACTTTATGTAATGGATTCTTTTCATCCTAGTTTTCATAATGCGCATTTGCTTAACGCAAAACAGGCGGTAGAAAACAACAACACAAAAAGAATCAAAGAATTGGTTCACCGTATTGAACATAAAGGTATTGATATTAAAATAGTTCGCTATGAAGGAGATGTTTTAAGTGGGATTGACTCTTTAGATGAAAAAGTAAATCTAGACCTCATCCTTTCTGGTCCCATGCCTAATGCTGATAATGAGGCCGTTTTTTTAGGACCAACCGCTGGAAAACTAGTCAAGAAGACAGATATCCCTGTATTAATCGTTCCAGAAGGTTTTTCTTTTGCTGCGCCAAAGAAGGCATTGTTTGCCTTTAAACAAGGAAAAATTAAGGGCGATCGTTCCCTTGCTCCGATTCATTTTTTCCAGCAAAGTTTTGCAACAGTAATAAACCTTCTTTTAGTAAAAGTCCCCGGGCAAGAGCGAAAAGAAAGACAAATTGATCACGAAATTGTCGAGCTATCAAATGAAATGACCTCAACAGAAAATGGTACGGTATATCAAGGCGTGCTTGAGCATTTTAGAGAATTTCAACCTGACCTCTTAGCCGTATTTGCTCGTAAACGTGGCTTTTTTGCGAAGCTTATTGAAAGTGATGTTGTACTCAAGAAAGACTTTTATACAAAGACGCCTCTTTTAGTCTTAAAAAATCGCAAATAGTTGAAGAAGCTACTTCTTTTAGTGGTTTTTTTATATGGATCGACCTCCCTTTTTGCGCAAAGCCGGTACTTTAACTTAAACGTTGATAATGACCTCTTTTTTGTCACCGACTATTTTTACTCCAGCGGGATTTTTTTACAATATGGAAAAGAAATTTTTTCTGAAACGACTGACAATAGCCTAAGAAAATTCCAGCTGTTTGAATTAGGGCAAGAGATTTATACCCCCTCAGACCGTTTTTCTACCAACCCACAAGAATACGACTATCCTTATGGAGGCTGGACCTATCTGAAAGTGAGTCAACAAAAAGAATTAAGTGCTAACAAGCAATATGAGGTAGGGCTTCAAGTGGGTGTAACAGGAGACTGGTCGATCGCTAGATGGATGCAAAACACCTATCATACAAATGTTTTAGGTCTCCCAGAAAATGCTTGGGTAAATCAAGTACCAGAAGCGGTTCACCTTAATGTATTTGTACAATATTTTTACCAAAAAAAATGGGGGGAATACGTGCAATATGTAAGTCAGAGCTATAGTAGTCTAGGGACACAGCGCATGCATTTAGGGCATAGAATGGGACTCAATATTGGAAACGGAAATATTTTTGGCTTAGGGGCAAACACCCTCTATAATAAAGGCAATGGAGACGCTTTGTATATTGGACTAAACAGCCGATATATCTTTCACGATTATATGCTATCAGGAAGTCTATTTAATGACAAGGCTCTGTTTACAGCAGAGAATATTCCCTTTCGTTATGAAATAGAAATAGGTTTTGCGGTTCAAAACAACCGATGGAAATTCCTGTTCCTTTATAAAAATCGATCCCGTGATAATGCACTTCAACCCAAAGCATCCCATCATTTAATGAACATGACTTTAAGTCGTTTTTTTTAATTAATGCAATTTTACCTTTAATTTGTACCATCGTTTAAATATTGATTATGAAAAAAATAATTTTTGCCCTTTCTTTCACTTTATTGATGACCTCTTGTATAGTGGTCAAAGTTTATGATACCCCAAAAAGTGAAAATGCTCAACCTAAAGTGATCAAGAAGAAGCGCGTCATGCTCTCTTCAGATCGCAAAGTCACCTTACCAAATGGAGAAAACGAAATCCTGTTTTTTGGAGAAGGTTTTCCTCCTACGCCAGAAGTATTTCATTTTAAAATGGACGATAGTCTTGTCCATCAAATGGAAGGAGATAGTCTCAACACAAAGGAAGTTTTTATTTTAAAATTAGACGATGTAGATAGCCTGTCTGCAGGCAACTTTAACTGGACTTCTAATACTGGTATGCATCATAATATGTCGCATAAAATGATGAAGGCCTGTTGTATGATGTCTCCAGAGGATTGCGCAAAAAAGGACAGCGTTTGTGCAGGCATGTCTGGCGAAGCTACTGCAGAAAAAAGTATTCGCATTATCAAGATTGATAAAAAAGATACTGCAGAAAAGAACACTTTTATCATCAAAACAAAAGACAGTGAGGATGAAAAAGCACCTTTAATTGTTATCGACGGAGAAGAAAAAGCGCCCGGCTTTGACCTTCAATCGATTGTTCCAGATCAAATTGAACGCATTGATGTTTTAAAAGAGGAAGCTGCGACTAAAAAATTTGGCGAGAAAGGTGCTAACGGCGTTATTCTAATAACGATGAAGGAGCAATAGGATTCTCCCAAAAATAATAATTGTGTTCCTGGTCTAGTGCAAATCCCATCTTAGGGTATAGCGCATTGCCAGGAACATTGTTTTTTTCAGTCTCAAGACTAATCCCATTCGCTTTAGTGATTTTACAGTGTTCTTGGGCGGCTTTAATCAAACCTTTACTAATCTGTTTTCCGCGGTGTTGTTTTGCGACATATAAATCGTTTAAAAGCCATAAAGGAGTCATATTCGTGGAAGAGAAAAGCGGATAAAGTTGTGTAAAACCCACCACTTGACCATCAAGTAGAGCCACAAAAATAATGGACTCTTTTTGCTGCATGCGATCACTTAAAAAGCGTTTTACGCCAGCTAGATTGCTTTCTTTTTTGTAAAACACTCGGTAATCATCAAACAACTGTGCGAGTTCGTTAAGGTGGGTGTTTTGTGCGCGTTGAATCTGTATCATTTTATAGATTGATTTGGGTTGAGAAAGGTGTAGGCGATGCCAAAGGAAAACCCCTTAAAGTTTTGAGTAACCCTACTCAAAGGATTCCCACTTCTTTTTTGAAAATGAAAACCTAAAGAGGCCGAAAACTTGCGATAGACCCTGTAATGAGCACCCGCCGTTAGCCCTATACTATTGATAAACGTTCGGCTGGGATACGCAACAACTTCTGTTGCAGGAGGCGGTTGCCCAGTAGCCGAAAGAAAAAATTGATAACTCCCGCCCAGCGATAAGCGCAGTCGTTTAACCGGGTAGACGCTTAATAGTAAGGGAAGACGTAAAAAACGCAATTGATCCACACTAGCATCATTTTCATAGGCGTATTGATATCTTAAACTGTGGTAGTCCACTCCGCTTGTTAGTCCAAAGGTTTTGGCCATACGATAATGTACCCTGGCGCCAAAGTTCATTTGTAATTTTGCCTTGCTTTCGCGGTTGGTGGGTTTTGATAAATGAGGTTGCACCAAAACGTCAAAGTTCCATTTGCGATAGTACTCTAAATCATAAGCGGTTTTGCCATACTGCTGGATCAGTAGGTCGGGACCTTGCGCACTACTAGACCATAAAGCTGCAAAGAGCAAGAGGAATAAAAGGCAAAAGGACCGCATCATATTCTTGGGTTTTAGCTAAAGATACACAAAAGCCAAAGGAATGGCTTTTCGCTTACTAAAAGCGAAAGATTCTTCTTAAACCATAGATCAACCAAAGCAAGACCACGATCCACCAAAGGATAAAAAACCAATCGTTTTTTGTGGTGCCATTCCAGCCCAGGGCTTCAAACACTACCGCCTCCATAAAGAGATCAAAAGCAAACCAAAGCAGGAAGCCTAAAATCCATTTTACGATCCACTTTCTGCTTTGATTCATCCCTAATTTTTTAAATGATATACTCTTTTTCCTTTTTAATGGTCACCGTTGAAGGGTGCAAGATAATCTCTGCATGACTGGTGGTCTTTGGTAACTCATAAGCAAAGAAATACTCTAGGGTCTCTAGTTTACTTTCATAAAAATCATCGCTGTAATTGCCATTGCCATTGATCATGGTTTGTTTTGCATTAACCCCTATGTCTAACCAGGTCCAGCCGATGATAATCAAGCTAAAGAACTCCATAAAGATGGTGGCATCTGCCAGAAAACGTTCATAGTCGCCTTTCATGGCAAAAGGCATGAGTGAGCCTAGAATTTTTTGGGTTAATTGCAGTTTATCGCCTAACACTTTGGCGTAGCCTTTTAAAGCATCAATTTGTCCGGCAGCTTGAATGGTTTCCATTATTTCTGCCATAAGGAGTTGTGCTCCCTCGCCGTTCCCCATGGTTAATTTTCTCCCTAATAAATCTTGAGATTGGATACCCGTGGTGCCTTCATAAATGGCAGAGATACGGATATCACGGTAATATTGTTGCAAGATAAAGTCTGAACAAAAACCATAACCCCCCAAGATTTGAAGGCCGTTGTTGACGGCATAACTTCCTGCCTCTGAAGGATAGGTTTTCACCACCGGAATAATCATTTCTAGGAGGGTGTTGTATTTTTTCTTCTCTTCTGGAGAGGTGGCAGTGTTTTCTAGATCATAATATTTTGCTGCAAGCATCACTAGACTCATTGAGCCTTCTACTACAGCTTTTTGCAGGAGAAGCATTCTGCGCACATCTGGGTGTTCAACGATTAAGGCTTGCTTTTCGTTAACGTCTTTTTTTCCATCACTAGTTAACTTTCTTCCTTGTGGACGCTCGTTTGCGTATTGTAAAGAGGCTTGATAAGCGGCAGAGGCAATGGCCGATGCTCCACGTCCAACGCCAATGCGCGCGGCATTCATCATCAAGAACATATAACTTAAGCCTTTGTTTGCTTCGCCTACTAAATAGCCTTGACAGTCTCCTGCGTCGCCAAAACCAAGGTGGGTAGTACAGTACCCACGTTGCCCCATTTTTTGAAAGTCTGCGACAGAAGTCACATCATTAGGCGTGAGTCCCCCTTGCCCGTCTGGACGGTTTTTAGGAACGACGAAAAGCGAGATCCCTTTGGTGCCTTTAGGGGCACCTTCAATACGCGCTAAAAGAAGGTGGACAATGTTTTCAGAAAATTGATTGTCTCCGCCTGAGATAAAGATTTTTTGACCGCTAATGTGATAGTACCCGTTTTCTGTGGGAGTAGCTTTTGTGACTATATCAGAAAGTGAGCTACCGGCTTGTGGTTCTGTTAGGCACATGGTGCCTCCCCATTTTCCTGCAAGCATGTTAGGGACATAGGTGTCTTTTAAGGCTTGACTGGCAAAATGAATGATCAATTCTGCCGCGCCCTGGGTTAATCCAGCATAGCCAGGCAGATGATTGTTCGCGGCATCGAGAATATAGTTAGACGCTGTTTGCGCCAAAAGTGGGATTTGCATCCCGCCATCTTCATAGTCAAAAGGCCCAGAAATTACTCCTAGGTCTCCCCCTTCTTCCATCATGGTTTTTACTTGGTCGTGGACAAAAACTTTTCCGTCTTTATGGTGAGCGGGTTTTTCGTCCATTTCTTGAATGTAAGGGAAGAGCTCTTTGTCTGCAAAGCTTTTTGTCGCGTCAATAAAGAGATCTAAAGATTCTTTGTCGTGGTCTTGAAAGCGTTCACGGGTGAGTAATTCTTCTAAGTTGTGTACATCATAAAGCAAGTACTTGAGCGTGTCTATATCAACGTATTTATCGGCCATAACAGTAGTTTTTTAGTAATTTTTCGTCATCTATCCTCTTCATGGAAGAATTCAAATATACACATTTCCTCAAGAGAGAGGAACACAAGTCACTTGCAGCAGCAACTAAGGATCAAAAAGGAAGATTTAAAAAGTGCTTTATGAGCGGTAAACAATGGCATTGCAGTGCATTCCTGCTCCCACAGAAGCAAAGACATAGGTCTGCCCTTTTTTGAGCGGAAAACCGTCTATTTTTTTCTTTTTGACTAAATCAAACAGGGTGGGGATGGTGGCGACAGAGGTATTACCTAAGAAAGAAATGCTGCTAGGGATTTTGTGGGCGTACTCGACATCGGTGATTTCAAAAGCCTTCATTAAATTGCTGGCAATAGCTTTGAGCATTTTTGCATTCGCCTGGTGAAAGAAAAAGTAATCGACCTCGCCAGGGGTCATCCCAATTTTATCCATGGCTTTTTTAATCACTAGCGGTAATTGAGAAGTGGCGTATTTATAGACCTTGTTGCCTTGCATTTTAAAGAAGAGATTACCTTCTTTTTCTTTGTTTAGAGAGCTGTCAAGGATGATGCTGTCTAAATCGTCTTGGGCATGTGAAAAGGTGGCGTGAGAGAGAACCCCTTGTGTCAAATCATCAGCAGAGATAACCGTCGCGCCACATCCATCTGCCATTAGCATGGAATCTACATCGTGGGGATCGAGGAAGCGAGAGGCCACTTCGACTCCGGCAACTAAGACGTGTTTGGCTTCGCCTAATTGAATCATTCTATGGGCTTGAATAAAGCCTTCTACCCAGCCGGGACAACCAAAGAGAATGTCAAAAGACGGACAGTCTTTATGGGTAATTGCTAAGCAGTTTTTTAAGAGGGCCGCGACATTAGGCACGGGGTGGAAACAGCTGCCTAAATTCGCTCGAACATTCGCAGTATTGTGGGCAATGATGATGCCCTCTAGATCATTAGGTTGAAGGCCGGCGTCTGCTATGGCCTTACGCGAAGCGTCTTCTAAAAGCTCAATGGACTCTTCGTCTTCGCCAATAAAGCGACGTTCGCTAATCCCAGAAATCTCTTCTAATTTTTGAATGATCTCTTTGGGATCTTTGGGGTTTTTCTCCCCTTTTTTTGTGTAAAAATCGTTTTGTAAAAAATAGTCGTTTTTAATAACGCGCTTTGGCAGGGTACTGCCTGAACCTGAAATGATACTCCCCATTATAGTCTGTTTGTTCGGTAATTGTAAACTTAATGTTAACAGTGGAAGGTAGGAATTATGTTTTGATTATTAGAGAAATCTCTTTCTAGATTTTGAGAGGATAAATGGCCTTATCGCATCAAATCCTTTTTTAGGATTTAGGTTGATTTATTTTAATACGCTAATGATGAGAGCAATACTAAAATTTATAGTATTTTTGGAATGCATGAAAATAGAAGAAAATAATAAAATTGTATACGAAAATCCAACCCCTAGTTGTGCTTGTAAAGTTTCATTAGACTATCTGGGAGATAAATGGATTTTAATTATAATTCGAGATTTATTTAGAAAACGGCATACGTTTACTCATTTTTTTAATGAATCTAGCGAGGGTATAGCAACTAGTGTTCTTGCGGATCGTTTAAAAAAACTCTGTAAGATTGGAGTAATTGGCTTTAAATACCTGGATAACAATAATAAAAACAAGCATTATTATTTAACTGATAGGGGGATTGAGTTGTATGACATTATTTTTGCATTACAATTATGGACGATAAAAAATGTAGCTTTTACTTATTCTGAGAATACAACTGCATGGAAATCAAAAATTGAAAATCAAAAGCATTCAACGGTTAAATCCAACTTTAAAGAAGAATATAAACTCTTCAGAAAAGAAATGTTTGGCTTTTGACCCTCTTAAAGGTTTTTTAATTTCAACTTCTACTATTGAATAAACAGTTCGTAAAAGTTTTTGGTTTTAAGAATATACCCTTTTTTGTGTAAGGGTCATTTTCAAGTATAAATACACAGTTCCATCCTAACGCAATAAAAAAACCGTTCTGAGAAGAACGGTTTAAACAACAATACTTTGAAGTATTGATTTATGGTTAGAATAAATATACCTAAAATAACTTTTAAATTAAAAGCTATTAGCTGTTTTTATTATTAATTCAACATTTATCACTCTTTTTTAAAGTGGAATATTTGTGGAAAAATAGGCTAAAATCAACTAAATTAGCAGTCTGATTAGACATATAAATGTCTTGATTTGCAAAGGGGATGTAGCTCAGTTGGCTAGAGCGCTTGACTGGCAGTCAAGAGGTCGGCGGTTCGAATCCGCTCTTCTCCACATGTATGATTTTTGACAACAATTATGTAACCCACCTTGACGGTGGGTTTTCATTCTCTAATGATTAGAATAAATTAATCTTGAATGATAAAAGTTAATACGTCTTTTATATAAATTTACTGTATAAAATTAAATCATGTCAAAATCAATTGTTGGGAGTGAAGAGTGGTTATCACTAGAGGGATTAAATATCCCTGCTATAAAAGCAAGAGTAGATTCAGGAGCTAAAACGTCTTCTATACAAGCTAAAAATATAAAGCGTATTATGCGCAAAGGGGAATCTTGGGTCACATTTGATGTAAATCCAATTCAAGATAACTTAAGTTTATATGTCTCCTGTGAAGCTAAGGTAATCGATACTAGAATTATAAAAAGTTCATCAGGTGAATCACAAAAGCGTTATGTAATTGGGACAAGAGTCAAAATCGATTCTCAAGAATTTGAAATAGAGTTAACTCTTGCAGAAAGAGACGGGATGGAATATAGAATGCTATTAGGTAGAGAAGCGCTTAAAGACCGCTACTTAGTGGATGCCTCAAAAAACTTCTTGCTACAAGATAATTTAGATGGTGAAATCACCAAAATATATAAATATCTTATCAAACAAAGCTCTGGACTTAAGCTGGGATTATTAGCTTCAAACAGGGATTTATATAGTAATAAAAGATTAATTGAAGCAGCAGAAGCTAGAGGACATGAAATTCACTTTCTCAACATACAGCAATGCTATATGAAATTAGATGCTCAGACTCCAGAAGTAAGGTACAGGGGAGGTAAAATCCTAGATGATTTAGATGCTGTTATCCCACGTATAAGACCTAGTATGACATTTTATGGATGTGCTTTATTACGTCAATTTGATTCAATAGGAACCTATTGTTTAAATTCAAGTTCTTCCATTTCTCAATCCAGGGATAAATTATATTCTTCTCAATTATTTTCAAAAAATGGTATCAATATTCCGATTACTGGATTTGCAAAATCCCCCCTTGAAACCAAAGATTTGATTGATATGGTAGGAGGCTCACCTTTAATTGTAAAATTATTAGAAAGTGCACAAGGAAAAGGAGTAGTGTCTGCAGAAACAAATAAAGCCGCAGAAAGTGTAATAAATGCCTTTAAAAGTCTACAAGCAAATATATTGGTCCAAGAATTTATAAAAGAAGCCGAAGGAAAAGACATTCGCTGTTTTGTTGTAGACGGCAAAGTAGTTGCCTCGATAATGCGCGAAGCTAAAAAAGGAGAATTTCGCTCTAATATTCACCAAGGTGGGTTAGCAAAAAAAGTTAAAGTTACTGCAGAAGAAAAAAGACTTGCTGTTAAAGCAGCCAAAATTTTTAAACTAGATATAGCGGGAGTAGATATTATTCGATCAAACAAAGGACCATTACTTTTAGAAGTAAATTCTTCTCCAGGACTAGAAGGTATAGAGAGTATTACAGGGAAAGATATTGCTAATGAGATCATTTTAGCGATTGAAAAAAAATTGAAATTTTCGATTAATACAATTGTATAAGGAGAAAGAGATTACAGTCATGCTAGATCACAATTAAAATCCGCTACAACCCTATAATATTATTTGTCTAATCGGTAATTTTCTTAGGAGTAAAATTGGGGTGTTGCGTTTGAGGTGTTGAAAGTATGTTGTGTGTTTAGTCTAAACTTTATCACATTTTCTACAGGTAAAGAATAATTTAGTAATGATTTGTAATCTTTAATCTTTTATAATTTAATTTTTGTTTAAGTAGTGTGTAATTGGATTAAAGAAAAAGTGACTGCATTGCTACAATCCCATTATTATACTGGGAGTAAGGCCGGTCTAGAACCGAGGAACTCCTAAACCACAATCAAAAGAATAATTGCCTAAATTCTTAACAGAATTTACTAATGTGATCCATAATAATTAATAAAGCATCCTTGACGCTTATCTGTTCCAACCGATCTATTGTGATTAGCGGTTTATAAAACGAGACGCTCGTTTAAAATAATCGAGAAGTCATATTCATCTTGGTCATAATTAAAATTTCTCTCAAGCCAATCTTAAAGGAGTGAATTTTGTGGCATCAAAGTGATTTTAGACGACCCTGATAAAGCACTCTTAATAGACATTGTAATGACAGATGGGAGTATCAATCAATGAAAATTTTCTATATTACACCACTATTTAAATTTTATGAAAAAAAAATATTACACCTTTATTTTACTCGCTTTTCTAGCCATTAACTTACAAGGACAAGGCAAAAAATCCAAAGACGATAAAAAAGAAAAGAAAGAAAAAACCTTTGATGACATTATAACTAAAGACGCTAAAAGCGATGAGGGTTTATTCAACATTCACGAAGTCAAAGACAAATTCTACTATGAAATCCCAGACAGTCTCTTAGGAAAAGAAATGTTGATGGTTACCAGAATCGCAAAGACGGCTAATGGTCTTGGTTTTGGGGGTGGAAAACAAAACACCCAAGTAGTTCGCTGGGTCAAAAAACGCAATCAAATTATATTGCGCATCGTGTCTTATGAAAATGTGGCGGCAGATAGTCTTCCGATACACGAGGCAGTAAACAATTCAAACTTTGAACCTATTATTGCCAGTTTTGCTGTTGCGGCAAAAGGGAAAGACAGCCTAAAACCCAGTTCTTTAATTGAAGTAACTAAACTCTTTACAAATGATGTAAAAACCCTAGGGATTTCAAACCGTTACAAAAAGCGCTATAAAATCTCAAGTGTAGACACTAAACGATCTTATATCGAATCGATTAAAGCTTATCCGCTAAATGTAGAAGCGCGACACGTTAAAACTTATAAGTCCACTGCGCCACCATCAAATAGTAGCCTACAGGCCTTTTCTGTAGAAATCAACAACTCTATGATTTTACTGCCAGAAACCCCTATGAAAAGACGCTATTTTGATCGTCGTGTGGGCTGGTTTGCACGCAGCCAAGTAGATTATGGGCTAACTGCACAAGAAAGTAAATCGGTAACTTATCTCGATCGCTGGAGACTAGAAGTCAAAGAAGAAGACAAAGAAAAATTTGCTAATGGAGAATTAGTCGAGCCCATTAAACCCATTATTTACTATATCGATCGGGCAACGCCAAAGCAGTGGGTTCCCTATATCAAACAAGGAATAGAAGACTGGCAAGTCGCCTTTGAATCGGCTGGTTTTAAAAATGCTATTTTAGCCAAAGATCCTCCTACAGCAGAAGAAGATCCAGATTGGTCCCCAGAAGATGTACGTTACTCTGTGGTGCGTTATTTAGCCTCCCCTATTCCAAATGCAAATGGCCCTCACGTAAGTGATCCACGTTCTGGAGAAATTTTAGAATCAGACATTAACTGGTACCACAATGTGATGACCCTGTTGCGCAATTGGTTTTTTGTACAAACCGCAGCTATCAACCCAGAGGCACAAGGCGTTGCCTTTAAAGATGAAATCATGGGGCGTTTAATTCGCTTTGTTTCTGCCCACGAAGTAGGACATACCCTTGGTTTACCTCACAATATGGGAAGTAGTGTTGCCTATCCAGTAGACTCTTTACGTTCGGCGAGTTTTACCCAGAAATACGGTACTGCTCCATCGATCATGGACTATGCCCGTTTTAATTATGTCGCTCAACCCGAAGATAAAGGGGTTGCCTTAATGCCTAATATTGGACCCTATGACAAACACGCCGTTAACTGGGGATACCGTCCTATATTAGATCAAACCGCAGAAGAAGAAAAAGCAACACTAAACCAGTGGATCTTAGAAAAAGCAGATGATCCCATGTTCCGCTTTGGGCGTCAACAACGCCCTGTAATTGATCCCTCTTCACAAACAGAAGATCTGGGAGATGATGCTGTAAAAGCAAGTAACTATGGAATTGCAAACCTTAAGCGTATTGTCCCAAAATTGATCGAGTGGACCTATGAAGAAGGAAAAAACTATGATGATTTATCGACCTTATATGACCAGGTCTTTAGTCAGTTTAACCGTTATATGGGGCATGTTCGCTCTAATATAGGTGGAGTATATCAATACAACAAAACCTATGAGCAAGAGGGTGCTGTCTTTACACATGTGACGAAAAATCACCAAAGCAATAGCATGGCTTTTCTACACCAACAATTATTTGACACCCCATACTGGATGTTAGACAAAAATATCTTGTCAAAAACAAAAGCCGCAGGGAGTGTAGAAAAAATCCGCAGTATGCAAGTAAGAACCCTAAATAACATTCTTGCCTTTGATCGTTTAGCGCGTATAATCGAAAACGAAACAATAAATGGCAACAATGCATATACCCTTTCTAATCTAATGAACGATTTAACCAGTGGTTTATGGAAAGAGGTTAAGCAAGGAAAAACACCAGATACCTACCGCAGAAATTTACAACGTGCCCATATCGAGCGTCTGGGGTATCTATTAAAAGAAGAACAAAAGTTAAGTGATAATCAACGTCGCTATGGAGGTATCACCCTTGTTGATGTGAGTCAATCTGATATTAGAGCGGCGGCTCGTGCAGAGCTCAACAGCTTGTATCAATTAGTGAATCGCAAGCGAAAAACTGCTAGAGGGATGGGCAAAGCCCATCTTGAGGATGCTAAAAGCAGGATTGCTCACTTGCTAGGTCTTGACGATTAAACACGAAAAGTAAAAACCCTCCATTTTGGAGGGTTTTTTATAGCAATTAATTATTCATATTAGGGGGTGAACTCAAGTCTGGCAAAAACTTCATGTGAATGATTCTTCTTCCCCACAGCATTTCTAGTGCTTCATTAAGGCCTTCATTATCTTCTTCATAAGCGTCTTTACCAAATAGTTCATTGTATTTCTCAACCATTTTAGGAAAGTCCTCTGTGTTTTTTTTGAATTGATCTCCGTATCCTTTATGCGAAAAAGAAACTAAGACTACATTACCGTTGCAACCTGATCCACAGTTCCACACATTCATCGCAAAAGGTAAGTTGGCTGCTTTCATAGTCTTAGCCACTCGCTCTCTAAAGCGCCAAAATTTGTCTCCCCCATTGGATTTAATCGTGTAAAAAATCATTCTTGATAAAAGATTTAAATCTTGCGGATTCGCCACATAAGACATCTGCTCATTGTACCACCAATGTTGGGTATTCGCAGTTGTATGCAAATCGCCTACCGTTTGCATCCAGTATTGATTTCCCTCTGTATCAACAGTATCAAAGTCGGCCATTTCTTGTGCTACTTGAACTCGCCACAGCTTACCCGCATCTGGTCCAGTCTCGATCGAGAAGGTATAATAGGCGGGTTGCCCTTTTTTACCGTTAAACTTTTTTGTTTTTTTTGCGGCAAGCTCCATGAACTTCGCCTGTTTCCCTTCTTTGATGGTAAGGGTTCTACTCATGGCAACTTGGGCCACCGTTGTAGTGGCAAATAGCATTGCCACTACAAATAAAATTGATTTATTCATTTGAAATTGGTTTATGGTTGACACTAATTTACAAAAAATAAAATATTAATTGTTAATTGAAAGTTATCATCTAAATAAAAAGTGGACTAATATCCTTTTTTAGGATTGACTGTATGCACTAAATCTCGCTTATTGCAAACCGCCAGGGCATTATTGAGAATTTGTTCTACCCCCGCTTCAGGATTAGTTATACTCGCTATATGTGGGGTAATTTGGACTTTGGGGTGTGTCCAAAAAGGATGATCTTTAGGCAAAGGTTCACTTTCAAAAACATCTAAAAATGCTCCTGATAAAATATTGTGTTCTAATGCTTCTAAAATATCTTTTTCTATTTGTACCGCTCCTCGAGCAACATTGATTAAATAGGTAGGTTGCGTCAATTGATCAAAGAGCGATTTTGACAACAAACCCCGGGTCTGGGGAGTAGAAGGAACAGTACAGACCAAAACATTGCATTGAGCAAGAAAGTTCGCTAATTCGCCTTCGGCAAAAGTGGGGATCCCATCGATTTGCTTTGGTGAAGGGCTATAGCCGATTACCGCAAACCCTAATTGTTGCAATTTGATAGCTGCATCTGTCCCTAAAGTGCCTAATCCTAAAATTCCTATCTTGATGTTTTCTTCGGATACACCGTCGTGATCCCAGATTTTATTCTTTCGGTCGTTTAAAAACTTATCCCATTTGCGCTGGAAATACAATACGGCAAAAAGAATATAGTTGCTCATAGAAAAGGACAGTAATGGATCTACAATACGACAGATAGGCACCTCTGGAAGCAGGTCTTGATCTTTCATTAAATGATCGACTCCTGCCCCTAGTGAATAGTATAGTTTAACTTGTTTAAAAGGGGCAAGGCTTCCTTGAGGGTGTTTCCATAACAACAAGACATCAACCGTTGCTGGATCGGGGACCTCTGGACCAACTTCGAGTAAAATTTCCGGGGATTCTTTTTGAAAAGCTGCGGTCCATTTAATTACCTCTGCTTCTGGAGCAATAATCACCCATCGCAAGGAAGAGATTTCTTGTTGCATAACTATTGCATTAAAGTTTTTTCCATAAAGGCGGCAGAAAAGGGCATAGATAACGCTCTAGCAGCAGGATTTCCGCCAATATTTACACCCCGCTCAACACAAAATAAAAAGCCTAGTTTTTGCATTAACGGGCTATCCATGGGGAGCTTTAAATAATTCATCAAAATGTCTCCCTCTGCGGTTAAATCGAAAAGACAATCTTTAAAGCTATAAGCATTTTCATTCCTTACCACCGCTGCTTCACTATCAAAGCCGTGATGGGCTTCTGGATAAATGCTAATGTCAATATTTGCTTTCCCAGCTAAGGTCTTTACTAAATTCTTACACGGACTTGCTGGTGTCCAATTGTCTGCTTCCCCAATTAAAATATGAATAGGTGCCTGCGAAAAATCAAGGTTCTCTGGATTGATGAAACATGGCGGATAAAAGGCTAGGTGAGACGCAAAAGCATATTCTGTGGTGATGGCATTTTTAATGGGTAACCAAGCCGAAAAAAGGGCGACTCCCCCGCCTAAACTCCAGCCTGTGATGGAAACCTTTTCAGAATCAATATTAGGATGCTGGGCAAGTTTTTCTAGTGAGCGATAGGCATCTAAAATGATTCCTGCGATGGTGACTTGATCTTGTGACCCCACCGTTGAAGTAATCCCACGACTCTTAAAACTGTTGAGTTCAAAAGTAGCAAAACCCATTTCTTGGTACATCTTCATATAGTCCTTGTGGTGCTGTCGCCAACCTAAGCTTCCCGCCACCCCAATAATTAAAGGATACTTTTTTTGTGGATTAAGGCTGTCAACAGGGAGGGTTAATTGCCCATAAACCGATTGTGCTTCTAATTCATCTAAATGTAAAATTACATCGCTTAGCGAAAAGGGGTTTGCACTTTCAAAGTGAATTTCTTCTTGTTGAAATTGTGCTACAAGTGAAAAGGATAGAAAGAAGGTTAAAAGAGTTAATGGTGTTTTCAAGATAAATACATTTAGTTGGTACATGCGCCTTGCGAAAACTGATGGATTCCCCAGCTTTCTGCTATACAGGCATTTGAATAAGTGATATTATTGCATCCACATACGGGTTGGTATAGTTGAATACAGATTAGTTCTGGGTCTTGTGTCGCATTAGCTTGACAATCTTCTTCTGCTTTTGGACAAGCATAAAGTAACAGTAGTAAAAGAAAATAAAAGGGTTTTCTAAACATAAAGAATAGGCTTCTTTAAATGTAAAGAAAAAATGCGGGTCGCTTCTTTATTCTCCTAAAAAAACCCTCCGAAGAGGGTTTTGAATTAATTAAAAAAATCAAAGAGGTATTATTTATCTTTTCCTGCAAGGTTTAAAGCCCCGTCTTCTAGATGTCCAACATGTACATAGATTTGATCGGCATGTGCACCATCAACCATACTCCAAAAGGTTTTTCTTGCTTCTGGATTATCTGTTCCTTGAGTACTCACTGTTGTAGCAAAATCTTGAATGTTTTTATAGCCTGCAAAAAGTTCCACATCTGATCCTGCACCTTTATAATGGTAGGTTACACCGCCGCCTAATTGGACCCCTTTTTCCACATTTGGGCGTGTTTGCCAGTCCATATAGGCTTTTCCCATTTCACGCATATTCCCTGCTGTATTGTAACTACCCGTAACAAAAACAAAGGGGATATCCCAGTCTACTTCGGCTTTGCCTACAAAATCTGTGGCGGGATTATAGGTTCTCATTTCATCCCAATGACCATCAAAATAGGTCCACCATTCACGAAAAGTTTCTCTCATGACCTCTTTTTCGTCTTCTGATAATTCTGCCATTTTACGACGCATTACAATCCAGATATCATCCTTAACTGCGGCCTCTGCAGAAGGATAAATATCCATAAGAATAATGGTGGCACCAGAGCCATACCAATGACGATAAACCCAAGAATCTTCTAGGGTGCGTTCTTCGCCCATGGTAAAGTCAAACATGGTTTTATGCAATTCAATAAAACGATTAATCTTAGTAGGATGTACGTCTAGATAAGTCGTTTCCATGATTTTTGGTGTAGAGTTTTGCGCTGATAAAACGACACAAAAAAGCACCGAGATACTTAAAAGTAAATTTTTCATTATAAATTGGTTTTTTGGTTATATACTACAATATAAGGATTTTTTTATGGAACAAGGAGCGATAGGAATTAGAGGAAAGCGTTATCGCCTTTGGCGTATTTGGGCAAAAGATCGCCCCCTGGTTTTATTTCTCCTCCTTAATCCTTCTGTAGGTGATGCTACCCAAAATGACCCAACGATTAAACGGTTGATCTTTTTTGCACAACAACAGGGGTATGGTGGATTTTATCTAGGAAATCTTTTTGCACCTATTACCCCCTATCCAAAAGCACTATTTCAACTTGATTTAAAAGTAGATAAAGACAATATCAATCACATCAAAAAGATGCTTCCGCTATGCAAGGATGTTGTTTTTGCCTGGGGAAATAACGGACAACTTCCTCAATGGTTAGCTGAGATGGTTGAACAACCCCTTTGTTTTGGACAAAACAAAAACGGAAGCCCTAAACATCCACTCTATTTAGCAAAATCTACCCTACTAGTTCCTTTTAACCCTTAAAGTATTTAGGCAGTGAGTCCACCATCGATAGGTAAGGCAAGACCTGTCACAAAAGTGGCTTTGTCAGACGCCAGCCAGAGCATAGCGTCTACTTGCTCTTGTACATTTGCAAAGCGTTTTAACGGAATTCCAGCCTTTAATTTATCTGGAATTCCTGCCGCTACTTTTTCGATGGCTTCTGGATCAAATAAAGGGGTGACGGTAAATACCGGACAGAGGGCATTGATGCGAATGTTTTTCTTGCCGTATTCCATCGCAGCGGTCTTTGTCATCCCCACCACGGCGTGTTTACTGGCGGTATAAGCTAAGGAATTGGGCAGGCCTTTTAAACCTGCAATAGAGGCTGTGTTAATGATTACTCCACTCCCTTGTTCTAGCATGATGGGCAATTGTGCTTTCATTCCATAAAACACTCCAGCGGCATTGATGCGCATTACTTTGTCAAAATCGTCTAGCGGATATTCATGGGTACGGGCACTTGCCCCTGGAATCCCGGCATTATTAATGGCGATATCTAAGCAGCCATAATCTGTCTTAATTTGCTCCATCAATTGTTGTACTTGATTTGCATCGCCCACATCGCAGGGAATAAAGCTGGCTTTCCCTGCTGTTTTTTCAATGCTTTCTACCGTGGCTTTTCCGCCTTTGGTGTTAAAATCAGATACAATCACATGAGCGCCTTGTGCAGCAAATGCAATGGCAGATGCTTTCCCTATTCCAGAGGCTGCTCCAGTGATTAAAACAACTTTATCTTTAAATTCCATACACTTATTTAACTTATGGAAAAGATAAATAAATCCCCCGGGATAAAAGCGTTTCTATAATAAAAAACCCTCCTGTTTAGGAGGGTTAGTCTAGTTACTCTTGTTTAGCGAACACTCATAATACGCTTTATAATATGTGCTCTAGATAAGGTTCGCATTTCATCCATTTCCTTTAAAGTAGACACGACGTCTTTCCCCATAGGATCTGTGGAATTAAAACCAGCATAAATGGTTTCTAGCTTGTCATAAAAATCTGCCGTGATATAATTGACTGGCTTGTCTGTACCATAATGGTTAAGTACTTTGTGTAATCCCCAGCCACTTCTTGTTCCCTGTTCTTGATGAATGGGCATAAACGTTTCTATTTCCATGGCTTCATATTCTGCCGCGCGATAAGGATCTACTTCCATATAGTTAAGCACTGCATAATCTGCGGGTTGTCCTGTTGCTTGTGGACCATAGCCGCCTTTGAGCGAAACCAAAACTTGATAGTTTTTCACATAATGTCCCATGGCTTCTTTTTGAGCGTTATCCCATTCTGCCTTGCTTACCCCAGGTAATTTGTCAATTGAGGGAAAACCACCTCCAGTGGGCTTAGGCATTAAATGGGCATAGATAAATGTGGTGGTCATTTCGTTTGCATTAGGATTAGTGATTTGCCACAAATCCCATCCCATAATTTCACCCTGATTAATACGTTCTTTGTGAAATTTCTTATAAAATTTTTCTTCGAGTTCTAAATGTCTTGCGACATCTTCATTTTTGATTTGTCCATACCAAAGGTTGACATAAAGTTCGTCCTGTGCTTGAGCAAAATTGAAAACGAAACAGCTAAAGAATAAAAATAGAATTGATTTTTTCATAATGAATTAGTTTATAGTTGCTTAAATTTAGCAAAAGAATGATTATGAAAAAAATATTTTTGACGCTTCTCTTGTTAAGTCTTTGTGAATTTTGTTTTTCGCAATCTACTTTAAAAGAAGATGTAAGGATACAGCAAGCAGAAAAAATGTTTAAAAATACTCTAGTGAAGCATTTCATTCACCCCAACCAATTAGAAGAAGAAAGCTGGGCAGAATGCCAGTTATACATCAAAAATTTACTAGAAAAATTCGAAGAAGACTTTGTCGAAATTCGATTAGAAAAAGCGTTTAAAAGTTCTGATGCGACGAATTATTTTAGTCCCATCTTTGTCTATGCAGATGGGCGTGAATTTAGATTACCCGCCTTTAAAATAATGCAGTGAGTTAGTTAGAAATGGTGCGCTTCTGCTTGATTTTCCATTTCCCAATTCCTTTTCCAGATAAACTTCTTTCTGCTTGAGCAGTAAAAGCTTGATGATCGTGAGGAGGAACCGCGTCAACATAATTGTTCTCGCTTGCAGTATAATTACTATCAACACTATAGTTTCTAACGAGATTATCTTGACTAACTTCAAAAACTACTCTTGCGGTAGACGCGTCAATAATTTCGACATAGTCAACATCACAGCTAAAATTTGCTTCATTGTCTTTTTGGCACGCCAAAAAAAACCAAGCATAACGAGAGATATAATAGTTTTTGTTTCATTGCTGCAAAAACACAAAAGGATTTGATTCATTTCATTTTATCTTTATACAATAAAGTAGCAACAATGTCTAGTGTCAATAACGTTTTAAAATGGCTGAAAAAAGAGTTTCATCAAATGTCCTTTTATGTTCTTCTATGTTATTTGTTTTTAGCCTTTTGGGTGGTTTTTATTGAGGTGTCATTACAAGGTTTGATCGGTTTATTGACAAAGCTCTTTTTCGAAATGACAGGCGTCCTCGCCATAGTCGAATTATTAAAACGCCTTTTCCCAAACATTAACTGGGAGGACAAAGAAGAAGGTAATTAAGCCGCTTTATAACACAAAAACAATAATAGATATATCATCAAATACAATCTGTACTGATTGCGCAATTTGAGATAGTCTTTATCTTCTGGAAACAAATTCCCGAACAATCCTTGCAGCTCTTTTCTAAACAAGGGTTTTATATTTATTGTCCAATCCTCTGTTTGGTAGACTAACTTTCTAAACTTACTTCTAAAATAAGTACTAGGGATCCCCCATAGCAAGAGTAAAACAAAGAGTGCTGTTTTCATTTCAAATAATTTTATCGTCCTTTTAGTAGGTGAAATGCTTTGGGATAATGAATGTATAAAACTCCTGGGAATTGAACCGATAAATTTGATTACTTTTAAAGAATGACACTAAAAAGTTCTTTTCTAGCTAGCCTTGGATGTTTTGCGATTGTGGGTGTTTTTTACCTTAGCTATCAATTAAAAGTAACCCATGTGCTCGAGGGAGTTTTTAGAGAATTGTTATTGCTTCCTGCGTTTTTTGGCGGTATCTTCTTTAGCCTGTATGCTCTTGTACTAGTAATAAAAAAAGATTTAACAAATAATTAGTCGTTGTTCCATTTCTCTCATGCGCAAAAGTTTCTTACTCCTTTTTTTATTCAGTCTTCTTTTTGCAAAGGGTTATGCGCAAAAGAAAACAGTTTCTTCGCCAGATCTTCGCATCTCCATAGGAGAGCCTAATCCAGCTAATCAAAACAAACGCTATCTGTTTAACGGACAAATTAGCGGGGAAGATGGAACGCCTTTAGAAGGAATTAATCTGCTCTTTGCTTCCCTTAATGACGGTACAATAACAAATAAAAAAGGAAGGTTTGCCATTCGTTTGCCCTATGGAGAACATCAATTTACCGTTGAAGGCTTAGGGTTTAAAACCATAAATATCAAATTATCTATCCATGGAAGTGCAGCTTATGATTTCACCCTTGAAGAACAAGCTGAAGCCCTGGACGAAGTTGTACTACTCAACCGTCAAAACGATAATGTAGACAGTGAAATGATCGGGAAAGCAAGTATCATGGCACTAGAAACTAAAAACATCCCCTTGGTTTTAGGAGAGCAAAATTTATTAAAAGCAGCCACTATATTACCTGGAATTTCAAGCGCTGGCGAAGCAGCTACAGGCTTTAATGTAAGAGGAGGAAAGGCAGATCAAAACCTTATTTTACTCAACGAGGCTGTTATAATTAATCCCAATCACTTTTTTGGGGTTTTTCAAGCCTTAAACCCTTTTGCCATCAATAGCCTCAACGTTTATAAAGGAAATATTCCTATTGAGTATGAAGGGCGTACCTCATCTGTTTTTGAACTCACCACAAAAAAACCATCGACCAATGAATTTAAAGGAGAAGTTTCTCTAGGTCCCATCACAGCAAATGCCCTGCTAGAAGTTCCCGTTAAAAAAGATCGCTCAGGGCTTATGATTGGATTGCGCTCTGCACATTCTAACTGGTTATTGCGCTCTCTTAAAGATCCTAAACTCAATAAGAGTGAAGCTGCTTTTTATGATGCCATTGTTACTTATGAAGACCAATTAAGCAAGAAAGATAAACTCAAAGCGACGGTTTATTATAGCCAAGATCAATTTAGCATCACCTCTGATTCTATTTACCAATATGCTAATGAAATGGCTGCTGTTAACTGGAAACATCAATACGATGAAAAAAACAGTCTAAATATTGTCGCTAGCCACAGTGCTTATGCTTTTTCGATTCGTTATGATGGGGGGATTAGCAATAATTTTAAAAGTGCCTTTGACTTACAAGTACAAGCGCTAAGACTAAAACGAAGTAAAGAACTTAACGAAAAAAACAGTTTAACCTATGGCGCTAATCTAATGCGCTATAGCATCGCCCCTGGAGAAATCAATCCCCTTTCAAGTAGTGATATTATTCGGGCAGAAAAGCTAACCCAAGAAAATGCTTTAGAAGGAAGTTTGTTTTTTGCTGATCGCATTCGCTTTTCTGATCGTTTCTTGTTGAATGTCGGTTTTCAACTGGCGTTATATTCTGGTTTAGGCCCTTATACAGACAGAAATTATGAGGCTAGTTTTCCTAAAAATGAACTTACGGTAACTGGCGCAGAAGAAATTGCTCAAAATGCCTTTTTTGGTCAAAAACTTTATCCCAACTACCGCATCGCTGGGCGCTATAAAATCAACGAAACAACTTCGGTTAAATTTGCGGCCCTTCAGATCTTTCAATTTATCCATAGTTTGACGAATAATACTACGGCTTCTCCTATTGATACTTGGCGAATTTCGACCAACCATCTTCAGCCGCAGGCTTCCACACAATTTTCTTTGGGGATCTTTAAAAACACCAGTAATCAAGCGATAGAAATAGGGCTTGAGGGCTTTTATAAACGACAAGATAACCTGGTTGATTTTAAAACTGGAGCACAGCTTTTTATGAATCAATTTATAGAAACCGAGGTCCTACAAGGAAAAGGAAAAGCTTATGGGATAGAGTTCTTATTGCGAAAGAAAACCGGAAAAAGCACTGGCTGGTTAGGCTACACCTATTCCCGTTCTTTGATTCAACTCGACAGTCCTTTTGTGGTTGAACGGGTAAATAATGGGCGCTTTTTCCCTACAAATTACGACAAGCCTCATGACCTTACTTTGGCTTGGAATTTTACTTTAGGAAAAAGGGTGAGTCTTTCCACAAACATGTTGTATCAAACTGGGCGACCCATCACGCTACCCGCAGGAAATTATCAATTTAATCAAGCAGAATATGTGTTGTTTAGTGATCGAAATGCCTTTAGAATTCCAGATTATTACCGGGTTGATGTAAGTCTTAATTATGATCACAAAAAAAAGAAAAACGATAGCATAGGACTCGCATGGAATTTATCTGTTTATAACATCTTGGGGAGAAACAATCCTTTTTCTGTCTTTTTTGTGGCAGATGATGGCGCCATCAAAGGGCGCCAAAGTTCTATTTTCAATGTCCCGATCCCTTCTTTAAATCTTAGTCTAAAATTCTAATCTATGTTCAAAAAATATTGCTTAGACCTATCGATTTACTGTTTTATGGCCTTGCTTTTTTGTCTAGGTTGTACTGCCCCTTATGACTTTGAAGATCAAACAAACGAAGACGTTATCATCGTAGATGGAATGATCACAAATCAAGTTAAAAAGCATCAAATTCGACTTTCGAGGTCATATCCTTTTGAAGCGAATCCCATTCCGGTCAAAGGCGCAGATGTACGCGTAATAAGCAGTGACGGAACCAGCTTTTCTTTTGTCGAAAAAGGAGATTTTCTCTATGAGGCTGCTCAAGCCTTTGGCGCAGCCAAAGAAAAAGAATACCGCGTTTTAATTACCACCAGAGAGGGAAAAACCATCACTTCTACTCCTATGCGCTTACCCCCTAGCAGTCAATTAGAAGAAGTCTTTGCTCGTGCTACTACAAACGAGTTTAATGCAGCGGGAATTAGCGTGTATTTTAATGCAGAAAGTCGCAACAATGCCCAGCTGTATCGCATCGAATATGAAGAAACCTATAAAGTGGTGGCCCCACGCTGGACTCCCTATGATGCTGTGGTGACCTTTGAAGGGTTTTCGACCTTTGCCACCAATGTGATCTTAAGGGAAACCCAAGAAGAAACCTGTTATGCCTTTTCTCCTTCCACAAAAATTATTTTGCGATCTACCACAAACCAGACCATAGATCGCATCGACGAAGAGGAGCTGCTTTTTCTCCCCATTGATAGCGCAAAATTGATTCATCGTTACAGTGTCCTGGTTCGTTTGTTAGTTGAAGATCCCCAGGCTTATAATTATTTCGAAACTCTAAAAGAATTATCGGTTAAATCGGCAAGCTTTTTCAACAATGTGCAGCCAGGTTATCTAGCGGGGAACCTCTTCAATCCCGACAATGAAAACGAAAAAGTCGGTGGGTTTTTTAGGGTCTCTGCCGCAGCAGAAAAAAGAATCTTTTTAAACTTAAACGACCTTTATCCACAAGCCGAAGAACCTCCCTACTTCTATTTGTGTAGTTTAACTGCTCCCACAGCGCAAGGGGGAAGAGGAAATCGCGATTTACTCAATGCTATTTACAACGGGAGTTTACGTTATTACGGCCTTAACAACACCGGGGAATTCCCTAATGGTGGTCCTTATCTTATGGTTAGTGCAGCTTGTGGTGATTGCACTGTTTTAGGGAGTAATCAAAAGCCGTCTTTTTGGATTCCTTAATCCCCCCAATTATTTAGCCAGGAGGGCAGTTGATTTGCATTCGCAAAAGGCAGGACAGCGCTACCGCTAAATTGATCGTTAAACAGCGTATCATTTGATACAGCCGGCACATTTTGCATAAAAATATTGTCCCAGTGAAAAGTAAATGCATCTGTATAGGTGGTTGAAAAAGCAAAACCTATAGGAGTGTCAGAGAGTAGAAAACGATCAAAGTTAGCTAAAGATAGTTGCGCAGATATCTCCACCCCTGCCGCAGAAGCATCGACTATAGAGAGGTTTGACAAAGTGAAAGAGCTACTAATCGAACTGGCTAAAATGGGATCTTGAATATGGATTCCATTATTTCCGCTGTGATGT
Organism: Candidatus Arcticimaribacter sp.; assembly: GCA_965658115.1. Taxonomy (GTDB): domain Bacteria; phylum Bacteroidota; class Bacteroidia; order Flavobacteriales; family Flavobacteriaceae; genus Arcticimaribacter. The sequence continues at coordinate 14,433 of CBFHRA010000010.1, read as the reverse complement.
AGAAACAAGTTTTCTGCTTTCCCGCCCCAATTGGTTGAAAGCTTTAAAGCGTCTTCTTGTGCTCTTGTTACCACGACATCTTTAAGGTGAATATTCCCTCCTTTAATTTCAATTCCGTCGTGAAGAACGTTGTCTATCCAGACGTGATCTATCTGAGTTAATCGTCCTGCGCCGTAATAAGTTAGCCCACTAAATTCATTCTGATCATCAAAAGCTTGACCAGCGTGTTCAATTTTTAAATACCGCAAGTAACCCGAGCCATCATTAGGGTTGTTCCCGCCATAATAATAATTGCCTATGGGGGTAAATTTTCTTTCTTCTCCTTCTAAAGGAGCTTGCCCGCAGATGATGATTCCACCCCAGTCACCCGCACTGGGTGCTGGCGCATTAGAAGAAATCGTCACCGGATTAGTCGCGGTTCCCCAGCTAAACATTAATCCTCCCTGGACAACTGCGATATAAGCCCCTACACCCGCTTGTACTTTTAAATGGGTCCCTGGTGGAAATTCTAAAGAGGCTTGATCGCGAATAATCAAGGGCCCAGTAAGAATATAATCATAACGGGTATCTAAAGAGAGTCGTCCAAAAATTTCGCCTTCTAAATAACGCACGTCTAAGCAATCACGACTACATGCACCGCCACAATCCACTCCAAATTCATCTGGGTCCTGCTTTCCATTAGCACAACGACCTTCTCCTGTGATATAGGTGTAGTCTGTTTTTTGTTGACAGCCTATAAGGCATGTTAAAAAGACAATAAAAAAGAGAGAGGATATCCCGCTTAACCTGGGCTTATGGGTCAAAACAAAATCAATTTTAGCAATTAAAAAAATACAGGGGCATCCACGTATTAAAATCCTTTAACGTATACGGGCATCTTCAAAACATCATTAATCTAAATGAAAAAACTTCATTACATATAAAAACCCCTGTATTAATAAAATAAAGATAAGAAAATCAGCGCATTAAATTGTTTCTTGATTTTATATTTTATTTTATTTCCCCTTATCTTTAGTCTTATTGCGGTTTTAGTTAAAAAACCAAGGGGATCATCCCTATTCAAAAGAAAAGGTCAATAAGAATGACCAGAGTCCTTTATCCAAAACCTATTAAAGCTTAAATACAGATCTTATGAAAAAAATCGACGCCATTATCCGTAAATCAAAATTTAAAGCGGTCAAAGAAGCACTTCATGCAGTTGAAGTCAACTTTTTTAGTTACTGGGATGTAACCGGTCTAGGAAACGAACAACAAGGGCATGTTTACCGCGGGATTAGTTATAGTACCGCAGAAATTCAACGCCGTTATCTCTCTATTGTAGTCAATGACGACTTTGTAGAAATTACGATAAATGCCATCATAAATGCTGCAGGTTCTGGTAAAGTGGGAGACGGTAAAATCTTTGTTTCTCAAATAGAAGAAGCATACCGCATTCGCACTGGTGAAAAAGGAGGCACTTCGCTTAACTAGTCTCTCAAGCTAAAATAAAACAGAGATTCATTTATTTTAGTTACATTTAAAAAATCCACTATGAGGAACAATTTGGAAGTTTATTCCTTAGTGGTTGATTACTCTTTGAATTAAACAATATGAAAAAAAGCACTGTCTTTATTGCCTTTGTCGTCTCTTTAGGCGGCTTTTTATTTGGCTTTGATGCTGGAATCATCTCTGGCGTGATGAGTTATGCCAGACCAGAATTTAACCTCAACGATATACAAACAGGCTGGGTGGTAAGCTCCCCTTCTTTTGCGGCCATGATTGCCATGTTAATTAGTGGGCGATTAAGCGACCGTATTGGGCGAAAGAAAATCTTAATTGGAGTTGCCTTTCTTTATGCTTTTTCTGCTGTCACATCGGCTCTGGCCACCTCCTATGAGTTTCTCTATATCGCACGAATGATTGGGGGGGTAGCCTTTGGCACCGCCTTAATATTAGCCCCTACTTATATCGCCGAAATTTCTACAGCCGCTAATCGCGGAAAATTAGTTTCTATTCAACAACTCAATATCGTCTTTGGCTTTTTTGCTGCCTTTTTAAGCAATTACTTTTTTAACTTATTCAATGCAGATGGCAGTACTTTTTTAAATGATGAAACCACCTGGCGCTGGATGTTAGGGGTAGAATTTTTCCCAGCTATTCTCTATTTTATCGCCCTCTTTTTTGTGCCAAAAAGTCCTAGGTGGTTATATACTCAAAACCAAAGAGACGAAGCAAAAGCGATTCTTGAAAACATTCATGGAGCAGAGCAATCGGCCATCGAAATTGCTTCTATAGAACAATCTATTCAAGCTGAAGATGAGAACGAAAAAGTGCCTCTTTCAGCCTTGTTAAAACCTTCTTTACGCTTTATTATGTTAGTAGGATTAACCCTGGGGATCTTACAACAGGTCACAGGGATAAATGCAGTTTACTTTTATGCCACTTCGATCTTTAAACAAACAGGAATGGGGGATAATGCTGCCTTTTTATCAGGCGTATTTTTAAGTATGACTACCGTCGTCTTTACGCTTATTGCCATCTATTTTATCGACCGTATGGGACGACGCCCTTTATTGCTGGTTGGGATAGCTGGGATAGCGATAAGTCTTTTGATTTGTTCTTATGGATTTAGTCAAGCCACCTATCGTTTAAGTGAAGAGAAAATTGTTTCAATGGACATAGAAAATGCTTCAGCGCTAACAAGCCTAGCGAACACGACCTATGATAGTGACATTGCCTTTAAGCAAGCGGTAAAAGAAAAAATTGGTGCCCAAACTTTTGCTAAAAATGAAGGCACCATCTTAGAAGCCGCTATTGATATTAATGCACTTCTTGTGCTTATTGGAATTGTAGGCTTTATTGCTTGTTTTGCTTTCTCGCTAGGACCGGTGATGTGGGTGATGCTGTCAGAGTTATTCCCCAACCGCTATCGCGGCCTAGCTATAGGGTTAATTGGGTTTGTTAATTCCTTTTCCAGTTGGTTTATCCAACAGGTTTTCCCCTGGGAATTATCAAATTTAGGGGCGTCACTAACCTTTATGATTTACGGTTTAATTGCCGCTGCTGGTGTTATCATTTTTATCAAGATTTTACCCGAGACAAAAGGAAAATCCCTAGAAGAAATCGAAGCTGATTTAGTGAAAGCTTAAAGGATCATACTTACAAATTATTCACCTTAAACAGCGATAGTTTGTTTGCACTACTTCGCAATTGTGCGTCAGACGCTATTCTAATTTGACAGCAATAAGGGAAGAAACAATAAAAGAAATAATCGGGCAACCTTTTACATAATAGTATATTTTGTCTAACAAATAGACTGTTTTGTTAGAAAATATTTTCGTTTTAAACAATACCCTTGAAGAAATGCTTAATGCTTTACCTCTAGCTGATAAAAGCGCACCTTTGAAAAAGATCCTTCATCTCTAGATTGGAAATAGTTCCCTGCCTTAAAATAATTTTCAAAAATGCCCCATCGCTCCATGTGAATCCCTTTATAAACCTTGTATTCGGTTCCGTTTAAGATAATGACCATTTTTCCTTTGGACACTTTTACTTCGAGGGTGAAGGTGTTAAAATCCACCTTTTGTTCAAAATTAAAACCGGGGTCATTATCCCATGCATCTTCATGGAGTAATTCTTCGTCTGTCGCGTTTAAATCTTTAAGCACTTTTGTTTTGACCCTAATTTTACCATTGTCCCAATAGATCTTTAAAATCGGGGGCGCATTATTGTCTTTTTGACCGATTAAATCGCGCTGTTCATTGGTCAATCTTCCATGAATTTGCATGATGATAGTTCGGTGATATTTCCCACTATCGTCTTTTGAACTTGCCTCCATAGCGATGCGTCCCTTCATGTAGGCGCCATCTTCAAAAGTCCAGTTGGTGTTATTATCTCCCGGGACCATCTGCTCTCTTAATTCAGATCGGGTGTATTTTGTATTCGCTGTTTTAGATTCGGTAGGCATGGCGTGAAAAACAATGGCTCCTACTCGATCATCGAGATACATATAGGGTTTTGCAATCTCTTTCGTTGCATAATCAAAAATCTCTGGCGGCGCTATTTCATAGGGTTTCCCTTGATCATTCGTTACCGGTAAAGTCACCTTCCAATGACTTAGATCTATTTTAGGCTGTCGCCCTTTTCGCTTTTTCTTTTTCTTCTTTTTAATGGTTTCTGTTGGAGCTTGTTCACTATTCTCCATAGCGTTGTTACCTTGCGCATTTAGGGTAAAACAAATCGAAAAGGCCAAAGAAAAAAGATAAGATATACACGATTTAAGCTTATACATAGAAGAAAATTATCCTTACAAACTTATCTTATTATCAGTGGAATATCAAATCTGCCTTCTTTTATGACAAAAAGGGATCCTCTCGTAGGATTTAAAGTGAGCGTGATTTATAGTATATTGTTAAAGAAATTAATCAAAATATCTCGCTTTATGTTTGCTTCTTTCTTGTATCGTTCGTCTTTTTATTTAATGACATTCAGTAGTTTACTTTGTTTTAGTCAAGCAAAATTTGATATGGAAGACATCTTCTCGCTGCAATATGCTAATGAAATTCAATTGTCTCCAGAAGGAAAAAAGATCGTTTATCAAAAAATGGGCTTTGATATTATGGAAGATCGAAGTGTAGGCTCCCTCTGGATCATTAATGCAGATGGTAGTAACGATCAAAAACTCACTTCCCTAGATCAAAATGAATCTAGTCCCAGATGGTCGCCAAAAGGGGATCAGATCGCCTTTGTCAGTGCAGGAAAAAATGGAGCCGAAATATACCTTTACTGGATCAACAGCGGCAACTTTGCGCGCATCACACAATTGCCAAAGTCTCCTTCTTCTTTAACCTGGTCTCCCGATGGAAAACAGTTGGCCTTTAGCATGTTTGTCCCATCGCCTCCCCCGGTTATTGCAAAAATTCCACAAGCGCCCAAAGGCGCCAAATGGGCTAAAAAACCCCGCATTACAGATCGTCTCAAGCACGAAGCAGATGGTCGCGGCTACCTCGCCCCCGGCTTTAATCACCTTTTTGTAATGCCCGCTACTGGAGGAGCAGTACGCCAGGTCACCTCTGGAGATTTTCACCACCGCGGAAAAATAAGCTGGTCAAAAGACAACCGCAGTTTGTACTTTTCTGCCAATCGAAATGCCAACTGGGAATACGACTTTAGAAACAGTGAAATTTACCGTGTCTCCATTAATGATGGAACTATTCAAGCCCTTACCGATCGAGATGGGCCAGATCGTTCCCCTAGCCTTTCGCCTGACGGAAAAACCCTGGCCTATATAGGCTTTGACGATAAAAAAGAAGCCTATCAAAATACCCTCTTGTATTTAATGAATGTAGACGGAACAAATAAACGTGTGCTCAGTTCTAGCCTTGATGCAAGTGTTTCTAACATTCAATGGGATCACAATGGAAAACAACTTTACTTTAGCTATGATGAGCACGGGAACGGAAAAATTGGCCGCATCGATCTAGAAGGAAAGGTCACTAAAATAGCCGATAATCGCGGAGGTACCACCCTGGGTAGACCCTATGGAAGCGGGAGCTATAGTCTTTCTAATAACGGAAAGATCGCCTATAATTTTTCTCGACCCAGTCATCCCTCAGACATCGCCATCATTGACAGTAACGGGAAAAACTGGGCGCGTTTAACCCAATTAAATCAGGCACTTTTCCAGCATAAAAAACCAGGAAAAGTAGAAGAGATTTGGTATAATTCTAGCGTTGACGAAAGAAAAATACAGGGCTGGATTGTTTATCCCCCTCACTATGACCCCAACAAAAAATATCCCTTTATGGTAGAAAATCACGGGGGACCTATTTTAAATTATGGAGATCGTTTTTCTGTTGAAATGCAATTGTATGCCTCTGCAGGCTATATTGTTTTTTACCCTAACCCTCGAGGAAGCACCAGCTATGGAGAGGAATTCGCCAACCTTTTACTCAACAATTATCCCGGAGAAGATTACAACGATGTAATGGATGGGGTAGATGCTTGTATCGCAAAAGGCATTGCGCACGAAGATCAATTATATGTCACCGGTGGAAGCGCAGGTGGAATCATGTCGGCATGGATGATCGGAAAAAACAAGCGCTTTGAAGCCGCAGTGGTTGTTAAACCGGTAATGAACTGGATCTCAAAACTCTTAGTAGCCGATAATTATTATGGCTATGCAAATACTCGTTACCCTGGCCAAGTCTGGGAAAATCCCATGAATTACTGGAAATTTTCGCCCATCTCTCTTGTGGGAGAAGTAGAAACTCCGACCCTAGTTATGGTAGGAATGAACGATTTACGTACCCCGCCTAGTGAAGCAAAACAATTGTACCACGCCTTAAAATTGCGTAAAATCCCCACCGCTTTAGTTGAAATTCCTGAAGCAAGTCACGGGATTGCCAGACGCCCCAGCAACTTAATGACAAAAGTTGCTCACACCATCGCGTGGTTTGAGCAATACAAATAATTCCTTTTGATTAGATGAAGATTCAATACCATAAAGTCTTGCTTAAAAAACGTTTCCCGCTTAAAATTAGTCGGGGGGTTAAAGGAGATACTTACAATGTTTTTGTCTCGGTTGAAAAAGATGGCATCACAGGCTGGGGAGAAGCCGCACCGGGAAAAAATGAAAATGCAGACAGCCCAGAAAGGGTCATTGAAGCACTTCAGCGACTTGTCGCTAGCGGCATAGAAGACTTGAGTATTTATGCCATGGAACAACGGGCCAGGGCCCTTAACATCCCTCCTTGTGCCTATGCCGGGCTAGATATCGCCTTATGGGACTGGACTGCAAAAAAAGCCCAACTGCCGCTTTATCAACTTTTGGGTTTTCCAAAACCCTCCCAACCCACTTCAGTTACTATAGGGATTAATCCGCCAGAAGTGGTTAAAGAACGCGTTCCCTTGTTGTTAAAAGGAACAACAGTGCAATCCTTAAAAATCAAATTAGGTGCCCCAGAGGGGATCGAGGCAGATAAAGCCATGTTTGAGCAAGTGGTTAAAAGCTGTGCCAACTTTAATGTAAAAGTGAGGGTGGATGCTAATGGTGGATGGGACTTACCCACGGCCATACACATGAGTCAGTGGCTGGCAGATAAAGGCGTTAGCTATATCGAACAACCATTAAAAGAAGGCAATGAAGCACAACTCCCCGATTTGTATAAAGCATCGGTATTACCGATCTATGTAGATGAATCTTGTCGCTTTGCCGAAAATATTCCTCACTGGGCGCATGCCGTTCACGGGGTGAATTTTAAATTGATGAAATGTGGTGGAATAACAGAAGGGTTAAGAATTATAGCCACAGCCAAAGCCTTTGGGCTAAAAACCATGGTGGGATGTATGAGTGAATCGTCTATCTCCATCGCAGCAGCAGCAGCACTTTCTGGCGTATTAGACCACATCGATCTCGACTCACATTACAATCTCGCTCCAGACCCTGCAGAAGGGGCCCCTTTAATCAATGGTATTACCCTCCCGACAGACAATATAGGTCATGGGGCGAGTTTAAAAAAAGAAACAAATGTTACAGCCATCTGATAAAATCGCCCTCTTTATGGAAGGGCACTTACAAAGTGATTATGGGAAAATGGGCTTTGGCGTTTTACGCTATGCAAAAAACGAAATTGTTGCCGTTGTCGACACCCATTTTGCTGGGCAAAACTTAGAAGAAATAACAGGGATTCCCCATCAAGCACCAATCGTAGCAAACATTGAAGAAAGTCGCCGCTTAGGGGCGAATATTTTGGTCTTAGGGATTTCCCCTTCGGGCGGGAGAATCCCGCAAGACTGGCTGGAGTTAATTGAAGCGGCTGTCAAAGCAGGTATGTCTATTGTCAACGGGCTGCATGATTTACTCAGCGAAAGATTTCAGGGACTTTGCCATGGGAAAAATCAATGGATTTGGGATGTTCGCGTCCCACAAACAACGCCTCCCATCGCCACGGCTAAAGCCGCTGCTTTGCCCAACAAACGCATCCTTTTTATCGGGACAGATATGGCTGCAGGTAAGATGACCGCTGCCCTAGAATTACATAAATGGGCACAAAAAGAAAAGATTAATACTGGTTTTGTGGCCACCGGCCAAATAGGGATTACCCTGACCGGAAGTGGCATCCCGCTAGATGCCTATAAGGTCGATTTAGCCTGTGGAGCGGTTGAGCAAGCCGTTTTAACACAAGCCGAAAAAGAGTGGATCTTGGTCGAGGGACAAGGCTCCCTTTTACATCCTGGTAGCACCGCCACGCTACCCTTGATGCGCGGAAGTTGCCCCACTCACTTGATCTTGTGCCACCGGGCAGAAAAAACCCATTTGAAATATCCAGAAAGCATAAAAATTCCTCCTTTAAAAGATTTTATTGCGCTAAATGAAGCCTTAGTGCATGTTTGTGGCACCTATCCACAAGCAAAAGTGGTTGGCATTACATTAAACACCACTGCCCTTAGTGAAATCGAAGCCCTTGAAATGATACAAAAAATTGAAGCTGAAACGGGTTGCCCCACGACAGACGTTATTCGCTTTGGTTGTGAGAAATTAGGTCGTGCTATCCAAACAATAACCCCTTGATGAAATACTTTTTTTCCAATCGTATTATTGACTTAATTTTTTACTTCAGTTTTTGTCTTCTAATACTTGTTTTACAGTCTTGTAGTCCAAAAGAAGATTTGCCAGAAGTAAGAGACAATGCCTTGCTTTATAGGGTAGAAGGTGCCCAAATTTTAAAAGAAAATCAACCGGTGTTTTACAAGGGAGTAAATGCTTTGCAAACCTATGGTTTAGGCAATGCAGCCTTGATGGATCGATGGAATATTGAGATCGTAAGAGAGTTTATCGGAAATCTAAGAGAACAGCCCATTAGTGGTGGGGCGATTCAAGGGAGTGATGCGGTATGGTATCACCCCTTACAAAGCATAGTCGATCAAAATAGGGCCCACGGAAAAATCACGATTCTCTGCCCTTTTGGCTGGGTTAATGAAAGCGGGGAACGCAGTTTATTGACGGGTTTAAACCCGCTGGAGCAAAGTTTTTACCCCGCCTACAAATCAAAAATGCAAGCCATTGCAGAACATTTTAGCGATCAACCCGATGTATGGATAGAAGTGTGGAATGAACCTTTTCACTGGAATAATCAAAATAATTACAGCCATGACCTTTGGTTAAAAAGCATGGAAGATATGGTCGACAACTTGCGTAATAGAGGCTTTGACAACATCATCCTGGTCCCTGGGAATGAGCAAGGGCAGTCAGAAGCAGCCCTTTTGGCCAAAGGCCTAGAGTTAATGGAAACTCGTCCTAATCTTCTCTTTGATTTACACGCCTATGAAAAGTGGCTGGTCGATCAAAGCGAGGCAGATATACGGCAACGTATTCAGCGGCTACAAGGTCAAAATTTCCCTGTTATTTTTGGGGAAATAGGAGTGCATAATGTCGCTGACGTAATGCCGGTTCTTCCTTTTCTCAATGCAGCCAATAGTGCTCAAATTAGTGTGCTGGCCTGGTTGTGGAATCAAAACAGCGCCGACCGCAATGCCCTTTTAAATGATGATGGGGAGCCTAATGCCACCGAGGATAATAATCAATGGGGCGAAGTTTATCGAGCCTTTCTCAATGAATAAATTTGTAGTACACGGCTAATTTACCCGTTGAAAATCTTCTTGGACTACCCTTTAATATCGGTCAAAATAGAAGATCTAATTGATCATGTTTACTGTCCCCCTTTTCGATTAGGTGATCTGGGTGTAGGCCATTGCATTTGTTTCCCAGATCTTTTACTTATGGGTAAAACGCTCTTTTCTCTCGAAGTTTTTTCAGGATCTTCAGCCGCCATGTAAGCGAGAATAGCCGTTAGAATAGCATTACTTCTTACATCATCAAAAATAATTTTATCATAAGTGTCTCGGTTGGTATGCCAGGTGTAATTCCAATACGACCAACTCAGGGAACTCAAACTAAAGGCAGGTGCCCCAGCCGCCAGAAAAGACGCATAGTCAGATCCACCACGTCCTGGGGTACCCGGGAAGTTTGTTTCAATATGCTGTGTGATGTCTTTAGGGACTTGATGTAACCATCGCCCTAGATAATCATAGGCATGTAAAAATCCTTGTCCAGAGATATTTACCACTCGTCCGGTACCGTTATCTTGATTAAAAACGGCTTGAACATTTTGGATAATTTCAGGGTGATCTTCGACAAAAGCTCTAGAACCGTTGAGTCCTTGTTCTTCACTTCCCCAGTGTCCCACTAAAATCGTTCTTTTAGGGGTGGGATATACTTTTTTAAGAATACGCATCGCTTCCATCATGACTAGTGAACCAGTGCCATTGTCGGTTGCACCTGTGCCACCGTCCCAAGAATCAAAATGGGCAGAAAGGATTACATATTCGTCTGGTTTTTCACTCCCTCTAATTTCGGCGATAGTATTAAAGGTGGGGACTTCGCCTAATTCTTTTGATTGTGCCACTATGGTGAGTTGTGGTTTTTCTCCCCTTGCGGCTAAACGATACACCAAAGAATAATCTTCCAGTTCTAAATCAACGCTAGGGATTTTTTTGGTGCGGGCACTAAATATTTTACTTACTCCAAAGCCTTTTGACCAGTAGGAACTTATGATCCCAACGGCTCCTGCTTTTTCAAGCGCAGTGTGTATCGTTCTAGAGCTATACCCTGTATTGCGCATGTTTTGGCGCCATGCTTTATTGGCCGCTGTTCTGGCTTCCTTCATTTTCTCAAATGATGCCTCGGTCGCAAATTCTTCCCAATTATAGTCTGGTCTTCCGGTGGGTTCTAACTTTGACACCATCACTAATTTTCCTTTGACCGTGGGTAACCACTGGGCAAATTCCATAGAATCTTTGACTATGGGGAGTAAGACGACCTCTGCCGTTACTCCCTTTTTAGAAGTAGAAGGATTCCAGGCCAACTGTGTTCCTTTTAAACTTTGAACTCGGGGAGAAATCATATCAATGTGGGTAATGCCTCTTTCCCAACCGCGCCAGGTACCATAAGCTTCATTACGTGCTGGAATCCCCCATTTTGCATAGGTACTTACTGCCCAGTCGTGAGCTTGTTTCATTTGAGGAGTTCCCACTAGTCGTGGACCAATGCCATCCATCAATTCCTGCCCTAGCAGTTCTAATTGAGAATTTTCATTGGCTTCTTGTACGATATTATCGATAATGCTCTGGTCTTGAGCCATTAAAGAAAGACTTAAAAGTGTCAATAGGGATGATAAATAACGCGTAATGTTTTTCATGATTCTTTTTGTTAAGCTTTAAAGATAATTAAATCTGCGTTTTACTACCTTAGAGGTGCCTGCAATTAGACGAATCAATCAACAGGAATTCCATTCATCTTGGAAAAACGAAGACTTCCTTTATGCTAAAAAAGACCTTATTTCAACATTGTATTGATCACCTCAACGAAAGCTTAGGTTTATTTGAACAAAGGAAATCAGACCTCTTAGTTGCCCTGGAATCAGAAAGTAAAAGTAGCGCTGGCGATAAACACGAAACTGGTCGCGCCATGCTTCAACTTGAAAGAGAAAAACTAGGCGAACAAATAAAAGAAACCGAAAGGAATCTCAAACTACTACTCCCTTTAGAAAACCATGTATCAACAAAAACAATTACTATAGGATCTGTGGTTAGAACAGATCAATTGAGCTATTATATTGCCGTCTCTACGCCAGAACTTAAAGTGGATAAGGCGACCTATTATTGCATTTCTGCTCAAAGCCCGATTGGGAAATTACTCCTTGGAAAAAAAGTGGGGGAGACCATTTCATTCAATCATAAAACAAGTAGCATAATAGAGATTCTTTAGCTTTAATTTTAGTCTTTTTATTGATTTTCAAAAATCGATTTATTCTTTAGAGCAATTCATCGCATTGAAATAAAAAATATAGCGCTTAAATAAGAGCATAGTACCTCATCAAAGAAAATCACCTACTGAATAAAAAAAACCCCCACTAGTATAGTGGGGGTTGTCACCTTTTAAATTAATTGGTGATTTATGGGGTTGTCAATTGCATAAGAACCCCAGTAACATCCATATAATCAGAGAGCTTTACAATTTTTCCATCCTCGTTAAAGTCAATCAAAGCAAACCACTTGAATTGTATAGGAGTGCCTGTTTCACTATGTTTAGCGGTCCAAAGACCATATACTCTAAGACTGTTAGGGTTAAAGGATAATGCCATTTCGTCTCTAGAAGAAAAGGTAGAACCTCCCCAATAACCAGGAGCATCAGGATAAGGGAGTCCTTCTCCTTCAGTAAATTGAATATTTTCGAATAAAGGAAAATAAACTTCGCTCAAGGCAGCTTTTAATTCTTTCTTCCCCAGAATTTCACCTTCATAATTGGGAGGGCTCCATTGTAATGAGTCAGCAAGAATATCCATAAACATGTCAATGTCTTCTAGTTCATGGGATTTTTTCCAAATTTGAAAAGTTGATACGTTTTTTTTGAAAACTGACACCTCAGCTTCTGTAGGTCTATCCTGTGTCGCAGGTGAACACCCTACAATTAATAGCATGTAAAATGCTAAAAGAAAAATAGTTTTTTTCATTTGAATTGATTTATGGTTAATTATCAGAAAGTTAATAAAATTTTTATGAATATTGAGCTTTGTTAATTCCGCTTTGAAATTAAAAAAGGACCTAAACTTTAGGGTAGAACAATAAATAGATGATTTTTTGCAAAAAATATAATCCCCCAAGAAAGTTTATATATCTCCTTTAAAATTAACGCTATCTTAATGGAGAAACTTTAAACTTCATGGTCTGGGCGACAAAATCTACTATCCCACTAACAATCATAATTTTATTGTCATCTGTCGTGTTATCATAAGAGTACATTTTAAACACCTTCCCTTCTTTTCTAAAGACGCCTTGTAGAGTGGCTTTAACAATATTCTCTCCCATTTGTGTCCATGCAAAACCTGTAAATTCTCCGTTCGAAGTACTATTATTATAATTGGTAAATACATAGGATATGTAAGCTTTACCATACGGGCCTGCATCTCCCGAAGCAGAAAGCTCATAATTGATGCCATCTCTAGTGTGGACGGCGTCAATGTCAAAAGTAGCTTCAAATGTAGTTTTGGGATCCCACTCAATGTCTTGTGCAAAACCTAAAGTTGTTGCAAAAAATAGCAAATAAAATAATTTTTTCATTTTGAATATAGTTTATGGTTAGCCTTCAAAGTACAAAATTTACTTTAAACTAAAAAAATCTGTCACTCCACACTTTATTGTAGATTGATTTAAATTCAAATCGAAGCATAATCTCGTGTGAACCACCTCCTCCAAAATCTACTATCCCTGTACTTATATCATAACTATAACCTATAAATAAATGATCCAACAACTGAAAACCTACTATTGAACTTATGCTTACATCTTTGGTGAAAGCAGCTCCAAAAGAAATCTTCTCTTTCCAATTAAATGAGGCAGAATAGTTTGCTAATAAAGGTTGAGATTTAATATATCTTAAAAGTACTGAGGGCTTAAATCGCAAAGAATTTGTTAACTGAAAAACATGTCCAGCCATTGCATAGAAATGGATATTTTCAAAGGTAATTTTAAATCGCTCACTAGATAATGGCTCATAATTATTAGTATTAAAAAGCCTTGGTGCAGAAAGACCTAGAAATGATTTTGTGTTATAGTAATAGAATCCCAAGCCTATATTAGGATTTATTCTGTTTTGAAGATTTGATTCATAAAAAGGATCATTGGAATCATAAAGTTCTAATAAACTAAAATCTAAATTTACAGATGATAAAGTTGCCTGCAGTCCCATTCCTAAAAACTGATCATTAGAAAGCTGTAGTTGATAAGATGTATTCACTGAAATAGCTTTTTCATCATATGGACCTAAAACATCAGAATTCACATCTAACCCTAGTCCGATTTTACTCTTAGCTCTAAAATGTTGTATGTTTAAATTTGCAGTGCTTGGAGCTCCCTCAAAACCAACCCATTGCTCCTTAGCTTGAACAAAAACAGTAGTGACTTCTCTACTCCCTGTATAGCCTGGGTTTAGTGAAGAAGGGTTATACATAAACTGAGTGTATAGATTGTCTTGCTGTCCCCAAGCAATTGTTTGAAATAAAATTAATATATATCCAATCTTTCGTCTCATGTCTCAATAATTAATATATATATAATCTTGTACTATTTTCTCCTCCTTAGTTGGTGTATTTATTCGAATTCTATAAAAATATGTTCCTTGAGGAAGAAGCCCACCATTAGATTGATTAAAGCCTTGAAAGCGATCACTTCCTTGCATATAACCCTCTAAAAAATAAATTATCCGCCCTTGACGATCAAAAATATGAATTGTATTGTTTGGATAATTAATCAAGTAATCAATGTTTAAAGCATCATTTTTACCGTCTCCATTAGGGCTAATTCCATAGGAAGCTTTATTAGGGATCTTTGAAACAT
>CBFHRA010000009.1:0-80716 GCA_965658115.1 Candidatus Arcticimaribacter sp. | reverse complement strand
GTGGAACTAAAATCGAAAATCAAGACTTTGGCAGCAACATCTTAGCCGCCATTACAAATGGAACTACACAGGGCTTAAAACTTGCCGTAAATGTAGGCGCAATGCTGTTAGTCTTTGTCGCCTTACTAGCTTTAGTCAACGATGCTTTAAGTGGTTTAGGAGGCTGGATAGGATTGAATGATGTGATCGCAGCAAACACCCCTTATAGTGAATTGACCATTGAATTTATTTTAGGTTACCTTTTTGCACCTTTAATGTGGTTAATAGGCGTTGCCAAAGAAGATATGACCCTTGTCGGTCAACTTTTAGGGATCAAACTAGCGGCCAGCGAATTTGTCGCCTATGTACAACTAGCCGATTTAAAAAATGTAGGGAACAGCATGCATTTGATGTTTGAAAAGTCAATCGTGATGTCCACCTTTATCCTGTGTGGCTTTGCGAATTTTTCTTCTATTGGAATTCAAATAGGCGGGATAGGCATCCTTGCTCCGTCTCAACATAAAAACTTATCAGAATTAGGATTAAAGGCTGTTTTAGGAGGAACTTTAGTCTCTTTAATGTCTGCGACCATGGCGGGGATGATCCTGGGGTAATAAAACGCTTATTAGCTTAATAGTAAGATATTTACAACATGAAAAAACAACGATTTTATCCAAAAATAAATCATTACTCCTTCGGTATTTCTAATGATTATTGCCACCTATTTAAATCTATTTCATGCTAAAAAAAGCAATTGTTTTTAATGAAAAGAAAAGAGCGTAATTTTATTTAAAATAATTCTAAATAGACTTTGTCATTCAAGTTTCAGGATTTATATTTGCAGTGTTATTTAAAACAAGTCTAAATAAACATAAATGAAGAATCTTTACATCATTCTTAGCTTTTCACTATTAAATTTTGCTACCCTAACTGCCCAACAAAGTACTTTAAATCAAAGCACTACTGCGGCAGATTCTTTGGCGCAAAGCCTTCAAATTAATGGGTACCAAAGAATTCTTAGTAATCTGCGTGGTATCCCTCAAGGAGTTACTATTGGTGGCTATGGAGAGATTCTTTACAATCAACCTAACAACTTGAACGGAGAATTAGATGTGCAACGCCTAGTTATGTTGTTTGGGTATAAGTTTGACGATAGAGTACAGTTTGTAACAGAGATAGAATACGAACACGTTAAAGAAGTCTATGTTGAACAAGCCTTTGTCAACTATTCCATTGCAAATACTGTCAATATTAGAGCAGGTTTAATGCTTGTCCCTATGGGAATCATCAATGAATTTCACGAACCTACCACCTTTAACGGGGTTGAACGTCCCAGTATGGACAATAAAATCGTTCCAACCACCTGGAGAGAAATCGGGATTGGAGTGTCAGGAAGATTAGACGGACTTGCCTTGCGATACCAAGCTTATCTTTTTAATGGTTTTATTTCTCATGACGGCGAAGCCGGAAAATTAAAAGGGAGCAACGGCCTTCGTGGAGGACGTCAAAAAGGCGCAGAATCTATGGTAGATCAGTTTAACCTGTCTGCTAAATTAGATTACTATGGGATTCCAAACCTGCGTATTGGATTATCAGGCTATCACGGAAGAACACAAGCAGATGACGCTGTTAATGATGTGCTAGGGAGTGATATAGGGGTCTCGATGATCGGACTGGACGCGCGCTATAAATGGATGAAATTTTCTGCAAGAGGGCAATATGTTCATGCCAACTTAAGCGATACCGAAGCATATAATATATTCACAGAACGCGACTTAGGAAGCCAATTAGAAGGATATTATCTAGAAGCGGCGTACAACGTTCTTCCCATTACAAACAAACAACGCCTAGATGCTTTTGTTCGCTATGAAGCATATGACACCCATAAAGCTGTCGCTGGCAACCTCACTAAAAACCTTGCTTATGATAGACAAGAGTGGACCACTGGCTTGAGCTACCATATGTCAATAGGTACTGTGTTTAAAGTGGATTATCAATCAAAATCTACTGGTTTAGCGAACAGTCAATATGGCCAATTTAACGTTGGTGTAGGGGTTTGGTTTTAATTTATTTAAAATTAATCTAAATAAACTTGGAGGTTTAAAATTTGTAAAATATATTTGTGCCATAGAATTTGAATATGTCGAGAACAAGCTCAATCCTCTTTTTAATTTCATCCTTTTTTCTCCTAAGCTCAGGGGCAACATTTAATAACAATGCTCTGGCTAAAAGAATCCAAAAGAAGGTTGCAAAAGAAGTCAAAGCAGTATTTTCTGTAGAAGAATTTGAACTCACTGACTCGACGATCACAATTCCTTCTAGTCCATTTCTTGTAGGACAACAAATGAACGAAATTAAAGTAAATGACGAGCTTTTAGGCTATGCTTTTTTAGGGACTGCTCCCAGTAAAACAGATACCTTTGAGTATTTAATCTTATTTGACCCTAGCTTCACCATTAAAAAAGCCACTGTGCTCATTTATCGTGAAGATTACGGCGGAGAAATCGCCAGTAAACGCTGGTTATCACAGTTTGTAAAGAAGCAATCTAACGATGCTTTCGTCTTTGGGAATAATATTAGCGCAATTTCTGGTGCGACCATCTCAGTTCAATCGATGACGGCTTCTGTCAATCATGTTTTCTCTTCTTTAAAGAATCGTGGAATAGCTGCGGTAGGACAGTAATGGAACCTTCCTTTTTACTTCGCAACTTTTCAAAAACTTTTAAGTCTTTTTTATTTGCCTTCCTGATAGTTTTATCTGTAGGTTATTTTACTGGTTTGTTATTTGTTGCTCAAACAGATAGTACTTCGCCTAAGGGTATGGTAGAGAATTACAATGGAAACGAAGAAGTCGAAGATGCTGCCGTCCTTAAGTTCAAAAAAGGCGAACGCGAGATGTTGACCATCTTACACACGCACATTCTTTCAATTGGCTTTATATTCGCTTTTTTAGGAGTATTGGTTTGGGGGACAGAACTTCCGCTTTTCTGGAAGAAGTTCTTCATGATCGAACCCTTTTGTTCCATCATTGTAACCTTTGGAGGGATTTATTTTCTTTGGTTGGGATACACTTCTTTGGCTTATATCGTTATGATTTCTGGTCTGCTTATGACCCTGAGTTATTGCGGCGGAGCAATAGCTGTTTTAATGGCCCTCAATAAAAAACCCTTACAAGAATAATCCAGTAAGGGCTCAATCAAATTTATCTTTTTGCTCAAGAAGAAGTCAATACTTCTTTCACTAAGTTTCTACCCAGTTGATACATATGCACTTCGTCTGGTCCATCGGCAATACGAATGGTACGCCCATAAATCCAGAACTCAGCCAGCGGAGTGTCCTGACAAACGCCCATACCCCCATGTGCTTGAATGGCGCGATCAACCACTTTTGTCGTCATGTCTGGGACTGCAATTTTGATCATTGCAATTAGATTTTTAGCGCCTGCAGCGCCAAATTTATCAATCTTATCTGCACAAGAAAGGGTCAATAATCTCGCTTGCTCAATCTCTGCAGCAGACTTTGCAATGTCTTGTCTTATGCTACTAAAGTCTTTTATTTTTCGGCCGAAGGCCTCACGCTCTGCCACACGTTCACACATCATTTCAAGAGAGCGTTGTGCCGCACCGATTAATCGCATACAGTGATGAATGCGACCAGGACCTAAACGCCCTTGTGCTATTTCAAAACCACGCCCCTCACCTAGCAACATATTTGCTACCGGTACACGCACATTCGTCAACTTGATCTCAGCATGACCTTCTGGAGAATCTATCGAACCAAAGACGCGCAATGGACGTACAATTTCTACGCCAGGCGTATCCCGGGGAACAATAATCATACTTTGTTGCGCATGTCGGTGAGCAGTGGGGTCTGTTTTCCCCATCACGATAAACACCTTGCAATTAGGGCGCATAGCGCCAGAAGACCACCATTTACGACCATTAATCACATACTCCTCTCCTTCTCTAACGATAGAGGTTTCTATATTAGTTGCATCAGAAGATGCTACTGCAGGTTCAGTCATTAAAAAAGCAGAACGTATTTCGCCATTCATCAATGGGTTGAGCCATTGGGATTGCTGTTCTGGAGTTCCATATTTTGCAAATACTTCCATATTTCCTGTATCAGGAGCAGAACAATTGAATACCTCAGAAGCGATTTTTGAGCGCCCCATTAATTCGGCTAGCGGTGCATATTCGAGATTTGATAATCCAGCACTCAAGTCCCCATAATCTGTAGGGAGAAATAAATTCCATAAGCCTTCGCGTTTTGCCGCAGCTTTCCATTCTTCTAATTTGGGGAAATCTTGCCATAAATTATTGTGGTCATGGTGGTAAGCTTGTATCTCCTGCTCATGTGGGTAGATATGCTCTACCATAAAATCATTCACCCTTTTTTGTAATGCAAGGGATTTCTCTGTATACTCGAAATTCATTTCAATAGTTGTTTATGGATTCAAGGTAATCATTACCGAAAAGGGCACAAAAAAAATAGCTCTTTTCTCTTCAAAATTTTATGTGTTGTTGAAGACTAAAAGGCATTTATTTGTTGATCCATCCAAGACAAACGATTATCTAAATAGTTTTTTAATTCCTCAATTGATTGGTTATAATCAACGGCGATTCCATTCCATCGCTCATAATTTCTTTCAATTGCGCCATTATCGACTAAATAGTCGGCGGTAGATTGAACAAGTCCTAAAACAGTTGAAGTTGATAATTGATTTGATCGCAATGCTTGCCAGCGCAATTTAAGTCGCTGCTGAAAAACCGGATCTTGTAACAAACGTGGCCACCAAAAAGGCACCATCCATGCATCCCGATCAACATAATTATTATAATTAGCGATCCAATCTGTGAATGGAACTCGATTTTGACGATTATACCCTATGTTTAAATCCCATATAGGCCCCATTTTTAACTTCGTATCTCTATCCTTGTGCAAATAGGTACTTATACGATAGCCGTCAATATTTCCCGTAATCTCATTGATAATAAAGAAGTCGACAAAACTATCTAAATCAATAAACTGGGTATAGCTGCGCTGATCTGAAGTGAAATCGTCTTGCAATAGTGCTGTCTCAAAATCGTGAATAAAGGTTTGAATGTATTGCTTTTGTGCAGTAGTAATTTCGTCACTTTTAGGATACTCATACAAGAAATAAGTTTCTAAAAATTGCCCAGAATGATACGGTGGATCAAAAGCTGGGGTATTAAGAATATTACCGTAAATATCATAATTAGAGCGGAAACTAATCGCTTCAGAATAACGCGCATCGTCTGCCCAGTTGTCGTAATAATAGGCTAAGGGTTCATTAGGAGCTACATCTCCCCCAGAGGTCTTATCTATTTTGAGAATGTACCCACCAGTAACATTGGGCAATTCATTATCTGCTGCAGTCATTTTTGCAATATCAATACGATCATTATCTCGCTTTAATTTCTCCATAAAGACATAAGTCCCCATATAATTCTGGTTAATCTCAACTTCGACAAATTTTGACCGACTCGCATAGCGACCCATGGAACGATACATTTCATACCCTATATAATGATGCATTAAAGTGGGATCAAAAAGGGTATTGTTTGAAGATCTAAACACATGCCCATTTAAAATCCAGTCCTCCTCTTCTGGAAAACCTAAAATACTTTCATTGACATCTTGATTATTTTCATCCCAGGTTTCGATACCATAGGATTTTTTATCTGATAAGCGAAAAGAGGTTGAACCGCGATATTCAATCCCAATAGGGGAACTAAAGCTTAAACTTTGGTTTTCAAAAACTGCCATATCTCCAGGCACCTTTGGTTCGTTTTCAATAGAAACATCTGTTGTAATCCTAATATAAGGAAGTGCGCCAGTGTCTAAATCTGGTGGTGTCGCCAGGCTAGGGTTTGTTGCCGGATCCTTTCCGCAAGAGAGCAATAGAACTAAAAAAAGCAAGACAGATAAAAATGGTACAGAAATCTTCATTAACAAAGGCTACTAATTAAACTTAAATTTGAATTATTAAAGTAATATCTTTATGTTAAATTACATGCATGTTTCAAATTATTTCTTCAATAGAATTTGACTGGCTTAGCGCTTTAAGTCGATTTAGTGTCAACCTACTCTTTATAGGGGTAATGATATTGCTCACCGCGAGGCATATCTCATTACGTCGTTTTTCGTTTACTTTTTTGATGATTAGTTTAATTGTTTATTTTTTATGCTATACCCTCAAGAATTTCGATCTAAACCTAGGGATGGCACTGGGTCTATTTGCCATCTTTGGAATCATTCGGTATAGAACAGAACCCTTGCAAACAGAAGAAATGACCTATCTTTTTGTAACCATTGGCATGGCTGTGATTAACGCCTTATCAGACGAATTTCTGAACCTTTTTGAATTATTGATCCTCAATGCAATGGTATTAGCTACCATTGTTTTTGGAGAATTCTTTTTGATGAAATTAGCTTATAATGGAAAGAACCACCCTTTAGAAGAAGACATCAATAGAAGAATTACCCTCCACCTTCCCTATCAAGTAAAAGACTTAAAAATAAAAATTGACGCTGAAATCAAACAGCAATCAATTAACCTAGGCGTAGAAATTAAGAACCATAAGATCATAAAGATCGATCAAACACTTAATGTCGTTGTGGTCCATTTATACTATTAATTACATGAAAAAACAGTCTTTAAGCCTGCTGCTTTTTTTGCTAGGCTCACTCGCTATAGTAGCACAAGAAAGCGAGATTAAATCTTGGTCTGCAATTGAATACAGTTTAGATCTC
Source organism: Candidatus Arcticimaribacter sp. (assembly GCA_965658115.1). GTDB lineage: Bacteria > Bacteroidota > Bacteroidia > Flavobacteriales > Flavobacteriaceae > Arcticimaribacter. The sequence goes on along the minus strand of CBFHRA010000009.1, from coordinate 73,960 downwards.
AACAAAAAATGGTCGCTAGACATCAGTCAACACCTGCGTATTAAAGAAGATCTGTCTGTTATAGATACTTATATCACCCAAACAGAAGTTTATTTTAAACCCGCAAAACGCTGGAAGATAGCAACTCAAATGCGCTATTATTATCGCAATGACAACAAAGGGGGCATTCAAGGATTTGAAAATATGTTTCGTTATCGCTTAGGGATAGAAAAGAAATTCAAGCTTGATGCTGGAAATTTAGAACTTAGAGTGGCATATCAAAATCGAACTTCGCTTGACCGTGAAAACAGAACTAAAAAAGCCTTGCGCTTTAGACCTTTATTTGAATGGAAAATCAAAAACTGGTCTTATGATCCTAAGTTTTATTTTGAATATATTAAGGAATTAGAAGGAGATGAGCAGCAGTCTTACCGCTTTGGGGTTGGGAGTAAAATCAAATTCTCTGATACCCAAGGGATATCAGTACGCTATTTTTATCAAAAAGCCACTTATGTCCTTAAACAAGACGCTTTTGCGCATGTGATCTCTTTAAAATACGCCCTTAAACAGGCCAAAAAGAAAGAAAAAAAAGAAGACCAATAAACGACCATATTCAACACACATTACTGTCTTCTATTTTAAACTGAGAAAAACTTTTGTAGTTTTAGCAGTATAAATATTTTTAGATGAAGAAGTCTCTTACTATCCTATGGGTGTTGTTTTTCACCCTTTCGCTGCAAGCACAAAAAAAGAAAAAACAAAATAGCTTAAAGCCCATAGACTCCTTGACCAAAGAAATGGTGGCTAAAAAAGGGCTCATCACAACTTATCTCGACGAAGAGAACAAGTTGTATTTTGAATTATCAAATGACCTTTTAGAAAAAGAATTGCTTGTGGTAACACGTTTTGCACAGTTGCCCGCTAACTATTCTGCCTACCTCAATGCAGGGTCAAAAACCGCCCAACAGGTCATTCGCTTTGAGAAAAAAGGAAAGAAAATTCTTATCAAGCAAGTGAGTTATAACAATATCGCTAGCGCGGAAGAAGACCCCATTGCAATTAGTGTAAAAGAGAACAACTTTGCTCCTATCCTAGCAGCTTTTGAGATTAAAAACAAAGAGACAGATCGCTTCTTGATCGATGTATCCAATCATTTTATGGCAGACTCGCCTGGTTTTAATATTATCCGAAAAGGAGATAAAGACCGCTATAAGGTTGGCGGAGTAGATAAAAAACGCAGCAGTATAGACAGTGCGAATAGCTTTCCAAAAAATACCGAGATTAGGCACACCCTCACCTTTAATGTGAATAAACCCCCACGGGCTAATCGTTCGAATACCTTTAGCTTTCAAATCAATCACTCTTTTATTGCCTTACCAGAAGACCCCATGCCGATTAGATATGAGGATGAACGTGTAGGCTGGTTTAGCTTATCTAAAATTGATTATAGCTCAGAGGCTTTAAAATCTGACGAATACAGCATTGTACGCCGGTGGAGACTTGAACCCAAAGACAAGGAAGCTTATCTCAAGGGGGAATTAGTCGAACCGATTAAACCCATTGTATATTACCTTGATCCCGCTACGCCATTAAAATGGAGAAAGTATTTTAAACTAGGTATCGAAGACTGGAATAGCGCATTTGAAAAAGCGGGTTTTAAAAATGCCATCCTGGCAAAAGATCCCCCATCAAAAGAAGATGACCCAGACTTTAGCCCAGAAGATGTGCGTTATTCTACCGTGCGCTATGTCGCTTCTACCACGCGTAATGCAACAGGGCCAAGTGTTTCTGACCCCCGAACAGGAGAAATTCTAGAAAGTGATATCATCTGGTACCACAACCACCTACGCTCTTACCGCAATCGCTACCTATTAGAAACTGGAGCGGCAAATCCAAAAGCACGTTCCCTCAACACGCCAGAAGAAGAAATCGGTGAAATGATGCGCCGGGTTATCTCCCATGAAATAGGTCATGCCTTAGGTTTACCTCATAATATGAAAGCGAGCAGCGCTTATGCTGTCGACTCTTTACGCTCTGGATCATTTACGCAGAAGTATGGAATTGCGACCACCATTATGGACTATGCCCGCTATAATTATATCGCACAACCAGGCGATAAAAACATTCGGTTTGTACGTCAACTAGGGCCTTATGATGATTACGCCATTGAATGGGGTTATCGTTATTATGGGCTATCGCCAAAAGCGGAACAAAGCCAACTAAAAGCCATAGTAGATGCTAAATCCCTCGATCCCATGTATATGTTTGGCGGAAGAGGAAATGATCCCAATTCGCAAACAGAAAACATTGGGGATGACCCTATCAAGGCCAGTAACTATGGTTTAAAGAATTTAAAAATCGTCGCTAAAAATCTAATGGATTGGACCTTGTCTCCTAATGACACCTATGATGATTTAGAAGAATTATACGGGGAAATGATCGGTGTATATCGCCGCTATGTGTATCATGTACACAGCATGATAGGCGGAGTGTATCAAACCAGACACCATACAAATCAAACCAATACAGTAACCTATCAAAATGTTGACCGTGCTAAACAATTGGCAGCACTCGACTTTTTAAAGTTAAATCTATGGCAGACCCAAAACTGGTTAATGGACAACCGCATCATCTCAGAAATTAAAGGAGAAGGTGGCTTAATCAGCTTACAAAACTTACAACGTTCTGCCTTGAATCGATTACTCAGTGTAAAACGTTTAAACCGTATCTTATCTGCAAACACAACTCTTATGGGGCAGGGTATGGAAGCTTCAGAACTTCTTAATCATCTGTATGCAGACTTGATGACAGCGCCTAAAAACTTAGATCTATCGCAAAAAAGTTTACAAATCCACTTTGCTACACATCTTAAATCTTTATTAAAAGAAGACAAACTCAACCCAACCATTAAAGCAGATGTTCAAGGGCTTTTAGGTAAAATCGAAAAGCTAGCGAAGAAGAAAAGCAAAACAGCCAATCAAAGCAGCAAGAACCACTTTAAATATTTAAAAGAAGTTGCTCAAGTTGAACTAGACTAAAAGAGAGCGTCAATAATATCAAAGGCCGTTTCGGCCATTTTATTGCCCTTTTCGTCAAGCAGTGGGTTGATCTCGCATACTTCGAGACAACTCACTTTTTCTGATGCGATAAAGCCTTTGATCAATGCGATGATTTCTTTTGGGTCAAAGCCTTTTGAAACAGGTGTTCCAGTTCCTCTAGAAATCAGGTCACAATCAAGACTATCTACATCAAAGGTGATGTAAATCAAATCGACATCAGCCAGTTTTTCTAGGGCTTCTGCAACACAGGTTTGAATAGTTCTATGGCGGACTTCATGCACAGGATAAGCCCGAATATTATGTTCCTCAATGCTGCGGTCTTCGGCTTCTTCTGTAGAACGCAAGCCCAAGTAAATCAAATGCTCTGGTTTTAATTTTGGGGCCTTCCCTCCTAACGCTTTGATTTGATTCCAGCTATCTTTGGTATCCTCACTAATGGTATTAACCGCATATTTTTCATTATCGTGCCCTAATGCAGCGGCTAATGGCATCCCATGTACATTTCCAGAGGGAGAGCTTAAAGGCGTATGCAAATCTGCATGGGCATCAATCCATATCGCCCCAATGGTTTTCTCTGGAAATGCAGTTTTAATCCCCGCTAAAGTCCCTAAAGCAGAAGAATGATCTCCAGAAATTACTAGAGGAAAATGCTTTTGTTGCAGCACCATGGCGGTAACTTCGCAAACGCGTTCACATTGTTCAGCCACAAAATTGATTCGCTTGGCAAAGGTATTATTTACTTTGTCATAAATGGTTTCATTATGGGTGGGAACATCGATAAAAGGATGGCGATTAAAAAAATCATTTTCGCGATTAATTGCTGCAATTTCTAGTGCATCAATCCCCATATCAGACCCCCGGGTCCCTGCGCCTATATCAGATCTATTCTTAATGATTTTTAAACGATTATTCATGTGCCAATTTTTTGGGAAAGTACATATTTATTTCAAAAACTATTGAGACAAGTCGCCAATATTTTCTTTGATTTTTTATCTTTGGGCAAAACTAATTTTATGTCATTTTCCGACCTATTTACCTCTGGCTTTAAACAACGTAATCGCGATCATTTCGCTGCTATCGTACGTGTAGCCCTTTCTGATGGAATTATCACAGACGAAGAAAAAGCCTTTATTAATCGAACAGCGATTAACCTTGAAATTGAAGATGATGAGGTAGCGGAAATTATGGCAAATCCTGACAAATATCCCATTAACCCACCTGCAAACGAGCAACGCCGTTTAGAGCGTCTATATGATTTAACACGCATGGTCTATGCAGATCATATCGCTGACGAAGGGGAAGTTCAATTGCTCAATCGTTTAGTTGTTGGATTAGGCTTTCCTACAGAGGAAGCCAGTGCGATCGCTAACAAAGCTTTGGCGCTTGTCGCAGATGGAAGAGATGAAGACGACTTTATCGCCGCCTTTTAGTCCATTACTTCTTTTACTTTTATGATTATCGCTTGACCAAACAGACATAAGCCGCTATTGATCACTACTAAAGCTATTGTTCCCGCAGCTATCCAATAGTCTGCATCATCGTATTTAAGGATAATTGCTTCCCCTAACAAGGAAAGACCAAAACCAAATAACACTAAGCCACTTACAGCATAAAGCAGCCATTTTTGTTTTGCCGTCATATTTTTTAAAGGAAAGATAATTCTTTACGCTAAATAGTGAAAATCACTTAAGAAATAGTTAGTGAAAAAAAGCCCTTTACTTTTTATAAAACTTCTTGTAAGGAAAATAAGAAACCAATCCTAATACCGCTACAAAAGCAACGGAATAGTACACAAAATTAGGGGTAATGATTTTCTCTCCGCTGGCATAAGAGTGTAAGCCTGACAGGTAAAAGTTCACACCAAAATAAGTCATCATAATGCTTCCAAAGGCAACGATACTTGCCAGGTTAAACAACCAGCGGCCGCGTAAACCTGGGATCAAACGCATATGAATCACAAAGGCATAAATCATAATAGAAATCAACGCCCAAGTCTCTTTTGGGTCCCATCCCCAATAGCGTCCCCAGCTTTCGTTGGCCCACATCCCTCCTAAAAAGTTTCCTATAGTCAACATGATTAAACCTACAGTGAGAGACAATTCATTGATAATGGTCAACTCTTGGATATTTAAATCCATTTTGAGCTTGTTTTTTGCATTAGTTGCCAGCATTAAAAAGAGGGCAATAATCCCAATGATCATACTCAAGGCAAAAGGACCATAGCTACCCACAATCACCGCAACATGAATCATTAACCAGTAACTATCCAAAACGGGTTGTAGGTTGGCAATCGACGGATCCATCCAGTTCCAGTGGGCGATCATCAAGATCATGGAAGCCACAAAGGTGGTCGCAGCAAGGGTTAAATTGGACTTACGTCCGAAGAGAATCCCAAACAATACCGTGGCCCATGCAACATAAATCATCGACTCATAAGCATCACTCCATGGTGCGTGCCCAGAGATAAACCAGCGGGCAGCAAGACCAGCGGTATGCAAGGCAAACAATGCAAAAGTTGCACCCTTAAAAAAGGTAATTAAGGCGCGAATGATTTTTCCATCCCTGAAAATTTGTACGATCAAAAACACAAAAAAGAAAAAGCCAACATAGAGATACCAACTAAACAACTTCTTAAAAACATCGTATTTATTATAGGTAATCTCTGCCTTTACGCGATCCTCGCTAGGCAACACTTTAGCGCCATAGCGCTGCTGAAAGCCTTTTAAACTTTCTAATAACTCTCCTGCTTCTGTGTAGTCTTTGGTGCTTTTTGCCATGCGCATCGAGCGAAAGTACAAGGGCAATACATTGTTCACATATAGTGAATCAGTTCCGCTAAAATTCGCTTCTTCTAACTCTGGAAAAGACACCCATTTATTGTTTTCATCTTCTGGGATAGGAAAAATACGTAACACCTTTCCTTCTAGGGCAGAATAGAGTAGGTTGACTCTTTTATCAACTTCGATAAAATCTTTTTGAAACTGATTGGGGATTCCTGCGCGATAAGCCTCTTCCAGTTGGGTGGCAATCTTATAATTTCCCTCTTGATCAAAGAAAGAAATTAAAGGCGCGTATTTGGCTTCCTTTTCTACCCCAGTAATCGCTCGAATAGAATCATTACCACGCTTTAAATAAATAATCGGAATGTTATACCAAATCGCGGGTCCATTGAGGATCGATAATAATACCTGATCAGAATTTAACCCTTGATAAGTATCCGATTTACTCACTTTTCGTAACAATTCAGACGAGAAAGTATTGGCGGGTTTCATCCTTCCGCCTAAATCTTGAATTACAAGAGCGCCAAATTTTTCGGCTTGCTCTACCGGGAAAGCATCTGCCACCACCAAAGAATCAAAATTGATTTTTGAACGGCTGTGGTTTAAGTGATCTTGCGCACTTAATCCAGTTAATCCTAAAAGAAAGAAAAACGTCAATGCTGCTTTTTTTGCTTTTATTTTATCAATGGCTTTCGCCAAGTCTTTAAAGCGAGTTCTACCGATAAAGAAAATCGCCATCATACTTAAGTACAATAATATATAACCGGCATAAGTAATATAGGTTCCCCACCAGTCGTGATTTACAGATAGCACAGTGCCTTTTTCGTCAGGATCAAAAGAAGACTGGAAAAAACGATAGCCTTGATGATCTAAAACGTGGTTCATATAAATATCATAATCAAAAATCTCTTCTTCCCCTTTTACTGTTACCTTACTTTCAAAGGAAGCATAACTTTTTTCTGTCCCGGGATATTTCTCTGCAATAAAATCATTTAAGCGAATGCGAAAAGGAAGTTCTAAAGGTAGAGACCCATAGGTGAGATAAAAATCAAATCCTCCCAGTTGAACTTTCTTTGGATCATTGCTATACCCTTTCCCGCCTAGGAGAGAAACGGTTTTTGTTTGGCCTTCGGCCGAAATTTGCAAGCGCAATGCATCTTGTCTAGCATTAGGCTGTTCTTCTGCTTCAACTATATCAAATTTCCCACGTAGAACGGGTTCTGGAATTACAAATTGAAAATTCGGTAAGGAATACAAAGATCTCAACTGTAATGGCTGCTGCCCTTCTGTCGTCAATTCTCCTTGAAATTGATCGGCCATGCGCATAAAAGAACCGGCAAAAGGTGAGGTGATAAAGTACTCTCCGTCTTTAACTTCGATATTAATGGCACCCTTTATGGGATTATCTAGGGTAAAGAGTAGATTGTGAATATTTGCCACATCCCCTTCTTTGATATAATGGTCATGACGATTCCCGTCACTGGCTTCAACAATTTTTAAATAACGTTCTCCTTCTGGATCAAGCACCAAACCTTCGGTAGCGTTCTCCATAAAGTCAACATACTCGATGGTAAATTCTTCCCCTTTAAAATCGTCTTTAATGAGAAACTGATTGTCCACATGTTGCGACAACAATAATTGCTTTTGCAATTTCTTACGCAAAGACTGCTGTTCAAATTCCCCATCGATTAAAACGGTGAGGTAGGTTTTCTCTGATAAAAAAGTATTGGTCGAATCTCCTTCGCGTATAGGCATCACACCTTCATATCCTATATAACGGGTCACAAAAGCACCAACTAGAATTAAAATAAAAGAAAGGTGAATGGCTAATACGGCCCATTTTTCCTTGCGCAATAAACGGTAACGAAAAATATTTCCAATAAAGTTGAGGACAAAAAGTCCCATGATCAGTTCAAACCACCAGGCGTTGTAAATCCATATTTTAGCGGTATCTGTAGAATACCAACTTTCTATAAAGGTGCCTAGTCCCATTGCAGCGGGAAAAACAAAAAACAACACCGACATTAAACGGGTGGAAGCGAGGTACTTTAAAAAAAAATCTTTCATCAAACGGTCATCTTCTTTATCCCTACAAAGATAAATCTTCAAGAAGGAAAAGAAGCCAAAATTGTGATTTAATTAAACAAGACCAAAATCAAGATGATGAGTTGTACAATTACGCCCGAGATAAACGACTTTATGACCCGTTTCTTAGGATATTGCGCGAGAAAGAAGGCTAAAAAACGCATGGTCGCCATGACCGTAAAAAAGAGTCCTACCCATCCTATAAAAGATGGATTCATTGCTGTAATAAACAATACATTGGCAGAGCCTATAAAGCCTAAAATAATAATACTGGCTGTGGCAGCTAGCAGATAATAACGCGTAAAATAATGGGTAAAATGTTGTATTAAAAACATGGTGAATAAGATTTAGGTAGACACAAGGTATAAAAAAAAGGAAAATCCTACCTTTAATCTCATGATTAAAATAGTGCTTTTAGGGGCTGGAAATGTAGGAGTCAATTTATTTAAGGCCCTTCAAAACAAGAACGGGATAGAGCTTGTACAATGGTACAATCGCTCTGCCATTCAATTTAAACAAGGGGATAGTGTTGTCCCAATGACCACCCAACTCAATGATATCGTTGAAGCCGATCTTTATCTTTTAAGCGTTTCAGATACAGCCATCCCAGCCACGAGTAAAGCCTTAGAAGGAAAGAATGGCTTAATTGCACATACGGCGGGGAGCATCGCTATGAGAGCATTAGACACACATCAAAATCACGGAGTTTTCTATCCCTTACAAACTTTTTCAAAGCAAAAAGAAGTGGACTTTAGTCTGATCCCTCTTTGTTTAGAAGCAAATAGTGAAGAAAACCTCAACTTACTCAAAAGTGTTGCTCAAGCCATGGGCGGACCGATTCATCTAATCGATTCAGTCCAACGCAAAGCCTTACATGTCGCAGCAGTCTTTGTCAATAATTTCACCAACCATCTCTATGCCATAGGCGAAGAACTATGCAAAGAACACAAAGTGCCCTTTTCTGTGTTGCAACCTTTAATCGCTGAAACCGCCGATAAAATCAAACACCTCCCTCCTAGCGTTGCCCAAACTGGTCCTGCCGCAAGAGGAGATCAAAAGATTCTAGAAGATCATTTACAACATTTAACAAAAAAAAGTCATCAACAGCTGTACCAACTAATTTCAGCATCAATACAACAACATGGATAAACCCAATTACAAAGCTTTATTGCCTAATATCACCACCTTCATTTTTGATGTAGACGGTGTCTTAACCAATGGAAAAGTACTCATTACCTCTCAAGGAGAAATGTACCGCGAAATGGATACAAAAGACGGCTATGCCCTTAAATGCGCTCTTGTGCAAGGCTATAAGGTCTGTATCATTTCTGGTGGGACAAATGAGGGAGTGCGCAATCGTTTAAAAGCCTTAGGGATTTATGACATCTATTTAGGGGCGCACCACAAACAAGAACCTTTTCAAGATTTGATGGACAGTTATGACCTCAAGCCAGAAGAAATCCTCTATATGGGAGACGATGTTCCAGATATCGTTGTGATGGAGCAGGTAGCTGTTGCTGCATGCCCTAATGATGCGGTTTCTGATGTCAAAGAAATTGCCAATTATGTCTCTCACAAAAAAGGAGGCGAAGGTTGTGTGCGAGAGATCATCGAACAAACGCTAAGAGTACAAGGAAAATGGCTCACAAACATCGGCGCAAAAAACGACTAATTAAATGAAACGTTTTTCGAATTACAACATCATACTGGCGTCTAACTCCCCCAGAAGACAACAGTTTTTAAAAGATATTGGACTAGACTTTAGCATAAAAACGCATCAAGTAGAAGAAATTTTCTCTGAAGAACTCAAAGCGGCCGCGATTTCGGATTATTTGGTGAAGCTAAAAGCGGAACCATTTAAATCCTTAAAAGAAAAGGATTTGGTCATTACGGCAGACACCATCGTTTGGCATAACGATCAATGCTTAGGAAAACCTAAAGATCGTGCAGATGCAGTTCGCATGTTGGAACAACTCTCTGGCGAGGCGCATCAGGTGATCACATCGGTTGCCTTTACACAAGCCCATCAACAAAAAGTCATCCATGAGCTAAGTAGGGTTTACTTTAAAGTATTAACCAGCGAAGAAATCGACTATTATATCGACCACTACCAACCCTTTGACAAAGCAGGAGCTTATGGCATTCAAGAATGGATTGGAACCGTGGGCATTGAAAAAATCGAGGGTAGTTATGCCAATATCGTCGGTTTGCCTGTTGCCCAAGTATTAGCTACCTTAGAAAAAATTTGCATCCAATGAAAAAGCTCCTCATCCTCTTCATACTCTTCCCATTCATCGGAATGGCACAGTTATCTCAAACATTCAAAAACCATTGGTTTGATGGCTTCGCCGAAATTAACTCTTATGAATTGACGCAATCGCGTTATGGGGAACAACGTCAAGGGAAAGCTGTTTTGATTTTTGTCACCGAAGACTTTTTAGCCAAAGAGCAGGTCAAAGCCAATCAAAAATCTAAGACCACTATTCCTGTTTTAAAATCTAATCGTACCAAAAGCTTTTTAACAGGCATCTACCCCTACTCCATCATGAGTAGCTCGTTTTCTTCCTTGCGAAAAAAACATCCACTTATTAAAACAGTGGCCTCTATTCAAGAATGGTGTGGGCAAAGTTATTTACAACTCAATGCGCGAGAAGAAGGAAACACCCTGGTCTCTCATTCCTATTTTGAAGGAGAAGCAGATCAAAACCTCAAGCTCCCAAAAACAGTGAGTGAAGACGAGCTATGGAATTTGATTCGATTTGACCCTAAGCATCTTCCGGTCGGGGAATTTGATCTTTTACCTTCTTTAGAAATGATTCGTTTAAATCACATAGAAGCCAAAGCAGTCAAAGCCAGCGCTAGTCTTAACGCAGGAACATACACGCTTTATATCCCCAGCATGCAGCGCAGCTTAAACATTTATTTTGATCAAAACTTTCCATATACCATAGAAGGTTGGGAAGAAAAATATGCGCACAAAGGGGAACAATACACCTCAACCGCAAAACGCATTCACACAGAACGTCGTCAATACTGGCGGGAGAACAATCCCGCTTCGGCGCGCTTTAGAGCGCCTTTTAAACTCGATTAAATATGTACAAGAAACTTGTCCTCTTCTCTCTCGCATTAAGTAGTTTATTGTCCTTGAACGCCCAAGATGCCGGAAGCATCTACCGCCAAATGGAAAAGCTCAACTTTTTAGGTTCCATGCTCTATGTTGCGGCTCACCCAGATGACGAAAACACCGCCTTGATTTCGCATTTTTCAAATCACACTCATGCCCATTCGGCTTATTTATCGCTTACCCGTGGGGATGGAGGGCAAAACCTTATTGGGACAGAATTAAGGGAAATGTTAGGAGTCATTCGCACCAACGAATTAATCCAAGCGAGAAAGATTGACGGCGGGAATCAATTCTTTAGTTCTGCGATTGACTTTGGCTATTCTAAGCATCCTAAAGAGACCTTGAAAATTTGGGACAAAGAGCAAATTTTAGGCGAAGTCGTCCAACGCATTCGCAGCTTTCAACCCGATATTATCATTCATCGTTTTGATCACCGCACCCCCGGGCGAACGCATGGGCACCATACCTCATCGGCTTTATTGAGTCATCAAGCTTTTTCGATGACCAATGATCCCAATAGCTATCCAGAACAATTAAGCACTTTGAAACCCTGGCAAGTTAGACGTCAGTTTTTCAATACCTCCTGGTGGTTTTATGGTAGCAGAGAACGTTTCGAGAAAGCAGATAAAACCAACTTACTCTCTTTAGAAATAGGAAATTATGACGCGCTTAAAGGCATTTCAAATAGTGAGATTGCTGCAGCTAGTAGAAGTTCACATAAATCGCAAGGCTTTGGGAGTTCTCCCAGCTTAGGGGCAAGAACAGAGTACATTGAATTAGTCAATGGAGATCGCCCTGAGAATAACGATCCTTTTGATGGTATAAATACCAAATGGACAAGGTTAGAAGGCGGTGAAAAAGTGGGAAAACTTGTCGATCAAGCGCTAGCAGCATATGACTTTAAAGCCCCTGAAAAAAGTGTTGCTGTTTTAGTTGAAATTCATCAGGCCATTGAAAGCTTATCTCCTTCAGTTTGGAAAACCCGCAAATTAAAAGCGGTAAAAGATTTGATCAAAAGTTGTGCTGGATTATCGTTACAACTCAACAGTGATAGCGGTTATGGTATAGCAGGAGAAGAACTGAAAATAAGTTTTAACGCTGTGCACCAAAGCCAGCAAGACATCAGCATTGAAAAAGTAGGTGAAACTAAGTTAGCACAAGCATTACCGAAAAACACCGCCTATAAAAAAGGCATTCAATATTCCTTAGGGGAAGGATTAGGGTCACCATATTGGCTTTTAGAAAAAGGGAGTTTAGGGGTCTTTAAGATAAAGGACAAAGCCTTGATTGGACAACCTGAAACACCCGCATTAACATTACCTATAGAAGTAAGCATTAACGGAAGTACGATTGTTTTTGAAGAAAACATACAGTACCGCATCAATGATCCTGTACGTGGAGAAGTAATTACTCCCTTTTACACCCTACCTCAACTGGGAATTAATTTTGAAAAGGAAGTCAACCTCTACCCTAACGATGCAGCACAAAACATTCGTTTAGAAGTCACCAATTATGGGCAAGCTTTTGAAGGGGAAGTAGAATTGTGTTACCCTAGTGGGTGGACCATTGATCAAGCTAAAAAGAAAGTAAGCCTAAACGGGCAAGGCACTTCTGCTTTTGTATCTTATCAGCTATCCCCTACCGCAAAAGCCGAAAGTGGTTTGATGGGACCACTGGTTCACATCAATGGGAAAACGATGGACAAGAATTTTTCGGTGAAAGAAATCAACTATGAACATATCCCAAAACAATATGTGAGTCAGCCCAGCGAGGCGAAACTGGTACGACTTAATTTAAGCTTACCTGATAAAAAAGTAGGCTATATCATGGGCGCAGGGGATTTAGTCCAATCTAACCTTCAAGCCATTGGTTTCTCTATCAGTACGATTGACATAGAAAGCATTAGCCAAGAAGAACTCAATCAATTTGACACCGTTTTAGTGGGGATTCGCGCCTTTAATGTTTTAGAAAGTTTAAAGTATAAGAACCAACTCTTGTTTGATTTTGCCGCACAAGGCGGAACTTTAATCGTGCAATACAACACCAGTAGAAGAATGCAGACGAAAGAGATTCTACCTTACCCCATTGAACTCTCTAGGGATCGTGTAACAAACGAAAACAGTAGGGTGCGTATCCTAGAACCCAAACATGCTGCATTAAATTATCCGCATAAAATCACCGCAAAAGATTTTGAGGGCTGGGTCCAAGAGCGCGGTTTATATTTTGCCAGTAATTGGGATCCTAAACTCACTCCGCTCTTAGGCATGAACGATGAAGGTGAAAGTGAAAAACTGGGGAGTCTTTTGGTTGCTTCTCATGGCAAAGGGACCGTAGTTTACACTGGCTTAAGTTTCTTTAGAGAGTTACCCGCCGGAGTTCCTGGAGCTTATCGACTGTTATTGAATCTAATCGCATTATAATGACAAAGCAAAAAAGAATTTACCTCTACTTGGCTATAGCGAATGTGTTGTATTGGCTCTGCTTTTACCTTTTTATGAATAGTTACAGCGCATGACAACAATAGACTGGATCATCTTAGTGGGCACCTTAGGCTTTATAGTGGGCTATGGCGCATGGAAAAATCGCAAAAACGAAAATATTACCGATTATCTAAAAGGGGGAAACAGTTCTCGCTGGTGGACCATTGGTCTCTCTGTGATGGCAACCCAAGCCAGTGCCATTACCTTTCTTTCTACCCCTGGTCAAGCTTTTCACGACGGGATGGGCTTTGTGCAGTTTTACTTTGGCTTGCCCTTTGCCGTGATCATCATCTGTCTCTTTTTTATACCGCTGTATCACAAGCTAAAAGTGTTTACCGCTTATGAGTTTTTAGAACAGCGTTTTGATCAGCGCACACGCACCCTAACAGCATTACTCTTTTTGGTTCAACGCGGCTTAGCGGCGGGGATTACGATCTATGCCCCTGCCATTATATTGAGCGTTGTTTTAGGCTGGCCTTTAAAACCATTGATTTTATTGATTGGCTTAGTGGTGATTTTTTATACGGTCATTGGTGGAACCGCAGCGGTGAATGTGACCCAAAAGCAGCAGATGTTTATCATCTTTTTTGGGATGATTATTGCCTTTGGGTACATCGTCAATAGTTTCCCAGAACAAATTGGGTTTACAAAAGCCTTAGAAATTGCAGGAAAAACGGGTAAACTGGATGTCATTGATTTTAGCTTTGATCCGACCAATCGCTATACCTTTTGGAGTGGAATCACCGGCGGACTGTTTTTAGCCCTTTCCTATTTTGGCACAGACCAAAGTCAGGTGCAGCGCTACCTCTCGGGCAAATCAGTCAAAGAAAGTCAAATGGGTATGATCATGAATGGCTTTTTAAAAGTTCCCATGCAATTCTTTATCCTTTTAGTAGGGGTCATGGTCTTTGTCTTTTATCAATTTGAAAGCTCGCCGCTACACTTTAACCCAAAAGGGGTCGAAATTGTACTCAATTCTTCTCACGCGAGTGCTTATCAAAAACTAGAAGAAGAACACCGCGCTACGCAAAGCCTTCGGCATGCCATGCTGGAAAATAATATTGATGAAATCACTCTACAAAATCTCGCTAAAATTGACGGTTTAGAACGTACACAACGTCAAAAAGCCAAAGCCTTGATTAAACAGGCTGATCCACAGCAGGAAACAAACGATAAGGACTATGTGTTTATCTCTTTTATTTTGGGTTATTTGCCCAAAGGCCTAGTGGGCTTATTATTAGCCGTCATCCTCTCTGCCGCGATGAGTTCTACTGCCTCTGAATTAAATGCACTAGCCGCCACAACTACTGTAGATTTATACCAGCGCAATGTGGGAGAAAAATCCCCGGCGCACTTTGTGAATGCCTCTAAGGGCTTTACCCTGCTCTGGGGTGGGATCGCAATCCTTTTTGCCGCTTTTGGCAGTTTGGTTGAAAACCTTATTCAACTGGTCAACATCATCGGTTCTGTATTCTATGGGACCATTTTAGGAGTTTTCTTAGTCGCCTTCTTCTTTAAAAAGGTGAAAGGGAAAGCGGTCTTTTGGGCTGCCATTGTAAGCGAAGCTATGATCATCTTTATTTTTACTCAGGACTGGGTGAGCTTTTTATGGCTGAATGTGATTGGGGCGCTGTTGACGGTCTCACTTGCACTGCTCTTACAGAAGTTCAATAAGGAAGCACAATAATTATAAAGTTTAAATCTTAAAAATAAGCATTGTAATCGATAAGTCAAATAGATTTATTTGAAACAGCTAATCGCGCTGGAGGAAAAACTAAAAAACCCCACCAAACGGTAGGGTTTTTAAATAAGGTCGCTATTAAAAACTTAGTTGCTCCATTTTTCAATGGCCGCTTTATTCATGCGCACATAGTCAGGATTTCCTGCTTTTTCAGCTAAGGCTAAAGAATTTTTAGCCGCTGCAATCGCACCGTCTACATCTTTTAATCCTTCTAAGATCAAAGAGTATTGGCGAAAATACCAGTAAGCATCATCTTTTCCTTCAATGGCTTTTTCCATCCAGGCTTTGGCTTGGTTTAAATCTTGACCTTCTTGCAGGTAATACACTGCTGCACTGTAATAATCACGGTGCTTAGGATCTTTCTTTAAGGCTTCTTGGATAGAAGCGGTTGCTTTGGCTACTGTAGGCACGCCAAAAGGCAATGCGACACGGGTATCTGCCCACCCTATATTAAGGGTTCCTCCGTTATTATGGAGATTAGAAAACCAAATAGAGAAAGACTCAATGTCTTTTCCAGTTGTGGGTGAAACTTCAATGGTTGCTGCCACCTTACTCGCATCCCATGGGTCTGGCGTTCCCCAGTTATCGGTAGAAGCATAGAAAAACACTTCCCATTGGTCTTTACCTGGACGCGTATATAGCGCATAACTTCCTGCCGCTAATTCTTGGTCCCCAAAAGTCACTGCATCCCCAAAGGTGATCACAGTGTTTTTGTTAGCTCCAGTTCTCCAGATGGCACCATAGGGCACTAAAGCTCCCATAATGTCTCTTCCACGCATTGCTGGGCGAGAGAATTCAACACTCACTTCTGTCAATCCTACGGTTTGTTGGATCTTAGAAGATGGACTTGGCTGTGGGGTTTGAACTTGCGCTAGGGCTGTGCTTGAAACACAAATGGCTAGCATGTAGATTAATTTTTTCATTTGATTAAATTTTAATTGTTAATCAAATGTAGAAAATGTTTCCTAACCACCTCAAATCTTCCCTTAAAAGTATTTTTGATATTTTTGTTGATAATTTTTGTTTAAACTTTATTTTAAATAATTAAACATCGTATCTTTACTAAAAATAATTGCTCTTATGGTCTACCGACTAAAAACAGTCCAAAATTTACCTATCAGTGTTGACAAGGCATGGGATTTCCTTTCGGACCCCGGCAACCTTAAAACCATCACCCCTGATTATATGGGGTTTAAGATTCTGGAAGGTGCAGAAGACAAAATGTATGCGGGACAAATCATCAAGTATATCGTTACTCCGGTGATGGGATTACCACTGCGCTGGGTGACAGAAATTACCCATGTAGAAGACCAAAAGTATTTTGTAGATGAGCAGCGCTTTGGGCCGTATAGCCTTTGGCATCATAAACATTTTATTAAAGCGATACCAGGGGGTGTAGAGATGATTGACATCGTTGATTACAAATTGCCCTTAGGTGTGCTAGGAAGAATTGCACATCCGCTTTTTGTAAAAAGACAATTAAATCAAATTTTTAATTACAGATATAACAAACTCGTTGAGTTGTTCGGCGAATTTAGGGATTAGATAGCTATGAAAAAGAACATTTTAATCATTGGTGGTTCAAGCGGAATAGGCCGCGCCTTGGTGGATTTACTGGCACCAGAACACAACATTTATGTGGCTTCAAGAAGCAACGAATCACTCGCTAATGCAGAAGTTACTCATATATCTTATGATGTTATGAACGATGCACTTGACGTGAGCGACTTACCCGAACAACTTGACGGTTTTGTTTACTGTCCTGGGAGTATTAATCTACGCCCTTTCCGTGGTCTAAAGCCACAAACCTTTCAAGATGATTTTAACTTGAATGTTGTGGGAGCAGTTAAATCTTTACAAGCCGTATTGCCTTTATTGCAAAAGAGCCCGCAAGCGAGCCTAGTATTTTACAGCACAGTTGCGGTAAGTACTGGAATGCCTTTTCATGCTTCTGTGGCTGCCGCCAAAGGTGCCCTCGAAGGATTAACCCGCTCTCTAGCGGCAGAATATGCCCCTAAGTTTAGGGTCAATTGTATCGCTCCGTCATTAACAGACACCCCTTTAGCAGACAAGTTTTTAAATAACGAAGCTAAATTGGAAAAAGCACAAGAACGTCACCCACTAAAACAAGTGGGAACAGCAAAAAATATCGCCCAGATGACTGCCTTTCTCTTAGGAGAAGAAAGTCAATGGATGACCGGTCAAATACTCCACGTTGATGGTGGAATAGGCGACCTTAAAACAAATTAAAGTGGAAAACTATACAGTATTCTGGTTTAGAAGGGACCTGCGCGTTGAAGACAATGCAGGACTTTATCACGCACTAACAAGTGGCAATAAAGTTCTTCCCCTCTTTATTTTTGATACTGAGATCATTCACAAGCTGCCTAAAGAGGATGCTAGAATAGAAATGATTCATGCGGCCTTGAGGGACATAACTGATGCTATGGAGAGGAACAGATGTAACGTTGGAATGTATCTGGGACAACCCAAGGCCGTTTTTGAATCACTTCTAAAAAAGTTTAATATTACTAAAGTCGTGACCAATCACGACTATGAACCCTATGCCACAGAACGCGATACAGCAATAGGAGCGTTCTTAGAAAAGAATGGTGTCGCCTTTGAAACTTACAAAGATCAAGTCATTTTTGAAAAAAGCGAAGTGGTCAAAGACGATGGTACTGCCTATAAGGTTTATACCCCCTACTCGCGTAAATGGTTAAAACGCTTCGCGGAAGAGGGTATCTCCCACTATCCATCTGAAGCGCATTTAGATCAATTAGCCCCCGTAGAACAACCCCAATTAAGCCTTGAAGACTTAGGCTTTACCCCCTCCTCAGTACCACAACCCAAATACAGCTTTAATGCGACGGTCATCAAAGAATATGAGGAAACCAGAAATTTTCCTGCAGTAGACAAAACCTCTAGAACTGGAGCGCATTTGCGGTTTGGAACCATTAGCGTTCGCAAAATGGTAGCGGACTCTGCCCAAGAAGAAAACCCCACCTTTTTAAAAGAATTGATTTGGCGGGAATTCTTTATGCAGATTTTATGGCATTTCCCCCACACCCCAAAAAGCAGTTTTAAACCTAAATATGAGCGCATTGAATGGCGCAATAACGAAGAAGAATTTCAACGTTGGTGCGAAGGTAAAACAGGCTACCCTTTTGTCGATGCAGGTATGCGCGAACTCAATGCCACTGGCTTTATGCACAATCGCGTGCGCATGTTAGTGGGAAGTTTTTTGTGTAAACACCTTTTGATCGATTGGCGCTGGGGAGAAGCGTATTTCGCAGAAAAGTTATTGGATTATGAAATGTCGAGTAATGTAGGAAACTGGCAATGGGTTGCCGGTTGCGGCGTAGATGCTGCCCCCTACTTCCGTATTTTTAATCCCATTGATCAAATCAAAAAGTTTGACAAACAACACGAATACATCCAGAAATGGGTGCCTGATTATCAAGAATTAACCTACCCACAACCCATCGTTGACCACAAGTTCGCACGCGAACGTTGCTTGACAACTTATAAAGCTGCGCTCAATGCCTAGGGGGGTAAAAAAAGCCCACCTACCTGAAAAAATTTGTGCCAGTTGTCAACGCCCTTTTAGTTGGCGAAAGAAATGGGAAAAGGACTGGGAAAATGTAAAATATTGTAGCAAAAGATGCAGAAACGAAAAGGAAAAGCCCTCGTCTGGCTAAGAAATGATTTGCGCATTAAGGACCAAGCTTCCTTTTATCACGCCACCCATCAACATGAAACCGTCATTGCTTTTTATAGCTTTGATCCATTCCATTACAGCGAGACGCAATGGGGATTTAAAAAAACCGAAGCCTTTAGAGCTCAGTTTTTACTTGAAACCCTTGCTCAACTTCAAAAAGATCTCCTCAAACACAATATTAGTCTAGTGATTAGTCAAGAAGATCCTGCAAAGGGAATTCAAGAACTTATCAAAGACCACGCTATCACAGACATTTACTGGCAAAAAGAGTGGACCCAAGAAGAAAGAGAACGCGAAGAAGAAGTTCGTGCTGTGCTTTCAGAAAACATTTCGGCGCATAACCATTATGATCAATTTCTCTTTTATCCAGAAGATGTTCCCATGGAGATCGATCAATTACCCGAAGTCTTTACCGTCTTCCGTAAGAAATGTGAAAAATACAGTAAAGTACGCAACAGTTTTCCTGAAGCCATAGTGATGGCAGAGAGCAATTTGTTGCGCAAACAGTTTACGCTTCCCAGTCTTGCAGATTTAGGCCTAAAAACGCCTGAGGCTCACCCCAACTCTGCTTTCCCTTTTAGAGGGGGAAGCAAAGCAGCAGAGTTGCGCATAGAGCACTATTTTTGGGATACAGAAAAGCTGTCGTTCTACAAACAAACCCGCAACGGATTAGTCGGCTTAGATTATAGCTCAAAGTTCTCAGCTTGGTTAGCGAATGGCTCCATCTCTGCCCGACAAATCTATTGGGAAATCAAAGAATACGAAACACAAATACAAAAGAATCAATCGACCTATTGGCTTATTTTTGAATTGATTTGGAGAGATTATTTTAAGTTTATTTCCCTCAAACACCAAGATCGTATCTTCCAACTGGGAGGTATTCTACAAAAAGACTATCACTGGAAAAATAATCCCAAAACCATTCAAGCTTGGATCGACGGGGAAACCCGTGAGCCTTTTGTCAATGCCAATATGATTGAATTACAAAAGACTGGCTGGATGAGCAATCGCGGGAGACAAAATGTCGCTTCTTATTTTGCCAAAGATCTTTTACTCGATTGGCGTATAGGCGCGGCCTATTTTGAAGCACAATTAATCGATTATGATGTACACAGCAATTATGGCAACTGGATGTATGTCGCAGGGGTAGGAAATGATCCTAGAGACCGTAAATTCAACGTTCGCATGCAAGCAGAACGCTATGATGAAAACGGAAAGTTTCAGCGGCTGTGGAATCAAAAAAGTTTATTCGAATGAAGCTACGCTTAATCTTAGGAGACCAACTGAACTTACAGCATCCATGGTTTGAGACTGTTGATGAAGAAGTGTCTTATGTCCTCATGGAAATGCGACAAGAGACCGATTATGCGCCGCATCACATTCAAAAGGTCGTGGGTTTCTTTGGCGCGATGCGCCATTTTGCACAAGTACTAAAACAACAAGGGCATCAGGTTATTTATTTCAAACTTGATGACGCTGAAAACCAACAAGCACTCCCCGCTAACCTCGATGCAATCATTGAGCAACAGCAAATCACTTCTTTTGAATATCAACACCCAGATGAATACCGCTTAGACCAGCAATTAAAGAATTTTTGCGAGGGACTCGATTCGCCTACAAAAGTGCATGACAGCCATCACTTTATGACCAGTCGAGAAGAATTATCACAATTTTTTGAAGGCAAAAAGCAATTGATTTTAGAGTTCTTTTACCGCAATATGCGCAAGCAATTCAACCTTTTAATGGAACAAGGACAGCCTGAAGGAGGACAATGGAACTTTGATAAAAACAATCGCAAAAAGTGGAAAGGTAGTCCTGCGATCCCAGTGGCTTATGTTCCAAAAACAGAAGAATTAGAAGCCCTCGAAAAACTGATTCATGCTGCCGGAGTAAAGACAATTGGAACCCTTGATACAGACAATTATCTTTTCCCCTTTAGTCGAGAAGAAGCCCTAATGCAGCTAGCGTACTTCTGTGAGCACTTATTGGTGCATTTTGGGGATTATCAAGATGCCTTGCATACCGAGGAAATCAATCTTTTTCATTCCAGAATTTCTTTTGCACTCAATGTCAAAATGATTAGTCCGCTAGAAGTAGTGGAAAAAGTCATCGCTTATTATCGTCAACACCAAGATGAGATTGAACTTTCGCAAGTCGAAGGTTTTGTAAGACAGATCATTGGGTGGAGAGAATATATGCGTGGGATTTATTGGAAAGAAATGCCTGCCTATGCAGAAAAAAACGCTTTAGAAAACCACAACCCGCTTCCAGACTTTTATTGGACAGCAAAGACAAAGATGAATTGCCTTCACCACAGCATTCAAAATTCTTTAGACAATGCCTATGCCCACCATATTCAACGTTTAATGATCACAGGGAACTTTACCTTGTTAGCCCAAGTGCATCCCGATGCAGTGGATCAATGGTATTTAGGCATTTATGCCGATGCAATTGAATGGGTGCAAATCACCAATACGCGTGGGATGAGCCAGTGGGCAGACGGGGGGATCGTCGCGACAAAGCCTTATGTATCTGCCGCTTCCTATATCAATAAAATGAGTAATTATTGCGAAAGCTGCGCTTATGATAAAAAGAAACGCTTAGGAGAAGATGCTTGTCCGTTTAATAGCCTGTACTGGAATTTCCTTGATGATAAAAAGCAGTTCTTCGCCAAAAATAATCGCATGGCGATGATGCTGAGATTACTCGAAAAAATACCTGCACAAGAATTAGCTGAAATCAAAGCCCGTGCAGGGTCAATATTAAGTAATCCAGATGCCTATTAATTCGATTCCTACCGCTATTGTTTGGTTAAAGCGCGACTTGCGTTTAAGGGATCACGCTGCAATTAGTTTGGCACAAAAAAATCACAAGCAAGTTCTCTTACTGTATGTTGCAGAACCTTCTTTAAGAAAGGAAGCGCACAGTAGTGAACGCCACTTTGATTTTATCAAGCAATCTATCGTTGATTTAAATCAGCAGCTAAAAGATTTTAACACGGCGATTTTAACTGTTGTAGGCGAGGTCATTGACGTTTTTAATCAACTAAAGCAACTCCTTACAGTAGAGGGGATTTATTCTCATACAGAGACCGGAATTGGGATAACTTATCAACGAGATCTCAATGTTACCGCCTGGTGTCAAGAACATAACATTCCATGGATTGAAAAGAGACAACAAGGTGTTTTTCGCGCAATGCGCAATAGAAAAAAATGGATACAACAATGGAGCCAATTGATGAATAAGGCACAGTATCCTAGTCCGTCAAAAAAAGGCTTTATCCATGAAAAAGAAGTTCAGCAATTAAGCACACATTTTGAGGTTTTAAATTGTGCCACTAAAGTGGCAAAAGGAATACAGCCTGGCGGAGAAAAGGCAGCTTATCGCTACCTAGACTCCTTTTTTGAAGGGCGCTACCAAAACTATCAAACCCATATATCAAAACCCGATCTCGCCCGTAAAAGCTGTAGCCGTCTTTCCCCCTATATCGCCTATGGCAATCTATCAATGCGACAGGTTTTACATCGTACCGAAACAGAAAAAGAAGCGGGTAAAAAAGGCTTTGGGATTCGCGCCTTTGAGTCTCGTTTGCGCTGGCAAGCGCATTTTATTCAAAAATTTGAAATGGAATGTCGCATGGAGTTTGAGAGTATCAATCGAGGGTATCATCAACTCAAAAAACCTTTGAACCAAAGTCATATTACTGCCTGGGAAGAGGGTAAAACAGGGGTTCCCATGGTTGACGCCGCGATGCGTTGTTTAGTCGCGACAGGCTATTTGAATTTTAGGATGCGGGCTTTAGTGGTTTCGTTTTTTGTACATCAATTGTGGCAACCCTGGCAAGCTTGTTCGGCTTTTTTAGCGAGACAGTTCTTGGATTTTGAACCAGGGATTCACTTTCCGCAATTACAAATGCAAGCGGGAGAAACCGGGATCAATACCCTGCGTATTTACAATCCCGTAAAAAACGGGCAAGAGCACGACCCAAAAGGTCACTTTACCCAACAATGGCTCCCTGAATTAAAAAATCTCCCTGATGCATTGGTTCACACCCCCTGGGAAATTACCCCCTTTGAAGAAGGTCTTTATGGTTTCGAATTAGGCACTAGCTACCCAAAACCCATCGTGGATCTTGATAAAAGCAGAAAACACGCCTCTGATATCTTGTGGAACTTACAGAAGAATTCGCATGTATATCAAGAGAGTAAACGCATTTTACAACGACATACCTTACCCAACAGAAAAAGCATACAATAAAGATGAAGAAGAAATTTGACCTTAATGATGAACAAGTTGATCGCATTATCGAAATGGCTTGGGAAGACCGTACCCCTTTTGATGCCATCACAGATCAATTTGGTTTAAAAGAGCAGGATGTCATTGAATTAATGCGCAGGGAAATGAAGCGTTCCAGTTTCAATTTATGGCGCGCACGTGTACAAGGAAGAAGCACCAAACACCGCAGAAGTCGTGGAGAAGAAGTGGATCGCTTTAAGTGCTCCAGACAACGAAGCATTAGTAATAACAAGGTCTCTAAGAGATAATTTCATACCTTAAGGAGAAATCCTTGAGAAATGAAACAGAATAAAACACAAAAAACGAACGAAAGTGTTCGCTTGTTTTTGTCTTCTGTAGCAGAGGAACAAAAACGGGAAGACAGTTACACCCTCTTAAACTTAATGGGGGAAATCACCCAATCTGAACCCCATTTATGGGGGACAAGCATTATTGGTTTTGGTGAATACCATTACAAATATAAAACCGGAAGAGAAGGCGATTGGTTCTTAACGGGATTCGCCCCTAGAAAGCAAGCTTTAACCCTTTATCTTATGTGCGATCTCTCGCACGATGGCTTAGATTTTAATGGATTAGGAAAACACAAACTGGGAAAAGGCTGCCTTTATATCAAACGTTTAAGCGATATAGATGTTAAAGTCCTTAAAAGAATCATTCAAGACTCTATTCGCATTATTGAAGAAAAGTATTCTTAATTTTCTTTTTGCAAAATTTCTACGCCCATCCCTATACTCAATGCGCGTTGTTTGACCCATTGTGCATGACTCGCGCTACGCGCATAAAGGGATTTCCCAAAGACCCCAGCAGAAAACCAAAGGCCTTCTACACCCAGGTCTTCAATCCATTCGATGGAAACAAAAAAGTCATCTTCGACATAGATATCATAGGGCGTTAAATCCACCGTTATGGTTTGTGGTTCATTGGGCAATTCCAGATAGATAGGTTCTTGCAAGACGTTTTCTCCGGGGAAGCCTTCTTCTTCTAAGTAAATGTTTAATCTTAAAATAACACTTTCAATGGTGTTTTCTGCAATGGACAACCAAAAGCCTTGTACCAAAGTAGGGCGTTGCTTTTTCACCCGAACAAACTGTGCTATTTCATTCCCCAATTGATTGGTGGTAAAGCCGGTTGTAATTAATTTAGAATCTGTTTCATTTCCCACTGCTTTCTTTTCCCACTTTCCGCTGGTGACCACTACTTCTTTTAAAGCCGTTGCTTCTGGTTGAAAGTTAATGTTGAGTAGTTTCTCGTTTGACCCATCTAATTGATCGATTTTAAAGCTTTGGGAGGCAAAGCCTACCATAGAAAAATAGAGCGAATCATTGATCTTATGATTGGGGATTTCAAGTAAATAATAGCCTGCCTCATCACTTACAGTTCCAATCCCAGCCCCAGGAATCCCAATATTGACATAGGCCAAAGGAGCGTTAAATTCGGCATCAGTGATTTTTCCAAAAATCGTGGTTTGAGCATAAAGTATATTGCCCAAAAGGAAGAGGAAAATAAGGTAGGTAAGTCGCATAAAAGGGATTTGGGTGGTGTAGTGCTTACATTCGTTGAATTTTAGCGCCTATTTTTTGAAGGCGTTCAACAATTCTTTCATAGCCACGATCGATTTGCTCGATATTGTGGATGGTCGAGGTTCCTTGCGCAGATAGAGCGGCAATCAATAAAGAAATTCCGGCGCGTATATCTGGCGAAGTCAAGGTGGCTGCTTTTAGCTGTGATTTAAAATCATGGCCAATGATTGACGCTCGATGGGGATCACATAAGATGATTTTTGCGCCCATATCGATTAATTTATCAACAAAGAACAAGCGGCTTTCAAACATCTTTTGATGAATTAAAACACTGCCTCTTGCTTGGGTTGCGACAACAAGAACAATACTCAATAGATCTGGGGTAAACCCTGGCCAAGGAGCATCTGCAACAGTTAAGATTGAACCGTCGATATAGTTTTGTATTTCATAACCTTCTGTATGGGCAGGGATAAAAATATCGTCTCCCTGTTTTTCTATGGTTAATCCTAGCTTTCTAAAGACAGAAGGAATTTGCCCTAGGTATTCCCATTGGACATTTTTAATGGTCAGTTCACTTTTAGTCATCGCAGCAAGACCTATCCAACTTCCTATCTCAACCATATCAGGCAAAACACGATGAGTTGTTCCGTTGAGCGTTTCTACTCCTTCTATGGTCAATAGATTTGAACCAACACCCGAGATATTTGCGCCCATGCGAATGAGCATATTACAAAGCTGTTGTAAGTAAGGCTCACAAGCGGCATTATAAATCGTAGTCTTTCCTTTGGCCAAAACGGCAGCCATGACAATATTCGCTGTTCCAGTAACCGATGCTTCGTCTAAAAGCATATCAGTCCCTTTTAATGCTTTGGCTTCGACAGAATAAAAATAATCTTCTGAATTATAGTTGAACTCTGCGCCAAGCTTGATTAAACCTTCGAAGTGAGTATCTAAACGACGTCGCCCAATTTTATCTCCCCCTGGTCTAGGAATGCTTCCCTTCCCAAAACGAGCTAATAATGGACCAACCAACATAATCGATCCACGCAGTCCTTTTCCGTCAATTTTAAATTGATCAGATTGTAAGTAATCGAGGTTGACTTCATCGGCTTGAAAGCGGTAAGATCCCGGTCCCAGCTGGGTTACCTTAACCCCAAAGTTAATCAGTAATTGAATGAGTTTATTGACATCGATGATGTCTGGTATGTTGTTGATGGTAACTTCTTCTGCTGTAAGTAACACAGCACATAGAATTTGAAGGGCTTCATTTTTTGCCCCTTGCGGTGTGATTTCACCTTTTAATTGATGTCCACCTTCAATGATGAATGTCCCCATGGATAGCGCTTAATAACGTTTACGGTTTCTGTTTTTTCTTGGCTTACTGCCTCCATTACTCTTTGGTCCATTGCCGTTTTTAGACTTCATGCGCAATACGTCCTGAGTAAGGGTAAGTGGTAAATGTTCTTCTTTCACTTTGAGTTGACCCTTAGAAAGTTCTGTAAGGTGATCAAAAATCACTTGATCATCCACTGTGTCTTTGTTCCAATTCAAAAAACACTTTTTCATGTGATTCGCAATATTGTAAACCAAAGCATCTTTCATTTCCCCTTCTTCCCAACCTAAGGCCACATCAATCATACTCTTGATATTATTGCCATAAAAACGGTATTTAGGAAAATTTTGCGGATAGCTTAAGGGCTCAGGTCTTTGCTCTAAAACTTCTTTATCGGGTTGTTCAAAAGGAGAGTCAACATCTAGCGAAAATTCAGACATCATAAATAATTGATCCCACAACTTGTGCTGAAAATCAGGTACATCACGTAAATGTGGGTTCAGATTCCCCATCACACCGATGATGGCTTTTGCTTTTTTATTGCGTTCTTCACGGTCTTCAGTCTCTTTTAACTGTTGTACCATGATATGCATATGACGTCCGTATTCGGGTATAATCAAAGGTGTCCTTTCGGAATTGTATTGCAATGCTTCCATAAATGGCTGGGTAGTTTTTTTTGGTATGCTTTTGTAAATGTAGTGTTTAAATGAAAAAAGAAAAAATTATAGGGTAATTAGTCCTTTAATCTTTTGGGCTTGTTTATAGATGGCGATTACCGCATCTGGATCTTCCATTGTTACTTTTACCGATAAGCTGGTAAAAGTTTTCTTTGAAGAGGCTTTCTTAGAAAAAACGGCCTCTTTTTGGGTAAACATATCTTTTAAGACTTGCTCTTTTACTTCTCCTTCTCTCAAAATAAATTTGAACAAATAAACCCCTGGCCAATCTTGCGAATTGAGGAGTTGTTCGTGAAATCGTGAATAAAATTCTTCTGGATTTTCTTTTGGAAGCATTCGGTTGGACTATTTTTATACAAATATAGTTGAAATCTTAGGTTATCGAAACACAAACGACACACTTCAAGCGGATTGTTCTTACAGGAGGGCCTGGCAGCGGTAAAACAACCCTGATCAATCTCTTAAAAAAAGAAGGATACTACTGCTTTGAAGAAGCTTCGAGAAAATATATACAAATGGGGAAAGCAGAGGGGAAAGACAACTTTTTTGCCGAAGACCCTTTGGCGTTTAGCCAATTGATCTGGAACGATAGGAAGGAACAATTTCGTCTTGCAGAAAACGTCATTGCCGATAATAATAAAGAACAACTGATCTTTTTTGATCGTGGTTTAGCCGATGTTACTGCTTATCTAAGGCATACTAAAGCCCCACAAAAAAACTGGGAAGAGGAATTAGAAAAATACCCGTATGACCTTGTTTTTTCCATTGCCCCTGTAGCTGAGATTTATCAAAAAGACGAAAGTAGAATGGAGTCTTTTGACGAAGCAGTCTCCTTACATCAGGCAGTTAAAGAAAGTTATCGAGAAGTTGGGCCAATTATTGAAGTACCTTTTCTTTCGCCAGAAGAACGCAAGGCGTATATTTTAAAAAAATGCCATGACAGATAAGCTAAAGGCGCTTTTAAAAAAACACTGGAAGGTTGACCAATTTAGGCCCTTACAAGAAGAAATTTGTCTCTCGCTTCTAAGCGCTAATGACACTCTTGTGCTGCTTCCTACAGGCGGTGGAAAATCGCTATGCTATCAACTGCCTTCCCTCCTATTTGACGGCCCTACCCTAGTGATATCTCCTTTGATTTCTTTGATGCAAGATCAAGTGGCACAAGCCAATGAAAAAGGGATTAAAAGCATGGCATTACGCAATGATCAAGCCATCGAAAAACAGCTAGATAATATCGCTTATGGCAACTATAAGCTGGTGTATTGTTCTCCGGAAAAGTTACAGCAGAAGCGTATTTTAGAACGTTTGGCTGGCCTAAATTTTAAATGCATTGCTGTAGACGAAGCACACTGTATATCACAATGGGGAAGCGACTTTAGACCCGCCTATAAACATTTATCAGCGCTGCGCAATCTCTTGCCTAAAGTCCCCGTAATTGCCCTTACGGCAAGTGCAACTCCAACAGTAGTAAAAGACATCATAAAGGAGCTAAAGCTAAAGAATCACAAGCATTTTCAAAGTTCTTTTGAACGAACAAATATCGCCATCGAGATTGATCGATCCCCAGATAAATTAGGCAGTATTATTCGAAACTTAAAGCAAGAACAAGGGTCAACAATTATTTACTGCAGTAGCCGTAGAGAAACAGAAGAAATCTCTGCAGCACTCAATGCAAATGGCATAAAATCTAACTTTTTTCACGGAGGTTTATCTGCCCACGAAAAACAAGATCGACTCCACGCCTGGAAAAGCAACAAGACTCCTTCTATAGTAGCGACAAATGCTTTTGGGATGGGAATCGATAAAGCCGATGTGGGTCAAGTGATCCACGTAAATCTCCCGGCAAGCTTAGAATACTATTATCAAGAAATAGGAAGAGCGGGAAGAAACGGGCAGGCCGCAAAAGCCATTCTCTTTTTTCAGCCGCAAGATGCCGAAAGGGCTAAAAAGCAATTTTTATCCCATCTGCCCACAACAGACTTTATTGAAAAGTGCTACAAACATTTGTGTAATTATCTCAATATAGCCTATGGAGAAGGACATGAAGAATCGTGGAATATCTCTTTTATAGATTTTTGCTCAAGCTATAAGCTGTCGCCAAAAAAAGTAGCGCACTGCTTTACTTTATTTGACCAAGGGAGTATTTTTCATCAAATCCAACACAGTACTTTAGATGCAAAAATACAGTTGTTGTGTAACTCGACTCAATTTAAGCGAGAACTAGAACAGGCATCAAAAGAACAGGCCATAGCCTTACAAACAATTAGCCGTAAATACCCAGGGATTTTTGATCAAGAAATAAGCATTGATTTAGATGATGTCACTAGACTTAGTCAGCTAAAATTTGTCCAACTTATTGCCATCTTTAATTTATATGATGAGCAAGGCCTTATGCGATTTGATTACAATAAAAGCGATCTAAAGTTGATAGGGTTAGTCCCTCGTGAGGATCAATATACTTTAAGAGATTTATTGAGAAACAACAAAATATATCTTAAAAGCAAACAACAAAAAATGGCGTCAATGATCTCTTTTGCGACAGAAGAACATCGATGTAAACAAAAGACTTTGCTGGAATATTTTGGCGAAACAAAAGAAACAAACTGTGAAAAATGCAGTGCAAAAAGTTGTCATAAAACCACTCCAGAAGTAGATCTCTCAATTATAACAGAAGAATTACTAAAAATTCTCACCCAAAATACACTTGCTCCACATCAGCTTAAATTATCTTTGCCGCAATACTCTGTAAAGCAAATTGCCACAGCAATTGAATCGCTAGAGGACCAACAAAAAATCAAACGAAATACATTAGATCAATATAGCGCACAATGAGTTTAAAAGTAGTATTTATGGGAACTCCAGACTTTGCGGTTACGACCTTAAAAGCAATTCAAAACGCTGAATACAAGATTGTAGGAGTCGTCACAAATATTGATAAACCTGCGGGTCGTGGGAAAAAAATAAGCACTTCGGCTGTAAAAGACTATGCCGTTGAGCAAGGATTAAACCTTTTACAGCCCGCCTCTTTAAAAGATCCATCTTTTATTGATGATTTAACCGCATTAAATGCAGATGTATTTGTAGTGGTTGCTTTTAGAATGTTGCCAAAAGTAGTATGGTCCATACCACCAAAAGGGACCTTTAACCTTCACGCTTCCCTCCTACCTAACTATCGCGGGGCCGCACCCATTAACTGGGCAGTGATCAACCGAGAAAAAGAAACCGGAGTAACTACTTTTTTAATCGACGAAAAAATCGATACAGGGAATATACTTTTACAAGAAAAAATTGCACTTGTAGAAGGAGAGACAGCTGGCAGTTTACACGACAAACTTGCTCCTTTGGGTGGAGAAGTAATTGTCGCTACACTCGATGCGCTAGAAGAAGGTATAAAAGCCCACCCACAAGAAATAAATGGGAACGAAAAAGACGCGCCTAAACTAACCAAAGAAAACACCCGTATCGACTGGAGTAAGTCATTGCTTGAGATCGAAGCACAAATTAATGGCCTTTCCCCTTATCCAGTTGCCTGGACAGAACTTTATGAAAATGACACCTCTGCTCGCTTAAAAATATACAGTGCCAAAGTAGAATTATGCTCACATGATCACCCCCTACTAAGTATTGTGATAGAGAATAAACAAATGAAAGTCGCCCATCCACAAGGATTTTTGCTTTGTGAAAGCGTTCAAATGCCCAATAAAAGGCGTATGGAGGTCAAAGATTTACTCAATGGCTACCAATTTGACCCTTCGGCAAGGCTAAAATAGGGCTGGGTTATAAACAATCGGCCCGATTTATTAACAATAGCGGGGATTTCAAGCCGAATTCCTTTGGTCTTCCCACAAAGCCTATATATTTGTGAATGTCTAAAATGTTAATTTAAATCAAAATATTATGAACAAAACAGAATTAATCGACGCAATGGCTGCAGATGCAGGAATTTCAAAAGCTGCCGCTAAAAAAGCATTAGAGTCTTTCCTAGGTAATGTAGGAGGAGCACTTAAAGGTGGTGGACGCGTTTCACTAGTTGGATTTGGATCTTGGTCTGTATCTGAGCGCTCTGCACGTGACGGAAGAAACCCACGTACAGGAGAAACTATCAAAATTGCTGCTAAAAAAGTAGTGAAGTTTAAAGCAGGTGCTGAATTATCAGGTGCTGTAAACTAAGCTTAGCTTTTAACAATACATAAAAATCTCCTTCGGGAGATTTTTTTTTGCCTAATTTTAAATATGGATAATCAACTTCACCCTGGAGACTTTTTAATTGCCGATCCTTCTATCCTAGGGGATCTCTCATTTCATCGAGCGATCGTATTAATTTGCACCATAGAAGATAAAGCTCCGATGGGATTTATCTTTAATAAAACCTATGATTTTTATCTTAATGAGATGGTTCCAGAGGTAACTGTTGATCTTCCGCTATTTTATGGAGGCCCCGTCGATACAGATCAACTCTTTTTTGTTTACAATGCTACCCAACCCATAGTTGAAGATAGTCGTTTAGTCAAAGAGCAACTTTATCTGGGAGGCAATATTGAACAAGCCTTTGAAGCAGTAGAAAACAAACGCCTTCATTCTGAGAATTGTCGCTTCTTTTTAGGATATAGTGGATGGTCAAAAGGCCAACTAGAACAAGAGGTAACGTTAGAAAGCTGGTTAATTCAAAAGAGTATTCGTTATAAACAACTTTTTAGCACTAATCCAGAAGACCTTTGGCGAAACGCCATGCTAAAAAAAGGGGGGAAATACACCATTTGGGCGAATGCCCCTGATAACCCTACTTATAATTAAAGTTGGGAATTAAGATGTGCCAAAAATAAAGAATAGATCTTTTCTGTGTGTTCGGTTTTAAATGCTTTCTTGCGATATTGTCCGATACTATAAAGGCCGTTAGCATCACTTAAAACAAACAATTCGTCTGCTTTTTGAATAGAGAAAGGAGAGATCGCTTCTTCGATAAGTTCATAATCCGAAGACTTTTCTAAAAGCGCTAATAACTGTTTGCGATAGACGGTTTTTCGGCAGCCTTGATCTAAAGCTGGCGTACTCACTTTATTTCCTTTTACTAAGAATAAGGCTCCTTTTAAGCTTTCTACGATATGCTTGTCTGTATTGAGTAGAATTCCGTCGCAATAATTATTTTCGTGCACATAAGTCCATGCCATTGCCCGCCACTGTTCTGCAACATTTTCTATGGATTGATAAAGACCGGTTGATAAATAATGATCTTTGTATAAGTCAATGGGTTGGGATACTTTTTGATATTTAAAAGCGGGGTCATTTGAAGGACTAGCCAAAATCGAATAAGCGGTTGCGGGAATGGGTTGTTCAAAAGAAGGCTGCGCCATTTTGACAACATTTAAATGAACTTTCCCATTAAATTCGTGCTCGGCGTAATGCCTTGTAATCTCTTGGATTTTTCCTGATAGGTGTTCCATGGTAAACGTCAATGGAATCTCCATACGCAAAATACGCATCGAGGCCATTAAGCGCAGATAATGCTCTTCCCAAAACAAGATTTTGTTTTGCTGAATAGCAATGGTTTCTGTCAGTACGTTTTGTTGAATAAAAGCGGCTAAAGTATCGCTGGGTACTTCATCTAATGAAGTATAGTTTTGACCTTGATATGAAAACATAGATTTAAGTGGCGCCTAGAACTTGTTTTAAACTTCCGATTAAGTTTTCCCAAAGCATTTTAGCTTCGTCCAACTCATCTTCATCGGCAAAATCAGAAATGATTAAAGAAACGTCTTTGGTGATTTCGTCTACTACTATTTTAAATTCAAAATAATAATCGTCTTGATCTTCTTCGTCATTTAACCAGCGAAAACGAACTTTTTCATTGTTTTTTTTCTGCAAAAGTTTTGCATACTCTTCACTGTCATCCCAGATAAAGGTAAAATCTTCCCCCCTAGAATTGACATTATCAGCAAACCATTCTGATAACCCAGAAGGAGTTGATAAATATTGAAACAACAGTTGCGGTGAGGCTTGAAAATCAATTTCTAATGAAAAGGCTACTTTAGATGACATAGGTAAATGTTAGGGCAGCAATATATTGAAAAAATAGAAACATGCTAAAAGAAAAGCATATTTTTTAAGGCTAAAAACATAACGATTGTTGGCATTTTTTTTATATTTGCCACCGTTGAAAAGGCGAGGTAGCTCAGCCGGTTAGAGCGTCGGATTCATAACCCGGAGGTCGCGAGTTCAAGTCTCGCTCTCGCTACAAACAAAATCAAGGCTTCACTGTAAAGGTGAGGCCTTTTTTTATGCCTATTATTAGGGGCGGGAAGTGATAGCCTAAAGGCCAAAAATCAATTGCTATAGTTTAGAAATTAGCGATGAGAAAAATAGTTGTTTAGTGGGAATCAAGAGTGAGTAAACGTTCTAACCAAGCGTCAAAAATATAATTAGCACGTTCTTCAGTAGTAAATGACATATGTCTAGAGGTAAAAATAAGCTGATAGGTTAAGTCGTTTATATTGACCTGATGATCAATACTTTCTATGCCAGCCATTAAAAAAATAGGCTTTAGTCCTTGTAACTGACCCTCTAAATGAAGTTCAAATCTAGGATGCTCATCTTTGGGAGAAATAAGCTCTCTGAAATCCGAAAACCAATCACTTAAGAGGATTTGATCTTCTAAAGATGCAGAAATAATCTGTCTACTTAACTGTACATCCTTTTTAGACATTTTTCGCCAATCATAGAGGGTGAATTTTGACATTTAGATTATAATGTATATTTTTAAATATTTATTTCTATAAATATATTAAATAATACAATAAAAGACCATTATATTAAAAAAAATAAAATGAACGATTTAGATAAAATTAAATGTATTGTTGGGATAGGCTTAAAAGAATTAAGACTAAAATCAGGCTATAAGAGCTATGAACAATTTGCCTTTGAACACAAAATGAGTCGTATACAATATTGGAAAATGGAAAATGGAACGAACTTCACCATCAAAAGTCTTCTCAATATTCTAAATGCTCATGATATCGAATTAGAAACTTTTATAAGCACGTTATGTGAAAAAGTACATACAAAAACAAAGGATAGCCTTAGATTAGAAAAGATCATTGTGCATACAGAGATGAATAAAAAGGAATTTGCTGAACATTTGGGTTATAAAAATTTAAATCAACTCAATCATATTTTGTTTGGCGGGAGTTTAATTTCAATTCCTTTGGCTCATAAAATCAAAAAAAACTTTCCTGAACTAAATTTAGCATGGATACTTAAAGGAGAAGGGAAATTCTTAGAAGAAACCCATTAAATAGAATGAAAATTTAAAGCGGCAATTGCAAGTCCCCTTTCGCGATATTTCTCGAAAGGACTATTTTTTGAATTTCAGAGGTACCTTCATAGATCTGAGTGATTTTTGCATCTCGCATTAATCGTTCGACATGATACTCTTTCACATAACCATTCCCGCCGTGCACTTGCACTGCTTCTACAGTGACTTGCATAGCGACTTCAGAGGCTTTTAACTTTGCCATAGCACTCGCATAGCCATAGGGTTTCCCTTCGTCTTTTAAAACGGCTGCACGATAGACTAACATTCTTGCTGATTCAATTTCCATGGCCATTTCTGCTAGTTTAAAAGCTACTCCCTGATGTTCTATAATTGGCTTGCCAAAGGCTTTTCGAATTTGTGCATATTCAACGGCTAACTCATATGCCCCTGCAGCAATCCCCAGGGCTTGCGCAGCAATCCCTATACGGCCTCCTTCTAAGGTCTTCATGGCGAATTTAAATCCAAAACCGTCTGGACCAATTCGATTCTCTTTAGGCACCTTTACGTCGGTATAAATGATAGAATGAGTATCAGAAGAACGAATTCCTAACTTATCTTCTTTTACGCCTATTTCTACTCCGTCCCAGCTTTTCTCAACGAGAAATACATTGATCCCCTTATGTCCTTTTTCACGATCAGTTTGTGCGATGACAATATGATAATCCGCTTTCCCTCCATTGGTGATCCAGTTTTTAACTCCGTTTAAAACATAATGATCTCCTTTGTCTATCGCAGTGGTCTGCTGACTTGTAGCGTCACTCCCCGCCTCTGGCTCAGAAAGACAAAAACACCCTATGGATGCTCCACTAGCTAAAGAGGGGAGATATTTTTCCTTTAACTCATCTGAACCAAAGGCTTCTAATCCATATAAAACCAAGGAGTTGTGCGCACTCATAATAACAGAAGAACTCGCGTCAATCTTTGATAATTCTTCCATGACCAAAACATAAGATAGTGTGTCCATCCCGCTTCCACCATAGGTAGGGGAAGTCATGATTCCCATAAAACCTAGCTCTCCCATTTCTTTGACTATTTCAGTAGGATAAGCCATTTGAGTATCTCGTTCGATAACACCATCTTTTGCTTTTTGCGCAAAATCACGCGCAGCAGCTTTTATCATTTTATGCTCTTCTGAAAGGGAAAAATTCATTTTATTAAATTTAGTTCAAATACTCTAATTGTAAACAAAAGACATAAACAAGTCATTTTTTTTTACAAACGATTAAATATTCATTTGATTCTTTCCTAAAATTAACACTTATAAATTCATTAAAAGTGTAAATTTTAAAAAAATTAAAACCAAATTAAATTAATTGCAAAAAACTAAGCAAGCCAGACAGCTTGATTATAAATCAAACATATTTAAAACCATAAAAAACGCTAATGCACTAAGCTGCTTGTGGTAAATCAACTTTTCCTTTTGGCACCCTATGGTTCATTATTTTAAACCAAACAGGAGGAACAAAAGCTAATAAAATAGAAGAAGGGTACCCAAAGGGCAATTGGGGACTATCGCTAATATTTTCCAAGACCTGATATTTTTTAGACGCCTTAAAATGGTGATCACTGTGTCGGGTTAATTCATAAAGCACGATACGTCCAATATAGTGATTTGAATTCCACGAGTGATGTGGCTGCACCCTTTCATATCGTCCAGAAGGAAGCTTTTTACGTTGCAAACCATAATGCTCTATATAGTTAATGGTTTCTAAGAACAAGAAGGAAATCACACCCACCATAATGGCAACTTTTAGGGCGAAGCCTCCCAAGAAAAAATAAATCAAAAACAAATAAGCGGGCTGAATCAACGAATACCACAACATATCGTTCTTGATCGAAAAGAACATCTTGTTTTGCTGTTTGAGCAATTTAAACTGAATCGCCCAAGCATTGCGGTATTGTCTTAAAACAGAGTCGAGCCAAAAATGATATACCGTTTGATTTACTTTTGAAGTAGCAGGATCAAGTGGCGTCGCCACGTTTTTATGGTGCCCAAAGTTATGCTCAAGATAGAAGTGCATATACAAACACGGCATCAACAATAATTTAGAAAGTGTGCGTTCAAACTGAGTTTTCCGGTGACCAAGCTCATGCGCAACATTGATCGCATTTGTCGCTAAAAGAATACCCAGTGAAAGGATGATCCCAACATATTCTGTAGTGCTATAGGTGTTTGTACTTAACACAAACAAACCATAAGCTAAAAGACCAAAGACAAAAGGAATATTGAGATAAAGAAGGAAGTCAAACAAAAAGTTATTTAAGCGCTTTTCTTTTTGAGCAGGAGAATACTTTTGATCAAAATCAGATAAAATGATCTCTAATACTGGGATAAAAATAAAAGTGTAAATAGGTGCGGCAAAAGTCAAGAATCCAGTAGATGAAACAGATACTAATGTAGCCAAAGGCACCGTATAGGCAAATAAATACTTCAAGTCATTCATATAGTTCGATTAAAACGAATATACGATTTATTTTAACAGCGTATTTAACCCCTAAATTCAGACCCAACTCCTCGCTGCCTTAAGAGGATTGCTCGTCCCTAATCCTTTTTGCCTTATACAAAACACTAAAAGTCAAACTCAAGATCACTAAGGCAATCCCAATTAGACTGGTCAAAGTATAGACTTCGCCAAACCAGTACACCCCAAAACTTAGGGTAAAAACAACTTCAGAATATTTGATTGGGGCAATCTTACTAGCTTCATCGTTTTGAAAAGCTTTGGTCATATAATATTGCCCAAAAAAACCAAAAAAGCCCAACAAGAAAAGCAGCACCCATTCAGAACCATTCGGAATGATAAAGTTATTGATACTGCCGACTAATCCAGTCATGGTGGCTATTCCCATAAAGAATAAAACCACTAAAAGTGGATGATCTCGCTTCCCTATTTTTGAAATAATAATGTAAACAATCGCACTAAAAAAAGCGGCTGCTAAAACAACTCCCACTCCAAATAAACTAATCGAAGCATCAAAACCTTTGATTAAAACCACCCCCAAAAAAGCTAGAACATAAAGCACCCATTGAAATGGAAATATTTTTTCTTTTAAAAAGTAGACGGCTAAAACGCCGCCAAATAGAGGAGCGATATAACGAATGGTCACCGCAGACCCAATTGGGATAAAATGAATCCCTAAAAAGAAAAGCGACATGGAAGTAACCCCCACAACACCTCTTAATATCAACAATTTAGGCTGATTTGGCCGAAGAGAAACCTTTTGAGATCGAATTAAAAAATAAGTCAACACCAATGTCCCTAAGGAACGAAAAAACACTAGCTCAAAAGTGGGATAGTGAATTAAGTATTTCACCAAGGCATTCATGAAGGCAAAAGCAAAGGTGCTTAGCAACATATAACGAATCGATGGTGATATTTTTTTCAAGAGCCTAATTTCAGTACAAATATCGCCAAATGTTAACACTCTCAATGATTAAAAGAGTAATATTGTGATAGAAATACAACATTAAAAGCATATGCTAACCCCCACTTTTCTTTTTGCTGCTGCAGGGGCTTTTCTTTTGGGAATTGCTAAGTCTGGTGTAAAAGGGATTGCCGTTTTTATCGTCATCCTTTTTGTTTATGCCTTTGACGCCAAAGCTTCTACTGGAATTCTACTTCCGCTATTAATTGGAGGAGACATTTTCGCCATTTTATACTATAAAAAATACACCCATTGGAAATATGTTTTCACCCTTATCCCCTGGATGTTTGTCGGGGTGATTCTGGGAACATATGGTGGAAACTTATTAAACGAAACCACCTTTAAAACGGGGATGGCTAGTCTGATCCTATTGACTACGTTATTATTGTTTTACTTAGAAAGAAAACCTTTAAAAACAGTTCCAACACATTGGGGTTTTGGAAGTTCTTTAGGGATACTAGCAGGCTTTACCACCATGATCGGGAATTTAGCAGGAGCAGTGACCAACATCTATTTCCTCGCCATGCGACTACCAAAAAATGTTTTTATTGGTACCTCTGCTTATGTCTTCTTTATCATCAATATTTTTAAAATCCCGTTTCATATTTGGGTCTGGGAAACCATTGATTTAGGGTCGGTAAAAACCAGCTTGCAGTTTTTCCCCTTTTTGGCCTTAGGCCTTTTTGTCGGAGTTAAATTAGTCAAAAAAATCAACGATGAAGGATACCGGAAATTAATCTTAATCCTAACAGCAATAGGAGCAGTTGTCCTATTCTTTCGCTAGTCCTTCGATAATTTCTTCGACAATTTCTGGGTTTAAAAGGGTAGAAATATCACCCAATTGATCGGTTTCATTCGCCGCTAACTTGCGTAAAATACGTCGCATTATTTTCCCACTTCGGGTTTTAGGTAAGCCAGAAACAACCATAACTCGGTCTGGTTTTGCGATTGGCCCGATTTGTTTAGAAATCTCACCGCGCACTTCTGCAATAAGAGCTGCATTGTCTTCAACAGCTTCATAAAGAATCACATAAGCCATCAAAGCATTACCTTTAATATCGTGAGGATATCCTACTACTGCACTCTCTACAACTGCGGGGTGTGTATTGATCGCATTTTCTATGGGTGCCGTCCCTAAATTGTGGCCAGAAACGATCACCACATCGTCAACACGTCCTGTAATGCGATAATTTCCGTCTGCATCACGCAAAGCGCCATCTCCTGGAAAATAACGCCCTTCAAAAGCAGAAAAATACACCTCTTTATAACGCTCGTGATCCCCATAAATCGTTCGTGCAATTCCTGGCCATGGGTGATTAACCACTAGAATCCCCTCTGCTTCTCTTTCAATGATTACTTTCCCTTCCTTATCCATTAAAGCGGCTTGAATTCCCGGCAAAGGTTGGGTTGCATAGGTGGGTTTTTGTTCGGTAACTCCTGCCAAAGAAGAGATCAAAATTCCTCCTGTTTCTGTTTGCCACCAAGTATCGACAATCGGGGTATCATTATTCCCGATATGGGTATCGTACCAATGCCAAGCTTCTTCGTTAATGGGCTCTCCTACAGAACCTAAAACTTTTAAAGCAGACAAATCATAATCCTCAATTAATTTTGTGGGATGCTTCGCCAAAGCGCGTATCGCCGTGGGGGCAGTGTAAAACTGTGTGACCTTGTATTTTTCACAAATTTCCCAAAAGCGATTCCATTTAGGATAAGAAGGAACTCCCTCAAAATGAACAGATGTTGCCCCACAAGCAAGCGGTCCATAGACCATATAGCTATGTCCTGTGATCCAACCTATATCTGCTGTACACCAATAGACATCTTCAGGTTGATATTGAAATACATTCATAAAAGTATAGGCGGTATAAACCATATAGCCGCCACAACTGTGCACCATACCTTTAGGTTTACCGGTCGACCCAGAAGTATATAAGATAAACAATGGATCTTCTGCATCCATCACCTCTGGCAAACAAGTATCTGCTAATCCATTGACAAAATCATGCCACCAAATATCTTTTCTTACATTCCAATTAATCTCTTGAAATGTGCGTTGAAAAACGATACACTTCTTTACACTTTCGCACTGTTCAAGCGCCTCATCTGCAATGGCTTTTAAAGGGATAGTTTTACTGCCCCTAAAGGCCCCGTCTGAAGTAATCAATAAAGCACAAGAAGCATCATTAATCCTTGCCGCAAGTGCGGTAGAAGAAAATCCTGCAAAAACAACTGAATGGACCGCACCCACCCTTGCACAGGCCAGGACGGCAATGGTCAATTCTGGGACCATGGGCATATAGATACATACCCTATCTCCCTTTTTAATCCCTTGATTCTTTAAACCATTTGCAAAACGGCAAACTGCTTCTAGTAACTCTTTATAAGTGTAACGAACATTTGCATCATTAGGGTCATTAGGTTCCCAAATGATTGCTTCCTTCTCGGGATGCATTGCAACATGTCGATCGAGACAATTTTCTGTTATGTTTAATTTCCCCCCTAAAAACCACTCTGTTTTTGGAATAGACCAATCGTATCGCAACACCTCATCCCATGGCTGCTGCCATTTAAAAGTTGAGGCAATTTCTCCCCAAAAATCTTGAGGGTTTTCTATGGATCTTTTACAGGCTTCTTTAAAGGAATCATTTGTTTTTAACTGATAATCATACAGTTGCTTCATTCGATCAATTTGTTTAACATATCAATATATAAAATTGATATGAATCCAGATAATCCTAGACAAAAAGATAGTAATTTGTTAAAAATTTATTCATGATCTCAAAAGGGAATAAGCTCTACAGCATCCTAAAAATTAAATGCCCTCAATGCCATGAAGGCGCTTTTCTTGAACGCAAAGTTTATGATTTTTCTGCCTTTACAAAGGTGCGTAAATCTTGCCCTAATTGTGGATTGAATTATCACGTTGAGCCCAGCTTCTATTATGGATCGATGTATGTTGCTTATGCTTTAGGCGTCGCTATGATGGTCGCAATGGTAATCCTTAACTTTCTTTTATTTGAAGCATTTTCATTCCTCCGCACTTTTGGGATGGTGGTAGGAGCGGTTATCATAACAGCTCCATTAATGAATGCTTTGGCCAAAATTATTTGGGCCAACTTTTTCTTTCACTACAATCCTAAATGGAAAAAATAATCACGATTTAACTAGTTCGATTACTTGATCTAGTTCAGCTAGATCAAGTTGATATTGCTTCGTAGAAAAAAGGGAATCATAAGAAGGTGCCATCGTCTTCTTAGACGATAAATGAATCCATTCAAAACCCTTGTTATTAAATTCAAGACAATTACTTGCATTTATCCCGCTCCCCGGTAAAATAGTTAAAGCTTGACCCGTTTGTTCTTTCCATTGATCTAAGTGTTCTATTCCCTCGATTGCGGTAGCTTTTTGCCCAGAAGTCAACACACCATCATAACCCAGAGCAATTAGTTGTTTTAAAGCATTTTCTGGCGCATTCACCTCATCAAATGCACGATGAAAATACAGTGCGCCATTAGAGACGATCGATCGAAAACTTTGTAGAACCGCTATAGGGAGATTTTTATCTTTTGTCAGCGCACCCGTGACAATTCCAGCCACTCCTAAATCGTGCAGTTGTTCAATGGTTTTTTCCATCCCTGAAAGTGTCACATCTGAATACATAAAATCCCCACTTCGCGGTCTGACTAATACATGTATCGGAATAGCACTTAGCGCAAGAGCCTGCTCGACCATGGCAAGAGAGGGTGTTACACCGCCACAGGCTAATTCAATACAAAGTTCAATGCGATCAACAGCAAGAGATTGAATGCGTTGAACGTCTTCTAGTCGATTAATACATACTTCTATTTTCATCAAATAATAGAGGAATTTTGATCAAAAGTATTTTAGGAAAGATAAGCAGATTTTAATACATTGGTAATGATGAAACGCAGATCTTTTATACATAAAGTTGCTTTGGCGGGAACCGCTCCAGCATTATTACCCAAAAGTAGTTTTGCGCATCAAACAACTGTTACTACCATCAAAAATGACCCTATTGCCATTTGTACTTGGAATTTTAAAGAAGCAAACGCAACCGCAGGAAAAGCATTGATGAAGGGAGACAATGCCCTTAACGCGGCTATCCTTGCAGCACAGGTGGAAGAAGAAAATCCAGAGAACAGCACTGTAGGTTTAGGCGGAGCGCCAGATAGAGATGGACATGTTACCCTTGACGCTTGTGTGATGGATCATCAAGGCAATTGCGGTGCAGTGCTTGCAGTTGAAAATATTGTTCATGTTGCGGCGCTAGCAAGAGATGTAATGACAAAAACACCTCATGTGATGCTTTCTGGTAAAGGCGCTGAACAATTTGCGAAGGAACAAAATTACCCTAGCACTACCCTCCTAAGGTCGCAGGCGAAAAAAGCTTGGAAAAAATGGAAAGAGACTGAAAAATACCAACCCATTATCAACATAGAAAACCACGACACCATTGGGGTCTTGTGCCGCGATAAAGACGGGAATATCAGCGGGGCATGTAGCAGCAGTGGGCTAAGCTATAAAATGAAAGGCAGAATCGGAGATTCTCCCATTATAGGCGCAGGTCTCTTTATCGATAACGAAGTGGGCGGAGCGGTCGCAACTGGCATGGGAGAAGAGGTCGTCAAGACCGTAGGCAGTTTTCTAATCGTCGAATTAATGCGACAAGGAAAAAGTCCGCAAGAAGCCTGTAATGAAGCCATTGCGCGTATTGTAAAAAAACAACAAGGCATCCCTAACTTTCAAGTCGCTTATATCGCCCTTGATAAGGCTGGAAATATCGGTGCACGCTGCATTCACGAAGGATTCACCTATATGCATTACCAAAATAATCACAACAAAAACATCGCTGTTAACGCTTATTCAACTTCATGAAATATATTTTAGCCATCGATGCCGGAACCACCAGTTCTCGTGCCATCCTTTTTGATAAGAAAGGGCAACAAAAAGCCATTGCTCAATATGAATTTCCGCAATACTTTCCGCAAGAAAGTTGGGTTGAACACAATGCTAACGAAATTTGGGAAACGCAGTTAAAAGCAGTTAAAGAGGTGCTAGCAACTAAAACTATTGCATCTAACGAAATTGCAGCAATTGGGATTACCAATCAAAGAGAAACCACCATTATCTGGGATCGAAAAACAGGCGAACCCGTTCACAATGCCATTGTTTGGCAAGATCGAAGAACCGCAAGTATTTGCGAGGATTTAAGTAAACACGCCTCAACTTTTTTAAACAAAACCGGACTGATTCTAGACGCTTACTTTTCTGGAACAAAAATCAAATGGATACTAGACAGTGATCCTAACATACGACAAAGAGCCGAAGCAGGCGAACTCGCTTTTGGTACAGTAGACGCATGGCTAATCTGGAAATTAACAAACGGAAAAGTACATACCACAGATGTGACCAATGCCAGCAGAACATTGCTCTATAACATCCATGATCTATGCTGGGATGAAGAATTATTAAGCCTTTTAGATATCCCTGCAAGCTTATTGCCCACAGTGGTAAGCTCCTCAGAAAAAGTAGGAGAAACTGCCGCAGACGTTTTAGGCGTCAGCCTCCCGATCAGCGGAATTGCCGGAGACCAACAGGCAGCTCTTTTTGGTCAACTGTGTTTAGTACCGGGAGATGTGAAAAACACCTATGGGACAGGGTGTTTCTGTATCATGAATACAGGTGAAAAAGCAGTTGCCTCAAACAACAAAATGCTCACCACCATAGGCTGGCAACGCAACGGAAAAACCTTCTATGCCCTTGAAGGAAGTGTCTTTATCGCCGGGGCATTGATTCAATGGCTAAGAGATCAATTACAAATCATTCAGGCTGCGCCAGAAGTTGAAGCTTTGGCTAAAACAGTTAAAGACAATGGCGGGGTCACTTTCGTTCCTGCCTTATCAGGTTTAGGAGCACCCTACTGGGATCCAGAAGCGACAGGCGCTATAATGGGCATTACCAGAGGGACAGAAAAAGGACATATTGCTCGTGCAGCCCTAGAAGCAATCGCATTGCGATCTAGGGATATTATCATTGAAATGCAAAAAGACGCTCAAGCAGAATTCTCCACCTTAAAAGTCGATGGGGGGGCTACTGAGAATGATCTCTTAATGCAAATTCAAGCAGATTTATTACAAAAAGAGGTCATTCGACCAAATACCACAGAAACCACTGCCCTAGGAGCCGCCTTTTTTGCCGGTTTAGCAGTTGGTTTTTGGAAAGACGAAGACGAACTAAAATCCATCTGGGAAGAAGACAAAACCTTTCACCCACAGGACAACCCTTACACCGAACGCATTTTATCACTTTGGGCTAAACGCATCCCAAAAGTATTGAAGAAAAATGAATAGAAAAAGTCATCTAAAAAAAGTAAAAAACAGGAAAAAACCCTGGGATGTTTTAATCATTGGCGGCGGAGCATCTGGCCTTGGGGCTGCGGTTGATGCGGCTAGTCGGGGATACAAAACACTCTTATTAGAAAAAAAGGACTTCGCCAAAGGTACCTCTTCCCGCAGTACAAAACTCGTTCACGGTGGGGTGCGCTATTTACAAAACGGAGATGTTTCTCTGGTGATTGAAGCCCTCAAAGAACGAGGCATCATGCGAAAAAATGCCCCACACCTAGTGCAGGACCTCAGCTTTGTAATCCCTTCCTATGATTGGTGGAACAGTCCCTTTTATGGTATTGGTCTCAAAATTTATGATATGATGGCGGGAAACCTTGGGCTGGGCCCCTCTACCCTTTTAAACCGAGAAGAAACCATAGATCTTATCCCTAATGTTAAAAAGAAAGGTTTAAGAGGAGGAGTAATTTATCACGACGGACAATTTGATGATGCCCGCATGGCGATTAGTTTAGCACAAACCGCCGAAAATCACGGGGCAAGTCTTATCAACTATTGCGGAGTAACAAGTCTAGTCAAAGAAGGAGATATGATTACTGGCGTTACCGCCCAAGATGAGTTTAGC
This sequence comes from Candidatus Arcticimaribacter sp., assembly GCA_965658115.1. Classification (GTDB taxonomy): domain Bacteria; phylum Bacteroidota; class Bacteroidia; order Flavobacteriales; family Flavobacteriaceae; genus Arcticimaribacter. Next base: position 29,437 of record CBFHRA010000009.1, on the reverse strand, counting down.
GGAGAAGAATACAACATTACAGCAAAAGTAGTGATCAATGCCACTGGGGTCTTTTCTGATCAAATCATACAAATGGATCAACCCGGAAGCCGAAAATTGATCGTTCCCAGTCAAGGGGTGCATATCGTTTTGGACAAGTCCTTTTTAAACGGACCCCACGCGATTATGGTACCCCATACCACAGATGGGCGTGTCCTTTTTGCTGTTCCCTGGAATGATTATGTCGTAGTGGGAACCACTGACACCCAAATCGAACAACCCTTAGAAGAACCCATTGCACTAGAGCAAGAAATAAATTTTATCCTTGAAAATGCAGGAGCCTATATGACCACTCCCCCAACCCGGGCAGATGTCAAAAGTGTTTTCTCTGGATTGAGACCACTTGCCGCTCCAGAGGACAACGGCAGTGCTACTAAAGAAATATCTCGCCACCATAAAGTCACCGTAAGCACCTCTGGCTTAGTCAGTATCTTAGGCGGGAAATGGACGACCTATCGCAAGATGTCTGAAGATTTGATCAATACTGCACAATCTGTAGGTGGTCTCCCAGAACGTACTTGTATTACCCATAGTTTACCCATACATGGCTATGACTATAACTCTGACTGGACTAACCCATTGCATGTCTATGGGACTGATATTGAGAAAATCCATAAACTCGATGAAGCTGGAAATACGTCTCTAAGTGACGTATTACACTTGAGTAAAAACCAAATCATTTGGGCAGTAAGGGAAGAAATGGCCATGACAGTAGAAGATGTCTTGGCACGGCGTTCTAGAGCCTTATTCCTCAATGCAGAGGCCGCTTTGGCGCTTGCGCCTAAAGTAGCACAGATTATCGCAGAAGAACTTGACAAAAACCAAGGTTGGATCGACCAGCAAATCAAAGAATTTAAAACTTTAACTCAAAACTATTTACTATCATGATGACGCCATTTATTGCCGAAATTATTGGAACAGCACTACTACTTTTGTTAGGAGGCGGAGTGGTCGCTAATGTAAGCTTAAAGGAAACCTATGGAGAAGGTGAAAGCGCCCTTGTTTTAATTACTACAGCCTGGGGATTTTCCGTTTTTGTCGGTGCTTATGTTACGGGGCAATTTAGCGGGGGTCACCTCAATCCTGCGGTAACTTTAGGCCTAGCAGTAATCGGGAAGTTTTCTTGGAGTTTAGTACCCCTCTACATCGGTGCACAAGTGATTGGCGCCATGCTGGGAAGCTGGTTAAACTACTTACTCTATATTGATCACTACCGCATTACAGAAGACGAAGACACGATACGCGGAACCTTTTGCACCGCACCAGCGATTCGCAATTTTAAAAACAATTTCTTTAGTGAAGCCCTAGGCACTTTTGTACTGGTTTTCGGGATATTTTTTATTGCTTCGCCCTCTATTGTAATTGACGGAGTGACGACAGAAAACTTTGGGATTGGCTCGCTAGATGCGCTTCCGGTTGCCCTTTTGGTATGGGTGATTGGAATGGGCTTAGGAGGTACTACAGGGTATGCGATAAATCCTGCACGGGATTTTGGGCCGCGTTTGGTCTATCAATTGCTTCCTAGAAAGAACAAAAAAGCCGATTGGGAGTACAGTTGGATTCCAGTCTTAGGCCCCTTGACAGGAGCCGTTATTGCTGGCGTGCTTTACAATGTATTAATGGCTTAATTTATTTGGCCACATTCACCGCACGGGTCTCTCTAATCACGGTCACTTTTACTTGTCCGGGATAGGTCATATCTGTTTGTATCTTTTGAGAAATCTGGAAAGATAATTCTGATGCATTGTTATCAGACACCTTTTCACTTTCTACAATAACGCGAAGTTCGCGTCCAGCTTGTATCGCATAAGCTTTGCTTACCCCACTAAAATCATAAGCGATTTTTTCAAGGTCTTTTAAACGTTGAATATAACTATCTAAGACTTGTCTACGGGCTCCTGGACGAGCTCCAGAGATAGCGTCACATACTTGGACAATAGGCGATAAAAGCGATGTCATTTCAATCTCGTCGTGGTGCGCCCCAATGGCATTACACACCTCTGGCTTCTCCCCGTATTTTTCTGCCCATTGCATTCCTAAGATAGCGTGAGGTACTTCTGTTTCCTCTTCGGGTACTTTTCCTATATCGTGTAGGAGTCCTGCGCGTTTAGCGAGCTTGGGATTAATCCCTAATTCTGAAGCCATAACCCCGCATAACTTCGCAACTTCTCTCGAGTGTTGCAATAGGTTTTGTCCATAAGAAGAACGGTATTTCATTCGTCCTACCATCTTGATCAATTCTGGACTTAAACCGTGAATCCCTAAATCGATCACGGTGCGTTTTCCTACCTCGACAATTTCGTTTTCAATTTGCTTAGTCGTTTTCTTTACTACCTCTTCAATACGCGCAGGGTGAATACGACCATCTGTTACTAAACGGTGAAGCGATAAACGGGCGATTTCTCTTCTGACGGAGTCAAAACAAGATAAAATAATCGCCTCTGGGGTATCATCAACAATGATTTCAACACCTGTTGCCGCTTCTATTGCACGGATATTTCGCCCTTCACGGCCAATAATACGTCCTTTAACATCGTCTGAATCAATATTGAATACAGAGACACAGTTTTCCACTGCTTCTTCTGTCCCAATTCGCTGGATGGTATTGATGATGATTTTCTTGGCTTCTTGTTCTGCAGAGAGCTTAGCTTCTTCGATTGATTTTTGAATAAAAGACATGGCTTCTGTTCTAGCGCTATCTTCTAGCGAGGCGATTAATTCTTTTTTAGCGTCTTCTGTAGTGAGACCAGAAACGACTTCTAATTGTTCTTGGTAGCGTTTTTCTGCCTTGTCTAGTTCTGCCTTTTTGCGATCGATATTTTGGATACGCTGATCAAAGTTATTGGCTTTTTGCTCTAAACGCTCGTTAACGTTTTTGGTTTTTGACAATTCTTTGTTGAGGGCATTCTCTTTTTCGCGGGCGCGTTTTTCAACTTCGCTAATCTTTTTTTCGCGGTTAAAGATGACCTTTTCGTGTTCAGCTTTTAATTCGATAAAACGCTCTTTGGCTTGTAGCATTTTATCCTTTTTTATTCTGTCAGACTCTTGGTGCGCTTTTTTAATAATGCGTCTGGCCTGCTGTTCGCTTTTCTTGATGCGGTTTCCCGCTTTGGTGCGTTGTGCGATTTGCATGGCGATTACGCCTAGTAATCCCCCGCCAACTGCTGCCCCTATAATGAGTATTGTTGTTGTCATTGCTATTGTGATTAAATCAAAAAAGCCTGCATCGGTCTAGGATTTGTATAAACTCCATAATAACAGGATTGCGGCTAACCTATGGATCAAGGATCTGTTCGAGACAGCGTGCTTTTACCATATGGACTCACCTCTTTTAAAAAAAAGTTCGTTGAGTTTATCAAAAAAGTAAACCAATACAGGCAGTAAGTGTATCTATCTTAAAGAACGCATCAGAAAGCGGCCATGTGCTCTTCGATCATCTGATTGAGATGGTCGATTGTAGCGGTATCCATAGCGGTACTTTCTTTTTCATTTTGGCGGTTTTGCTCCACTTGAGTTGCATATTGCAACGCACACATGGCCAAGACGTCCTGCTTGTCGCGCACCGCATAGTTTTGTTCCAACTGTTTGATCATTGCCTCAATTTTTTTGGCCGAAGCACGTAAAGCTTCCTCCTGTTCTGGAGCCACAGATAAGGGATAAACCCGGTCTGCAATAGTCAATTTTATTTTTAGCAAATCACTCATACTATTCTCTATGCTAGCTGTTGCAACTGGTCGATACAAGTATCTACTTGTTGTATCAGCGCATTGATTTTATGTTTGGTTGTCGCATTACTTTCGTTACTGCCGAGTAAGGAATTTGCCATGGTCAATGAATCGTTTTCTCTTTTCAACGCCTGCTTCTCTTCTTCGATTGCCTTAAGCTTAGATTGATTGTCTTCTAGCTGTAGCCGAAGGGATTCGAGCGCATAGTGGTTGTCTTTTAACTTGTTCAACAACAGCACTATATTCTGCTCGAGCTGGGCAACACGTTGATTGGATTCAGTCATAACGCCTTCTTTACTCCTATCTTCAAAGGTAGGGAATTTTATCTTTGCCTTAGTTTTCCTATGGCTGCATTTTAAATTTTAACAGAATTTTTAAACTTTTGAAAGGCTAGAATTTAGCAATTCAAAGGCCTTCTCCCCTAAGGCTAAGGGAACTAAAAAATAATCGTGATGATAAGCCGCAATCACATTACACGGAATATTCGCTGCCGCTAATACCCCTGATACTTTTGCCGTGATGCCCACCGCTTCTAATGAAGTATTGACCGACAATTGAATACAACGACAAGGAAAAGTATAAGGTAATTCTGCAGCTTTTTCTTGTGGAATCACATAAGACAGTCCTTCTTCCTCTTTGAACTGAACGAGAGGGGTAATCCCCGCGGGACAGTCTTGGGTGTAGACATAAACAGTGGGATGTAAAACGAATTTATAGTCCATAACAGCAATCAATGTACATTTTTTATATCTTTAAACTACCTAAATCTTAAACATGTTACGTCTCACGTTCCTACTTTGCTTTATGGCATGTGGTCTATGCTATGGTCAGCAGACTTCTCCCCTAGAAATCCTTTTACAAGATGAAGAACCCTTGCGCATCAAAGCACGGGAATATCCAGAGGCAAAAAAAGCCTTTGCTCAATATCGCTTAAAAGTGATTGGCGGCTCTGTTGTTGGTGCCTCTGGGGTAATATTACTCAATCACTCTTTGGGGAGTATCTCCCCTAGAAAACCCCACCAATGGGCGGTTACTGGGATGGGAGCAGGACTTGTAACGGCGGGATTATTTATTACTAAGGGAGCCAAAAAAAAACGCCAAGAAACCAAAGACATTGTAAAACAAAAAAAGGCCATCGCTTTTCAGTGGCAACCCAATGGTTTAAAGATCACTTTTTAAACTTTCTTCAATATTCTTTGTACTTTGAGCCGAAATAAATTTTCAGCGGATGCGATCAGATTTAAACTATATTTTACTACTGTTTTTGTTCGTTCAGTGTGGTGAAAAAGTCCTTCCTGAAGGGGCCATTGAACTTCCCAGAAAAATTCGAGAAACCTCTGGTTTAGCCACCCTGAATAATCAATTCCTTACCTTTAATGATTCTGGTGGGAAAGCTGCTTTGTACGCCATAAATCTTGACGGATCAGGCTTAAAGAAACACAAAATAAAAGGCGCCATTAACCGCGACTGGGAAGACATCGCCCAAGACAGTGCTTACTTTTACATCGCTGATATGGGCAACAATGCTGGTAACAGAAAAGACTTGACCATCTATATCGTACAGCATGATTTTAGCTTAGTGGATTCTATCAAAATAAGCTATGCCAGCCAAAAGAAATTCAAGAAAAGTAAAAAACACAAATACGATGCAGAAGCCTTAATGGTCTATGGAGATTCTTTATTGTTATTTTCAAAAAACCGAAAGTCACATAAGACCCAACTCTATGTTTTCCCTAAAAAAGGCGGAGAATACCAGCTCACTAAGCGCAAAACTTTTGATGTAAACGCGCTAATCACCGGGGGAGATTATGACCACAAAACAAAAAAGTTAGTGCTAACCGGCTACCTTCCAGACTATACCCAATACATCTTTAAGGCAGAAAACTTCTCCCTTGATAGGCTAGAAGAAGTTCAAATCGAACGCTATCCGCTCGCCTTTGAAAATGCGCAGGTCGAGGCCACTAAGATTTTAGCCGATGGCAGCGTTTGGATTAGTTCTGAAGGGGAAGACGTCAACGTTCCCTTTATTTACCAAGTTGATTTTGATCAGCTCCAAACTCCCTAATGTTGAACCTTAAAATCAAGTTTGAATAATGAAACGACTCCCCTTTTTTACTTCCTCAAAAGCATATCACAATCTAAGTTTGTTATTCGCCAGACTCTTTACGGGCTATTTCATGCTCACTTTACACGGCTGGGGAAAAATCACTGCTGGTAAAGACCGCTGGAATAGATTAGGATCTGGCTTAAGCGATTTGATTGGCGTGGACTTTTTAAGTATTCCTTTAGGCTTTATGGCCAGTTTTGCCGAATCGATCGGTGCTCTATTAATTATCCTAGGTTTATCCACTCGCCCTGCAGCCTTCTTATTGGCTTTTACCATGTTTGTCGCGGTGTGTAAAAAACTTCCTGGCGGTATCAAAGGCGCAGAACTCCCCGCCCTCTTCCTTTGTCTCTCTCTCGTGATTTTGCTCTCTGGGGCAGGAAAATACAGTATAGATTACCTCCTTAAACAAAAAAAATAAAATGTTAATACCCACTATTTATTTATTGCTCAGCTTTTTTCAGGCTCCCGCCAAAATGGACGATGCTGTAATGGTTGGAAAATGGAAGCTCGCTAGAAAAGCCCCCCTTGAAGGGCCTAATCGCTGCTTTGTAGACAACCTTACTTTCTATGAGAATAACGAATTTGAACTAGTCTTTAAAACCATCATCTCTAATGTTGAAAAAGTTTATACCTATACCGGGCAAGTCAATAGTCAAGGAGATGCAAATATTGCTTTAGGCAATGGTGTTGCTTATTTAAAAAACTTTAAACAGGTGGAAAACAAAATTGATTTTCACTTTGAATATGGTGAGAATCTCGGCATGTTTTGCACAAGAGAAAATCACCCCTATCCACATCAACATCTTCCGCATGAGATCAAGGGAGAAAAAGTAAACCCCTAAAATAAAACATGAATCTACTCTCTGTCGAAGGGGTTGGTAAAACCTTTCAGGATAAAGCGATATTTGAAAATATCTCCTTTGGGATTAATCAAGGACAAAAGATTGCCTTAATCGCTAAAAACGGTTCTGGAAAGACCACCTTACTCAAAGTCATTGCTGGAGAACTTTCTCCAGATCAAGGAGAAGTCAATCAACGTAAAGACTTACGGGTTTCTTTTTTGGCGCAAGAGCCTATTTTAAATCCGCAACTTACCGTAGAAGAGTGTATCCTTCAATCGGGAAACGAAATTCTACAGATCATCCAGCGCTATGAAACGGCCCTGCTGCTTCCAGAAGATGAAGAGGAATATCAAGCGGCGTTTGAAGCCATGGACCAGCATCAAGCCTGGGACTTTGAAACCCAATACAAGCAAATCCTTTTTAAACTAAAGCTAGATCAGCTAGAGGCAAAAGTGGGCAGCCTTTCTGGAGGACAACGAAAGCGCATTGCCCTTTGTATCGCTCTGCTCGAAAAACCCGATTTGTTGATCTTGGATGAGCCCACAAACCACCTTGATCTAGAAATGATCGAATGGCTTGAAGCTTATTTTGCGAAAGAAAAATTCACCCTCTTGATGGTCACCCACGACCGCTATTTCTTAGAACGCGTTTGCAATGAAATCATTGAATTAGACAACGGAGAGCTCTACACCTATAAAGGCAACTATTCTTATTACCTCGATAAACGAGATGCGCGTATCGTTCAAGAAACTACTGAAGCCCATAAAAACAAACAGCACTTTAAAAAAGAATTAGAGTGGATGCGCCGCCAGCCTAAAGCGCGAACAACAAAATCTAAATCCCGTATTGAGGACTTTAAAGCCATCAAGGCAAAAGCACACCAGCGTCGTCAAGAACACGAAGTCCAACTAGAAATCAACATGGAACGCCTGGGGACAAAGATGATTGAGATGCATGCAGTAGGAAAAGCATATGGTGACAAAGTTATCTTAGACAAATTTGACTACAACTTTCAACGCAATGACCGCATTGGGATCATAGGGAAAAACGGAACGGGGAAATCCACCTTCCTCAACCTACTCACGGGAACTGATAAAGCCAATAGCGGAAAGATTGTCTGGGGAGAAACGGTGAAATTTGGCTACTACACTCAGGGAGGAATTGAAGTAAAAGAAGGCCAAAAAGTCATTGAAGTCATTCGAGAATTTGGGGAATTTATTCCCCTTAAAAAAGGGCGAAAAATCTCAGCCCAACAACTCTTAGAACGCTTTCTCTTTGACCGCAAAAAGCAGTACGACTTTGTCGAAAAACTTAGCGGGGGAGAAAGAAAGCGCCTTTATTTATGTACGGTTTTAATTCAAAACCCCAATTTCCTTATCCTAGATGAGCCCACTAATGACCTTGATATTGTTACCCTCAATGTCTTAGAGAGTTTTCTGTTAGATTTTCCAGGATGTTTGATCGTTGTTTCCCACGACCGTTACTTTATGGATAAGATTGTCGATCACTTATTTGTTTTCCGCGGTGGCGGACAAATCGATGATTTCCCGGGGAATTACTCCGACTTTAGAATCTATGAAGACAGTCAACCAAAGGAGGAAAAATCCAAAGATAGCAAAGCCAAAAACGATTGGAAAAACCCAAAAGATCAAAGAAGCAGCTTATCCTATAACGAGCAAAAAGAGTTTAAACGTCTTGAAAGAGACATCGCCCGTTTAGAAGAAGAAAAAGCCGCGATGGAAAGTCGTTTTACAGCTACAGAGATCACCCCAGACGAAATCACCGCCCTATCCATTGAACTCAATGCTTTAACAGCAACCATTGAAGAAAAAACAGAACGTTGGTTTGAACTTTCGCTCTTAGCAGATTAGACCAATAACCACAACAAACTAATACAGGTAAAACCCACTAGAGCGATCAACAGGGTCATGACAGACCAGGAACGAAAGGTTTCTTTTTCGGTTAGGCCTAAATATTTACTCACCAACCAAAACCCGCTGTCGTTCACATGCGATAGAATCGAAGCTCCCGCTGCGATGGCAAGTACAATTAAAGCCTTTTGCGGAGCATTCAAAGCATCCTGCAATAAAGGAGCCGTGAGACCCGCTGCGGTGATCATCGCCACGGTGGCAGATCCTTGCAACAAACGAATGCACACCGCTGCTAAAAAGGCGAACAACAATACAGGAACTCCTTGTGCTGCAAAAACCTCTGCCAGCATCTTCCCTGCATTAGTGGTGATCAACATTTGCTTAAAGGTTCCCCCTGCCCCTGTTAATAAAATAATCAAGCCAGCCGGCGCCATCGAACGATTCGCTAATTGATTGAGCGCGGCAGAAGATACTCCGCGCTTTTTCCCTAAGATATACCACGCCACTATATTCGCAATCAATAATGCCCCAAAAGGATGACCGATAAGCCCTAGTGTATTCCCTATAAGAGGAGAAGTATTTTGAGGTAAACCAAAAGAGCCGACGAGGGTATTCAAAACAATCAAGCCTAAGGGCAAGCCAATGACTAGCAAGACCGCGCTTAAAGAAGGTGGGCTTGCATTTTCTTGCTGCTTTTCTGCCGCAGATAAGGCAGGTGCTTTCACCATGATTTTTTCACTTATCATTCGGGCAAAAAGCGGTCCACTTACTGCTGCGGTAGGAAGCCCTACAATAAACCCAAAAGCAATTACCCACCCCAGATTAGCCGATAATATTTCTGCCACAGCCACGGGTCCAGGTGTCGGCGGAATAAAGGCATGGGTGATCGCTAGACCTGCCAACAAGGGTAAGCCGTAAAATAAAATGGACTTCCCTGTTTTGCGTTGAAGCGAGTAGACTATTGGAACTAAAAGAATAAAGGCCACATCAAAAAATACGGGAATCGCCAGTAGAAAGCCCGCACAAACTAAGGCCCAGTCCGTTCGTTTTTCCCCAAAGGATTGTAAGAGTTGTTTGGCTAAAGCTTCGGCTCCGCCAGAATGTTCTAACAGCCCTCCTAATAAGGTGCCCAGTCCTACAACTATAGCCACAAAGCCCAAGGTGTTCCCCATCCCTTCTTGTAAGGTGCTTAGAATCTCTGGGATAGAAATACCCGCAAAAACCCCCACACTAATACTCGAAAGCAATAAGGCCAAAAATGCGGGAAGTTTAAACCGCAAGATCAATAACAACAGTAAAGCTATACCGCCTAATACTGCCCAAAGCAATACATAGTCCATCCTAATTCAATTTGTTTGTTCAAGATAATGGATTTCACACAAATTAAATCAGATTGTTACATCTCATTGAGAAGCCTTAAATTCAAAACTAGACTCAGGATATAATTACTACTTTTATGACATGATATATATCTTATATGGGGTGAGTGGTGTAGGCAAAACGACCTTAGGAAAAGCCTGGGCAAAAGAATTGTCGCTACCCTTTTTCGATGCCGATGATTTTCACCCTGCTTCAAATAAAGATAAAATGAGTGGCGGACAAGCATTGACTGACGAAGATCGATGGCCGTGGTTAGAGAAACTTAAAGCTGCTTTTCCCGTATGGGAAAACAATGGTGGCGCTGTTTTAGCCTGCTCTGCCTTAAAAGAAAAATACCGTGCCTTTTTATTGAATGATCTTGCCATACCCCTGCACTATATCTTGTTAGACGCCTCAAAAGAAAAGATCAAGCAACGCATGGAAGTGAGAGATCATTTTATGCCGCCCGCTTTATTAGATTCCCAATTTGACGCCCTAGAAAAAGCCACTTATGGAACGACAATCAATGTTGAAAACAGCATCGCAGAAAGTATTAGCCAATTGAAAAATAAGATAAACAACAAAACAGACATCGGCCTTTTTGGTCTGGGCGTAATGGGGAGAAACCTCGCTTTAAACATTGCCAGCAACGACTTTAGCATCGCTACCTATAACCGCCATGTCGCGGGAAGCGAAGAGCATATCGCGCAACAACTCGCAGCAGAAAATCCAACTTTACCCTTTACTGCCACCGCTTCAATTGAAGAATTTGTTGAAGCAATTGCCCTGCCCAGAAAGATCATTTTGATGATCCCAGCGGGGAAAACGGTAGATCTTGTCATCGAACAATTAGCCCCCTTTTTAGATCCAGGCGATATCATTATAGATGGCGGGAATTCTCATTTTGAGGACAGTATTAGAAGAACAAAAAGTTTAGCAGCAAGACACCTCCACTTTTATGGCATAGGTATTTCAGGTGGAGCCAAAGGGGCCCGCAAAGGACCTGCCTTGATGCCTAGTGGTGCAAAAGATGTTTACCCACAAATTGCTCCTATTTTAGACCGCATTGCCGCTAAAGACACCCACGATAATCCCTGTAGTGGATGGATTGGAAAAGCAGGATCTGGACATTTTGTCAAGATGATTCACAATGGCATTGAATATGGCGAGATGCAATTAATCGCAGAAATCTATCACGCCCTGCGTTTCCATGCTAATAAAACCGTCGAAGAAATCGCACGCCTATTTGAAGCTTGGCAAGAAACCGATACGGCAAGTTATTTATTAGGCATTTCTGCCAAAATATTACAGACTAAAGAAGGAGAAACTCCTTTAATCGATTTAATCTTAGATCAGGCAGGTAATAAAGGAACAGGAAACTGGAGCGCTAAAGCTGCCTTTGAACTAGGCACTCCTTTTAATGTGGGTAGTGCTGCCCTTCAAGCCCGATTCATCTCTGCCTTTAAAGCAGAGCGGATAAAAGCCACCAAACAATTTAAATTGTCAAAAGAAAGCACAACTTTTGAGCTAGATCAGTTGTGGCAGGCTTATCAAATGGTACGTATCATCAATCATGCGCAAGGCCTCAAAGTCTTGCAAAACGCCAGCGAAAGCTATCAATGGGAAATAGATCTTGCAGCAACAACACGCATCTGGACAAACGGCTGTATTATTCGTTCTCAATTGATGGAAGAATGGACAAAATGCTTAGCCGCTTCTCCTGCAGATCCACTAAGTGCAATACTTGAAAACAAAGATGGTACTAATGGAATAAAAGCTTTAACTGCCTTTGTACAAAAAGCCTTAGGCAGCGCCTGCCCAGTTCCAGCGCATACTGCAGCATTAAATTATTTTTTAGGGATGCACAGCGAGCAAACATCGGCGAATATGATACAAGCGCAACGTGACTTTTTTGGTCAACATACATTTAAAAGAACCGATCAAGAAGGATCCTTTACCTACAGCTGGGAATAAATTGGCTACAAAAAGGGAAACTTGTATCTTCGTTTTATGACCCAACGAATTACACGTACCCTTTTCATTTCGCTTTTTGCGATCTTATCCCCCTTCTTACAAGCCCAAAATGAGGCCACTCCGCCCCTAGATATACCCTTAAAGTTATCGGGAACTTTTGGTGAATTTCGCCCTACTCATTTCCATGCGGGCTTAGACATTAAAACCCAAGGGAAAGAAGGCTTTAAAGTGAGTAGCATTAAAGCGGGAAGTATTCGCCGAATAAGAGTCGCCACCACCGGCTATGGCAAGTGTTTGTACATTCAACATGCCGATGGAACAACCTCTGTCTATGCGCATTTAAAAAAATTCGCTCCTAAAATCGAATCGTTTATCAAGGCTTATCAATATGAGCAAGAAACGTTTGTCACACAGAAGTTCTTGAAACTAGGAGAAATGACGGTGGAACAAGGAGAGATCATTGGTTATTCTGGAAACACGGGAGGATCGTTAGGACCACATTTACATTTTGAAATTAGAAATACAAAAGAAGAAACGCCGCTTAATCCACTTCAATTAGGCTTTGAAATCCCCGATAGTATCCGACCTATCGTGCAGGGGCTATACCGATATAAAAAAGACGTCAATGGGCTAAGTGCCAAAACTCAAATTCCGCTAGAGAGGGTTAACGATAGTGTTTATCAAGCTGACATACTGAGATTGGGCGGGACACAAGCTTTTGGGATAAGACTCTTTGACCGACAAGATTTGAGCTATAATCGCAATGGTGTTTATAAAGCTGCTGTATATGTTAATGGTAGTGAGACTTTTTCCTACACTTTTGATAAAATTGATTTTAGAGATGGCAAAAAAATCGATGCTTTAATTGACTATATTACTTATCAAGAGGAACGCATTCGCGTTCAAAAATTATTTAGAGATCTTGATGTGGACTATAGTTTTTTACCTAAAACTGCTCCAAATGGTTTTATTGATTTTAAAGAAGATCGCGCCTATCAAGTTCAAATCATTGTAGAAGATTATGCCCACAATAAAACCTATGTTTCTTTTTATGTTGAAGGGAAAACAGATTTCCCGCTAGCAGAAAAAGCCCCCATGCAAAACCCTATTCATCCTGATCAAGATTACCTATTTGCCTTTGATCAACACGAAGTTTATATTCCAAAAAATACCTTCTATCAAACGATAGATTTAAAAATAGAAGAAAAAAAGGATACCTTATTTATCGCTAACACGACTTTACCTCAACGCAAAGGCTTTGAATTAAATGTAGCGATCCCAGAAGCCTTAGATTCTCTCCAAAGACAACAATTAAGTCTTGCGATATACGACCCTAAAGAAGAGAAAAAAGAAAAACAATTGCGCTATGTTTGGACCGCAAAAAAAGACAGCATCTTGCAAACTAAATACGCCTATCCTGGTCAGTATATATTAACAAAAGACAGCTTAGCTCCTAGCATCAAACCCTTAAACTTTAAAGACCAACAATGGATGAGTAACTACAAGTTTCTAGAAATAGAGGTAGACGACGAGTTTTCTGGAATCAAGTCCTATCGCGCAACGATGAACGGCCAGTGGATTTTAATGGAACACGAGCCCAAAGACAAAACCTTGATCTATAATTTTGACGATATAGAATTTGACCAAACACAATTAGATTTTGAGCTTGAAGTTGAAGATCAAGTAGGGAATCAGTCGGTGTTTAAAGCGACAATCTTTAGGAAGAAACGCTAGTTTCTGCAAAGGCTGCAAGGACTTCAAGTAAGTAATCCACCTCTTCTTTGGTATTGTAACGAGAGAATGAAAAACGAAGTGAGGGGTGTTTTTTTAATTCCGTTGGAACGACTTCATCTAAAACATGTGAGCCTAAATTGCTCCCCGCTTGACAAGCACTCCCCTTTGAACAAGCGATCCCTTTAAGGTCCAAGTGAAAATCTAAGAGGCCTGCTTTTTCACCCGGGACGGGTAAACAGACATTGATTAAGGTATAGGTGCTTTTAGCTAAATCACCACAACAACCATTGAGATGCAATGAAGGGAAAATATTTTTAAGACCCTGTATTAAATGTGTTTTTAAGCCAAGTATATACTCCTGTTCTGTCGCTAAATTTGCATAAGACAATTCAAGGGCTTTAGCCATGCCTACAATATTGTGAACAGATTCTGTACCGGCACGTAGACCACGCTCTTGTCCCCCTCCTAAAATAAAAGGATTAAGACCGCTGTTTTTACGAACAAAGGAAAAACCAACTCCCTTAGGCCCGTGAAATTTATGGGCAGCTGCGGATAAAAAATCAATTTTGATTTCGGCTAAATCAATCTCATAATGCCCCACCCCTTGAACGGCATCACTGTGAAATAAGGCTTTGTGCTTTTGGCAGCTTGCTGCCACCCTAGCAAGGTCAAGAATGGTTCCTATTTCGTTATTAATATGCATCAAGGTGACCAATTTCTTGCTGTCATCTTTGGCTAACGCAGTATCTAGTGCGTCATAATCTAGTTGACCGTGATGATCTACTGGAAGATAGATAATCTTACAGCCTTTTGCTTCTAAAAAATCTAAAGCATGTACAATGGCATGATGCTCAATTTTAGAACTAATAATCGTTTGCACCCCTAAATCTTCTACCGCACAACGCAACAACATATTGTCTGACTCTGTTCCACCAGAGGTGAAAATAATTTCTTGAGGGTGGGCATTGAAATGAGCGGCAATACTTTTACGGGCAGTTTCGATTTGCGTGCGAGCAGTTCTCCCAAAACCGTGTGTAGAAGAAGGATTCCCAAAGGTATCTCGAAGGCTTTCATGCATTACTGCAATCACTTCTTCTCGAAGTGGGGTGGTCGCCGCATTATCAAAATAAACCTGCATCATTAAGCATTTACAGGTTCAAATTCTTTTAACGTTGTTGTGATGATTGAAATACAATCTAACAATTGCTCATGTGTCATCACTAATGGTGGTGCAAAGCGAATGATGTTACCATGTGTGGGTTTAGCTAACAAGCCATTATCGCGCAGTTTTAAGCAAATATTCCAGGCTGTTTTACTGTCTTCTGTATCGTTAATCACGATCGCGTTCAATAGTCCACGCCCACGAACCAAGTTGACAATCTCGCTTTGGTCGATGTACTTTTGCATTTCTGAACGGAATACTTCTCCCAGTTCACGTGCATTTTGCGTGAGTTTTTCGTCGCGAATAACGGTTAAGGCTTCCATCGCTACGGTTGTTCCTAAAGGGTTTCCACCGAAGGTGCTTCCGTGTTGTCCCGGCTGGATCACATCCATAACAGCTCGTTCTGCTAGTACTGCAGAAACGGGAAAAACGCCTCCACTTAGGGCTTTCCCCAAAATCAAGAGGTCAGGTTTAGTATAAGTAGCGGCTTGTCTTTCGCAATGTCCTTCGCAAGAGCAATTTCCGCAAACGGCTAATAAAGCACCCGTTCTACCGATTCCGGTTTGAATTTCGTCAGCGATTAATAAGACGTTGTGTTTAGTACAAATGGCCCTTGCTTTGCGAATAAAATCTTCATCTGGTGTATAAACGCCTGCTTCCCCTTGGATGGGTTCAACTAAGAAACCAGCAATATTGGGATTGCTCGCTAACACTTGATCCAATGCATCGGTATCGTTGTATGGAATATGAATAAACCCTTGAGTATGTGGGCCAAAATGATCTTTTGATCCAGCATCTGAAGAGAATGATATAATTGTTGTTGTTCGTCCGTGAAAGTTGTTATCGCAGACCACAATTTGTGCCTGTCCCTCAGGAATACCTTTTACGGTATGTCCCCATTTACGGGTAATCTTGATGGCCGTCTCTACTCCTTCTGCCCCAGTATTCATGGGTAGGAGGCTTTCAAAGCCAAAGTATTTTGTAACAAACTCCATATATCCTCCCAACTTATTGTTGTGAAAAGCACGGGAAGTCAAGGTAAGCGTTTCAGCTTGTTCCTTCATGGCGTTGATAATACGAGGATGACAGTGGCCTTGATTTACTGCAGAATATGCCGATAAAAAGTCGTAGTACTGTTTCCCTTCAACATCCCATAAATAGACGCCTTCTCCTTTTGCTAAGACTACTGGAAGTGGGTGATAATCATGTGCACCATATTTTTTTTCGAGTGCTAAATGATCTTGTGATGTGGTAGCTTTTGTAGTTTCCATATCTAAAACCGTTTTAAAATTATAAATACAAAATTCCTACTTATTAAGGAGAGAAATCATCCATCCCAAATGTACAATTATTTCTTTGAATTCTTCAAAAACAGGCGTTTTAGATACGCATATAAAAGCGTACTTTTGCAGCATGCGAAATCGACACAAATCCAAAACCTTTGAACAACTTACCATCATTGATACTGCTGCAAAAGGTAAAACTGTAGCAAAAACTGAAGAAGGTATTCCTATTTTTTTAAATGAAGGGGTCCCAGGAGATGTGGTTGATATTAGAACCTTTAAAAAGCGAAAAGGCTTTTTTGAGGGGAAAGTAGAACGCTATCACAAACAATCTGAGGACCGTACCACTCCGGCCTGTGAACACTTTGGCACCTGTGGTGGCTGCAAATGGCAACATATGCAATACCCAGCGCAACTCAAATTTAAAGAGAAAGAAGTTACTGAAAACTTAAAAAGGATTGGCGGAATCACTCCAGCAACAACTGCAGCTATTTTAGGGAATAAAAGCCCCTACTTCTATCGCAATAAAATGGAATTTTCCTTTTCTTCCAATCGCTGGATGACCCAAGAGGAAATAGACTCAGGTAAAGAGTTTAATAAAAATGCCCTAGGATTTCACAAACCAGGGATGTGGGATAAGATCGTCGATATTGAAAAGTGTCATTTACAGGCAGATCCTTCAAATGCTATTAGAAACGAAATAAGACGTTATGCCATTGAAAAAGAATTGACCTTTTTCCATCCCAGAGATCAAAGTGGTCTTTTAAGGACTTTGATGATTCGCACCACATCGACAGGAGAAGTTATGGTGCTTTTACAAGTAGTTCATGATGCGCCAGAACTGGCCCCTTTACTCGATCATATCAAAGCAACTTTTCCAGCTATTACTTCTTTGCTATACGTGATTAACAACAAAGCGAATGACACTCTCTATGATCAAGACATTATTTTATACGCTGGACGAGATAATATTGTTGAGGAAATGGAAGGTTTACAATTTAAGATTGGCGCTAAAACCTTCTATCAAACCAATTCCCAACAAGCCTATGAATTGTATAAAATCACCCGTAATTTTGCTCAATTAAAAGCAGAGGATGTGGTTTATGATCTCTATACGGGAATAGGCACTATTGCACAGTTTATTGCTAAGTCAGTCAATAAAGTCGTGGGAGTTGATGTTGTCCCAGAGTCTATTGCTGCCGCAAAAGTAAATGCAGCAGAGAATAAAATAGACAATGCTGTATTTGAAGCTGGAGACATGAAAGCTATTTTTACCGAAGATTTTATCGCACGTCATGGTAAAGCGAATGTCGTCATTACAGACCCTCCACGCGATGGTATGCACAAAGATGTCGTTCAACAATTACTTTCACTCTCGCCAGAGCGCATTGTTTATGTAAGCTGCAATAGTGCTACACAAGCAAGGGATTTAGCTTTATTAAAAGAAGACTATAAACTTGTTAAAACGCAAGCAGTAGATATGTTTCCTCAAACGCATCATGTAGAAAATGTTGTACTTTTGGAGAAGATTTAATCCCATGTCAAAAAACATTCTTTGTTTACTGCTGATAAGTTTCCTTAGTCTTGGATGTGAAAAAGACGACATCTGTAATGAGGGTACCCCTGGAACCCCACGGGTAATCATTCGCTTTTATGACAAAGACAATCCCACTACGTTAAAAAGCGCCCCTGGAATTAAAATCAAAGAGGTTAACAAAGAAAATCTTTATGCAATGCTGGGATCAGATTCTCTTGCCCTCCCCATGGATCTTTCAAAGACATTTACTCGTTATGCCTTTATTTTACCCTCGAGCACAGCGAGTTTAACCATTGCAGATACCTTACAATTTAATCACACTAACAGAAGAGATACTTACAGCCGTCGCGCCTGTGGTTATAGTGCAGAATATGTCTTAAGCAATCCTGCCATCACCACCATAGGATCACAGACCTGGTATGTAAATTCAACTGTGGTATTAGACACCATTCGAAATGAAGAGCAAGCACATTTGGCTATTTACCATTAGTCTTTTATGGTCATTGTTTGCTTTTTCGCAAGAAGAAGGCAAAGCCAAAGAAGATAAAGCTCCCCGCACCTATGCCTTAAGGGTTGGACTGGACATGATAAAACCAGCCCGCACTCAATTTGAAGACGGCTACCAAGGACTTGAAATAGTGGGTGACTTGAAATTAAGCAAGCGACTATTTGTCGCTGCAGAAGTAGGCTCTGAAAAAAGAACCCAACAGTCTGAACAAATAAATTTTACCACTAAAGGATCCTATATTAAAGCTGGGGTAGATTATAACTTTTTCAACAACTGGAAAGGAATGAACAATTCTCTATTTATAGGATTTAGACTAGCAAGAAGTCTCCATACCCACACGGTAAACAATTATACCCTATATGCTTTGTCACAGTATATTCCTGTTCCTACAAGCGAAGGATATTTAACAGGAGAAAGAGAACAATTGAGTACCGGTTGGTTTGAATTACTCTTTGGAACAAAAGTGCAACTCCTCCCTAACTTTTATGCTGGGCTAAGTTTGAGAATGCATGGCTTATTGAGCAATAAACAACCACAAGATTTTGGGAACCTATATGCCCCTGGGTTTAATCGGATTACAGACGACAATAAATTTGGCGGTAGCTTTAACTATACCCTAACCTATGCTTTCCCCTTTCGATTTAAAAAGAAGGTAGACTAAAAACCAATTGGTTTTTTTACAAAAGGGATTTTCATGTAGAGTTTTCCTTCATTCACTAAAAACTTAGGACTTGCAATAGCAGTAAACAAGGCTGATAATGCAACTAAGGGTACATAAGACATGGGGACAAGAGACCCAATTCCATTTTTAAAGAACAAGAAAAAACCTGCAAAACAGACAAAATTAAGACAGAGTGCTATGGTTTCTTTTTTCATGAGTCAGAAGAATTAAGTTTGTGTATTTTCTTTGTCCCAGGATAGATATTAAAGTGCAATAAACGCGACTCTAATTTCCCGTTGAACAATTTGATTTTACGCGAAGGCCTTAAGCCAACATGCTTCATCGCCTCTAAATTAGAGGTAATCATCCAAGCTTGCGTATTGGTATAATGCTGTTTTAAAGTATCTCCAAAACTGCCGTAAAGGGCATTGATGTCACCTTCTAAACGTTCACCATAAGGGGGATTTGTCACGATATGTAAAGGCCCTTCTTGCTCTTTTTGGGTAAAGAAAAAATTGTCTTTCTCGATCGACACAAATTCTTCAAGATTAGCATTGCGGACATTGTCTATAGCTTTAGCGACTGCAGAAGGTGCTTTGTCAAAACCGCTAATGGTTCCAGCTAGACCTTGAATTTTATTTAGCTGACTTTCTTCAATCGTTAGATATAAGTCTTCGTCCCAATCGGCCCATTTTTCAAAGGCAAACTCTTTGCGGTTGATATTGGCGGGGATTTTACAACTCATCATAGCTGCTTCGATAGGGATCGTTCCACTCCCACACATGGGGTCTAAAAAGTCGGTGCGCTGATCCCACCCAGAGAGTAAAATTAGCCCTGCTGCGAGCACCTCGTTTAGCGGAGCAATATTGGTCGCCGTTCGATAACCGCGGTGGTGTAAAGAAGCGCCAGAACTATCTAGGGAAAAACTGCACTGATCTTGATCGATGTGAACATTGATCCGCACATCTGGATACTTTAAATTAACAGAAGGACGTTGCCCTGTTTTGGCACGAAAACTATCGGCAATGGCATCTTTAACTTTTTGTGAAACATAGAGGGAATGGGTAAAGGTTTCACCAAAAACAACACTGTCAATCGCAATAGTTTCATTGACTGAAAAGTGATTTTCCCAAGGATAATCATAGGCCGCTTGATACAAGTCGTGCTCGCTATTGATGCGGGAATGATAGATGGGAACCAAAATTTTCAAGGCAGTGCGCAAACTCAAATTGGCTTTATACATAAAGCCTTTATCGCCTTTAAAATGTACTACCCTATTCCCTTTTTCGACCTCTTGGGCACCAAGTTGCTTCAATTCGTTTTCCAATAAATCTTCAAAACCGTAAAAGGTTTTGGCTAACATCTTAAAATTTGCGCTCATGGGTGAGTTTCTTCCGTCAAAAATAGTTTAATTTTAGCCAATCAAACTTGCTTTAGCCAAGAAACCACTAAAAATGATTTTCGCTTTCCTCTTGCCCTTTCTTGCTGTTTTCATAGGTGCTGGTATCGCTTTTTACTTTAAGCCAAAAACGCCAAAGGGGATGAAACTCATCCTAGCCTTTAGCGGATCCTTCTTACTGTCGATATTAATTTTAGAAATGCTGCCACAGGTTTATGAGGCTGGCGCCAAAACAACCGGCTTTTGGATCCTAGGCGGGATCCTTTTTCAAATTCTTTTAGAGTTTTTATCTAAAGGAGCCGAACACGGTCATACCCATCATCATTCGACTAAATTTCCTTGGCTAATTCTCATCAGTTTATGCATCCATGCTTTTCTTGAGGGAATGCCACTGGGACTGCAACCTGCTTTGTTATGGGGAGTAAGCGTACACAAAATTCCTATTGGCTTAGTCATCGGGGCACTACTGCTTCAATCAAATACTGCTGTTGTTTTAAAAATTGGGGCGCTATGTGTCTTTGCCTTAATGAGTCCGCTGGGCAGTTATGTTACCTCTTTCACTGACACACAATTTACCCATAGTGTTGTTGAACCTTTTGTCGTGGGGATATTGTTTCATATCTCTACCACTATCCTTTTTGAAAGCTCTGAAGGGCACAACTTCAACTTACAAAAGTTCTTGACCATCCTACTAGGCATTGGAATGGCGGCCATTTTTTAAGCATTTTACCACTTATTACATAATACCTACCGTTTATTGAATGGACTACACCACTTAATACACCCTATAGTAGACTTTGGGTAGGCTTGACGCATCTTTACACCAAGAAAATACTTATAGTTTAATAATTGAGTTTAACCTACGCTACTTATTTTTTTCCAAAGAACTCCTACGAAACTACTTCTTAGGGGTTCTTTTTTTATAGCAAGTAAACAAGGTTTTTAAACGAGTATTTCAATAACTAAATTTTTAATTATGATGATACCCACTATAAACCCACGTTTTATTCCTGCGATTTTAATGCTTACTTTAATCAATCTTGTTAGTTGTACAGAAGAGTATGATGAATGTTTCTATTTAACCGATGAAATAGTTACTAAAGTGTATCCGTTAGATCACTTTACTCAAATTGAAACTTTTGCCCCAGGTGAATATACCTTTAAACAAGGTAAAAATCATCAAATTGAAATTACGGGAAACCCACGTTATCTAGATTCTCTTAACAACTACGTAAATTATGAGACCTTAAGCATCTCTAATCGTTTTCCTTTTTGTGAAAACAAAGCCCAGCTTAAGATAGAAATCACTGCACCAAAAATCAAAGATCTCTTTATTGATGCAGAAAGTAAAGTCACCATCAAAGATTTTGTCAATCAAGATGATTTAAACATCAACTTGAGCAAAAAGAGCTTTTTAGAAATCAATCGATTTCAAGGGATGCGCAAATTCTTTATGCTATTGAGAGAAGATGCCACCATCAAGGCAAATACTCCTTTAGAAGAAATTGACAGTCTTCAAGTAAATATAGAGGGAGATGGACGCTTTAATGGCTATAATGTCCCGGCTAAAAACGTAGACGTCAACATACTAGGAAAAGGGTACTGCGAAGTTAATGCCATTAAAAAACTACATGTTGTAATAAAAGGCGATGCAAATGTCGTGTCTAAGGGAATGCCATCACTCTACAAAAGTATTACAGGAAGAGGTGATGTTTATTTCAAGGATTAACCCTTTGAATAAAGCTGGATACTTCTTCCATTTCAGTCCAAATGATAAAATGATCCCATTGACTATTAAACCTTAAATTAACCCTATTAAACTGATCTAATAAATAAAAAGGAGAGCCCGGATTTACTAAAATATCCTTCCCGCCCTGAAGCAGATAAATTGGTAAATCCAGCCCCTTTAATTTTGCCGTTAAGGCATAAAGATCTTTTGAAAGCAACATCATTTCTCGATTACTCGCGAGAAAACCTTCAGTAAGGAATTGTTGCAACCATTGATGCTCTGCCCAGTCGTTGTACCATTTAGGAGCTTGAAAAGGGGCGGCAATGGTCCCAGCAAGGGAAACAACAGCAGCAACATTTTCTGGATAATCTACGGCTAATTGTAAGGCTAAGGCTCCGCCAAAAGAATGCCCCGTAACGATACAAGGTTGACAATGTTGTTCCATTAAAGGCGCCAAAGCACTACTTTGAATCGCTAAGCCCCCTCCCATCGTAGTCGAAGATTGATAGCCCGGTCGGTCGGGTATAATCAATTGATAATGTTGCGCTAAATCGGTGGTAAGAATCAAATCTTTCCAGGCGGTCCAATCCCCCGGAGAGCCGTGAATTAACAAGAGGACGGGCAGACTTTTATCCCCAATGCTTACATAGTACATTACCCCATCATCAAGTGTGTAACGATATTCTTCAATCGGAAGTTTCTTTTGCTGAAAAGCAATCTTAAAATCAGAGAAATCATCGCGCTTTTCCATCGACCTACTTCCCCATAAAATGAGGATTAACAAGAGAAAACCTACTAGGTTAAACCAAAGAAAAAAGCGCTTCAATCGTTTCATTTTACAAGACCAATTCTTTAACCATCATAAAGTGGGAGGCAGCCCCTGCCAAAACAAATACATGCCAAATCACATGATGAAAATAAAGTTTCTCCCAGCGATAAAAGATCGTACCGGCAGTATAGAAAAATCCCCCCAGAGCGAGGTAAATAAAAGCTTGTTCAGGAAACACTGCCATTACATTTTGGATGTCAAAAACCACCAGCCACCCCATCCCTAAATAAAGGAAAAGAGAAAGGTTTTTAAAACGACCGATAAAGAAAAGCTTATAAATAGTCCCAATCAAAGCAATGGTCCATACCCCCGCTAATAAATAATAACCAGAACTATCCTTTAAGATGGTTAAGGTAACCGGAGTATAACTCCCCGCAATCAATAGATAAATCCCAATATGATCAATCTTTTGCCAAAAGGCTTGGTGCTTCAATTTTACGCCGTGATAAATAGAAGAAGCAGAAAACAAAAACACCATGGAAAAGCCATAGACAAAAACACCTACACTTGTCCAAAACTCCAAAGGGCTAGGAGTGGAAAAAATCCAGAGGATACCAACTAAACTCGCAATCGCCCCAAAACCATGAGTATAGACATTCCATTTTTCTTCTAAGGGAAGGTGATCAAACATGCCCATTTTTCTTTTAAAGCTAAGCAGAAATTTAACAATATGAACTGTAACAAAGCTTAAAGTATTTCGTCATAACAGTATAATACATTTTAATGAAGACATTCCTCCAAATTCTTATCTTCTTTAGTTCTTCTCTTATTTACGCACAGAATACGGCTCCTGTATTAGACGGTAATGTAGAAGAGCAAGAATGGCAAGATGCCCAAAATTTCAGCCTTGACTATGAAGTGGATCCCGGCGATAACACTCCGCCCCCACACAAGACAAAAGCCTATATCAAATACACCAAAACAGATTTATACATCGGTTTTATCGCCTATGCAGACATGAAGAACCTAAGGTCTTCTATTCGCAATAGAGATGAAGGATTTAGAGATGACAATGTCCTCTTTGGCTTTGATGCTTATGGAGATGGACGCTATATGATTGCGCTAGGGGCAAACCCAGAAGGCAACCAAATCGATGTTAAAGTCCTCTCAAACGGCGGGGATGACAACTATGATGTCAATTTTGAATCCAAAGCGAGTAAGCACCAAGACAATTACCAAGTAGAATTAAAAATCCCTTTTGCCAATTTACAATTCAAACCCGCAGAAGAAATGCGCTGGAAGGTTGTGTTTGCGCGAAATACCTTTACAGACAACACCCGTAGCCAGAGCATTAACTTTCCCATCGATAGAAACAATCCCTGCTTAGTCTGTCAAACTCCAGACGAAATCATTTTAAAAGGTGTGGAAGCTAAAAACCGAGTCAATCTCCTGCCCTATGTTTTTGCGGGCTTATCTGATGAAGATGTAAGCGGAAATATCGACTATGGGAAACCAATCGCTAATGTGGGATTAAGTGGTCTCTTTGATTTAAACAGCGTCACCTCTTTTGAATTTGCCTTAAATCCAGATTTTTCTCAGGTAGAAGCAGATGTTTCTCAGGTCAATGCAAATACTACCTTTGCGCTTTTCTTTCCAGAACGCAGACCTTATTTTAATGAAGGAAACGAAATCATAAACTCTAATCTAAACACCGTTTACACCAGAACCATTAACGATCCCCTCGCATCGACTAAATTGATCCATCAAGGGGACAAACAACGGGTCTATTGGCTAGCGGCTTATGACCAAGCTTCCCCCTATTTAGTCGCTGGAGAAAACGCATCTTATAGCGGAGAAGGCGGCAAAGCCTTTTCGAATATTTTTAGTTATCAACGCACCTTTGACAAAGGCGCTTACATTGGACTACTCTCCACGAATCGCCTCTTTGAAGATGGCGGAAATGGACATGTTGTAGGCCTCAATGGACTCTTGCGATTTAAAGAACTATACACCCTTAACTTTGAACTTAACAGCAGTTTAATCAAAGAACCGGTGAAAGATTGGATTGACAGCGAAGATCAAATTAGAGGCAAGACCATCGCCCTAGACGGAGAAAAAAAGCAAGGAAACGCCTTTCTTTTTTCGCTAGAGCGCAACACCCGCAATTGGAATACAGCGTTTTACTATTTGCATTATTCTCCCCACTACGAAACCCCCTTAGGCTTTGTCACCCAGAACAGCATTCGCAATATGGAATTCAGCCATAATTACACCTATTATCCTGAAGATAAAGAAGGACTTATACAACAGTTAAATGTTAATGTGGGGTCAGAATTAACCTTCAATTACAATCGCTTAAGAAAGTATTTTGATGTCTTTAGCAATACTAGAATTCAATGGCGAGGTAACTTTCAAACCAACTTTAATTTGATTCACATCGTCAACGAAGAGTTCGCTGGCTTTATCGGGAAAAACCTCACTGAAGTAAGTGCCTGGAATAGTTATAATCCTTCTGAAAGCATTCGTCTAGGCGTATTCCTTTCCTTTTCAGAATCCATTCGCTATGACGAAGAGATGCCTGGGGTGGGCAACAGCTTCTTTTTGGGGAACTTCAACACCTTTCAAATCACCCCTAAACTTAGAATTAGCGAAAGCGTACGCTATTCTCAATTTCGGGTAAAAGGCGAAGAGCTGCTCGACTTCAAGGGCTATATCGCTAGGGTAAACATCAATTATCAATTCAATCAAGATTTATCTTTTCGCTTAATCGGAGAATACAACGATTTTGATCAAGGCTTCTTTGTTCAACCCCTCTTAAAGTGGAACCCCAGCCCTTTTACCATCTTTTATGTGGGTGGCACTAATGGCTATTCGCGATCAGAAAGATACCGACACTTCTCGGTAGACAACGCTCAACTCTACCTCAAATTCCAGTACCTCTTTGACCTCTAATTAAGGCGCATTGCTCCATTAAAACCCCCTGTGATATTATCCCTATCTTTGGGGTGCTTGCACCCTATCCATAGGGTGAAAACACTTGAACGGATTGCACATGCTCACTGAAAAACGACAAGAGGTGAAAACCTCCTTACATCCCCGAAACAGAAACAGAATGCCCTATGATTTATCGGCATTAAAAATCACCCATCCAGCGCTAGCGCAACACATCCGCCCTAATCAATACGGGAATGAATCTGTGAACTTTTCAGATCCTGCAGCGGTGAAATGCCTTAATCAGGCCATCCTTTATCACTACTATAATATACAATATTGGGATTTCCCCGATGCAAATCTTTGCCCACCCATCCCGGGAAGAGCAGATTACCTCCATGTTTTAGCAGATCTATTGACCCAAAGCAATGCTGGGAAACGCCCCCCAGGGGCAAAAATAAAAGGCTTAGATGTAGGTGTAGGCGCCAGTTGCATCTACCCCATCCTGGGGGTAATAGAATATCAATGGCACTTTATAGGTTCAGACATTGACCCTAAGTCCGTCGCGGTTGCCACAAAAATCGCCCAAGAGAACCCCAGCTTAAAAAATAAAATAGACTGCCGTTTACAAAGCGACAAAAAGAAGATCTTCACGGGTATACTGCGTCAAGGCGAAAGCATCGACTTTAGCATGTGCAACCCTCCTTTTCACGCTTCTAAAAAAGAGGCTTTAAAAGGTACCCAAAGAAAATTGCGCAATCTGACAGGCAAAAAGACAGGGAAAACCACCCTTAACTTCGCCGGCGTAAGCAACGAACTGATTTGTGAAGGCGGTGAGTTAGGCTTCCTCCAAAACATGATCGCAGAGAGTAAACAACAAGCCCAAAACTGTTTTTGGTTCACCAGCTTGGTCGCAAAAAAAGAGCATCTAAAAGCCATTTATGCTGCCATAAAAAAAGCCAAAGCCACCGCCGTAAAAACCCTCCCCATGGGTACCGGGAATAAAGCCACTAGGATTGTGGCTTGGACCTTCCTAACGCCAAAAGAACAACAACAATGGAAGGCGAATCGATGGTCAACTTAAGCCTTCGCTATCTCCCTCTTGACTGAATGCTTAGGAGTATCAACACTACACAATACCATTTCCACAGAATTTACTACATTTGAAATGAACTGTCCCAAACTGTTCTACTACAGATTAACCTACCCCCTGGCTTTCACTACAGGACTTTTTGGGGAATAATAGATTGCTTTAAGCGACTGTTTTTGCTTTTAGGCAATTTTATTATTACTATCAGCTGGATAGCTTCGAAGTAGTACACGTCTTTGTCGCGTATCTATTTTAATTAATTAAATGTTTAAATCTCCAAATTGAAACCTACTTATGATACACAAAACTGCACTCCTTTTCAATACTAATTTTCCTGAAGATGGGTTATGCGTCGCAGACGCGCGCCAGAAGAATAAGTTATCCTATGAAAACAGTACATACTTTCTAAAAAAATATGTTGAATTTCTAATATATAAAGTAAGATTAAAAAATGATTAATACATGAAAGAAGTAATTAATATACAAACGAAAAAAATATTATTTCTTGGGAAAAAGAAAGATGAGCATTGTTCCAAGGCAGTTGACTTCATTAAAAATAATTTTGAAGATGTTACAGTATATTTAGGTGAATGGGGTGACCCGCTTCCAGATGACATTAAATGGTGGGATGGAGAATATATAATCTCATACTTATCTAGATGGATAATACCAGAGTATCTTATAAATAAAGCAAAAATTGCGGCAATCAATTTCCATCCAGCTTCCCCACACTATCCAGGTATTGGATGCAATAACTTTGCACTGTATGAGGGTGCATTAGAATACGGTGTTACATGTCACCATATGTCAACAAAAGTAGACACAGGAAAAATTATTACCGTAAAACGTTTTAACGTATTTCAAAATGATGATGTTAGTTCACTTCTTTCAAGAACATATGATTTTCAATTGGTTCTATTTTACGAAATAATTGGTGGAATTATAAAAGACAAACCTCTTCCATCGTCTAGTGAAGTATGGACAAGAAAGCCTTTTAGTAGAAAAGATTTTAATCAGTTATGTGTGATCGATTCTACTATGCAGAATGAGGAAATTGAAAGACGTATAAGGGCAACAAGCTTTAATGAATTTCAACCAACAATTAAGATTTCAAGCCATATTTTTGAGCTCAAAAAAAACAAAAAAAGCTAACAATATGTTTAGAAAAATCACCCTTAAATAAGCATCTGTTTCGCGTATCTTATCTTATATAAGGATTACTTATCCTTCTCTTTCCTACATGAAAACTGCCCCTAGCACGCATCTCTGTCAAGTATCTATTTTAATAAATTAAATGTTTAAATCCCCAAATTGAAACCTACTCATGACACACAAAACTGCATTCCTTTTCAATACTAATTTTCCTGAAGATGAGTCACGCGTCGCAGACGTGTGCCAGGGGGAGATATGATTAAGAAATGAAAAACAAGATTTCACATAGAGGTTTTCACGCTCAAATAGTCGAGTTACTTAAAAATGCTCGTCAAAGTGTTGTTGGAGCAGTTAACCAAACAATGGTTCTCGCCTATTTTGAAATTGGCAGAATGATAGTTGAAGAACAGCAGAATGGAAAAGAAAGAGCTGAATACGGAAAGGAACTAATTGACGAATTATCCAATACCTTGACAAAGGAATTTGGGAAAGGTTTTTCAAGTACTAACCTCAAGCAAATGCGTCAATTTTACCTTTCCTACTCAAAAGGTCAGACGCTGTCTGACGACTCTGAACAAAAAGGTCAGACACTGTCTGACGAATTCAAATTGAGTTGGTCTCATTACTTAACACTTATGAGAATTGACGATGAAGCTGAGCGTTCGTTCTATGAAATCGAATCAGCAAAAAACAATTGGAGTGTCAGGGAACTCCAAAGACAATATGATTCAGCGCTCTACACCAGACTTGCCAAAAGCAGAGACAAAGACAAACTAAAAGAACTATCAGAAAAAGGACTTGTACTCCAAGAGCCAAAGGACTCTATCAAAGACCCATACATTCTTGAATTTATTGGACTGCCTGAGAAATCCGCTTACTCAGAAAGCCAACTTGAAGAAGAACTAATAAACAAACTCGAACACTTTTTACTAGAGCTCGGTAATGGCTTCACATTCGTTGCAAGACAGAAACGTATTACATTTGACGACAAGCAATTTAGAGTCGATTTAGTATTCTACAATCGTATTCTCAAATCTTTTGTTCTCATTGACTTGAAAATTGGAGAAATAAAGCACCAAGACATTGGACAAATGCAGATGTACGTTAACTATTACGACAGGGAGATAAAACTCGAAGACGAAAATAAGACCATTGGAATAGTGCTTTGCAAAAACAAAAGTAAATCAGTCGTTGAGTACACCTTACCTGAAGACAACAAACAAATTTTTGCAAGTAAATACAAAACTGTTCTTCCAAGTAAAGACGAGTTAAAATCAATAATTATAGGAGATTGATCAACGCTCAAGTCATACACATTTGCTATTCCCGCAAGGCCATCGCACCACCCAAAATTGCAAAAGAGCTTACAAAGACGACACGAACAAAAAAGAAAAGAATAATAAAACACGAAAACACAACAACGCTAAATTAACTCATCCATTAGCAGACCATAGCTGTTCCCTTCCCTTTACTGCATAAAAAAACCCTCTACATTACTGTAGAGGGTTTGAAGAAGGCGACGACCTACTCTCCCACCGTTAGGCAGTACCATCGGCGCAAATGTG
>CBFHRA010000008.1:0-88949 GCA_965658115.1 Candidatus Arcticimaribacter sp. | reverse complement strand
AGCTCCTCCTTAATGATATTCATACGACGGTCTTTTTTGTCGAGGATATCTTTTAAGTCTGCGATGGTTTTAACTAATTCGTCATATTCCCCTCGCAATTTATCTTGCTCTAGTCCGGTTAATTGACGCAAGCGCATTTCTACAATGGCTTTTGCTTGAATTTCTGTTAATTCAAATTTTTCGATAAGCTTGTTACGGGCTTCATCTGCATTAGAAGAAGATCGAATTAATGCGATTACTTCGTCAATATTATCAGAAGCGATGATCAAACCTTCTAGAATGTGCGCGCGCTCTTCGGCTTTACGCAATTCAAATTTGGTTCTTCGAACCACCACATCATGACGGTGCTCAACAAAATGATGTATCAAATCTTTAAGGTTTAACATTTCTGGTCTACCCTTAACAAGGGCAATGTTATTAACGCTAAACGAAGATTGTAGTTGAGTGTATTTGTATAATTTATTTAAGACGATGTTTGGGATCGCGTCTCGCTTGAGGATATAAACGATTCGCATCCCTTTTCGGTCAGATTCATCGCGAATATTAGAAATCCCTTCGATTTTTTTATCGTTGATTAATTCAGCCGTCTTGCGAATCATTTCCGCCTTATTGACTTGGTAAGGAATCTCATCTACGATAATGCATTCCCGACCATTGACTTCTTCAATGTTTGCTTTTGCTCGCAACACGACACGACCTCTTCCTGTATGAAAAGCTTCTTTAACGCCATCATAGCCGTAGATTGTACCTCCAGTTGGAAAATCTGGTGCTTTTATATGTTGCATTAGCTCATCAATGGTGATGTCACTATTGTCGATATAGCTAATTGTTCCATCAATAACTTCAGTCAAGTTGTGCGGTGGCATATTCGTTGCCATTCCCACAGCGATCCCAGAGGCACCATTAATCAATAGATTAGGAACTCTTGTAGGAAGTACTGTTGGTTCTTTAAGAGTATCATCAAAATTGAGTTGATGATCAACTGTGTCTTTATCAATATCTGCTAAAAGGTCTTCAGACATTTTACGCATTCTTGCCTCTGTATAACGCATTGCTGCTGGACTATCTCCATCGACAGAACCAAAGTTCCCCTGACCGTCTACAAGCAAGTAACGCAAACTCCACTCTTGTGCCATACGAACCATGGTGTCGTAGACAGAGGTGTCTCCATGTGGGTGATATTTACCTAATACCTCCCCAACAATACGAGCAGACTTTTTGTATGCAGTTGTAGAACGAATTCCCAACTCATGCATTCCGTATAAAACCCGGCGATGTACTGGTTTTAATCCATCACGTACATCAGGTAAAGCACGTGACACAATGACAGACATTGAATAATCAATGTATGCCGATTTCATTTCATCCTCAATGTTGATAGGGATGAGTTTTTCTCCTTCAGCCATAACTAAATTTGGTCTTTAAGTATTTAGGCTAAAATAAATATTTAATGCCCATTTACCTTATGTTGACAAAGAATTTCTTTGTGATTTATTAACATATAATTTAGAATAAATAATGTCTAAATTTTAACGGCTATACCTTTGATTTTAGGAGATTTTTTTGTCTATTTACAATAAGATTCAAACGATTTGGAATGATGTTTGGGTAGATGAAGAAGATAAAAAACTAAGAAAAATGGACGATAACTTTTCTCCACGTGTTAAAGACGTTATTTCTTTCAGCAAAGAAGAAGCCCTACGTTTGGGTCATGACTATATTGGGACAGAACATCTAATGCTAGGTATTTTAAGAGACGGGGGTGGTAAAGCCATTACGATTCTTAATGCCATAGAAGTAGACTTAGAAAATTTACGCCGAAAGGTGGAAATTCTAAATCCCGCTTTGCTTGACAATAACAGTTTAGAAAATACTAAACGCAACTTACACTTAACAAGACAAGCAGAAAGAGCGCTTAAAACAACTTTTCTAGAAGCGAAATTATTTCAAAGCGATTTGATCGATACGGTTCATTTATTGCTTTGCATTTTACGTAACGAAAATGACCCTACGACTAAATTATTAGGGAAGTTAAATGTCAACTATGATCTAGTAAAAGAACAGTTTAAAGCCATGCTAACGAACGACTCTGACTATTTAGATCTAACCAGTTCTTCCTTTTCGGATGAAAAAGAGGAAGAAGATGCTGGAGATAAGCAAAATCCTTTTGTACCCACATCAGAACCCGCTAAATCAAAAAAATCAAAGACTCCTGTCTTAGATAATTTTGGGAAAGACATTACAGCTTTAGCGACTCAAGACAAGTTAGATCCTGTTGTAGGAAGAGAAAAAGAAATTGAACGTGTTTCTCAAATTTTGAGTAGACGAAAGAAAAATAACCCACTTTTAATTGGAGAACCCGGTGTAGGTAAATCTGCCATTGCAGAAGGACTTGCTTTGCGTATCGTTCAAAAGAAAGTTTCTAGGGTGCTTTATGGCAAAAGAGTGATTTCACTTGATTTAGCCAGCCTAGTTGCGGGAACAAAATACCGTGGACAGTTTGAAGAACGCATGAAAGCGGTCATGAACGAACTAGAAAAGAATGATGATATTATTCTCTTTATAGACGAAATACACACCATCGTTGGTGCTGGTGGAGCGACAGGAAGTTTAGACGCTTCAAATATGTTTAAGCCTGCACTTGCAAGAGGAGAAATTCAATGTATCGGTGCCACTACCCTTGACGAATACCGTCAAAACATCGAAAAAGATGGTGCCCTTGAAAGACGTTTTCAAAAAGTAATTATCGAACAAACTTCTGAAGAAGAAACCATCGAGATTCTTGAAAACATTAAAGAAAAATATGAAAATCACCACAATGTAACCTACACGCATGATGCATTGGTTGCTTGTGTTGAATTGACTTCTCGCTATGTTTCTGATCGCTTTCTTCCAGACAAAGCTATTGATGCCCTTGACGAAGCTGGTTCGCGTGTGCACATTAAGAACATGAATGTTCCACAAGAAGTTATTGATCTTGAAGAAGAGCTAGAACAAGTTCGACAAAACAAAAACAGCGTTGTTCTCAAGCAAAAATATGAGGAGGCAGCAAAACTACGCGACGATGAAAAACGCGTAGAACGCAACCTTATCACTGCCCAAGAAAAATGGGAAGAAGAATCTAAATTAAACCGTATTGAGGTGACAGAAACGCATATCGCAGATGTTGTTTCTATGATTACGGGGATTCCAGTTCAAAAAATTGTCAGTACAGAAAAGAACAAGCTTTCTAATCTTTCTAACATTATAGGTAACAGCCTCATTGGGCAACAAGAAGCGGTAGAAAAAGTAGTGAAATCGATTCAACGCAATCGCGCGGGATTAAAAGCACCTGATAAACCCATAGGATCGTTTATTTTCTTAGGGCAAACTGGAGTCGGTAAAACACAATTAGCTAAAATATTAGCGAAAGAGATGTTTGACTCTGAAGAAAACTTGATTCGCATCGACATGAGCGAGTACATGGAAAAATTCGCCATCTCTCGTTTAATTGGAGCACCTCCAGGCTATGTGGGCTATGAAGAAGGTGGACAGTTGAGTGAAAAGGTAAGAAGAAAGCCCTACTCTGTTATCCTTTTAGACGAAGTCGAAAAAGCACACCCAGATGTATTTAACATGATGCTGCAGGTGCTTGATGATGGTTTTTTAACAGATAGTTTAGGACGAAAAATCAATTTCCAGAACACCATTATCATAATGACCTCTAACATTGGTGCACGTCAGTTAAAAGATTTTGGAACTGGTGTTGGTTTTAGCACTTCAGCGCAAAAAAATCAATCCGAGGAAATTGAAAAAGGTGTCATTCAAAGCGCACTAAAGAAAACCTTTGCGCCAGAATTCCTTAATCGTGTAGATGATATTGTCATTTTCAATGCCCTTGAAAAAGAAGATCTCATGAAAATTGTTGATATTGAGCTTAAAAAACTTGATCAACGTATCACTAAATTAGGCTATACATTAAGTCTTTCTAAGAAAGCCAAAGAATTCATCGGTGAGAAAGGTTATGACAAACAATATGGTGCAAGACCGCTCTCAAGAGCCTTGCAACGCTATGTAGAGGATATTATCGCCGAAGAGATTGTTTCAAACAACCTAAAAGAGGGCGATAATATCAAACTAGATTGGGATGGAAAGGCAGAAAAGCTTCAACTCGATCTTAAAAATGCTTAAATCATTACTCCTCAGTTAAAACTGGGGAGTTTTTTTTTGTTCACCTTGAAAGTATAAAGCTTTTAACCTATTTTTGTGCAAAATTGATTGATATGTTCATCCTAATGAATACAAACGAATTGAATACGCAAACTTTTTGTACCCCTTGGGGGTATTAAAATCTCTACTCGCGTGTTAAAAAAAATCAATCTCAACTCCCCTTTTTGGAAAAAACTCCACTAAAACATGAAAGTTTTAAAATTTGGCGGAACATCCGTCGCCAATTCTTCTAGTATAAAAAATGTGCTCTCAATTGTTCAACAAGAACAACAATGCACCGTTGTTGTCTCAGCCTTAGGCGGAGTAACAGATTTATTGCTAAATGCAATGAATAGAGCAGCGCAAAACGACAACAGTTTTTCCGCTTTGTACAAAGAATTAGAAGAGCGTCATCTAGAAGTCATCAAAGGCTATATCCCTACGAAAAGTCAAAGCAGTCTTATTAGCTTTGTAAAAGTTGAACTCAATCGACTAGAAACACTTTTAGAAGGCATTGCAATGCTTCAAGAAATCACCCCAAAAGCGGCAGATAAAGTTGCGAGTTTTGGAGAACATTTATCCAGCACCATCATTGCAGCCATCTTTAAAGAAAACAATATTGATGTTCGTTTGATTGACGGGCGTGATTTAATTGAGACGAATCTTCAAAACAACCGTCCAATTATTCAATGGGAAAACACCAGCAAAAATGTAAAGACGCTTTTCAGCGCTTCTTCTGCTAAAGTGACCTTAGTTCCCGGTTTTGTTGCTAAAAACAGCAAAGGTGAAAACACTACACTTGGTCGTGGAGGATCAGATTTCACCGCAGCAATTCTAGCGAATATTCTAGAAGCGAGTAGCCTCGAAATATGGACAGATGTTAGTGGTATGTTTACCGCTCATCCTAAAATTGTGGCTCAAGCTACCCCTATCCCTCAATTGAGCTATTTAGAAGCGATGGAGTTATCACACTTCGGTGCAAAAGTAATTTACCCACCTACCCTACAACCTTTAGTAGAAAAGAATATCCCTGTCTACATTAAAAATACCTTTGCAGCGAATGACCCAGGCACTTTAATCACTAAAACAAAAAGCGCAATTGACGCTCAAGTTGTCAAAGGAATTAGCCATATCGATAATGTTTCACTGGTAAGTCTTGAAGGAAGCGGAATGGTAGGAATTCCCGGTTTTTCAAAACGCCTATTTGAAGCCTTATCCATAGAGGGGATCAATGTCATCATGATTACCCAGGCTTCATCAGAGCACTCGATCTGTATTGGCTTAAGATCAGAAGACGCTAATCGCGCTAAAGAAATTATCGACCAAGAGTTTGCTTTTGAAATCTCATTAAACAAAGTTGACCCTGCCCGGGTAGAAAACGAAATGGTCAATTTAGCTGTAGTCGGTGATGGCATGAAAAATCATCAAGGGATCAGCGGTAAAATGTTTAGCACCTTAGGAGTAAATAATGTTAATATCCGTGCAATTGCACAAGGCGCTTCAGAACGAAATATTTCTATTATCATAGCAAAAAAAGACACCCACAAAGCTTTAAACTGCTTACATGAAACCTTCTTTGAAGAAAACATCAAACAACTCAATCTATTTGTTATTGGAGTAGGGAATGTTGGAAGTAAGCTAATGGAACAAATCCATCAACAGCAACAATACTTAGAAGAAATTTTACAATTACGCATTCGCGTAATGGCCATGGCAAACTCCAGAACAATGCTATTAAGCGATGGAGGGGTTGATTTAACCACTTGGTCAGAAGAGTTGCCTAAAGGCGCAAAAAGCAATGTTGATGAATTCTTTAATCACGCAAAAGCATTGAACTTGCGCAACAGTATTTTTGTCGACAATACTGCAAACGAAAGTATTGCCACAGAATACCAACGCTACCTCGAAAACAACATTGGGGTGGTAACCTGTAACAAAATTGCTTGTGCAGATCAATTGACCAATTATCAAACCCTCAAAAAGACGTCTCGCAAATACAGCAGTCCTTTCTTGTTTGAAACAAATGTTGGAGCAGGATTACCGGTAATCGATACCTTGAGCAATTTAATTGCCTCTGGAGATCGTATTCATAAAATCCAAGCCGTCCTTTCTGGAAGTTTAAATTTTGTATTTAATAACTTCACAGAAAACGACACTTTTAAGGAGGTGGTAATTCAAGCACAGAAAGAAGGCTATACAGAACCAGATCCTAAGATTGATTTAAGTGGGGTCGATGTAGCTAGAAAGATTTTAATATTAGCCCGTGAAAGTGGATTCAATATCGAACTTGAAGATATTGCCAATGCTCCATTTTTGCCAAAGGAGTGTTTAGATACTCCAGACAACAAAACTTTCTTTGATTCTCTTGATGCCCATAAAGCCCACTTTAATGGACTTTTAGAAAGTGCTAAAACAAATAACGCTCGTCTTAAATATGTGGCGCAACTTGAAGATGGTCAAGCCAGTGTAGGACTTCAAGAAATCCCTCAAGGACATGATTTTTACAACCTTGAAGGTAGTGACAATATCATCTTGTTCTATACAGATCGTTATAAAGAACAACCCCTAATCGTTAAAGGTGCTGGGGCTGGAGCAGATGTAACTGCTTCTGGAATATTTGGAGACATTATTAGAATAGGAAAACGCTAATGGATTCTGTTAAAGTATTTGCTCCCGCTACAGTCGCTAATGTTTCTTGCGGCTTTGATGTTTTAGGCTTTTGCCTTGATAAGGTAGGAGACGAAATTATTGTACGTAAATCCTCACAACCCGGGGTGCGTATTACAAAGATCGAAGGACAAAAACTCCCTTTGGCCACAAAAGAAAATGTAGCCGGAGTCGCAGCTGAAGCTTTATTAGAAAAGCACCCTAGTGATTTTGGTTTCGAAATCGAAATCTACAAAGGCATCAAAGCAGGCAGTGGGATTGGCAGTAGTGCCGCAAGTTCTGCCGGGGCAGTCTTTGGCATTAATGCCTTATTAGGAGAACCTTTTACCCGCAATCAATTGATTGAATTTGCCATGAAAGGCGAAGAATTAGCCAGTGGAACAGCTCATGCTGACAACGTTTCTCCAGCGCTATTAGGAGGATTTACACTAGTGCGCTGTGGACAAAAACCAGATGTTATTTCACTCCCCTCTCCAAAAGAGCTTTATGCGACGATCATACATCCAAAAATTGAATTGCGCACAGCTGATGCACGCTCTGTCCTCAAAAGAACCATCTCTCTAGAAAAAGGAATCCAGCAATGGGGTAACCTCGCTGCACTTGTAAGCGCTTTATTTATGGATGATTATGATCTTATGTCGCGTTCATTAGTCGATGTAGTAATTGAACCAGAACGCTCTGCGCTAATCCCTCATTTTAAAGAAATGAAAGAAGCTGCCATTGCAGCTGGGGCGTTAGGTTCTGGAATCTCAGGGTCTGGACCCTCAATTTTTAATCTCTCAGAAGGACAAGCAACTGCAGAAAAGGTAAGACAAGCTTTGATCGACAGCTTTAGCCCGCTAGGCATTGAATTCGATACATTTGTTTCTCCTATCAATAAAAAAGGTGTTCAACTTATTACCCCCTAATGAAATACTACAGTCTAAGTAATCCCATAGAAAAAACAAGCTTTGCTAATGCGGTCATCAATGGTATTGCACCAGATCGTGGTCTTTATTTCCCAGAAGAAATACCACAACTAGCTGCCGCCTTTATAAAGGAATTACCTCAATTGAGTATTCCTGAAATAGCGTATACCGCTATGGCACCTTTTGTAGGGGATGAAATCCCCAAAGCGGTTTTAGAAGAGATCTTAAAAAATACCTTAGACTTTGAATTTCCGGTTGTCCCTGTGACAGAAAACATAGGAAGTTTAGAACTCTTTCACGGTCCTACCCTAGCCTTTAAAGATGTGGGAGCACGCTTTATGGCGCAATCCTTAGGCTATTTTAATAGCCAAAAATCTGACCAAAAAGTCACTGTCCTTGTCGCCACTTCTGGGGATACAGGTGGAGCCGTGGCCAATGGATTTTTAGGCGTTGAAGGAATTGATGTGGTCATTCTTTATCCAAAAGGGAAAGTGAGTAAAGTTCAAGAACAACAATTGACTACCCTGGGACAAAATATCACAGCCCTAGAAGTAGACGGGGTTTTTGACGATTGTCAAGACATGGTTAAAACGGCCTTTCTAGACAAAGAAATTACGGCGACAAGAAAACTTACTTCGGCGAATTCGATCAATGTGGCACGCTGGTTACCGCAAATGCTCTATTACTTTATTGCTTACCGCCAATTAGCAGAACGCAAGCAACCCCTTGTATTTTCTGTTCCTAGTGGAAACTTTGGGAACATTTGTGCAGGGATGATGGGACAAAATATGGGCTTACCCATTGATCATTTTATTGCTGCAACAAACATTAACGATGCCGTGCCCACTTATCTTGAAACTGGAGACTATGCTGCCGTTAAAACGACTCCCACCATCTCTAACGCGATGGATGTAGGGGATCCTAGTAATTTTGTGCGTATCCAAAAGATTTATGGGAATAGTTTTACCCAATTAAAAGATCACCTTACTGGCTATCGCTTTACAGATGATGCTACCCGTGTAGCCATGAAAGAAATCTATAATACTTCTAGCTATATCGCTGAGCCTCACGGAGCAGTGGGCTATTTAGGCTTAAAAGATTATTTAAAGCAGCATCCAGAAAAATATGGGGTCTTTTTAGAAACCGCACATCCCGTAAAGTTTTTAGATACGGTGGAAGAAACCTTAGAAATGGAAGTTCCCTTGCCAGAGCGCATTCAGTCCCTTCTCGACAAAGAGAAGAAAAGTATTGGGATTAAAAATTATGCCGAGCTAAAATCTTATTTACTGTCTTAATTCGACAATTCTGGTAAACTAAAACTATCTAACGGACTGGGCTGTGCCATCATAGCTTCAATCTCATCCCACGCTCTAGGCGCTCCTGCAGAAAGATTGACCGGCCCTTCATTTGTAATCAAGATATCATCTTCAATACGAATTCCTATACCCCACCATTTAGGATCACAAGGGCTATTCTTAGGGATATAGATCCCCGGCTCTACAGTTATAATTGAATTTTCTGGTAAGGGACCATAATTGCTTAAATCGTGAACATCTAATCCTATATGGTGTGCTGCACCGTGAGGATAATAGCGTCTAAATTCGCTGGCCTCTGTGATGATGCCTAAATCCATTAAACCTTTGGTCACTACTTCTTGGGTAATTTTTGTCACATCTCTAGTAGTAGCGCCAATGACAGATTTAGCAATCCCTGCCTCTTGTGCATCATAAACAATTTGATAAAGCAAACGCTGTTCTTCTGTAAAGGTTCCTTTTACCGGTAAGGTACGGGTAACATCTGCGGTATAGCCCTCATACTCTGCCCCTAAATCCATCAACATCAAATCTGTTTCTGACGGGTTGTCACTGTTTTCGATATAGTGCAAAACACAGGCATTGTTTCCTGCTCCCACAATCGAGGGATACCCCTCATAAGCAGCACCGTACTTTTTAAAGACATATTCATGTATCCCCTGCACTTCTCTTTCAGACATTTCTGGGTGTAAGGCTTTCATTACTTCCACTTGACCAATGGCAGAGATCTCTATCGCTCGCTTGAGTTGTTTTAACTCAAAAGGGGCTTTTACTTCGCGAAGGTCTCCCATGATTTGTTCTAGTTTTTCAACGTCAAAGATGTAATCTTTTAGCACAAAGGCGGTTTGCATTTTAAGATCTGCAGGCACTTCAAGGGTTTCTAAAGCAACAAAATCTTTGATAATTGGATCTTCTAAAAGCGAAGCATCTCTTCCTATTTGCCACTCGACATAGCTTTTTAAACGGGCGAAATTTTCTGGCGTTGCAGTGCGAATAGATTGTTGAATTTGATATTGAACGCGTTTAAAATCTGCTGGGAAATTGATGGCCTTCTTAAAGGTCTTTTTCAATTGGTATAAATCATAGGGATCGCCGGCTAAATCGCGTTCATCATTTTGAAAATCAAAAATCAAGACTTCGTCAAAAGTTTCGAAACTAGGCGGATTTTGCACAAAATCGCTGCGTAAAGCTACTCGGTCAAATCCCATTTTTTGAGCACCTTCTACTCCTAAACGGTAGCCATTCCACTGTTCTGCACTCGCATCTCGCTCTTGGATGTAAATCTTTTCTTTAAAAGTTCCTTTGTCATCTTGTTGATCTGAAGAGTAAACCAATAAAACGGATTGAGGTTCGCGCCATCCAGTTAGATAGAAAAAGTTTGGGTCTTGGTGATAGACATAGTCCACATCATTTGCACGATTTCTAGTGGGATTTGAAAAAACAACTGCAACACTATTGGGCGGTAATTTTTGCCTTAAAGCATCTCTCCTACTTTGATGAAAGGCTAAAGATTCATCTGAAGGGACTTTGGCTTGCCCTAATAATTGAAAGGCATTAAAGAGTAATAAAACGTAAAAAAGAAGACTGTATTTGTGCATAAGTATTGTATTTAATCAAAAAAAAGAAGTCCTAAAATAGCTAATTTAGCGACCAATTTAGTGCTTTTAAGTAAATGGCTATGAAAAAAACAGAACTGAATCAATTACATCATTC
This sequence comes from Candidatus Arcticimaribacter sp., assembly GCA_965658115.1. Classification (GTDB taxonomy): domain Bacteria; phylum Bacteroidota; class Bacteroidia; order Flavobacteriales; family Flavobacteriaceae; genus Arcticimaribacter. The sequence continues at coordinate 78,160 of CBFHRA010000008.1, read as the reverse complement.
TCTGGGAGCAAAAATGGTTGCTTTTGGAGGATTTGAAATGCCGGTGAGTTATAGTAGTATCAAAGAAGAACATCACTGTGTTAGAGAAAAATTAGGTGTTTTTGATGTTTCACATATGGGCGAGTTTTTTGTAGAAGGACCTGCAGCCCTGGCTTTATTACAACACGCTTGTAGTAATGACATTACTAAGCTTGTCCCTGGAAAAGCGCAGTACAATTATTTCCCTAATCAAGAGGGAGGAATTGTCGATGATTTAATTGTTTACCAATTAGCCGAAGAACACTACCTTTTAGTCGTCAATGCTTCCAATATCGATAAAGATTGGGCATGGATAAACGCTCTTAATAGTAGTTTTAAGGCAAAACTTACCAACGCATCAGAGGACTATTCCCTTTTGGCCGTTCAAGGCCCAAAAGCCATTGAAGCCATGCAAGCATTAACCGACTTCGATTTAGCTAGTCTTCCTTTTTATGGTCACACGACGACGACTTTTGCCGGTTTAGAAAATATTATTATCGCAACAACGGGTTATACTGGTTCTGGCGGAGTAGAAATTTACTGTAAGAATGATGTGGTCGCCCAACTATGGGAAGCGATTTTTAAGGCGGGAGCAGCCTTTGGAGTACAAGCTATCGGTTTAGCGGCAAGAGATACGCTGCGCTTAGAAATGGGCTACTGTTTATACGGAAACGAAATCAATGACAGCAGTTCCCCTATAGCAGCCGGTTTAGGCTGGGTCACACGTCCCGCTACTGCTTTTGTCAACGCAGAAAGTATCGGTAAACAGAAAGAAAAAGGAACAAAAGATAAATTGGTGGGCTTTGAATTAATCGATCGTGGGATTCCTAGAACAGGACATGATATCGTTACAGAAAATGGAGATGTCATTGGTAAAGTTACCTCTGGAACACAATCGCCTTCCTTAAATAAAGCGATTGGCCTAGGCTATATACCCACTGAAAAAGCGACCCATGGAACAACTATCCATATACAAGTGCGCAATAAAGTCCTTGCCGCTAAGGTGGTTAAATTACCCTTTTATACTCCTCAAAAATAGTATAATTTGAAACGCATTTTAATTTTAGGTGGTAGTGGTTTTATCGGAAATGCGCTCTATAGAGAACTCAGCCCCTATTACAATACCTATGCGACTTATTATTCAAGTAAGCAATTCAAAAAGAACCAACACTTTTATCACTTTGATCATAGCCAGGAAGATGTCAATGAGGTTTTAAAAAAGGTAAAACCAAAGTTGATCATCTCTGCTGTTCGTGGTCCTTTTGACGATCAAATCGACCTGCATCAACAACTTATTGAACACTGTAAATATTTTGATTGTCGTTTGATGTTCCTCTCCTCTTCAAATGTCTATGATGCCTTTCACAATTACCCTTCTTATGAATTTGACAAAACCTTGTCTGAAAGTGTTTATGGGCGTTTAAAGATTAAAATCGAAAATGACATTATGCGACTTGCGTCCAGTAAATATGTCATCGCACGTTTGCCTATGGTTTTTGGTTTACATTCTCCTAGAATCAAAGAAATGGAGGAGAAAATAGAACATAACGAACCCTTCGAAGTTTTTCCTAACACCATCATTAATCTCAATAGTGATCGAAAGCTGTGCCAGCAAATTCACTATATCATCAATCAGCAATTAACGGGGATTTTCCATTTAGGGACAAAAGATTTAATCACCCATTATGATTTCCATAAACGCCTTGCAGCCAAAAGAGGTTGGGATAAAATGGTGTTTAAACAAGTCTTTACTACAAACGATATGCGTTATATCGCAGTGCTACCTAAAGAGAACAAACTCCCTCCACACCTGCTTCCCAGCTGCGAAGAAATCCTCGACGATTCGCATATCGCGCTAACCGATAATGATTAAACTGTACCCGTTAAACTTTGGGTAATCTACCCATCCAGAAGAAATAGTTAAGGCAGTTCTTATTCGCTTCAGCTACTTCCTAAAGTTTTTTATCTTTGTTCCACTTCAAAAAAACACTACAAATGGGAAGAGCCTTTGAATTTAGAAAAGCACGAAAAATGAAGCGTTGGTCAGCGATGGCTAAAACCTTTACACGTATTGGTAAAGATATTGTCATGGCGGTTAAAGAAGGTGGACCAGATCCAGATAATAACGCTCGTCTGCGTGCGGTAATTCAAAATGCTAAGGCAGCTAACATGCCCAAAGACAATGTCGAGCGCGCCATTAAAAAAGCCTCTGACAAGAATACAGAAAACTATAAAGAAGTCTTGTTTGAAGGCTATGCCCCTTATGGTATCGCTATTTTAGTTGAAACCGCCACTGATAACAACAATCGAACTGTAGCCAATGTGCGTAGCTATTTTAATAAAGCAAACGGAAACCTTGGAACTTCTGGTTCTGTAGAATTTATGTTTGATCGCACTTGTAATTTTCGTATTAATCCAGAAGGGATTGATCCAGAGGAGTTAGAGCTTGAGTTTATCGATTTTGGGGTGGAAGAAGTTTTTGCCGATGAAGATGGGATTTTACTCTATGGCCCTTTTGAAAACTTTGGTAGCATTCAAAAAGAACTAGAAAACCGCGAATTTGACATCTTGTCTTCTGGTTTTGAACGCATTCCACAAACCTTGACAAAGCTTAGTAATGAACAAGTGGAAGAGGTTGAAAAACTTATAGAGAAAATTGAGGAAGACGACGATGTACAAAACGTCTACCACAATATGGACACCAGCGATTAAGCTTAAGAGTATTCAGGTACCTTCCCTACAACGCCTTTAAATAGCGATTTTAAATAAACAAAGTCTTTTTCCCTATCTCCCGTGGGGGTAAATAGTGGATGAAAAACCATCTCACGATTTTGCCAATCAAAGGCGATCGGTAAAATAGGTACGCCAGCTTTTTCGGCGATATAATAGAAGCCTGTTTTCCATTTGTCTACTTTTTTACGGGTGCCTTCTGGAGCGATGGCCATGCGAAAAATCTCTTCCTCGCCATACATTCGAGCGATGGCATCGACTACCTTTTCGTTTTTCTTTCGGTTGAGCGGCATGCCGCCTAAGCCTTTAAAAAACCAAGAGGTCAATGGAGTAAATAACTCTTTTTTTCCCACAAAATGTATGGGTTCTTTTAAATAAGTGCGTACGCCTATGGCGATCACAAAATCCCAATTACTGGTATGAGGGACCACTGCGATCACATATTTTTTATCTTTTGGGAAAGTTCCTTTTAAAGAAAATTTAAACACCTTAAGGGCAAAGAATTGAGCAATTAATCGAAACATAAATTAAGCTTAAAGTTTTTCTTGTGCTTGACGTAAATCATCTGGGGTATCTATCCCAATGGATTCGTGTGCAGTAAGAACCATTTTCATTTTCTTGCCTTGTTCTAGATAGCGAATACATTCGATCTTTTCTGCCTTTTCAAGGGGAGTCATAGCACTTTGGCTGAAAGCCATCAAAGCTTCTCGCCTAAAGGCGTAAATCCCAATATGTTTATGATAGACTTGTGCTATCGCTGTATCGCGATAATATGGGATAGGACTGCGTGAAAAATAAAGGGCAAAATTATCTTCATCCACAATGACCTTTACATTGTTAGGGTTTTGAATTTTATCTTCTTCCGTGATACGGCACATTAGAGAAGCTAGGGCAACCTCTTTAGCAGTGTCATCACGAAAAACCTCGAGTAAGTCGACAAGACTTTGTTTGTGAATAAAGGGTTCATCCCCTTGCACATTGACCACAATATCGGCATTGCTTTTTGCCACCGCTTCTGCGATGCGATCAGAACCACAGTCGTGTTCTTGTTGGCTTTTAAAAACTTGTCCACCTTCTTGCACTATGACTTGTGCAATGCGATCGTCGTCTGTGGCTATGATAACTTCACTAAAAAGTCCTGTTTGCACAACGGTCCTATAAGTTTGCACAATAACAGGAACACCCCCTAAATCCTGCATTAGCTTAGCAGGAAAACGACTCGCCGCATAGCGGGCAGGTATAACAGCTATTATTTTCATGAGTGACAAATATAAGACGAAAATTAAGGGAATCTCAATCCTCTGGCGGAAAGTATTCTTTCCCAAAACCAATGAGATATAATTGCTCTTTTGCCCGAGTAATGGCTGTATATAGCCATCTAAAATAAGCGACCGAAGGGCCATCGGGTAAATAGGGTTGCTCGACAAAGACCTTTTTCCATTGCCCCCCTTGTGATTTATGACAAGTAATTGCATAAGAGTACTTGACCTGCAAAGCATTGAAATAAGGGTCGTTTTTTACCGCCATAAAACGCTTGTACTTTGTGGTAAGATGCTTGTAATCTTCATTGACCGCGTGGTACAACTTATTGCCTTCTTCAAAACTTAAGGAAGGACTTTCTGAAGTAAGTGTATCGATTAACAACATGGTCTCAAAGGGTTTTTCATCTGGATAATCGACCATGGCGACTTCTACTTTCGCGAAGCGGAAATCATAGATGTCTTTGTGATCAAGAATGCGTAAAATTTTAATTAGATCGCCATTGGCGATAAAGCCTGGAGCAGATTCTGGCGCAAGCCAAAAGTAATTATTCTTAACCACCATCAATTGATCGCCTACAGACAATTCGGCTTCTAAAAACAAAATGCGCTGCCGAATTTGTTGGTTATACAGGTTCGCGCGTTTGTTAGAGCGAACGATAAAAACGGTTTCTTCTAGACCTCCCTTTTGAATAGATTCCTCTAGCGCTTCAAGGATGGCGTTGCCTTCGATCATACGTTCAACATCTGAACCAACGCTTACATCAAATTGAAAATCTATTCCAGTAGATTCTTCTAAAAAGGATCGCAAATGGGTGGCATTCGCCAAAATACCCGAGTTGAGCTTTTGCCTTACCACTTCTTCAAGTATACACTCAATAACTTCTTTATTAAATTCATGCAAGAGATAATCTCCATCAAGGGCCGGACTCAAATTTAAATGCACTGGAGGCAACTGTGCAGGATCTCCCACTAATAGTAATTTACAATTAGTTCCAGCATCAACATATTGCATCAAATCCCCTAACAGAGATCCATTTTCAAAGAGCTTAGTGTTTTGTCGATCGTCACCTATCATAGAGGCTTCATCAACGACAAAAAGAGTGTTTTTAAATTTATTGGGTTTAAGGGTGAATTGCATACCGCTGCCGCCCTCGCTTTTAGTGTAATAAATCTGCTTGTGAATGGTAAAGGCCTTCTTTCCAGCATAGCCACTCATTACTTTTGCTGCCCGACCAGTGGGAGCCATTAAGACAGATCGCTTGTCAATCTTTGGTAAAAAGCGAACCAAGTGCCCAATTGAAGTTGATTTCCCTGTTCCAGCATATCCTTTTAATACAAAAACAGTATTTGATTCTGCGTAATACAAAAACTCCGTGATTTCATTCATCCATAGGGTCTGAGACGCTGTGGGCTTAAACGGGAACTTTTTGATTAATAAAGCGTTAAATTCGCTTGCTTGCATGAAGTATTTTGCCTGTAAGATAAATCATTTCTCAAAACCTTTTCTGAATAAAAAAAAATTGTAGTTTTGTTTCACACAAAATAATTTAACATGAAGATTGCCGCTCAAGCTGTACTTTGGATATTGATTGCCTTTTTTAGTTATAAGATTTATGACTCAATCAATGGTCCCATCAACTTTAACCAAACAAAAAACGAACGTTATGCTCAAGTAATCAATCGTTTAAAAGATATTCGCAAAGCGCAAATTGCTCATAAAGATGTCAAAGGCGTTTTTGCCAATAATTTTGATAGCCTTGTGGCCTTTGTAGACACTGGTATATTTACATTGATCCAGAAAAGAGATTCTTCTTATCTTGAATATGATAAAACCTATCGTATTGATATGTTAAAAGAAGTTGTCGTTATCGATACTCTAGGAACTGTTTCTGTGAAAGATTCCCTCTTTGGAACTTCAGAAGAGTACAAACAAATGGCTTTTGTACCTATCGAAGGAGTTGAAGATAAAACCTTTGATATCAAAGCTGAAATCATCGACAAAAACGGCTACAAAGTCCCAGTATTCGAAGTTAAAGTGGCGAAAAACATCGTGCTTTTTGATCAAAACCAAGACTTATTAAAGCAAGAAAACGAAACGATTTCTGTTGATGGCGTTAACGGTCCAGCACTCATCTTAGGTTCTTTAACAGAGGTAAGTACTAACGGTAACTGGCCAACTATTTTTGATGCAGCTCAATAACAAGCAAATCACTATAAATGACTTATCCATCCTTGTTCACAAGGATGGATTTTCTTTTTGTACCCTTGATCAACATCATTTCCTTCCCTTAGAAGGTAAGATTCCTACGAAAGAATCTCTGAAGAGTTTTCTGGATTACCATCAATTGACCCAGCAAGAGGTGCAATTAATTTTTATGGACCAAGCTGCTGTCTGCGTTCCTTCTCCGCTATTTGAAGAACAACAGAACGCAAACTATTTTAAAGGTGCCGTCAATCTGCCCGCAGACAGCACTTTTGAACACCGCTCACTCGGCAGCTTAGATATAACCTCCGTCTTTCCCACTAACAGCACTTTAATTAGCCTCTTTAAAGAGGTTTTTCCAGCGCTAAAGGTGAATCACCTAATGGGAACTTTATTGCCTTTATTGTCCGCGTTTTCCTTTGGCAAAGCCAAAAAAAACTTATTTATACACCTTAGAAAAGACACTTTTGATCTAATGCTTTTTCAAGGTGGACAATTACTGGTACAAAACACTTTCTCTCACAAAAATGCAGATGATTTTTTGTATTATCTCTTCTATGTCACAGAGCAATTCTTTTTAAAGCCAGATCAATTCAACCTTTACTTTTTAGGTCGCTATATCAAGTATAGCGAATACTATCAAGGTGTTCAAGAGTTTCATGCAAGTTTTGATTATCTCGATCCACAATTTCCAGCAGTAGATGCCAACCACCCTGCACCTTTTTTCCAATCTTTTTTTCCAGCATGAGAATTATCTCTGGAGCTTTTAAAGGGAGGCGCTTAAAAGCGCCAAAGCAACTACCGGTTCGCCCTACCACAGACCGTGCTAAAGAAGCGTTATTTAATATCTTAAACAATCACTTCCACTGGGACGAAATTAAAACCCTTGACCTTTTCTCTGGAACGGGGAACATTTCCTTTGAATTAGCCTCAAGAGGGGTGCAACAACTCACCGCAGTCGATCAAAACAAGCACTGTGTTTATTTTATCGATCAAACAGCACAGTCTTTTGATATGCCGATTACAGTGATTAAAAATTCTGTAGAACGCTTTTTAAGCCAGCCTGCTGGAACCTTTGATTTTATCTTTGCAGATCCACCTTATGCTTTTACAAAGGACCAATTATTGACTATAGCAGCGCAGCTGTTAGACAATAATTGGCTCAGCAAAGAGGGACTTTTAGTCATCGAGCACGATAGCCATTTAGATTTGTCAGAACACCCCTTGTGCTATGAAGACCGCGTCTATGGCAGTAGCCGATTTAGTTTTTTTGCTTTAGCTGAAGAAGAATAAAAAAAGCAGGCCATAAGCCGGATTCTGTCGTGTCTTATCATTTATCTAGACCCACAATTACTCATGGGTTCAAACCGCCTACCCTTCTACTTGAACGAGCCGCTCTTAAGCGCAGATATACTTGGCGTTGCACCGTATAGAGTTTACCTGGTTTCACTACAGCTTAACCTGTACATTCTTTCTGTTGCACTTGTCCTATTCGCCGGGGCGAACGACGGGTGTTACCCGCTATACTGCTCTATGGTGTCCGGACTTTCCTCTCCCCGCCATTAGCGGGCAGCGATAAGAGACCTGCTTGCGGCAAAGGTACAATATTGTTAATAATTTTTGTTGCTTAAGCCTTCCTTGATAAGGTTATCCCAATCCCTTTTTTTACATTTGAAATAATGGAAGCTTTCGTTGTATCTGCACTCAAATACCGTCCACAACAATTTATTGATGTTGTTGGTCAACAGGCGATTACGCAGACTTTAGAGAATGCTATCGCCAAAGATCAACTTCCGCAAGCACTCTTGTTTTGTGGACCTAGAGGAGTTGGAAAGACCACTTGTGCGCGTATCTTGGCGAAAAAAATCAACAGCCAAGGCGATCAAGACGCCGATCAAGACTTTGCCTTTAATATTTTTGAACTCGATGCTGCGTCTAACAACTCGGTAGAAGACATTCGCAACCTCAATGAACAAGTTCGAATTCCACCGCAAACAGGCAGTCACAAAGTATATATCATTGACGAGGTACACATGCTCTCGACTGCGGCCTTTAACGCCTTTTTAAAGACGCTAGAAGAACCACCTAAGCATGTGATTTTTATTCTAGCGACAACAGAGAAGCACAAGATTATTCCCACCATATTGTCTCGCTGTCAAATCTTTGAATTTAAACGCATTACTCCAGTAGATGTACAACATTACCTCGCTAGGATTGCAACAGAGCAGGGCGTTACATTTGAAGAAGAGGCCTTACACCTAATTGGGCAAAAAGCAGACGGTGCCATGCGAGATGCCCTTTCGATCTATGATCGTATGTGCAGCTTTTGCAACAACAATCTCACTGTAGCGGCAGTCGCAGAAAACCTCAATATTTTAGATCACTCTGCCTATTTATCTCTGGCAGAAAAGTTAATTGCCCACGAAATACCAGAAGCCTTAATTCAATACGATGGTATTGTACAAAAAGGTTTTGATGGAGAACAATTTATCAGCGGTTTAGCGAGTCATTTGCGTAATTTATATTTATGCAAGGACCCTAAAACAATTCCGCTTTTAGAAGTGGGTGAACGTTTACAGGCCCGCTATGCAGAGCAAACTAAAGCAGTTTCCTTAGCCTGGCTAGCCGATGCAATGGATCTCGCAAACAGCTGCGAGCTGTCTTATAAAAACAGTCAAAACAAGCGATTGCACGTCGAGTTATGTCTTATGCAAATCGCCTCCCTCCATTTTAATGGAGAAAAAAAAAAGGAAGCTTAATTCCCACCTCCTTCTTTCTTCAGGCTAAGCCAAAAGAAAAATCAACAGCAACAGCACCTGCTACATCTCCTGCTCAAGAAGTTCAAGAACCCAAAGCAGATTACAACGCTAAACCAACAAGTGCAGAGACTACCGCAGTTGATAAGAAAGAAGAAATAAAACAAACTGTAGAAACTCCAACTCCTCCCCCGGCGTCCAGCACAACCGAGATACCGAAGATTCAAATAAAACCAAAGGATGGCAAGCAAGTCTCTTCTTTTTCTTTGGCGAGCATTCGCAAAAAGAAAGAATGGGAACAGCAACAAAAACCCGCAGAAAAAGAAGAAGAACTCCCTAGTGATCCTTTTACCCAAGAACAACTAGATCAGTACTGGAAAAATTGGCAAGAAGAAAAAACAAAAAAACGAGAGCAAAATCTGGCCTCCCTTTTTCAATTAAGCCAACCTAAAATTGTTGACCTCAATAGCATAGAATACACCGTTCCTTCTCCCCTTAACAAGGTGGAATTAGAACGGGAATTTGTCTACTTCCTCCCTTATTTAAGAGGAAACTTAAACAATTACTCCATTCAGATTAAAGTGCTTGTAAAAGAAAGCGAAGAAAAAAACTTTATTTACACCCCGGAAGAAAAATACAATCGTTTAAGAGAGATCAACCCTGCCATTGATGAATTGCGCAAGAAATTAGATTTGGATCTTTAAGCGCATTAATACCTAAGGGTAGCTGAGCCTTTCGAAGTACAACTTAGTTGTTCTCGCGATACAACACCTTAATCATCCCGTCTGAAAGTCCAATCTTTGGCACAAAAATCTCAGAAGCACCACTCCATTGCAAGGCCTTTAAATAGATTTGTGTCGCAGGGATAATCACATCAGATCGGTCTGGATTAAGTTCCCATTGAATGATCCGTTCGTTATAATCTAATTGATTTAGCTCGTTGTAAAGGGTGTTGAGTTTGATAAAACTAAGGGGTCTTCCTTCTTTTACTTTCGCTATTTTAAAGAGCTTATTAATGTTTCCGCCAGAACCTAATAAAGCAAGCTTAGAGTAATCCTTTGTATGGGTTTCAATCCACTCTTTGATCTCCTCCCAGACCTTTTCACTCACCATATTGTTAATCATTCGTACAGTACCTACCTTAAAGGACTTTGAGACAACACGTTCTCCTTTGACCAAAACAGAGAATTCTGTACTCCCCCCTCCCACATCGATAAAGAGAAAAGTACGGTTCTTGTTGATGGATTCAAAAATATTCGTGGTCGCGATAATTTCTGCTTCGCGTTTCCCGTCGATAATCTGAATCCCAATTCCTGTTTTCTTTTTGATGGTTTGGATTACCTCCTCGGCATTATTCGCCTCGCGTAAGGCCGAAGTCGCACAGGCCATATATCTTTTTACCTTATTGACTTTCATGATCAACTTAAATGCTTTCATGGCTTTGACCATGCGCTTGATATTAGCCTCAGAAATTTCTCCCACAGTAAAAGAATCTTGCCCTAAACGAATGGGAACGCGCACTAAGGAGCTCTTCATGTATTTAGGAGGAGTATCTGCTGTAGTCACTACATTAGAAATCAAAACACGAACGGCATTAGAACCGATGTCTATAGCGGCATAACGTTCAATCTTCATTCGCTAAGTTTATTTTTAAAATAAGCATAGGTCGCCCATTGGGATCGTATCGCCTCTCCCTGATTAGTAACAAAGGCATTTTGATCGTTGGTATTGACTAATCTTGCTTTAACATTATCATTCCAAGAAATCATAAAAGTGTCCAATAATTCTTGTTGTAAATCTTTATCTAAGATAGGACAAGCTACTTCTACCCTGTTGTCGATATTACGTGTCATCCAGTCGGCAGAAGAAATATACATTTGTGGGTCGTCGTCATTTTCAAAAATGTATACCCGTGGATGTTCCAAAAATTTATCCACTACGCTAATCACCCGTATATTTTCACTCATCCCTTTTACCCCGGGAATCAAGCAGCACACGCCGCGTACAATCATATCAATTTGTACTCCAGCGCGACTCGCTTCATATAGTTTACTAATGATTTTATAATTAGTAATATTATTGAGCTTTAACCTGATACGCGCCTTCTTACCGTCTCTTTTGTGCTCAATCTCTTGCTCGATTAAACGAATCAAAGCAGAAAAGGTGTAATGTGGAGAAACAATCAAATGCTTGTACTTCTTGATTTTATAATTCACCGATAAGAAGTTAAAGACTTTTGAAACATCTTTTAAAATCTTTTGGTGAGAGGTAAATAGCGTATAATCGGTATAAATACGAGCGGTAGATTCGTTGAAATTCCCTGTACTGATAAAACCATAACGTTTGAGTTTTTTACCTTCTTCGCGCTCGATAACACATATCTTGGTATGTACCTTTAAACCGGGTACCCCAAAGATGAGTTGTACTCCTGCCTTTTCTAGACTCTCTGCAGCTTGGATATTATTTTCTTCGTCAAAACGAGCTTGTAACTCAATTTGCACCAAAACCTTTTTCCCGTTTTTAGCGGCGTTAATCAAAGAACTCGCCACTTGAGACAGTTTTGCCAAACGGTAAATGGTGATCTTAATGGTCTTGACCTGTGGATCCAAGGCCGCTTCCCGCAAAAACTTAATGACATAGGCAAAGTTTTGATAAGGCGTATAGATCATATAATCTTTTTTGGCGATAGCCTCTAAAAAATTTTCCTCAAGGGAAATCTCTTTTAAAGGCAAGGCAGGAAACGCACTGTAGAGTAGATCTTTTCTATTTAAACTAGGGAAGTTCATATAGTCCCTGCGGTGGTGATAACGCCCCCCGGGGATCAAACTATCGGTAGAAGCTACTCCTAGTTTTTTCATTACTACCGCCAGGGTCTCTGGGGCAATTGTTTTATCATGAACCAAACGTACTGGATCTCCAACCAGGCGATCTTTGACGCTATCAATAATTTTTTCCACATAACTCTTTCCTACATCTTCTTCTATGTCTAACTCGGCATCTCGCGTGATTTTAACCATATGTCCTTCTATACTCTCATAGTTGAACATACTAAAAATCAAATGGAAATGGTAGCGAATCAAATCATCTAACATCATTAAGTATTGCTTTTCGCCTTCCGGCGGAAGGACGATAAAGCGATCGACTTCTTTGGGCATTTCAATCACGGCATAGAGCTTCTCCCCTTTGGCTTCAGCCATCGTAGGGTTTAGCTTCATTTTTATCGCGAGAAAGGCTTTATTGTCGGTAAAATCTTGTTCCTCTTCTTTTAAGATAACGGTAACCAAACGCGGACTAACCTTTTGTAAAAAGTAGTCGGTTAGAAATTCTGCTTGAGCCGCATTGACTTCTTCCTGTCGCAAGAAGTGAATGTTTTCTTTTTCGAGTTGGTCTTCAATCTCGTTTAAGATTTTAGCACTATTGGCTTGTTGCTGGATTACTACCCTAGTAATATCTTCTAAAAGTTCATCTGCTTTTACACCTCCCAGGGCTTTTTTTCCTGTTTTTTGGGATTGGGCAATGCGTTTGACCGTGGCAAATCGCACTTGGAAAAACTCATCCAGATTATTTGAAAAAATCCCTAAAAACCGCAATCGCTCAATCAAGGGAACTGTGGGATCTGCAGCCTCTTGCAGTACCCGTGCATTAAAGTCTAACCAGCTAAGCTCTCTGTTGATAAATTGATCTTGTTTCATGGCTATTTTAGTGCTTCTTTTTTACGACCGTGGGTAGGTTGACCATTGGCCACTTCTGCCCATTTTGATTGTGCAAAGGTAAGGGAAATCCAATCGGCAGTTTTGAGTTCTTCAACAGGCTTAACCGAAAGATAATCTGCTGCATAAGTAAAGGCGGGATTGTGCCCCACCAAAATAACTTTTGAAAAGCGATCATCAAGTTGTTTGACTTGACGTAAAATATCTTCGCTATTAAAGCTGTACAAAGCCTCTTTAATCGAAACTTGGGAAAAAGGAAATCCAATTTCATGCGCGAGAATCGTCGCAGTGTGTAAGGCGCGATTTGCAGGGCTACTGTTAATGGTTTCAAATGCCTGAAAATCCTTTTTCCAATATTGTGCAACAGCTGTAATCGCCTTGATCCCTTTGGGTTGTAAAGGGCGATGACGGTCGTCTACTGACCACTCCCAAGAGGACTTTGCATGCCGTAAAAACAACAATTCTTTCATTAGGGCGAGAGACGTTCTGCGGTCCAAGAAGACTCGCTGGTTAGATCATAACGCAAACGGTCGTGCAAACGATTAGGGCGACCTTGCCAAAATTCTATCTGCTGCGGACGCACTAAGATTCCACCCCAATGCGCTGGGCGTTTTGGTGGACTGTCTTGATATTCTTTTTCTAGGGCAGCTAAACGCGCTTCTAACACCTCTCGCGAGGCGATCACCTCACTTTGATTCGAAGCAATGGCTCCTAACTGACTCCCTAATGGGCGAGAAGAAAAATAGGCGTCAGAAACTTCTGTGGCGACCTTTTCTGCCCTTCCTTTAATGATAACTTGACGTTCTAAGGCAGGCCAAAAAAAACTGATCCCCACCTGTGGGTGAGCCAATATCGCCTTCCCCTTTTCGCTCTCATAGTTGGTATACAACACAAATCCCTCTGCACTAAACTGCTTTAACAACACCACTCTCGCTTTAGGAAAATTATCTTCGCCTAAAGTCACTAGCGACATGGCATTCGCTTCTTCAATGGTAGGGTGGGCTTCTGCCGCTGCAAACCATTGTTCAAACAAGGCTATAGGGGAAACACTTTTTAGGGCATCGTCTAATGCGCCCTTTTCATAGGACTTGCGTAAGTGTCCAATATCTTTTTCTTTACTCATTACTGCAAGGTAGCACAAAGCCTAAAAAAAGTGAAATTTTATCTTTAAGGAAATTCCTCTAGCTGAGAAAAAAAGAGGCTTAAGTATAAAATGTTTACTTTAGAACTACCAAATCATTAATTCACCTACTTATGAAACGCTATTTCCTGTTGCTTTTACTGGTCCCTTTTATTTCTCTTGCTAAACTGGTGACCATTAAAAAGGGGACCCCCATCGCCGCCTCTATTGAATGCTGGGAGAAATTAAATCAATCCATGATAACCAATAACGAAGATTTTTACAACCAACTAGTAAAAGAGTATTGCATCGTTGTGCTCTCAAAAGATCTCAATGCCTATCTGCTCGAAGAAATCAACTGGAAAGGTATGGCCGTCTTGCGCATTCCCGGTAAAATCTCTCGCCTTTATGTCCACAGTAATCAACTAGAAACAGCAGAGCTTTAGGGAATAGCAACAGATTAACTTGCGCGATAACAAACCCGAAATTTTATCATATCCTATGAAAACAAGCTACTTCCCAAGCCCTCCAGGGGAATATCCCAATATATTTGAAGCCTCAAAAAACATCGCCTTTGCGATGGGGTCAACTCCACTAGTGGGAAGTCTTCTTAAAACCTTAGTCGCTTCAAAGCCTGGGGGAAGATTTCTTGAAATTGGTACAGGGACTGGTTTAGCCACCTGTTGGTTAGCAGATGGAATGGACCCCAAGAGTCAACTAATAAGTCTTGATAATGACCCGAAAGTATTGTCCATCGCACAAAAAACCTTCCAAAAAGATTCCCGTGTAGCATTTCACTGCACCGATGCTGCTCAATGGCTCACTAATTACAAGGGTGCTCCCTTTGATCTTATTTTTGCCGATGCATGGCCAGGGAAATTCAGTCATTTAGATCAAACCTTAGGCTTACTCAAAACAGCAGGGATTTATATCATCGATGACCTATTGCCCCAAGACAATTGGCCCAAAGGACATCAAAAAAAAGTAAATGATCTAATCCATTTTCTACATCATAAAAAAGACTTTGTCACTTCTCAACTAGACTGGGCAACGGGGGTGATGATAATGGTTAAAACGGGATTATAGCACAAAACCCTTCCCATCCTCTGCGAGCTCAACATTCTGAAAATGTTGTTGGGCTTGGGTGACAAACTCCATTAAATCGGGATAGCGGGAAGAAAAATGGCCTAAGATCAATTGGCCTACTTGGGCTGCTGCAGCGATTTGTGCCGCTTCTGCGGCGGTGCTGTGCTTGGTTTTTAATGCGAGGTCTTGGTGGGTGTCGAGAAAAGTCGCTTCGTGGTAAAGGCAAGTCACCCCTTTTATGAGCTTCGCCAAATCGGGTTTATAAGCCGTATCACTACAAAAGGCATAAGACTTGGGCGCATCTGGATCTATGGTCAGGCGATGATTCTCGATCACCATTCCGTCATCAAGAGAGATGTCTTTCCCTTGCTTGAGGTTTTCCATATCGGCGATACTAACCCCGTGGGTTTCTACCGCTGCTTGATCAATTTTTCGAGGGCCTATTTTTTCTTTAAAAAGATAGCCGTTTGTATAAACGCGATGATCTAACGGCAGGGTTTCTACCGTAAACTTTTCGTGGTCTAACACCATTTCTGATTCAGTTCCATCTAACTCGTGAAAGTAGAGCTTGTAATCGGTCCAAGACTTGGCTAATTTAAGCTGAAGGGTGATGATTTCTTTAATCCCTTTAGGGCCATAGACATGTAAATCTGCAGAGCGACCCAGCAAGCGAAAGGTGGAAATCAAGCCGATCAAACCATAAAAATGATCTCCGTGCAAATGGGAAATAAAGATATGCTGTATACGGGCGAATTTGACCCCTAGCTTTCGCAGTTGCAACTGCGTTCCTTCCCCACAATCGATCAAGACCATTTGCCCTTTGATTTCTAACAATTGAGCGGTGGTCTGAGCGTTCTTTCGGGGGGTGGCGGCATTACAGCCCAGTATGGTTAATTTCATCTTAAAAGCCTAAATCTCGTTCTATACGTTCCATTTCAATCAGATCTTTGGCTTCGCCCAAAGTGGGGACAACAACGAGCGTTTCTGGAAAAAGAGAGAGGGTGTCGTTTTGCGCCACCAAAACCCTAGAATGCGCATCACTATCAATAGTGCCTAAAAAAGCGATATAAGCCGTAACAAAAACGGCATCAATGGCAATTTTGGAAGCATCAAAAATATAATCTTGCTGTGGGTCATCGACCAAATCTTCCGCCAAAGGCGAACTTAAAACAAGGGTTTGTATGGGTTGATCAAAAGCGTCCATTATTATTGTGGCTTGATGAGTTTTGCGGCGAGAAGGTAGATCACCGCCATGCGAATGGCAACACCGTTTTCGACTTGGTCTAAAATGATAGCATGATCAGAATCGGCCACGTCAGAACTTATTTCTACACCTCTATTCATCGGTCCTGGGTGGAGAATAGTAATCTCCTTCCGCAGGCTTTTTAACAAGGGCAAAGTAAGGCCGTATAACTGAGTGTACTCGCGAATAGACGGGAAGTAACTCTTGTCCATACGTTCGTTTTGTACGCGTAGCATATTTGCCGCATCGCACCAGCTTAAGGCTTTTTTGAGATCGGGTTCTATGGTTACGCCCAGGGATTCGATATGCTTCGGTAAGAGGCTTTTTGGCCCGCAAACTTTGACTTCTGCCCCCAGCATGTTGAGCGCAAAAATATTGGATAAGGCGACTCGAGAATGCAGAATATCGCCTACAATCACAATGCGCTTTCCGGCGACTTCGCCAAAACGCTCACGAATGGAATAGGCATCGAGTAAAGCCTGAGTGGGGTGTTCGTGGGTTCCGTCTCCTGCATTGACAATAATGGCGTCGACATTTTTTGAAAGGAACTCTGCCGCTCCCGGATTGGGGTGACGCATGACCACCATATCAACTTTCATGGCCAAGATATTGTTGACTGTATCAATCAATGTCTCCCCTTTCTTTACCGACGACTGAGCGGCAGAAAAGTTGAGGATGTCTGCACTTAAACGCTTTTCGGCTAGTTCAAATGAGAGTTTTGTTCTTGTGGAGTTTTCAAAAAAGAGGTTGGCGATGGTAACATCGCGTAAACTAGGCACTTTTTTAATGGGTCGGTTGATGACTTCCTTAAAGTGATCAGCCGTTTCAAAGATGAGCTGTAAATCTGCTTCTTTGAGGTATTTAATGCCCAGTAAATGATCTACACTTAATGTATTCATAAAATATCTTTCAAGAGGTAAACGGCATCGGTGTCATGCGTGGCCTTCCACTCTACCGTTACTTTATCGTTTTGCAGGGCGTCGACTTGACGACCTACATAATCGGGTTGTATGGGGAGATCGCGACTAAAGCGACGATCAATCAGGGTTAAAAGTTCTATACTCTTTGGTCTCCCATAAGATTCTATCGCGGTCAAGGCAGCGCGAATACTGCGACCGGTATAAAGTACATCATCGACAAAAACAATGTCTTTGCCTTCGATGGGGATATTCATTTCAGTAGAGCTGGCCGCATGGGGTTTGTCTGAGCGACGAAAATCGTCTCTAAAAAAGGTGATGTCAAGCTTCCCTGTGGTGAGTGTAACAATCCCATAATCCTCACTTAAGCGATCACTCAAACGATCGAGCAGGTAAATCCCGCGAGGCTGTAAACCGATGAGAACAGCATTAGAAAAATCGCGATGGTTTTCAATTAATTGGCAAGCCAAACGATGCAAGAGAATATCGATCTGATGTGCATTGAGTAAAAGCTTTGGCTGCATAAAGAGACTTTGTACAAAAATAGAACTTTTTGCTTGTTCATTTCGCCTTCGGCCAAAAAAAAACCCGCTGCAAGCAGCGGGTTGTATTTAAAATAGACAGAAGCTTACTCCTTATCCATTTGTTGTTTCAAGTTCATTAACGCATCTAAATCCCCTAAGGTTGTTTTTTCTGCATTATCTGCTTGCATCTTCTTGGTGGCTTTGCGAATGTTCTTACGCTCTTCCTCTCTAAAGATTGCAGTGTGAGATGCAACAACTCTTTTAAAGTCTTTGTTGAACTCAATGATTTTGAAATCTGCTGCTTCTTTTAAACCGATCTTAGATCCGTCTTCTTTCTCTAAGTGACGAGAAGGAACAAAGGCAGTGATATGCTCATTGAAAGTAATGGTAGCTCCTTTGTCAACCATTTCAGTTAACTCTGCATTGTGTACTGTACCTTCAGCAAAGTCAGTCGCGTATTTATCCCATGGATTGTCTTGCGTCTGCTTGTGACCTAAGCTTAGTTTACGGCCATCAACATCTAACTCAAGTACAACTACGTCGATGGTTTCACCAACGGTTAATACTTCAGATGGGTGCTTGACTTTCTTCGTCCAAGAAAGGTCAGAGATATACACTAATCCGTCGATACCTTCTTCTAACTCGATAAACACACCGAAGTTAGTGAAGTTACGAACGATCCCTTGGTGTTTAGAGCCAACAGGATATTTGGTTGTGATATCTGTCCATGGGTCTTGCGATAATTGCTTGATCCCTAAAGACATTTTGCGGCTTTCGCGGTCGATCGTTAAGATCTGTGCTTCTACCTCATCGCCTACAGTAACAAAGTCTTGTGCAGAACGTAAGTGAGTCGACCATGACATCTCTGATACGTGGATTAATCCTTCTACACCATCTTCGATTTCAACAAACGCACCATAGTCAGCAATAACGACTACTTTACCTTTTACTTTCTCTCCTTCTTTGATGGTATCTCCTAATTTCTCCCATGGGTGATCGCTTAATTGCTTCAATCCAAGTTGGATACGAGATTTGTTATCATCAAAATCAAGAATTACAACGTTCAATTTCTGGTCTAATTCTAAGATTTCGCTTGGGTGGTTGATACGACTCCAAGAAAGATCTGTAATGTGAATTAATCCATCTACGCCGCCAAGGTCGATAAACACCCCGTAAGAAGTGATGTTTTTAACCGTACCTTCAAGTACTTGACCTTTTTCAAGCTGCCCGATGATTTCTTTTTTCTGTTCTTCGATATCTGCTTCGATCAATGCTTTGTGCGAAACAACAACGTTTTTAAATTCGTGGTTGATTTTTACAACTTTGAATTCCATTGTTTTGTTTACATACTGATCGTAGTCGCGGATAGGCTTCACATCAATTTGTGATCCTGGTAAGAAGGCTTCGATTCCGAATACATCAACGATCATTCCCCCTTTTGTACGACACTTAACAAAACCGTTGACGATTTCGCCGCTATCGTGTGCATTATTAACGCGATCCCATGCTTTGATCACACGTGCTTTACGGTGTGATAAAACCAATTGACCTGTGCGGTCTTCACGGGTATCAACGATAACCTCAACTTTATCTCCTACTTTTAAGTTAGGATTGTAACGGAACTCATTCAAAGAGATTACCCCTTCTGATTTCGCGTTAATGTCGATGATGGCCTCACGGTCGGTCATATAAACAACCTCTCCTTCGATTACATCATCATCTGCCGTATCAACAAAGTTTTCACGAACTAAGGCTTCGAATTCAGCTAATTGCTTGTCTTCGATTACGTCAATTCCTTCTTCGTAATGGTGCCAGTTGAAGTCTTTCAAAAAGTCTTCTGCATTGTTCGCCGTTGGCACCGCTGCAGCTGCTTCTTGTGTTGTTTCTTCTGTTTGTGGAGTTTCAGCTGCTTGAGGAGCGTCTTGCTCTGGTGCAGCTTGTGGTGTAGTTTCTTCAGCCATGGCTAAAAAAATGTTTTTGTATTCTGCTGTTTTATAAGGCTTTACACGAAAAACAACAGAAGTTGTTTTGTTTTGTTTCTTTTTCCTCTTGCCTTAATTCATCGTAAGAGTGCGCAAATATACTGGCTTTTAATGGATTGACAAGCATATTTTGGGTTATTTAGGCTTGACGACTTTTAGAATAATTATTATATTAGTCCAACCTAAATCAAACCTTTTTAAAACCTACTTATCCCATGAAATCTCTTTTTCGTTTTGACTTTCGCCACTTTCGTGGCGATTTATTTGGTGGCCTAACGGCCGGAATAGTTGCCTTACCCCTCGCCTTAGCTTTTGGTGTAAGTTCAGGACTGGGCCCTAGTGCGGGTCTTTATGGCGCTATCTTCGTTAGTTTTTTCGCAGCCCTCTTTGGCGGAACGCCTACCCAAATTTCTGGACCTACCGCTCCCATGACCGCGGTGAGCATGGTCTTTATCGCAGAAATGTTAGCGAATTTTGACGGCGATGTCGCCAGGGCTTTACCCACGATTTTGGCCGTATTTTTATTGGCAGGGTTGATTCAAATCATTTTGGGCTTTATTGGACTGGGGAAATACATTCGCTATATCCCCTATCCCGTGGTCTCTGGTTTTATGACCGCCATAGGTGTGATTATTTTAGTGACCCAAATTGCTCCTTCAGTAGGCTATTATGCCAAAGAAGACAGCAGCTATGTACAACAATTTAAATCGCAAGCGGAAGAAGTTATTCTCGAGAATCTTTTAAAAGAAGAAGTGGACGAAGGGATCTTAGTCTTAGAAGATTTTACCACCACCATTGATCGAGCCGAAAAAATCACCGAAGAACACATCATGACCGAAGCCAAAACCCTTGCCGGAAAAAAAGCTTCTGGGGTTGTAGGGACATTCAAGGTTTTTCCGCGGATTTTTAACAACATTCTTTATACCGAATTAATCCTCGCGCTTTTAACCATTTTCATTATTTATGGTTTTAAACGCATTACCAAAAAAGTCCCCAGCACCTTAGTCGCTCTTTTTGTTGTTTCTGTGGGAGCATATGTTCTGAGAGTGGATTACCGACCCATTGCCGCCATCCCCTCTGGCTTACCCATACCGCAATGGGGTTTATTTGCGAGCTTTGGGATTGATACCATAACGCAATATATCTTTACCGCCATCACCCTGGCGCTATTAGGAGCGATTGACTCCTTACTTACTTCTGTCGTAGCAGATAATATGACTAAAACGGTGCACGAGCCCAACAAAGAACTGGTGGGTCAAGGGATCGGGAATAGTTTTGGGGCATTGTTTGGAGGAATCCCAGGTGCCGGAGCGACCATTCGAACAGTGGTCAATATCAACTCTGGCGGAAAAACCCGTCTCTCTGGAATGATTGCCGGTTTGTTGCTGCTCTTTATACTTTTGGCCATAGGCCCTATTGCCTCACAAATTCCGGCAGCAGTATTAGCGGGAATCCTAATCACTGTAGGCATTGGCGTAATGGATTATAAAGGCTTACGTGCTATCCCTTTTATGCCGCGTACAGAGGTTATCATTCTCATTGTGGTATTAGTCCTCTCGTCTATTTGGAACTTAGTTTATGCCGTAGGAATCGGTTTAGTGATTGCCTCTTTGATGTT
This sequence comes from Candidatus Arcticimaribacter sp., assembly GCA_965658115.1. GTDB lineage: Bacteria > Bacteroidota > Bacteroidia > Flavobacteriales > Flavobacteriaceae > Arcticimaribacter. Next base: position 56,991 of record CBFHRA010000008.1, on the reverse strand, counting down.
TATGAAGAAGATCGGCGATTTAACCGCTGCAAGTTTTAATGTGAAGTCCCTACAAAAAGAAGCTTCATGGAAAGATGAAAAAAGCTTTCCAAAGCATTTAAAAGAGGAAGTGTTTATTAAACACCTAGAGGGTCCGCTTTTCTTTGGCTCCACCGCAAAGTTTACTGAAACCGCAAAGCAAATTCCAGCAACGGCTTCAACCCTGGTGATTCGCTTAGATAAAGTTCCCTATATCGATCAATCTGGTCTGTATGCCCTAGAGTCAATCATCATTGATTTGGTTCAAAAAGATAAAGCTGTTTTGCTGGTGGGCATGGATCAACAGCCTCGATACATGATGGAACGCATTGATATAATCCCAGATTTAATCCCCGAAGAACAAATATTCGATACATTTGAGGAATGCATTAGTTGGATGAAATTAAATGTAAAAGATGAGTATTAAGAACGACATTTTCTTTGAGGAAAAACAACGATTTACCCAGTGGTGGATGTGGATTTTTATTCTGCTCCCTTTAGGCATCGCTCTCTATGGCTGCTATCAACAATTGTGGTTAGGGACGCCCATGGGAAATAAACCTCTATCCAATAACGGACTGATTATTTTTAGCCTCTTTGGGCTTGGTTTTGCCTTCTTTTTTTGGATCAATCAACTCAATACACGGATTGACGCAACAGGTATTCATGTTCATTTCTATCCTTATGCTAAACGAAACGTGGCGTGGGGGGAGATTGACCATTGTCAAGTGATCCCCTATGATTTTGTGGGTGGGTGGGGCGTGCGCCTTTGGACCAAGTACGGAACTGTCTACAATGTAACTGGTGGCAAAGGGCTTTATGTGCAACTTAAAAACAAGAAAAAGTTTTTGGTGGGCACTCAGCGACCAGAGGAATTAGAACAATTTTTAACAGAACTAAACTCCCTACGCGAGGTAATCACAGAGTAAGGCAAAGACTTCATCAACATTGAGAGAAGAAGTATCAATCTCAATGGCGTCTTCTGCCTTTTTTAAAGGAGCAACAGCACGGCTGCTATCCATTTGATCTCTTTGGATAACATTAGCAAGAACTTCCTCATAAGTTCCAGGGATTCTTTTGGCTTGCATTTCATCATAACGACGCTGGGCTCTTATCGCTGGGGTCGCATTTAAAAAGAACTTATACTGGGCATCAGGAAAAACAACCGTACCAATATCGCGGCCATCCATCACCACAGAAGCAGACTTTGATAAATCACGTTGTTGTTGCAATAAATGCGTTCTCACTGCTGGAATGGCAGCAACTTTACTAACAAGATTCGAAACTTCTGCTGTACGTAATTCTTCTCCGTACACCTTTCCATTTACAGCCATCAACTTTTGTCCTTCCTCCTGAGATAGCCAACCAAATTGTTGCTCTGCTAATGCCGCAGTTAAAGGAGCAAGAGTAATCTCGTTATCATTGAGCCATTTGTTCTTAAGTACCAGCAAAGCAATCACCCTAAACATATAACCCGTGTCTACATAGGTAAACCCTAAATGAGCGGCAAGGCGTTTAGACAAAGTACTTTTCCCTGTAGAAGCATAACCATCAATGGCAATTACTGTTGTATCCATTAGGCAAAAATAAACTTAATAGGTGGATTTATACAATTTGACCTGGTCATCTGTGCGATGAAAATGAAATTTAAAGCCTTGAACAGTTTTCTCTAAAGAAGATACGCTTGTCGTTTTCACGGGGAGATTTGTCAAAGGGGCTGGACTGCCCAACAACGCTTGAAGTGCCTCGGGCACAAAGGGTAATTCAGTTTTATGATAATGCATAATCCCCACTTGGTCGGGTTGCTGGCGCGCGACAAACTCTTTAAAATTCACTGAACGATCGATCCACCAATCTTGGTTATACAAGGTTGCAGAAGACCACAAATGTACGTCTTGAACAGAGAGCGTGCGCACATGTAGCTCGACCTCATCCCATTTCAACTCTTTAAAGTTGCCTTTACTGTAAAGGATTAGCGTAAAAGGTTCCATCCCTTCAAAGTTGAATTCGTTTATAAATTCATCTATTGTGGCATAGTCAAAAAAGGCTAAGGCCATAATGCCCCTACTCATGGTGTAAAATTCTTTTCTTTGATGTGGTCCAAAAGCGCCGTTGAGCACACAAGCAAATTGATCGGCGTTAGAATAAGCAAACCAAGTCCCACTGGCACCTTCGTCACGCGGGAAATAAACACTGATATCCCCCCGTTGATCTTCCACGATGTTGTGGGCGGCACGTTTGGGGTCTTCATCTCGGTTAGAAGTAAAGACAAAACCCTCTTTAGTAGGAACAAAAGTTACGGTACACATCTACGACAACACTTTAGCATGCTTTACCTTTTGATCGGTAATGGCCAAATCAAGGACTTCATGCATTTCTTTTACAAAGTGAAAAGTAAGGCCATTTAAATAATCTTCTTTGATTTCTTCGATGTCTTTGCGGTTGCTTTCACACAAGATGATTTCTTTGATCTTAGAGCGCTTTGCCGCAAGGATCTTTTCTTTGATCCCTCCTACTGGCAGCACTTTTCCGCGAAGCGTAATCTCCCCTGTCATAGAGAGATGCTTTTTAACCCGCTTTTGGGTGAATAAGGACACCAAAGAAGTCAACATGGTGATCCCAGCACTAGGCCCATCTTTTGGCGTTGCGCCTTCAGGAACGTGTATGTGAATATTGTATTTATCAAAGGGGAAATCGCTTAAACCTAATCGCTTTGCATTCGCCTTGATATACTCCATGGCAATGGTAGAAGATTCTTTCATGATCTTTCCTAGGTTCCCGGTAATAGACAACTGCCCTTTCCCTCTTGATAAGGCAGATTCGATAAAGAGGATATCCCCACCTACAGCGGTCCAAGCTAAACCAATTACTACTCCGGCAGTTTCATTGTTTTCATATAAATCCCGGGTGACTTTTCTAGGCCCTAACAAGGTTTTAAGATCAGTGAGTTTAGGTTGCTTGAGATAGTCTTCTTCCATGGCGATAGACTTGGCGACATAACGCACCGCTTTTGCGACTTGCTTTTCTAAGCCTCTAACGCCAGACTCGCGGGTATAACCTTCGACCATGGCTTCTAAAATCGCCTTGTTGAGCTTTAAGTCTTTTGGGCCAAGACCGTGTTCTTCTAATTGTTTGGGCAATAAATGCTTTTGTGCAATCATCGCTTTTTCTTCGATGGTGTATCCACTTACATTAATGATCTCCATACGGTCACGTAAAGCAGGTTGGATACTGCCTAGATTATTCGCCGTTGCAATAAACATCACCTTAGACAGGTCATAGCCCATCTCTAAAAAGTTGTCGTAGAAGGAACCATTCTGCTCTGGGTCTAACACCTCTAATAAAGCCGATGAAGGATCCCCTTGTGAGCTGTTGGTTAATTTATCGATCTCATCCAAAACAAAAACCGGGTTAGAGGTTCCTGCCTTTTTTAAACTTTGGATAATCCGTCCTGGAAGTGCGCCAATATAGGTTTTACGGTGGCCGCGAATCTCAGCTTCATCGCGCATTCCTCCTAAAGAGATGCGTACATACTCTCTCCCTAGAGCTTCTGCAACCGACTTCCCTAAAGAGGTTTTCCCTACTCCTGGAGGGCCATAGAGACATAAGATGGGAGACTTCATATCGTTGCGCAGTTTGAGTACGGCGAGGTATTCAATAATGCGCTTTTTTACTTCTTCTAAACCGTAGTGATCGCGGTCTAAGATTTTTTGCGCCCGCTTTAAATCAAATTGATCTTCAGAAAATTCTCCCCAAGGCAGATCGAGGAATAAATCCAAATAATTGCGTTGCACCGAATATTCTGCTACTTGTGGGTTCATGCGTTGCAGCTTCATCAATTCTTTATCGAAATGCTTGCCTACTTTTTCGTCCCATTGTTTGTCTTGGGCACGTAAACGCATCTCTTCTACCTCTTCCTCATAAGACACTCCGCCCAATTCTTCTTGGATGGTTTTCATCTGTTGATGCAAGTAGTACTCGCGTTGCTGCTGATCAAGATCGGTTCTTACACGAGACTGGATGTCGTTTTTCAGTTCCAACTTTTGGTACTCCACATTCATATACTGCAAACACAACAAAGCGCGTTCTTTGATATTTGCGGTAGAAAGGATTCCCTGTTTTTCTTTTACGGATAAAGCCATATTAGAAGAAACAAAGTTGATCAAGAAAGCATGACTCTGGATGTTTTTTATGGCAAAAGAAGCTTCAGAAGGAATGTTCTGACTCTCTCGAATGATCTTCAACGCCAAATCTTTTATCGACTCTACAATGGCGCTAAACTCAGAAGTGTCTTGCAAAGACTTCTCTTCACTTACCTTTTTAATTTTCGCTTTGATATACGGGTCTTCGCTTATGACTTGTTCAATCTCAAAGCGTTTCTTTCCTTGAATAATGATAGTGGTGTTTCCATCAGGCATGGTAAGCACGCGTAAGATTTGCGCTACCGTCCCCAAAGGATAAATATCTAATACCGATGGATCTTCGACCTCCTGGTCTTTTTGTGCCACCACCCCGATCACTTTATCGCCCTTATTGGCGTCTTTGATCAATTGGATGGATTTATCTCGTCCCACAGTGATGGGAATTACAACTCCAGGGAATAAGACCGTGTTCTTTAAAGGGAGGATAGGCACTAATTCTGGTAGCTCTTCTAGTTCAAGGGCTTCTTCATCTTCGGTGGTCATTAAGGGAATTAAATCTGCTTCGGCTTCAATGTCCTGAAGTGACAGATTGTCTAAGGAGCTAAAAATAGGTTTTGACATAAGGCTTTATATACGTCAGTTTGTCAGAATAAAGACAAACCAAAAGGTTTTAATGATTATGACTTAATAAAGTCAAGAGTTATGCCAAAGGATTTTTTTGTGCAAAAGTGTAACTTTTTCTTTCTTTTGACTCTTATTAAGTAGAAGTCACCAGCAGATGATACAAAATATGAGCATCGATCAACTCCTTCCTCTCTGTAAAGAGAAAGATCAGCGTGCGCAGCTCGAAGTATATCAACGCTATCATCTCGCCATGTATCACAGTGCATTGCGCATTGTTCGAAACCCTGTCGATGCAGAAGATATTATGCACGAAGGCTTTTTAACCGCCTTTGACAAATTAGTCCAGTACAAGGGAGAGAATAAATTTGGGGGGTGGCTCAAACAAATCGTCATAAGAAAGGCTTTAAGTTTTGTACAGAAAAAAGAAAAAGCGATCCACTACAGCCTAAACGAAGCTTTACTTACAGATACAATAACTACAGAAGAGAACAACAATGAACAACTCAAGCAATTACAACAGGGACTTGACCAACTCAATCCGCGCTATCGCAACGTTTTAATCTTGATGTATTTCGAAGGCTATGACTATGAAGAAATCAGCAGTATACTTGACCTAAGCTATGGCAATTGCCGCACCCTAGTCTCCCGTGCTAAAGACCAGTTGAAACAAAAAATTACAATAGATGAAATCACTTAAACAACAATTTAAGGCTTTAAAAAGCCAAATGGACCAGCGTCCTCCCTTAGAAGGACATCAGTTGCGCTTTCAGCGAAAGTTAGAAAAGCAAAATCGCCCTGCCATCAAGTTAGTGACCTGGATCAGCATTGCAGCTAGTTTTACCCTCTTACTCGCATTAAACTCTACTACCCTCCCAGAAACACCTAAGACTAGTGCGCCGCTAACTGCTATTTATGAGACACAGATACAGACACAACTAGACTACCTAGAAACCACCTATCAAGAAGACTTTGCCGTTCCCATCCAGGATATAAAATCCCAACTCAAAGCCTTAAACGTGGCTTATATAGACTTAGAAAGTCAATTCAATGAGGATAATGAACACCCCCTTTTACTCAAAGCGATGATCGACAACTTACAGCAACGCCTGGACATCTTAAACGAATTAGAACAAGCGCTAAAAGCGCGTAATGAAAATGATTATGAAAACAGTATTCTATAACTACTACCCACGATTGACCCTCTGTCTTTTTCTGTGTATTCAACTTATGAGTGCGCAAACAGTAGAGCGAAAAATCACCAAAAACTTTCCTTTATCACCCAATGGAAAACTCGCCATTGACAACAGCTATGGTACCGTAAAACTCAACAGTTGGGATAAAGACGAAGTAGCCATAGAGGTGATCATCAAAGTAAATGCGAGTAGCGAAGAACGCGCAGAAGATGCCCTAGAGAATATCGAAATAGACTTCGATGCTTCCGCTGATCATGTTCGAGCCACTACCCTGCTGGAGAAGAACAAAACTTCTTGGTGGAGTGGCTGGAGTTTCTTTGGCGTTAAGAGCCTTGATTACAGCATTAACTATTTAGTGCAAATGCCTAGAACAGCCTCCCTAGACATAGAGAATGATTATGGGAATATCTATCTTGACGAAACCGATGGCGCAACCCAACTGTCCTGCGCTTATGGGCGACTCGAAGTAGGGAAATTAAACCACACACGTAATGAAATTGAAATTGCCTATGCGCCTAATTCTGAAATAGAATTTGTTAATGAAGCGGTTATTGAGGCAGATTATTCCGGATTAAAAATTGATCAAGCCAATGAAATCGAATACGATGCTGATTACAGCAAAAGTAGTTTTGGCCTGGTGGCCATTCTAGACTTTGAAGCAGATTATGGCAGTTTGCGCCTTGACGAAGGAAATATATTAATCGGAGAAGCAGATTATCTCACCATTAAAATAGGGAGACTGAGTTCAAAACTTGACTTGGACTTGGATTATGGCAGTCTTAGTGTGGAAGAAATAGCGGCCTCTACAAAAGAAGTTACTGTGCAGGCAGATTATACTGGGATAAGATTAGGAGCAGATCCTGACTGGGACTTTGCCTTTACCATAGAAACAGAATACGCCGGCTTTAAAACAGATTTTCCTTTAGATTACAGAAAGAAAATTATTGAATCAACCGATCGATATTATCAAGGTCAGCACCGCAACGGTAGCAATCAATTGAACTTAAGCACTGATTATGGCAGCATTAAATTAACCCAAAACTAACTTAAAATGAAACACTTAACTTTCATCCTTAGCGCATTCATCCTTTTTATTAGCCTCAATGCCTGTGCGCAAAACAAACGCAAAGGCAATGGAAAACTCGTTACAAAAGAACGAAGCGTCGAAAAGTTTGACGCCTTAAAAGTCGCAGGCTCTTTTAATGTAGAATTGACTTCAAGTATGGAGGATCAAATTAGCATTTACACTGACGAAAACTTGATGGAAGACATTGTTACAGAAGTAAAAAAGGGCGTTTTAATCATTCGCACCAAAAAGAACAGCTACTTTAAAACCTCTAACCGAAAAAGCGTAAAGATTAAAGTTCCGCTGGTGGCTTTAAAAGAAGCTTCACTCTCGGGTTCTGGGAAAATCCACAGCGAAAACACCATCAATACTGCTGATTTTAAAGCCTCTCTTTCTGGAAGTGGAAAAATCGTTTTAGCTGTAGAAGCAAAAGAAACAACTGCCCAACTATCTGGCAGCGGAAAAATAAGTCTAAAAGGAAAAACCAAAGAAGTAAAGGCTAAACTCTCTGGCTCTGGCAGCATTCGTTTACAAGGGATGCCGGCAGTAGATGCCGAGGCAAGCTTAGCGGGTTCTGGCAGTATTTACCTAAGCTGTACAGAAAACCTAGACGCAAAAGTGGCGGGCTCTGGTCGCATTCGCTTCTTTGGGGAACCCGCTGGAAAAATCCATACAAAGGTGGCGGGTTCTGGCTCTATTCGATTGGCGACAGAATAGCGGGCTTTTTATTGACGCGGGTCAACATAATCGCCCCTAGCACAAAGAAAAGCGTAAAGAAGATAATGGAGTATCGCATACTCCCCGTGATTTGGTCGATCGCACCAAAGAGAAACATCCCGATGATGATGCCAATCTTTTCGGCTACATCATAAAAACTAAAGTAAGAGGTGGTGTCTTCCGTCTCAGGCAAATATTTGGAATAAGCGGCGCGTGCCGTCGCTTGTATTCCTCCCATCACTAAACCTACAAAACCGGCAACAGCATAGAACTGTTCTGGAGTTTCGATAAAGTAGGCATAGGTACAAATGATCACCCAAATCAAATTGATGGCAATTAATGTTGGGATGTTGCCAAAACGCTGAGAAGAGCGCGCGGCGAGAATCGCCCCAAAAATGGCGATCACTTGGATCAAAAGAATACTTACTATCAAGCCCATGGTCTTTTCACTGTCAGACCCCCAGGCGATTTCTTCTTCGCCAAAGTAAGCCGCAACCAGCATTACCGTTTGTACAGCGAGAGAAAAGATAAAGAAAGCGGTGAGATAACGCTTGAGTGGAAAGTTCCCGGCCATTTGACCGTAAACATTGCGCAGTTCTCTAAAGCCATTCCAGAAAATATAACGGGTGACCTTTTCGTCGTTTTTATTTCCTTTGGGTAAAAAATAAAAGGAAGCTTGGCTAAAGACAAACCACCAGATCCCTACAGAAACAAAAGAATAGCGCATGGCCTGCATGGCGGCTTCTCCTGCTGTTCCTTGAATCCCATAGACATCTGGCATCATTACCATAGAGAGGTTAAAGAGCAATAACAAGACACTGCCGATATAGCCCATGGAAAACCCACGTGCACTAGCACGATCTTGCTGCTCTGGAAAAGCCACATCTGGGAGATAAGAATTATAGAATACCAAACTGGCCCAGAGACCAATCATCGCTAAAAAGTAAAACAGCAATCCCAGGTATAAATTATCCAGATCAAACCAGTATAAACCAATGCAAGAGATGGAGCCCAAATAGACAAAAAACTGCATAAAGTTTTTCTTGTTCCCCACAAAATCTGCTATCCCAGAAAGCAGGGGAGAAATAAAGGCAACAACCAAAAATGCGGCTCCAGTAACAAAGCTGATCATGGCCGTATTTTTGACCTCATAGCCAAAGAAATCAATAATGTTATTTTCTGAAAATAAGGCTGCATAATAGATGGGAAAAATGGCTGAGGAAATCACCAGGGAATAGACCGAGTTTGCCCAGTCATAAAAAGCCCATGCATTGATCAATTTCTTACTTCCTTTGGGGAGGACGTTCTTGCTTTCTAACATTTTAAATATATATAGTCAATACGGGGAAGATACAATCTTTTTATGGGGCAGCAAGAAATCTATCCTAGAATTCTTTCCAATACTCCTGCGCATTTTACAATATAAGTAAATCTTATTGTAAATATTAAATATATAAAAATCATTAATTTATAAAGATTAATTAAACTTATGATTTGATATTTTATTGCATTGAATAAATATTTAGTTAAAGTATTACTTTAAGGATTAGAGAGGATAGCTAAAGTACCTACCAAAACCAAAAAGATGTTTTGGCACGGTCGTTGACTTTTAAAGATTCTACCGTAACTTACACAAAAAATTAATGCTGTTTTAATCATGAAAAAGATTCTACTCACCCTCCTATTACTCCCCTTTTTAGGCAGTTGCCAAAGCAATAAAAAAGCCCCTGAAAAGGCAAAAGAAAAAGTCACCTATCAAGTCGTGAAAACCGATGCTGAATGGCAAGAAATTTTGACGCCACTCTCCTACCGCGTTTTGCGAAAAGCCGCTACAGAACGCGCTTGGTCAGGTCCCTTAAACAACAACAAAAAAGAAGGGACGTATGTCTGTGCTGGCTGTCAAAGTCCGCTCTATTATTCCAAAGATAAATACGACTCTGGATCGGGGTGGCCGTCCTTTGATCGCGGCAATGATGAGAACCTCGAATATGACGTCGATTACAAAATAGGCTATGCCCGCACCGAACTCAAATGTGGGGTGTGTGGCGGACACCTAGGCCATATGTTTAACGATGGACCACGTGCCACTACCGGAAAACGCCACTGTATCAATTCGGCGGCATTAGCTTTTATCCCAGCAGAAGAAGAAGAAAAGAATGAGTAAATACAAAATTGAAAAAAGCGAGGCCGAGTGGAAAGACCAACTCTCTCCAGAAGAATACCGCATTTTAAGACAAGCCGGAACAGAATACCCCTTTACTGGCCAATACAACGATCATAAGGAAAAGGGCACTTACCACTGCAAAGGTTGCGGGGAAGCGCTTTATGAGGCTTCGGCAAAATTTGACAGCGGCTGTGGCTGGCCCTCTTATGACAGGAGTATTCCCGGGGCTATTGAGTACCGCAAAGACAGCTCTATGGGCATGCTGCGGGTCGAAATCCTTTGCGCTTCTTGCGGGGGACATCAAGGGCATATCTTTGACGATGGCCCTACAGAAACCGGTCAGCGTTACTGTGTTAACTCGGCCAGCATAGATTTCACACCAGAGGAAGACTAATTCCCACGATTTCGTACCTTTGCACTGAATTTAACTGCAAAAAACATGACGAAATACGATGTTATCGTGATTGGAAGTGGACCCGGAGGCTATGTAACGGCCATCCGCGCTTCTCAACTAGGATTGAAAACCGCTGTAGTGGAAAAAGAAAGCCTTGGTGGTGTATGCTTAAACTGGGGTTGTATCCCGACAAAAGCGCTGATTAAATCTGCCCAAGTTTTTGATTATTTAAAACATGCCGAAGACTATGGTCTTGTGGTAAAAGAATACGACAAGGATTTTAACGCTGTCGTCAACCGTAGCCGCAATGTGGCTGCTGGGATGAGCAAGGGCGTGCAATTCTTGATGAAAAAGAACAAGATTGACGTGATCAACGGTTTTGGGAAAGTATTGCCTAAAAAGCAAGTGAGTGTTACCCTAGACGGGAAAGAAGAAACTTATCAGGCAGACCATATCATCTTAGCGACTGGAGCCCGCTCTAGAGAGCTACCTGCCCTACCGCAAGACGGAAAAAAAGTGATTGGTTACCGCGAAGCCATGACCTTAACCAAGCAACCTAAAAAGTTGATCGTAGTCGGTTCTGGTGCGATAGGGATCGAATTTGCCTATTTCTACAACGCCATGGGAACAGAAGTTACCGTAGTAGAATACCTCGACCGCATTGTCCCCGTAGAAGACGAAGAAGTCTCTAAACAATTAGAACGCTCGTTTAAAAAGGCGGGAATGAACATCATGACTTCTGCTGAAGTGACCAAGGTGGACACCAAAGGCAAGGGCGTGACGGCGACCATCAAAACCGCTAAGGGCGAAGAGCAACTGCAGGCGGACATTGTCCTTTCTGCCGTAGGCATCAAAACAAATATCGAAAACTTAGGCTTACAAGATGTTGGGATTGCCGTGGACCGCGATAAGATCTTGGTCAATGACTTTTACCAGACCAACCTCCCCGGTTATTACGCCATTGGCGATGTGACCAAAGGGCAGGCGCTCGCACACGTCGCCTCTGCCGAAGGGATCCTTTGCGTAGAAAAAATCGCGGGACATCATGTTGAGCCACTTGACTATGGCAATATCCCCGGTTGTACTTATTGCTACCCAGAAGTAGCTTCTGTAGGTTTGACCGAAGCCCAAGCAAAAGAGCAAGGCTATGACATCAAAGTAGGGAAATTCCCCTTCTCTGCCTCTGGAAAGGCGCAGGCGGGTGGAAACTCAGAAGGTTTTGTCAAGGTGATCTTTGACGCTAAATACGGCGAATGGTTAGGCTGCCACATGATTGGCGCCGGCGTTACCGATATGATCGCAGAAGCGGTCTTAGGCCGAAAACTAGAAACCACCGGACACGAAGTCCTTAAAGCGGTACACCCCCACCCCACCATGAGCGAAGCCATGATGGAAGCGGTAGCCGCTGCTTATGACGAAGTGATTCATATCTAATAAAAAAGTTCCCTGAGTTAATCAAAGGGAACATTTTATCTTTTCCTAAAACCCGCTTTTGGCGGGTTTTTTATTTTTCCTACATTTGACTTGAACCGCCCCAAGCTGTTCTACTACCGATTAACCTACACTACTGGATTTTCTTGATTGGACTTTTTGGGGGAATAACAATGGTGCTTAAGCGACCCACTTTCGTTTTTGTGCTTTTGATTATGGCCGTATAGAGGTTGTTATCCTTTTATCTTATTGATTTTGCAAATAAAGGATCATAATGGATATCCGCTTCATACAGGAACTATTAGGACATAATTCTACCAAAACAACGCAACGATATACCCATGTTTCTAAACGAACGTTAAAACGAATTGAAAGCCCTATTGATCGAATTTTGAAAAATCAAAACTTTGATAATCAAAATATTATAAATAAATAAAACATGAACGATAAAGGCGATATATCGGAACCAGTTCTGATATACGGTAGTTGTACGCAAGCTAAAAGGAAGCCAACCGCACAAAAGCAAAGAGTGCTATCGCACACATTGCTTTTTTACCAACGCTCCAAAGAGTACTAGTTTAAATTCCTAAACTCTCTCGGCCCCACCCCCACTCTTTGTTTGAATAATCTCGTAAAGTGCTGTGGATATTTAAATCCTAATTCATAGGCAATCTCACTTATAGATTTATCTACGTCAAAAATACGTTCCTTGGCGATGTTAATCACTTTAGTTTGTATATAGTCTTGGGCAGTATTGCCCGTTTCTTTTTTGATTAAGTCACCAAAATAATTGGGCGAAAGATTCAATTGTTCAGCAAAATACTGCACCATCGGAAAACCTATTTGCTCAGGCTTATCAGAATTCAAATATTCAAAGAGTAGTGCTTCAAATTTGGCCAGCACACTAGAATTTACATGCTGTCTGGTAATAAACTGGCGGTCGTAGAAACGGTCACAATAGTTTAAAAACAATTCAATATTTGAAGAAATTAGCTTTTTACTATGCTTATCTACAGGTCGTTGTAATTCGAGATTAATCTTTGAAAAGCAATCAAAAACAATATCCTGTTCCTTTTTGGAAATATGTAGCGCTTCGCTGGAGCTATAGTGGAAGAAATTATAATTCTGCATGGTACTGGCAAGCGGAGTTCCTAAAAGTAAATCAGGATGAAACACTAACCCATGTCCCATCGGCTGGTATTCATCAGTTTTATTTAAAACATCTAAAACTTGACCAGGAGATACAAATACCAAAGTACCCTCTTGGTAATCATAAGTTGCTTACCATACTTTAAATCACCACATTTCACATCTTTCAAAAATGCGCAATACAGATTAAAGTACATTTTAGAACCTGTACGTCTGTCTGCATTTGAAAAATCGAGGACACTAACCAGAGGATGCAGGGTTTCGTGCTGATTAAATTGGTTGTAATCATCAACAGTATTGAAATTAATAGTAGGTTCCATATGACGGACTTTTTATTCCAAAAGTAGTCAATTCTGCCCATAATTAGCCAAGTTAAAGGTCACATCAGTAACATTGGTAAATACTTCTGTAATAGGTATAAGTATTACCATTCTATTTTTACGAAATTTGTTCTATACTTGAAAATCAATAAAATGAAACGAATCATATTATCACTGATTTCTCTTGTCTTCTTGAACATGGCGAATGCACAAAGTAGTTTGAAAGAGCCATTAGTAATACAAGAACAAGGTACTTTTGCCGTAGGCGGAGGCATTAAAGAAAGTACGGGCACTTTTGACCCCATTGCCCACGGGGCGTTCAACCCGTCAAACCAAAGTACGGAAGGACAAACCCTGCACGGCGACCACGCTTCTGTATTGTACCAAATTCCGACCGAGGCTCGCGAGTGGCCACTTGTATTCTGGCACGGGTATGGTCAGTCTATGCGAACCTGGCAGAGTACCCCAGATGGCCGGGAAGGTTTTCAGAGTATCTTTTTGAGAAAGAAATTTCCGGTCTATTTGCTAGACCAGCCCAGAAGGGGGCTTGCAGGTCAAAGTTTGGAACCAAGGACTTTGGAGGCCAGAACCGAGGATCAACTTTGGTTCGGCATTTTCAGAATGGGAGAAGGAACCACGTTCTATCCTAACATCCAGTTTTCCAAAGAACCTGAAGCCCTCAATCAATTCTTTCGCCAAAGCACCCCTGATACGGGGCCCTTAGACGTCGACCTCAACATAAGTGCCGTTTCAGCATTGTTCGATAAAATAGGCGACGGCATCTTGGTGACCCATTCCCACAGCGGAGGGCAAGGGTGGCTCACCGCGATAGAAAATGATCACATCAAGGCAATTGTGTCCTATGAGCCGGGCAGCAATTTTGTATTTCCAGAGGATGCTGTACCGGAACCTATCCCTTATGTAGGTGGTACGTTAAGGGCTCGGGGTGTCGAAATGGGTGAATTTGAGAAGCTGACCAGAATCCCCATTGTGATTTATTACGGCGATTATATACCAGAGGTCGAAGTAGAAAACCCAGGACAGGAACAATGGCGTGCCGCGCTCACAATGGCGCGTAAATGGACAAAGGCAGTAAACGATGCCGGAGGGGATGTTACGCTCGTGGTACTACCCGAAATTGGCATCAAGGGTAACACCCATTTCCCAATGTCCGATTTGAACAATCTCGAAATAGCCGATTTAATGTACAATTGGCTTCAGGAAAAAGGGCTGGCTAATGTTTCTTCTGCGACACCAGCATCTAATGTCTCCAATGCACCAGAATCGATATTTCCCAGAGGGATAAAAGCCCCAAACGTTCACCATACTGGTGATATTTGGCTCAGTCACATAGCCGATGCAGATGAAACTTTTAATTGGAATGTAGCTCAAGCCGCTTCTGCGCCTGGTGCAAAACTAAACTGGCATTTACACCCTAAAGGACAACAATTACTCATCACTCACGGGGTCGGGTTTTATCAAGAAAAAGGTAAAGAGGTACAAGTAGTTCGTGCTGGCGATGTGGTCTTGTGCCCGCCTAATGTGGAGCACTGGCATGGAGCTGCACCGAATAGTCCAGTCACTTACCTAGCCATCAGTGGCAACGCCCCTACCCAATGGACAGATGAGCTTACGGATGAAGCATACAATAGTATTCCTGCACCTGAATTGAACGATCCAGACATCGAACATACCATTAGGGCACTTTCACAACAAAAATGGGATTGGATGGCCGATAAAAATGCGGACATCCTTGCTGTACTTTTTCATGACAAGGCCAAGTTCGTACACATGGGAGGTACCTGGGGTAAAGACCGGGAAGTGGAAATTATCAGGAGTGGTGGTATCCATTACAAAAATGCCGAGGTCCACGAAGTTATGGTAGAAGTGCTCAGTGAAAATACGGTCATTCTATGGAATCGAATTACGCTACTTGCTGTCGTTGGCGGTAATGAAGTCACCAATCCATTCATGGTTACGGAAGTCTATGTAAAGGAAAACGGTAACTGGAAACTGGCCGACCTGACCTTCAGCAAACTGATGACAAGAGATTAACCGTATTCATCTAAGGCAAAAATCACACAATAAGCGCATATGAGAAATATGATATTTGGCCTGGCTTTCTTGCTGAGCCTCCCGCTACTAGCACAACAGAGTAATACTCCTAAAGTAGCAACGGAGTTTGGAATAATTCGTGGGGTCAGCGAAGACAGTGTCGATAGTTTCAAGGGTGTTCCTTTTGCTGCACCACCCACGGGGGAGTTTCGTTGGCGTCCACCGCAGCCGGTTACACCCTGGGAGGGAGAACTTGATGCCACTGAATATGGCGCTAATTGTGCCCAGTCCGGTTGGGGCGGCTCCCCTGGAACAATTGCTGAGGGTTCATCAGAGGATTGTTTATACCTGAATTTATGGAGACCCGCCAATGTATCGGACAACGCGAAACTACCCGTTTTGGTCTGGATACATGGTGGCGGGTTTGTTGGCGGTAGTGGTTCCGGACCTGGCATTGCTGGAAAAGAATTTGCCAAGAAGGATGTCATTTTGGTCACTATCAACTACCGTTTGGGGCGCCTGGGTCATTTCGCCTTTCCGGCGCTAAGTGCCGAGCATCCAGAGGAACCCAAAGGAAGTTACACTTACATGGATCAGATTGCGGCCCTGCAATGGGTACAAAAAAATGTAGCTGCTTTTGGGGGTGACCCTGAAAATGTAACCATTTTTGGTTTCTCTGCGGGTGGGGTATCTGTTCATTCCCTGTTGACCATTCCTGATGCCCAGGGTCTTTTTCACAAAGCGATCAGCCATTCCGGCGGCGCAAGAGACGGGGTGCTTACGGGAAGACCCATACGTAAAGAAAATGCCGATATTTTTTACAAAGTTTCTGCTGAAACTATTGGGATAAATTTTGCTGGTAAGCACGGCATTGAGGGCACCGATGCGGAAGCCCTTGCCAAACTCCGCGCCTTACCAGTAGAGGAGATTATCGATGGTGGACAGGAAACCGATGGTGAAGGTGGTCCGCGTATCCATTCAGGACCAATATTAGACGGGAAATTGGTTGTAGGAACTGCCGAAAGCGCATACAAGGCTGGAAGACAGGCTAAGGTGCCTCTAATGATTGGTTCATGCAGTGCAGAGGTAGGCGGCAGTTTTGTAAACAACAGCAGTACCAAAGAGGAATTATTTGCACGCTTTGGACAGTTAGAAGAGGAGGCAAAAGCGGCCTACGACCCCGACGGTACTAAGGAGTTTTCCGAGATCATCGCCCAATTTAATACCGATTGGGTATGGGCCGAACCGGCGCGTTTTGCAGCCAATTCATTTGTAGTGGCGGGTGAATCGCCTTACATCTTCCATTTCGATTTTGTTTCCGACCCAATGAAAGCGCGCATGCCCTATGGTGCAAGTCATGGAACCGATATTTCTTATGTTTTCAACACCCTGAACGCACGTTGGGGGAACCCTGATACTACCTCGGCGGATGAAAACCTTGCCGAAATAATGAATACGTATTGGGTCAATTTTGCCAGAACCGGTAATCCCAATGGGGAAGGTTTGCCTGAATGGCCTGCGTACACACCTGAAAGCAATCAGATATTGGAGATCCAGCCTAATGGTGTCCCTGTGGGAAAACCTGATCCTAGAAAAATCAGGTTGGATTTGATTGAAAGAGCTGTCAATAGGAGGAAGGAATTGCAAACACGAGGTATTTGATCACGAGAACCAAACAGTCAGTGAAGAAATGAAAATTATCACACTAAATATTTTAATATTCCTAATGCTAACAACCACCGTAAAGGCACAGGAGATAACTGGAAACCCCTTTGGACTGGTTTACAAAGGCGCCATAACCAAAAATGAAGCTGGGGCTGTCAACATTCAGCCAGTCTCTTATCAATTGAATGGCATCGAAATCGCTGCAAATGTTTACCTCCCGGCTGGCTATGACCAAAATGATAGCTACCCTGCCATTGTGGTTGCCCATCCAAATGGTGGTGTAAAAGAGCAAGTTGCCGGATTATACGCCCAGCGGCTTGCGGAAGCTGGCTATATAGCCATTACCGCAGATGCAGCCTATCAAGGTGCCAGCGGAGGCACACCTAGAAATGTGGACAAACCGTCTAATCGAATTGAGGACATTCGCGGTATGGCGGACTTTATTTCGCGGTATGAAGGCGTTGATTTGGATAGGATTGGTCTTCTAGGTATCTGTGGTGGTGGTGGTTATGCGCTTAAGGCAGCACAGTCAGATAAGCGATTTAAAGCCATCGCTACTTTAAGCATGTTTAATTCTGGTATGGTAAGGCGCAATGGTTTTATGAACTCGCAGGTGAATACCATACGAGAAAGACTGAAGCAAGCATCTGATGCCCGTGCACAGGAAGCTGCTGGAGGGGAAGTGATTTATACTGCAAATACAGAAATAACAGATGAGATGGCAGACAAAATGCCATTCGACTTATATCGGGAAGGACATTACTACTACCATCGAACGCACGCACATCCAAATTCCACCTTCCGTTATACGATGAGCAGTTTGTTGGATTTGATGACATTTGACGCCAGCACGAATATGAATTTAATCAATCAGCCATTGTTAATGATAGCGGGAAGCAAGGCGGATACCTATTATATGACCGATGAGGCCTTCCTAAAAGCCACAAATTCTGAAGCCAAGGAATTGTTTCTAATTGAAGGAGCGACTCATATTCAAACTTATTATGTGCCTGAATATGTGGACGCCGCGCTCGTGAAATTGTCTGAATTTTATGAAAATAATCTTTCAAAATGAAGCTCATCCAACCTTACAAGGCCGTGAGGCTGTTTATTATGACCTTGCTAATTATTGGTTGTCAAACCAATGCTCATGAATCAAAGACAGCCAGCGACGTCTTGTCAAGTCAAGAGAAAAGCATCATCAAAATAGCCAGTTATGCAGCACAGGGCGATTTAGTCAAACTGAAAGATGCGCTAAATGAGGGATTAGAAAACGGCCTTACCATAAATCAAGCCAAAGAAATACTGGTTCACTTGTACGCCTATGCTGGCTTCCCAAGGAGCATACGCGGGTTACAGACCTTTCTTGATGTGCTAGAGGATAGAGAGGTTAAGGGAAAAACTAATGAATGGGGACCAGAGGCATCTCCAATATCTGATTCCAGAACCAAATATGAACGTGGGGTTGCCGTTTTAGAAGAGTTGGTTGGGAGACCATTGGACGGGAGACCGGCCTATCAAGAATTTTCTCCTGAAATGGACAGGTTTTTAAAAGAGCATCTGTTTGCAGATATTTTTGAGCGGGACGTACTCAGCTATAAGCAACGAGAGTTGGTGACCATTTCGACAATCGCCAGTTTGGGCACCTTGGAACCAATGCTAAAAAGCCACTACAGTCTTTCGCTCAATGTAGGTTGGCAGCCTGAGCAGCTACTGGCATTTGCACAAATTATCAAGACTACAGCAGGAAAAGAAAAATCTAATTCGGCTCATTCGGTTTTGAAAGAGGTGCTTGATAGTAGGGAATAAATATATGGAAACCTTTCTTATTATGAAAAAATACTTTCTTTATACCTTAGCTATTGTTTTGACAATAGACATGGGATGTTCGGAAAACAATACATCTGAGATTCAGGAAACCCCGTTTTTTCCGAAAGGAACGAAAATAGACAGTGATACCTTCACAGGTATTGCCTGGGTTACGATGCTGGCAGAGTCGGATAGTTTGAACCCG
Source organism: Candidatus Arcticimaribacter sp. (assembly GCA_965658115.1). Taxonomy (GTDB): domain Bacteria; phylum Bacteroidota; class Bacteroidia; order Flavobacteriales; family Flavobacteriaceae; genus Arcticimaribacter. The sequence continues at coordinate 38,039 of CBFHRA010000008.1, read as the reverse complement.
ATGTATGCAGGCAGCGTGAGGTTTGAGCCAGGAACCCGAACCAACTGGCATTCGCATCCCGCAGGTCAATTGCTTATCGTAACCAGTGGAGAGGGATACTATCAAGAAAGAGGACAACCGAAGCGCATTTTGCATAAAGGTGATGCTGTGAAATGCCCACCAGACACACCGCATTGGCATGGGGCAACCCCTACAAGCGAGTTTACTCATATTGCGATTTCCAGTAGTCAGAATGGGCCTACCCTATGGTTGGAAAAAGTAACAGATGAAGTTTATAGCGGAAATTAATGCCTCACCGAAAGTTCAAGCACATTGCAATCCTTGTTCCTGCGGTTGCAAAGAGCTTTCACGCCAACGACAAAAAACAATAGTATGAATATGACGCCAGCGTACAACAAAAGCTACAACGTCCATGCTCCTAACGTCGCACGGCGTGTAGCCAAACCGTTATGGGCAAACTAAAATGACGAAAACGAAATATTACATATTAACTCTTTTGATTTTCTGCTCTTTGTCGGTTTTGGCTCAGAATGGACCTGCAATTATTAAAGACTCAGACGGTTTTACAAATGTTCGCAGCGGACCAGGAACGGACTTTGACGTGATTGACTCCTTGTTCACCGAAAACTTTTTCTACTTCAAATTTGAAAACAACTCAGATTGGGCAAAAGTGACGGCTTGGAAAGGAAGACAAATTGAAGGCTTTATCCATAAAAGCAGGATTCAAGAAGTAAACAATCTTGACAGTAAATCACTCAAAAAGATCATAATTAAAGTACTCGATAGACAGAGAATCTTAGCTGACAATTTCAGAGCTGCTTGGAAAGCAAAAGACAGTCTTGCTTACCGAACAACTGTAAAAGAATTGGAAAATTACAACGACACTAAATACGACCCGATACTGCAAGTAATTCCAGAATATTTCTGTTCGACCAATGATTCTGAAATAATTGACAAGTTCTTTGCGACAATGTGGTCTGACAAAGGTTCGGCTAATGAAATGCCGTCATTCTCAATTGGCGACTGCTTCATTTGTAATGCTGAATTGGTAATAGAACGACTTGACAAAATCACAGACAATGAGCAGAAAAAACTAATTATTGGTCATATAGAATGGGGTCTAATGAATCAGTTTAACGTTGATGAAGAAGGGATTTCAGAAGATAAAAAGCATAATGAACTAATAGAAAAACTAAAAAAAGCCAGCCCATAACAACGGCTATAGTGCATGCCCTGCGGGACACGCCCCCTAGCCAAACCGTTGGACTAAATTCAAGAAACACTATCTTTGATAATATCAAATGATACTATCATGAAGCCGCCTTACGATATTACACCAAAGATGCTAAAACTGATTTCAGAAATTTCTGAAAAGATTGGCGAAATCAAATCGGGTTTCATGGATAAACCTTCTCCTCAACTAAGGAAACAGAACAAAATTAAAAGCATACATAACTCACTTAAAATAGAAGGAAACACTTTAAATGAGCAGCAAATTACCGGACTTATTGATAATAAGAGAGTACTTGGCCCTTCAAAAGACATTAAAGAAGTTTTAAACGCAATTGAGATTTATGAAAACCTCGACTCGTATAATCCATCTTCTGAAAAGTCATTTTTAAAAGCGCATAAGATCTTAATGAATGAGTTGATCAAAGACGCTGGTAATTATCGAAATGAAAGTGTCGGGATTGTCAAAGGTGCACAAATTGAACATCTCGCTCCACCGCATAAGAAAGTATCTTTTTTAATGAAAGATCTATTTAAGTATCTCAAGGATCCCAATGAATTAACTTTAATCAAGAGCTGTGTTTTTCACTACGAAATGGAATTCATTCACCCTTTCTTAGATGGAAATGGAAGAATGGGTAGGTTATGGCAAACTTTGATTCTTTATCAAGAATATGATGTATTTGAATACTTGCCTTTTGAATCCTTAATCAGCCAAACTCAAGCTGAGTACTATAGCGTATTATCGGAATGTGACAAATCTGGGAAGTCGACTCTTTTTATCGAATACATGCTTGATGTTATTAATGATTCAATTGGAGAACTATTAAACTTCAACAACAACACCATATCACAATCTGATAGATTGATGTATTTTATTTCCAAACAGAAAGGTGAGTTCTCTAGAAAGGATTATATGAACGTATTTAAGAACATCTCTTCTGCAACAGCTAGCCGTGATTTGAAAGCTGGAATTGAGTTGAAATTATTCGAAAGAATTGGAGAACGAAACAAAACTATCTATAAAGTAAAAAAGTAGGTACAATACTGTATAACCGCTAATATTTATAAAATACAAACCGCTGTTGATCAAACAATTACAAGGATAAAGCTAAATTAACACCCCTCCAAAAACCGCAGGATCTGCTTTTCAGACCAATAGTTTAACCCTTTGGATACAAAGCCTACATGTCCGCCATAGGTGGGGGTCATTGTGCTAAAATAGCTTTCGTCTTATAGTGGTAAGTCAAGTTGCCAGGGATAATGTTCATAGTAGCTGCTATTTGATTAGGAGAGGTTGATGATATTCCCTTTTCATTGAACAACTCAATTGCCTTAATCAAAATCTATTCCTTAAATTTCATTAATAAATTTAATATAAGAATACTAAAGTATTTGTAATTTAGAAGCTAACACTAGTTTTACTTTTGTAAAAGAATGTAAAAGCAAGATTTTCTTAAATATTCTGTGAATGAAAAAAATATTTTACTCAATTCAGGAGCAGAGACATTTAGAATTACCTTTCCTGACTTACCAGAACCTGATCATTTTCCAAAATAAATTTTTTAACTAAATTAGATAAATCATGATACCAACGAGTTTAATTATCCTTATAGCAGCAGTAATCCTTCTCGCTATTTTATTACCGACTATTTTGAAACGTTTGGGCTTACATGCTGATTATAAAAACTCTAAGGACTTTGATTTAAATGGTAAGAAAGCCTTAATCATCACGACAAGTCATGGTGTTTTAAATAAGCCTGGCAAAACAACAGGTGCAAAAACAGGCGTTTTTGGTTCTGAAATGACCATACCTTACTACGAATTTCAAGATGCAGGAATGGAAGTGGATGTAGCCAGCATCAAAGGGGGCGAAATTCCAATTGATCCACAATCTTTTTATTACATGATGAAATCTGATGCGGATAAACGCTATTTAAAGGACAAAGAATTTCAAGCAAAAGTCAAAAATTCTTTAAAAATCGACGATGTTGATTTTACAAAATACGATGCTATAATGTTAGCTGGTGGCTGGGGTGCAGCTTATGATTTGGGACAATCAGAAGTATTAGGTAAAAAAATAAGCGAGGCTTATTATGCTGAAACGCCAATCATTGGTAGTGTTTGCCATGGCGCTTTGGGGCTAATTCAAGCAAAAGATAAATTAGGTAATCTTTTGATTAAAGGTCGAGATATGACTGGTGTAACCGATAGGCAACTCAAACAATTAGGGGTCTTTTTTACGCCCTTACATCCAGAGGTAGAATTAAGAAAAGCGGAGACAAATTACAAAGCTAATTCCAAAGCATTAGACGCATTGGCAACCATCACGGTAATTGATCAAGAAAAGCGATTTGTAACTGGGCAAAATCAAAATTCTGGACACGAAACTGCTCAGAAGATGATGGAAATAATTAAGCTTAAACAGGGATAATTACTTACGATGAAAAGGATTACTATACTACTATTACTAAATTTATTTGCCGTTACTATTTTTGCTCAAAATGACAGTATTCAACAGCCGCCTAATATAGTCTTGATACTAATTGACGATGCTGGTTTAATGGATTTAGGAGCTTTTGGCGGTGAGGCAGCCACCCCCCATATTGACGCCTTAGCACACAAAGGAATGATGTTCACTAATTATCATACCTCACCTGTTTGTGCGTCCTCTCGTGCCATGTTATTAACGGGAGCAGATAGCCATTTGACAGGTGTACCCAATATTCCGGAATTTTTAACAGAAGAACAGCAGCAACTACCAGGTTATCAAGGCATTTTGAATAATAAAGTTCAAACGCTTGGATCGCTTTTAAAGGGAGCTGGATATAGTACGTACATTTCAGGAAAGTGGCATTTAGGTCATACGGAAACTACTTTACCGAGTAAACGAGGTTTTGACAGAACCTTTATTTTAGATGCTTCTGGTGGAGATAATTATGACAACAAAGGCTATTTACCCTCTAAATCAAGGGTTGAGTGGCATCAAGATGGCAAGATTGTTCCATTGCCAGAAGATTTTTATTCTTCAAAAACGTATGTAGATAAAATGATTGAATTTATGGAAGAAGAAAAAAACAAAGACAAACCTTTCTTTGCCTATCTTCCATTTCAAGCCGTTCATCTTCCTGTTCAAGCCCCCAAAGAATTTGTAGACAAGTACAAAGAAACCTACAATAAAGGTTGGTCGGCATTACGAAAGAAGCGTTTTGAAAAAGCAAAACAATTGGGGTTGGTCCCTCAAGATATGGTTTTAGGGGAAATGCTATCTGTATTGAGAAAGTGGAATGAAGTTTCGGAAAAAGAAAAAAAACAAGCGATAAATGACATGGCAATTCACGCAGCTATGCTTGATGCAATGGATTATCATATTGGGCGCTATATTGATTACCTAAAATCAAAAGACTTATTTGATAATACGGTTTTTGTCATTACTTCAGACAACGGTCCAGAAGGTGGGTATCCTCCTGGCTATGCAATAGTCAAATATTGGATGAAATGGCAAGGTTATCATAGAAATCCTGACCATTGTGACGAAAAGGCCTATTATGGAGCAATAGGAACTGAATTTGCCAGTGCAACGGCTTCTCCATTTGCATTCTTTAAGACCTACGCAGGTGAAGGCGGCATGCGCGTGCCTTTGATTTTGTCTGGGAAAAATATTCCTCAAGGTCAAAACAAGGCATTTACAATGGTTACGGATATAACTCCTACAATTTTAGAAATAGCGGGTGCAAATATTGATAAACTTCAATTAGAAGTACCTTTTACAGGAAAAAGCCTCAACCCCTTAATTAAAAATAATGCTGAACAAATTTATACAGAGGACGAACCTGTTGGGATGGAGTCAGCAGGAAGTTGTGCCTTATACAAAGGAGACTGGAAAATCGTCAAAAATGCAAAACCACATGGGGATAGAATCTGGCGATTGTACAATGTAGCAACCGACCCAGGAGAAACCAGGGATTTAGCTGAAGAAAACCCTCAATTGTTCAAAGAAATGCTAACCGACTATGAAACTTATGCTAAAAAATACGGCGTAATAGATATGGGGGATGATTACCAATCACATAAAGTGGTTCTGGATAAAGCCATAAAAATGACAATAAAGACTTTTCTGCCTTGGCTAATAGGACTTGTCTTTCTTGTGGTTGGAATAAAATTTTGGAGAAGGAATTTAAGAGGAATCAAGACGTGATTTTATATTTACATCAACTCATGATTTAGATTAATGTGTTGTTAAACATTCTCAAAACATTAAAGATAAAATAAAGACTAAAAATATAGCGAAACCATCGGAACCTAGTTCAGATATACGCTATTCCTATAAGATGGATAAACGCAATTTCGACCGTCTCAAGTGGGCTACGTTTATTCAGAAGTTTATTACAAACTGAATCAAACTAAAAACATTAAATAAAATGACTAATGAACAATTACAAAAATCAGTACTCTTGATAACGGCTATTGGATTAGTTCCAATCGCTTTAGGGTATGGTTTTATGCCAGAAAAAACCTTGACGTTTCTGTATGGTTTCGATGTGAGCAATATAAATCTAAAACACATCATGAGGGCCGTAATGGGCTTGTATTTCGGTCAAATCATTATTTGGATTATCGGATTTTTTAAGCCTAGTGTAAGGAGACCTGCCATGTTCTGTTTAGTTGTTTTTGTATTGGGCGTAGCTGGAGGCAGAATGATTAGTTTTATAGTAGATGGGATGTCTCATTGGTCATTTACTGTTTACCTGATTTTGGAATTAATCATCGGACTCTTTGGATTGAAACTGATTATAACAGAGAAAAAACCAAAATAAGCCAGTAGCTAATAATGCAAATAGCTTACGGCAGTTGAACGGCTACCAGCAAGGTTTTCTCTTCGTAGCCAGCGTTGGTTTCGTGGGACCGGAAAGTGCTTCGAAACCGCAACAAGCCATATGCAACACGTTAATTTTTAGAAAACAAAAACCGCTATGGAGCAAACAATTACAAGGCTAAAGCCAAATTAACACCCCTCCAAAAACCGCAGTATCTGCTCTTCAGACCAATAGTTTTCCCCTTTAGACACAAAGCCTACATGTCCGCCATAGGTGGGGGTCATTAAGCTAAAATGGGGGTTGTCTTTGGCGGCTTGATAAGGGAAACAGGAATCAGACAAAAAAGGATCGTCTAGGGCGTTGATGAGCAGCGTTGGCCGAGAGATGGAAGCAAGATAAGGCTTGCTGCTGGCCTTGGTATAATAATCACGGGCATCCTTAAAGCCGTTTAGGCCTGCAGTAAAATACTCGTCAAAATCGATCAGTTTTTTGACCTTTTTCAATTGTTCGATGGGCACTTGGTCAGGGAACTGCTGGTGTTTGAGGTGTACCTTTTTTGACAGGGTGCGTAAAAACCGCCAAGTGTACAAACGATTCTCCAAGGCCTGCAGTTGAATGGCAGAGCCATACAGATCCACCGGGACAGAGACCGCCACACTGGCCTTAATTTTTGGGTCTAGGGCATAGATCCCATCCCCATTGTATTTTAAGACAAGGTTACCGCCTAAACTAAAGCCCACCAAATAGACCGCCCTGTAATTAGGGAGAACCGTTTGTATGACCGCATGCAGATCTTCGGTTCGGCCGCTGTGATAGGTGATGAGTTGGCGGTTGATTTCTCCGCTGCAAAAGCGGTAATTCATGGCAGCAACGGCATAGCCGTTTTGGGCCAATAAAGCGGCGGTGGCTTGGATGTATTTGGAAGCACTACTCCCCTCTAGCCCATGGCATAGAATTACGATTTTATCGCTTCCATTTTCGAGCAAGTCGATGTCTAAAAAGTCATCGTCGGGAGTTGCAATACGTTGGCGTTTAAAGGCTAAGGCTTTGGTTCTTCGAAATAAAGAACTGTACATGGTATTGATATGCCCGTTTTTAAAAAAGAAAGAGGGAGTGTAATTCGTCGCTAGTATGGGCATAAGATTAAATCATTAATATGTACCAAAGATAACTTTTCTTCTAAGTCTCACAGTTGGAGAAACAAAAATCAAATCTTGGAATATTCAGTATATTGGACTTTGATGAAAGCATACCTCTCCCTCCTATTGGTTTTAGTTTGTTGTTTGACAAAAAGCTTTGCGCAGGATAAATACGAAAAAGAATCCCGCATTAAGAAAGCCCAAGTACCTGTTACAGCCTTAAACTTTATCGAGGCTGCAGACTTTAGCCAAAAAATCAAGTGGTATAAAGAAGAAAGCTTGGTACGCTATAAGTTTAACGAAAAAAACAAACTCGAAACCGGATTCGATTACCGCCGCAGTGCTTTTATTAACAACACCGCCAATAATGAATTTTTGCTTAGCCTAAATTGTATCTAATCCTTTAGTAAAGAGGATCGAAATATTCCTCTTAGCTGTATAAAGGAGATACACCGAAGGGAAAATGATAAAAATGGATGTTTTTGAATATTTATCTTGTTAATTTTGCTAATTATTGTCAAACACGCAACTGTATATACCCTGCGGGACACCTACCCTACACAAAACCTTAGCTGTAATTAAGTAAAATGATTAAAACCGAGCATTTCGATACAATTGAAATCACTTCTCAAGAAGAGTTTAGGTCGTGGCTGATGAAAAATCATACACAATCTGAAAGCGTTTGGCTTGTTACCTACAAGAAAAGTGAGCCAGACAAATACATCTCAAGATGGGATGTACTTGATGAGTTGATCTGTTTTGGATGGATTGACGGTATTCGACGAAAGCTTGATGACAAAAAAACAATGTAATTAATCTCTCCACGGAAAGTCGAGCATTGGGCGAAAACCTACAAAGAGAGAGCAGTAAAACTAACTGACCAAGGTAAAATGCATGCGTCGGGACTAAAGACTATTGAAGACGCAAAATCGAGCGGACTTTGGAACTTTATGGATGATGTTGATAATTTAGTTGTCCCAGAAGACCTTTCCAAGGAGCTTTCAAAATTTGAGGGAGCTTCAGCCTTTTTTAATTCGATAAATCCTTCGAGTAAAAGGTTTGTGCTAAGATGGATTAAACTTGCTAAGACCGATAAAACAAGAAACAATAGAATCAAGAAGATTGCTCTGCTGTCTTCTAAAGGAGAAAAACTACCCGGGAGTTAAAAATATTATGCTTAGTTTCCCCTTATGAAAAACACCTTTCTTTTTCTGTTATTCTCGGGCGGTTTAGTGTTCGCCCAAGCCAGTACAGAGGTTTATCTCTTAGACCTATCGACAGATAGTACTAGGCCCACCAACATTTCTCAGAACCCTGGCTATGACAATCAGCCGTCTTTTTGGGACAACGAGGACTTGCTTTACACCCGTAGCAGAGCCGGACAAACCGATATCGTGCGATACAAAATCAGCAGCAAAAAGCTCGAATGGCAAACCAACACTACACAAGGCAGTGAATATTCCCCCTTACGCATCCCTCAAAGCGAGGCCTTTTCTGCCATTCGTTTAGACACTACAGGCCTTCAACGTTTGTATCGTTATACCGCTGACGGAAAAGACGAACTACTTTTCTCTCCGCTTAAAATAGGCTACCAGCGTTGGATTTCTGCCACTACATTGCTGTGTACCGTTTTGGTCGAAGACCATATGAATCTTATGTTGGCTAAAACAGATAAGCCTCCTTTACTTCTTGCAGAAAAGGTAGGCAGAAGCCTTCATCGCATCCCCAACACTGGACAGCTGAGTTTTATTCAGCAAAAAGAAGGAGAAAATGTCTTGAGCAGCTATGATCCCAAAACTGAAATTCTCCAAGCCCTTCTTCCGCTTCCAGCAGGGGTGCAAGACGTCGCTTGGTTAGCTAAAGGAACATTGATTTTTGGGCAAGGAAACACCTTATACCAATGGAATCCTGCCACCTCAACAGGCATCCAAGTTTGGAAAAAACTAGAAGGAATAAACAACATTAGCCGCTTAGCGCTTAGCCCTAACGGAAAACTGCTCGCCCTAGTAGGGGAAGAATAATCCAAAAAAATCTTACATTGAAGGGAATTTGACTTTGCTCCAAAGGTCATTTAATGAAAGACTATGACGTACGATTATATTATCATTGGAGCGGGCTCAGCTGGTTGTGTTTTAGCGAATCGCCTTTCTGCTGATCAAAAAAATACAGTATTATTGCTAGAAGCAGGAGGCCCAGACAACAACCCCAACATTCATATCCCCGGAGCGTACACTAAGCTGCATAAAAGCAAAGAGGACTGGGGCTTCTGGACCGAAGAACAATCCCACGTCAACAACCGTAAAATCTATCTCCCCCGCGGGAAAACTTTAGGCGGAAGTAGCTCCACCAATGCCATGGCCTATGTTCGTGGCAATCGCGCAGACTATGATCACTGGGCTTCCCTGGGCAATCAAGGCTGGGAGTACGACAGTGTCCTCCCCTACTTTAAACGTTCTGAACAACACCAACAAGCAGATCAACTAGATACCGCTTATCACGGGACTACAGGAGAGCTCAACGTTACCCTACCCACCCATTTTAAAACCCCCTTTGTCGATGCGTTTGTCGCCTCTTGTGCTGCGGTAGGCATTCCTACGAACAAAGACTATAACGGGGCACAGCAAGAAGGTGCTGGTATCGTACAAAGCACCATCAAAAATGGGAAACGCGCCAGTGGGGCTGCTGCCTTTTTAACACCCGTTTTAAAACGCAAGAACCTGACAGCCATCACAAAAGCCCAAGTGACTAAAATCATTTTCGAGGGTAAAAAAGCCGTCCGGGTGAGCTATACTAAAGGCCATAAAACCCAGTCAGTTGAAGCTAACAAAGAAATCATTGTTTCGGCGGGGGCCTTTCAATCCCCACAACTTTTAATGGTTTCTGGAATAGGTGATCCAGAGGAGCTCAAAGCGCACAATATCCCTTGTGTTCACGCCCTCCCCGGAGTAGGGAAAAACCTGCAAGACCACGTCTTTTACCCTATCGCAACGGTGGCAAAAGAACAGTTGGGAATCAACCACTATATTCCGCCCTTACAACAACTCAAAGCGGCATGGAACTACTTTGTCCACAAGAAAGGCGTCTTTTGTAATGGCCCACTAGAGGGTATGGCTTTTTTTGATGTAAACCAAAAGGGCGGCAGTACCAATTTTCAGTTTCATTTTTCCCCCATGTGGACGGGAGATCAATACGGCTATGATGCCTATGACATCAATGCTTTTCCTAAGATCGATGGCTTTACAATTTTACCCACCTTATTACATCCCAAAAGTCGCGGGACGGTCGCTTTGGCGTCCGCTCAAATGAGTGATGCCCCCATCATTCAACCCAACTTTTTGTCGGAAAAAGAAGACTTAGATCAACTCCTTAAAGGAGGAGAAATCGCTTCCAAAGTAATGGAACAAGCGCCACTACAAAAACACAGCAAGGCAAAAGGGCTTCCGCTTGAACGCAATTCAAAAGAAGCCTTAATCGACCACATCAAACAAACCCTCGAAACGGTGTATCACCCCGTGGGAACCTGTAAAATGGGACAAGATAAAGCCGCAGTGGTTGATGCACAATTAAAAGTGCATGGGCTTGAAAACCTTAGGGTCGTCGATGCTTCGATCATGCCCACCATCGTCTCTGGAAACACTAATGCCCCCGTTTATATGATTGCCGAAAAAGCGGCAGAAATGATTTTATCCCATTCATGACAACAAGCCCTTCCCCCATTTTAAGAGAAGCCACTGGGTCCGACCTCCCGGTGCTCTTGCAGTTTGAACAAGACCTCATTGCTTATGAGCGTCCTTTTGCGCCTAATCTCAAAAAAGGAAAAATCAGCTATTACAATCTAGCGGCCTATATCGAGAACCCAGCAATACGGGTGATCGTTGCCGAGGTCGAGGGGCAAGTCGTGGGTTCTGGCTATGCCCTAATCCGAGAAAACAAAGCCTATAAAGCGCCGCAACAATATGTCTATCTCGGCTTTATGTATGTTGTGCCAGAATACCGTGGTCAAGGCATTAACGGCCTAATTATGACCGACTTAATCCACTGGGGAAAAGTCCAAGGCTATACCGAGGTTCAACTAGAGGTTTATGCTGAAAATGAAAGCGCTATTAAGGCTTACGCCAAAGCGGGACTCGTCCCAGAAATCCTTACCATGCGAAGCAACAATATCCCACCAGAAAACCAGTAACCTTATGCCAAAAAAAATCCTTCCTCCCTTTCTCTTTTTAATCTGCTGTGCCGCTATGATCCTTTGTAGCTTGCTATTTCCACAATGGGCTTATCTCCCTAAACCATGGAATAATCTGGGCTTTATTTTTCTTTTTAGTGGACTGGCCATGGTGAGAAATATTCAAGGGCTATTCAAGCAACAACAAACCGAAATCAACACCTTTAAACAACCCCAAAAGTTGGTTACGACAGGACTGTTTCGCTATAGTCGAAACCCTATTTATTTGGGTTTTAGCCTGGCGCTATTTGGCGTAGCCATTGTGTTAGGGAATATTATCGCCCTCGATGGTTTCTTGGCCTTTATCATTGCGGCCAACCTTTGGTACATCCCTTTTGAAGAGGCGGAGATGGAAAAACAATTTGGCGAAGCCTATATCACCTACAAGAAAAAAGTAAGGCGTTGGTTGTAATTCCCCTCACGTCTAGCTAAAAAAGAATCCTTATCTTGATGGGGAAACCAATACAATATTTATTATCCAACCCTCTAAAAATAGCTTCGCTTCTTTTGCAAGAATCCTTTTAATTGTCTTTGCTGCAGAATCGATCTTCTTATTACCCTTTGTAATCGCTCGGATTTTTCGTCCCACTTTTTTGGACGTATTCCAACTCAATAATTTTGAACTCGGCACCCTCTATTCTACCTATGGCATCGTAGCGCTTTTGTCTTATGTCTATGGCGGCACTCTAGCCGATCGCTATCCGCCGCGAAAACTTATGGCGGCCGCTTTATTGATGACCGCCGTTGGCGGAATCTACCTAGCGCAATTCCCCACCTATAAAGGCCTACAATGGCTTTATGGCTATTGGGGCTTTTCGACGATTTTTCTATTCTGGTCGGCCATGATTAAAGCCACCCGCAACTGGGGTGGCGGAAAGCAGCAAGGACGCGCCTTTGGTTATTTAGAAGCCGGACGAGGATTAGTCGCCGCATCGATAGGCGTGATCGGAGTTTTAGTCTTCTCTTTCTTGTTGCCAGAAGATCTCAATACTGCTTCTTTTGAAGAACGTAAAGCCGCGTTTAGATATGTTATTCTCTTTGCTGTTCTATTGGCTAGCCTGGTTGGTATAATCGTTTTCTTCTATTTAAAAGAACAAGAGACACCCGAAGAAATTTCCACCCCTAAAGCCGATAATTCCCTTAGCAGCATTATTCAAGTGGCCAAAATACCTACTGTAGGCCTTTTGATTGTGATTGTTCTTTGTGCCTATTGTGGCTATAAAGTCACCGATATTTTATCCCTTTACGCCTCAGAAGTAATGTTGTTTGACGAAGTAGATGCTGCCAAAGTAGGCTCTTACCAAATGTATTTACGTCCGCTGGTCTGTGTCCTTGTGGGGGTTTTTGCCGATAAGAGTTCGAGTGCCCTTTGGTTAATCCGGGGCTTTGCGGTCTTGTTTATAGGTTCCCTCCTTTTTGCCTCTGGGCTGATCAATGCACCGCTTAGTGGCTTATTCATTTTTGCTGTGATCATAACAGGTATAGGGACTTATTCCTTGCGTACCCTTTATTATGCGGCAGTAAAAGAAGGGCAAATTCCTTATGCGGTTACCGGGACTGCTGTGGGAATCATCTCGGTAGTAGGCTATACCCCAGATATTTTTATGGGACCAGTGATGGGTGTTTTATTGGACAATAGTCCAGGCATTATGGGACATCAACACGTTTTTGCTTTGCTTGCGGGCTTTTCGCTAGTGGGAGCCTTTGCTTCGCTACGGTTTAAAAAAATGACCCAAAGCCATTCTACTGCCTCTCGAATTTAACTATCTTCAAAACATGAATTTAACAGCTGACTATTTGATCGTTGGAAGTGGTGCCATGGGCATGGCTTTCGCCGATGTTTTGGTGGAAGAATCTAACGCCACCCTTATTATCATTGACAAATATCCCGCTCCTGGAGGACACTGGAATCACGCTTATCCCTTTGTTGCATTGCATCAACCTGCTGCTTTTTATGGGGTAAAATCAAGGGAACTAAGCAATGGGAAAATCGAAACCTCAGGTTTAAACGAAGGCTATGGCAGTCTTTCTTCTTTAGACGAAATTCAATCCTATTACAAAGCGGTGATGGAAGAACAATTTCTTCCTAGTGGGAGAGTGCAATACTTCCCTAACTGTGAATACCTGGGCGATCATCGCTTTCGGTCCTTAGAAAGCGGAGAAGAATATACCGTAACGGTAAAGAAGAAATTGGTCCAAGCTTCCCACTTAACCACCAAAGTTCCTTCAACCCATACCCCTAATTTTACAACAAGCGAGTCCACAAATTTTAAACCCATCAATGCGCTCCCAGAAGAATTAGACCAGCCAGATCATTACTGCATCATTGGAGGGGGTAAAACGGGAATGGATGCCATTGTTTACTTACTTGAAAACAACACATCTCCAGAAAAGATCAGCTGGGTGATCTCTCGCGACAGCTGGGTCATCGATCGCGCAACCACACAAAACACCGAAGCATTTTTTGAAACGACCATCGGGAATCAAGCCAATCAATTTGAGGCACTTGCCAAAGCGACCTCTTTAGAAGATCTCTTCCAACGCTTAGAAGACAAGGGCGTCTTGATGCGTTTGGACAAAAGCGTAAAACCCACGCAATTTCACGGGGCCACCGTAAGTAAACGAGAACTCGCTTTACTTCAAAAAATCCCAACGGTGATTCGAAAAGGACGGGTCACGCATATCAAAGGCAACCTTATGAACCTTGATCAAGGAACACATCAATGCCCAGAAAACACCCTCTTTGTGGATTGTTCTGCAACGCCCATCCCAAAGGATTTACAGAACATCCCCATCTTTCAAGAAAACCTTATTATCCCACAAACGGTGCGCTCTTATCAACCCGCCTTTAGCGCTTCTTTTGCTGCCTATGTCGAGTTAAATTACAAGGATGACAAAGAAAAAAATAAATTGTGTGGCCTTGTACCCTTACCAGATAAAGACACCGATTGGTTAAGAGGCTTGGCCGCGACCATGCTCAATCAATTAAACTGGTCAAGTGATAAACCCTTGCGTCAATGGATGACGGCTAATCGCCTAGACGGTTTCAGTAAATTAGTACGCGGAGTAGACAAGAGTGATCCAGTTAAAATGGAGATTCTTCACCGCATGAAAAGCAATGGCCTCCCCGCCATGATGAAACTCCAACAGTTTTTACAAGAAATAGATCAAATGAACACAATTCCCCTTTCCCACCCGCAATTTCAAGTCGATAAAAAAGCTTTTTTTAAGCATCAATTAGTCGAAAGCCCAGCAGAAAACAGACAAATTGGAGCAGGGGAAATCTTAGTTAAGATTGACCAGTTTGCCTATACCGCAAACAACATCACATATGCTGCTACAGGAGACATCATCCGCTATTGGGAGTTCTTCCCAGCCGAAGGTCAAGACAGCGCCCGTATGGGCGTAATCCCCGTTTGGGGTTTTGCCGATGTGGTCGAATCAAAAGCAGACGGTATCCCAGTTGGCGACCGTATTTATGGCTACTTCCCGCCTACCACTCATTTAAAAATGTGCCCTACAAAGGTGCAAGAACAACGCTTTTTTGAAGGCGCAGAACACCGTTCCACCCTCCCCATGGGCTACAACTTATACAGGCGAGTCAATAATGAACCTAACTATTCAAAGGCATTAGACCGCGAACGTTCCCTCTTGTTTCCCCTCTATTTAACCTCTTTTTGCTTGTGGGATAGCCTGCAAGACAACAACTGGCATAGAGCAGAACAAGTAGTTGTTTTAAGCGCTTCAAGTAAAACCAGTATTGGCTTAGGCTATGCCTTACAAGGAGATCAAAATGCGCCTACTTCCATTGGGGTGACTTCTTCAAGAAACTTAGCAACGGTAGAGAAATTAGGGATTTGGGATAAAGTAAGCACCTACGATAACTTAGAAGAGATCGATCCCTCTATCCCAACCGTGATTGTGGATATGTCTGGAAACAATGAAGTTTTGGCGAAGCTCCACAAACATTTGGGAGACAATATGCACTTCACCCTGAAGGTGGGCTTAACCCACTGGGCAAAAACATCACCTATTGAGGGCATCATCAATGACAGAAGCAAATTCTTCTTTGCGCCCTCTCATATCGAAAAGCGCTTTAAAGACTGGGGACCAGCTGTGTTTGACGAAAAGACCAATGGCTTCTTAATTGACGCAGCCACCAAAACCCGAGCATGGCTTCACTTTAATGAGTTAGATGGTTTAGAGGCTTTAGCCAAAGTGCACCCAGAAGTCTGTAACGGCACCAGAGACCCCAAAGAAGGAATTATTATTAACTTGTAAGTATAAAACCCAAATCGATATGAGTAATATAATCCATTGGATAGAAATCCCAACCCAAAACATTGAACGTGCTGCTACCTTCTACAGCACTATCCTCGACATTGACATGAAGGTGATGGAAGCCATGGGCATGAAAACTGCCTTCTTCCCGCATACCGATCCTGCACAAAGCGGAGCATGCCTAATGCAAGGCCCCAATTATCAACCCTCTGATAAAGGAGCCATTATTTACCTCAATGGAGGAAAAGATTTACAGCCTGCGTTAGATCGTTTAGAGGCCGCTGGAGGAAAAATAATCCATCCTAAAACCAGCATTGGACAAAAGGGCTTTATGGCGCATTTCTTAGATACTGAAGGAAATAAAATGGGGCTTTACTCCAAAGAATAAGCATGTATCAATTGGCTCAAATCAATATCGCGCAAATGAAAGGGAGTGACTTTAACGACCCTGTCATGGCAGATTTTGTCGCGAATATCGATCGCATCAATCAGCTTGCAGAAGCCAGTCCCGGCTTTGTATGGCGGCTTAAAGACGAGCAAGATAACGCCCTTAACATCAACCCTTTTAAAGATGATTCTATGCTTATCAATATTTCTGTTTGGGAAGCTATCGCTCCCCTTGAGTCTTTTGTATATGGTGCGATGCACTTAGAGATCATGAAACGTAAAAAGGAGTGGTTTCATCATTTTAAGGGTTTTTATTATGCCCTGTGGTGGATCAAAGCAGGGGAATATCCCAGCGCAGTAGAAGCGGCAAAGCAATTGGCTTTCCTTCAAGATAATGGTCCTACAGAAAAAGTTTTTACCTTTAAAAATACTTATCCACCAACTGTGTAAGCATGCAACATCATATTCAAACCAAACGTTCTAAGGTGGCCTATCGCACTTATGGAGACCCTAGTCTCCCGCCTTTAATCCTCGTTCATGGGTGGCCGCAATCAAGTTATTGTTGGCATGAGGTGGCACAAACCTTAACGGACTATTATATCATCGCGCCAGATCTTCGGGGGTTAGGAGATAGTGAGAGAACCCTAGATTTAAAACATTATACAAAAGACGAATTGGGGAAAGATATTTTTGCTTTGGCAGATGCCTTAAACATAGAAAACTTTTATCTGGGCGGACACGACTGGGGATCGGCGGTAGTGCAAGAAATGGCGTTAGCACAACCAGAGCGGATTAAGAAGTTGGTCTTGATCAATATGATGATCATCAATAATTTTGAAGGAAAGAAAAAAGCCGCAGAAAAATTAGTCAAGGGGATGTTTAAATCTTCATGGTATCAATTCTTTCAAAGTATCCCCGACTTTCCAGAGGCTTTGATCGCTGGGAAAGAAGATGTTTGGATTCGCTTTTTTAGTCGGGGGATTAGTCGGCCTATCCCAGAAGAAGCAATTGCAGAATACACCCGCTGTTATCAAATCCCGCATACCATCACTACCGGGGCGAACTTATACCGCGCTATCCCAAAAGATCGAGAGCGATGGAAAACCTTTCTTGGTAAAAAAATTACTGTCCCTACCCATATCATTCACGGGGAACTCGACCCAGTGGTCATCAAGGCATTTCTTTATAAAGCCGAAACTGCTTTTGAACACCCCATTGACATCACCTATCTAAAGGGAGGACATTTTATCTGTGACGAGCAACCCCAGGCCGTAGCAGAAGCCATTCAGGTATTTTTGGCGAAGCCATAAAAAACAACTTATTGAATAAGGGCAGAATTTTTAACACTAAAAAAATGAAAACGACTACCTACAGGACCCTTAAGACCTTTGGGATCATCGGACTCCTTTTTGGCTTTGCCTGCGGATTCCTCTACGGGATTGGCGGATTTGTTCACGACTTTATACTCACTGGAATCAGTCATGGCAGCTATCTCGCGTTGAATGCCTTATGGGGAATGCCGCTGATTTTTGGAATAATGGGTTTAGCCCTGGGGCTTGTATTTCTCCTTTTACGGAATGTATTAAAACGCTAAGTCTTATAAGAAGCTCTCGATCGCTAAGCGATAAGAATCCAAGCCAAAGCCAAGGATTAAGCCTTTTGCATTTGGCGTGATATAAGAGGTATGGCGAAAATCTTCTCGGGCAAAAGTATTGGAAATATGCACCTCAATCACGGAGGTATCAATGGCTTTGATCGCATCGCCTAAACCGACAGAGGTATGGGTGTAGGCCGCAGCATTGAGGATAATCCCATCTGAAGAAAAGCCCACCTTGTGCAATTGATCGATCAATTCTCCCTCTATATTAGACTGAAAATAGTCGAATTCAACCTGAGGGTATTTTGCTTTTAATTCTTTCAGATAGTCCACAAAAGATTGCGCGCCATAGATAGACGGTTCTCTAGTTCCCAATAAGTTTAAATTGGGTCCGTTGATGATGCTTAATTTCATAGGGTAAAAATACCGCAAAAAATTGACATCCTCTAGTCGGGTTTTAAAAGACAAATATTGGCTATCTTGAACTGAGAATTTTAAGTCAATTATTTATGCCAAATACAGTCTATTCCTTTGGTCGCATGAAAGTGAAGGATTATGAGGAATACATCGAGCGCTATGGACGCCCGTTAGAACCCATCCTTGAAAAATACAACGGTAAAGTACTCGCTGCCAATAAAAAGGGAGTGCTTATTGAAGGACAAGAAGAAGGCAACTGGACGGTCTTAATCGAATTTGCCAGCGGGAAAGACGCCTTTGAATTTTATGCTTCCCCAGAATATGCTCCGCTTAAAAAAATGCGTTTAGAAGAATTGACCGATAATGCTCTGGCCATTTCTTTCCCTGCAGAAATTTCGCTCGAATGAAAACTGTTGCTTCTCTCTTTTGCTTGCTACTGAGTCAGCTCACCATCGCTCAAGGAGTTAAATTAGTTGTCCTGGGAATAGCTCAAGACGCTGGCTCCCCACAAATTGCTTGTAAGAAAGACTGTTGCATCGATTTATGGAAAACGGGGAAAACTGAAGCTGTCGTCTCCTTAGGTTTAATCGATACAAAAAATCAAAAACATTTTCTTTTTGAGGCTACGCCAAATATTACACAGCAACTACAAACATTAAATACAGTAGCGGGTAATGGGTCTGACTTTGACGGTATCTTTCTCACCCATGCGCACATGGGTCACTATAGCGGTTTATTATTTTTAGGGAAGGAAGCTTTAGGTGGGCAGTCCGTTCCAGTCTATGCTCTTCCAAAAATGCGTCAGTATTTAAGCAATAATGGTCCTTGGGAACAGCTAATCAGCGAACAGAATATTGCCTTACAAGCCCTTACTGCTTTTAAAGAAGAAAGGATAAGCGAGGAGATTAAGGTAACTCCGATCCAAGTCCCGCATCGAGATGAATATTCTGAAACCGTGGGTTATTTGATCAAAGGTCCCCACAAGACTGCGCTCTTTATTCCAGACATTGATAAGTGGGAACGCTGGGATACCGCTATTGAATCCTTGATTAAAGAAGTTGACTATGCTTTGCTGGACGCCACCTTTTTTGATGGGAGTGAGCTCCCCAATCGAGATATGGCAGCCATCCCCCACCCCTTTGTAAAAGAGAGTTTGGCTCGTTTTGAGCCTCTTGAAATAAAAGAAAAGAACAAGATCTATTTTATCCATTTTAACCACACTAATCCCTTACTTAAAGAAAGTAGTCAGGAAAGTAAAGAAGTCGGCGCTAAGGGCTATCATATCGCTCGTAGCGGACTAGAATTAAGTTTATAATATGCAACAGTGGGCAAATGCGCTTAAGGATTACCGTATTTATTTGCGTTTAGAACGCGGATTGTCAGAGAATTCTATCAATAGTTATTCTTATGATATCCAAGGTTTTATTGACCATATTGACGCTTATCACCCTCAACTCACCATCACCAATTGCCAAAAAGAAGATGCTCAAGCTTATATCTATGCTTTGGCCAAAAAAGTCAATGCGCGTTCACAAGCCCGACAAATTTCTGGTCTAAAGAGTTTTTTCAACTTTCTCATTTTTGAAGGATATCGCGAGGACTCGCCCATGGATTTAATCGAGAGTCCAAAAACAGGTCGGAAACTTCCAGACGTTTTAGGGGTAAAAGAAATCGATCAAATTCTCAATGCTTTAGATTTAAGTCATCCACAAGGTTACCGCAACCTCACCATTTTAGAAACCCTTTATGGCAGTGGATTAAGGGTAAGTGAATTAATCAACTTAAAAATATCTGATCTCCACTTTGACGAGAATCTTTTATTAATCACAGGTAAAGGAAACAAGCAGCGATTAGTTCCATTAGGCGCAGTTTGTAAACAAAAGCTGAAGGTTTACTTAGCAGACGTCAGAGTTCATGTTCCAGTAAAAAAAGAATACCAAGATATCGTGTTTTTAAATCAACACGGCAGGCAGCTCACCCGCGCCATGATCTTTACCATTGTAAGGCAAGCAACAGCAAATGCAGGGATTGAAAAAAAGGTAAGTCCGCATACTTTTAGACATTCGTTTGCGACACATTTATTAGAAAATGGCGCTGACTTAAGATCGATTCAATTGATGATGGGTCACGAGAACATTACCACCACAGAAGTGTATATGCACCTAGACATACAGCATTTATCTAAAAGTTTACAAGCCTTTCACCCTAGAGGATAGGTTTAAACCCCTACCACGAGTCTAAAACCTTCTCCGTGAATATTTAAGATTTCCACCTTGCTATCTTCTTTGAGGTACTTTCGCAATTTTGCGATATAGACATCCATTGAACGAGAGGTAAAATAGTTATCATCTCGCCAAATTTTATTCAAGGCTTTTTCGCGTGGCATTAAATCATTTATATGAAGCGCTAAAAGACGCAAAAGCTGATTTTCTTTTGGAGACAATTTAACCGGTTCAGCATCTTTATAGGTGAGTAAGCGCAATTTAGCATTGAGGTTAAAATCTCCTATAGCAAAATCCATTTCATCAGATTCAACAGCAGCAGGAGCTACTCTTCTACTTAAAATTGATTTAATTTTTGCCAATAAGACTTCAGAGTCAAAGGGCTTAGAGAGATAGTCATCTGCCCCGATTTTAAAGCCTTTTAAAACATCTTCTTTCATGGTTTTAGCAGTGAGGAAGATCAAGGGGATGGTTTCGTTCTTTTCTCTGATTTCTTTTGCGAGGGTAAAACCATCTTTATACGGCATCATGACATCTAATAAGCAGAGGTCAAAATCTTCTTTTTTAAATTTTTCAAAGCCTTCGATACCATTTTTAGCAAGGATAACTTCATAGCCATTAATCATCAAATATTCTTTTAGTATGCTGCCAAAGTTGGGGTCATCTTCTACTAATAAAATGCGACGGTTGTTTGTTTTCATTCGATTGGGATTTACTTTTTATTGTTTAAGGGCAATTGAATCAAAAATGTAGATCCTTTGCCTTTTTTACTTTTAACATGAATTGTGCCATTTAGTAAGGTAAGGATTTTTTTCACATAAGACAGTCCTAGACCGTGCCCTTTAATGTTGTGAACATTCCCACCTTGCTCGCGATAAAACTTTTCAAAAATCAATTGAAGGGTCTCTGCATCCATCCCGATACCCTCGTCTTTGATTTCGATAGAAATCTGCTCTTCTTCTGTCCAGGTTCTCACTTCGATGATGGGAGAGCCTTCAGAATATTTAATGGCATTATCTAGCAGGTTGGTTAAAACATTGGTGAAGTGATTTTTATTCGCAGAAACAATCGTTGAAGTTGCCTCTAAATGTTTGTAGATCATTCCTGAGCGATTTTGAACAATCAATGCGACATGACTTATGGCTTCTTCAATGACGTCGTGTATGTCAATAGAGCTTAGTTCCATAGGGGTGGTGCCGCGTTCTAATTGAGAAATCATCAAGACCGTTTCAACCTGATCTTGCATGCGTTTGTTCTCTTCTCGCATCATTCTTAGGTAACGACTTACTTTCTTTTCGTCTTTGATGTTGACGGGGTTTTCAATGGCATCAATGGCCAAATTGATGGTCGCAATGGGAGTCTTAAATTCGTGCGACATATTATTGATAAAGTCTGATTTAATTTCAGATATTTTTTTCTGCTGCAAGATTTGATACAGTGAAATACCACAAAGGATTACAATCAATAATGTTAGCACAAAGGATAAACTTGCTACTCCGATAATTGAAGATAAGACATAGCTATTCTTATTTGGGAACGAAACAATCAAATCATAGGTGCTTGCCCCCTCTTCGTTGACAAAAATGGGAATATTATACTGGGGTCCAGACTGGGCTTCGAGGTAATTATTCGAGGTCACTTTGGTCGCAAGACCTTCACTTAAAACAACAAACTCAAAAGGTGTTTCGATATTTCTTGTGGTAAATTGTTCTTTAAGCATGTATTCTAATTCATAAGAATCTAATCTTTTATGAATGGGAAAAGTGTTGGCAATATTGGAGAAAAAAGAAGAGAAGGTCGCTTTTTCTAAAGAAGTAATACGTTGAATACGTTCGAATTTATTGGTCGAAAAAGTTCTTCTATTTTCTCGATCAAAGGCTTCTTTAAAGATTGTGCGGGTTTCTAAACCTTTAAAATCAGCTACTTTCGCGACATCTCCACTTGTATTCCCGGGTACAGGGATGTTGTAGTCTTCTTGTAAGATACCAAAGGTCAAGAGGGAAGAAAGATTCGATTCGTCGTCACTATCATAAAAGATAAAATTCCCCAATAAAGAGCTGTCAGGTTGGTCAATGGTATCTGTTAGGCTTTCAAAAGTTTCGATATAGTGCAGCAATTCGTTTTCTTGAATATCTTGCGCTACCGCACTAAGAGAAGCTTTTACAGCCATAGAAAACTCTTCTTCACGATTATCTATAGAAGTATAAATAAAGTACCATTGAATGAGTATAATCCCACCAACTGAGAGGATCATAAAAATCATTAACGCTAAGAAGTAGGATTTTTTCATTAAACTAAATCAATATAGCATTGCAAAGGTGATGAAATTTCGGTTTTAATTATGCTAATGCTTTGTTAATGCAATGATAAGGAAAGAAAATAAGTGTGGAGTCGTTTTATTTCTTTTAGGGTCTCCTCCCAAACTTGATAATATGATCTGCTAACGGGATGCGTTGTTCATCTTCCCACTGGTGATTCATTCGAGCTAAAATCACCTCTTTCGCGACTTGATCTCTTTGCATGGCTCTTTGAAGTCGAACTTCTTTAGGCGCGGTAATTAAAAGCGTTTGATCAACCGACTTATAACCACCTGTTTCAAATAAAATAGCAACTTCTTTAATGACATAAGGGGCTTTTTGGAGGGCAAGCCAAAGTGAAAAATCTTTGGCCACCGCAGGATGGACTATGGCGTTGAGGGCTTGTAGTTTTTGTTGGTCAGAAAAAACAATTTCTCCGATGTAAGCGCGGTTTAGGCCGGCAGCATTATATGCTTTTTCCCCTAATAAATCTTTGATTTGCTGGATGACCAAAGCATCCTGTCCCATTAATCTTTTTGCGGCGTCGTCTGCAACATAACAAGGTACATCCATATCAGAAAAGACCTTTATAATACGGGTTTTTCCACTTCCAATTCCTCCAGTAAGTCCGATAATTTTTGGCATCTTATTGGCGTTTTAAGAATTGTACTTCTTTTGGTTCGAGTCGCATGTTGGTCACCCCTTTTGGAGCGCTATAAACTTTAAGCTTTACACTTTTATTATTCGCTGAAAGTTGATTGTATTCAATGCCTACCTGAAAATCTTCTGGCGTAATATCGCGCAAACTATTTAATGGTGCCGAAAAAGTGATGGCAACATTGGTCGGGAAAAACTTAAACACCCCTTCTTGTGGGGCATTGATCATTTTAATGGGTAATTGAAACTTTGCTTCAGAAAAACGGTCGATGGCTACTTTCATCAAGACTTTTTGATTGCTTAAAGAGATAAGCTCTCCCACATCTGGCAAAGCAATCATTGTTTCAAAACTTTCTTTAATTGGGTTTTTGATAGAGAATAACGGCTGTATTTCTCTAATGGCTTTGATTTGATTCATCGGTCCAATGAGGTCGATACTATCTGGTTCAAATTGAATTGAAACAGCAGAATAGCCCAAGGCTATTTTAAAATCAGGTGAAATTACTGGGATTTTCTTTGAGGTCTGTTCTTGATAATCAAACTCAATCACCGCAGGAAAATAGTTGATGATTTCTGTATCACCCAGCAGTTGTTCTTTGAGGCTTTGATATTGAGCAGCGATGGGTAATTCAGCCCTACCCGAATCAAAATCAGCTTCTTGGGCATCTATTTTTAAACGATTGTCTAAAAATTGATAATACAAGAATTGAAATCCAGTTGCTTTTAAGGTAAACTCAATTTTAGGAGGACTTTTTACAATTGGGATAATTGCAGGGGGAACATTTTCGAAGGTCATTTCTAGGGAAATAACCTCGGTGTACTCTTTGGAAAACTTTGCAATAAACCAAAGGATAAAAGAAAATACGAGAAAAAACAGAAAGAATTTAGACCTGCCTTTATCCATTGAAGCCCTTTGCAATGAGGTAAACAAGGCAGGCTCTTTCTTCATGTTAATTTATATTATTGCAAGGAATCAATTACTTCTTGGCTTACTCCAGTATTAGAGAATCCACCGTCGTGAAATAAGTTTTGCATGGTTACTTTTTTCGTAAAGTCAGAAAACATCATCACGGTATAGTCAGCACATTCGCTAGCAGTAGCGTTTCCAAGCGGAGAAGTTTTCTCTGCATAGGTTAAGAACCCATCTAATCCTTTTACCCCTTGTCCTGCGGTAGTTAAGGTTGGAGATTGAGAGATGGTGTTTACACGAACGCTTTTATCTTTTCCCATATAGTAGCCAAAACTACGTGCGATAGACTCTAAATAAGCTTTGTTATCGGCCATATCATTGTAATTAGGAAAGGTTCTTTGTGCAGCAATATAAGTCAATGCGACAATACTTCCCCACTCATTCATGGCATCTTTAGCATAGAGGGTTTGCATTAATTTGTGAAAAGAAACGGCCGAAACATCCCATCCTTTTTGCATCCAGTCGTGGTTTAAAGCGGTGTAGTGCTTTCCTTTTCGAACATTGACCGACATTCCAATGGAGTGCAAGACAAAGTCAATTTTCCCGCCAAAGTGTTCCATGGCTTGATCAACCAGTTGTTCTAAATCTGAGAGGGAAGTTGCATCTGCCGGGATGACAGGGGCATTTACCTTTTCTCCTAATTCGTTGATGGTTCCCATTCTCAAAGCAACTGGAGCGTTTGTCAAAACAATTTCTCCGCCTTGTGCGTGGACACTTTCTGCTGTTTTCCATGCGATTGACTGGCTGTCTAATGCACCAAAAATAATTCCTTTTTTCCCTTTTAATAAGTTGTGGGACATATCAATAATGGTTTAAAATTCGATTGTAAATATACGTTAATTCAACAACTCTTTAGCGTGTTGCAAAGCTGCCTCTGTAAGGGCCTCGCCAGATAGCATTTGGGCAACTTCTGAGATGCGGTCCTGCGCGGCTAATTTTTTAAGTTGGGTAAAGGTACTGCCGTCTTTGGTCTCTTTAAAGACCTTAAAATGATGGGCTCCTTTTGCGGCTACTTGTGGCAGGTGGGTAATGGTAATTACCTGCATGTATTGCCCCATATGATGCATGATCTCGGCGATTTTATGGGCGACTTCTCCAGACACTCCGGTATCAATTTCGTCAAAAATAATTGAGGGAAGTGTTTTGTATTGAGAAAGGATGGCTTTTACTGCTAGCATAATTCGAGATAATTCTCCCCCAGAAGCGACTTTTTTTAAGGAACCAAAATCACTTCCTTTATTGGCAGAAAAGGCTAATTCAAGTTGCTCTTTTCCATGGGCGAGATACTGTTCTACTGGGTGAAGGTCAAGTTTAAATCGGGCATTTGGCATGCCTAATAGCGCTAGAATTTTAGTCATTTGATCGACAAAACTTGGGACTACCGCTGCTCTATTTTCCCGCAATTGTCTACTTAACAGATCCAACTGTTCTATACTTTTGCTTTGCTGTGCGACTAGTTTTGCGACAGTTTCATCAAGGGTAGCGGTTTGAATGTCTTTTTCTTCTAATACCTCTCTTTTCTCAATTAAATCTGGGATGGTTTGAACTTGATGCTTTTTCATCAAGTCATTTAAAAGTTGAAACTGAGCATTAACTTCTTCTAAGCGAGCAGGATTTGCTTCTAATTGTTCTAAGGATTGATTGAGTTCTGCAGCGACATCATTCAATTCAATCAATAAACTTTCTAGGCGTTGAGATAGTTGTTGATAGTGATCGCTTATCCCAGCAACTTTTTGCACAGCATTGCGTACTTCTGTCAATTGTACCTGTATACCAATTTGTTCTTCTTCAATAATCTGCAGGGATTTAGAGAGTTGCATTTCAATCTCTTCTACATGACTTAATTGTTGAATTTCTTCTTCAAGCCTTTCAAGAATTCCTTCTTCTAAGGGAGCTTTTTGGAGTTCTTCTAACAGAAAACGATTGTAGTCTCGTTCTTCTTCTAAAGAAGATTTTTGTCCTTGAAGGGAAGTGATTTGTTTGGTTAAAGCAGTATAACCTGCTCTTTCTTGCTGATAGGACTTTAGTATTGCACCATTTTGTGCTAAGGCATCTAATACTTCTAATTGATACGTTTCTTGGGTTACAGAAAGGGTTTGGTGTTGAGAGTGCACATCGATCAAACGGTCCCCTAGCTGTTGTAAAACATCCAGGGTAACTGGAGTATCATTGATAAAAGCCCTGGATTTTCCGGAAGGTATAATTTCTCTTCTAATACTGGTAATGGGCTCATAATCTAAATCTACCGAATCAAAGAAAGCTTTTAGATCATAGGCGCTAATTGAAAAGGTCGCATCGACGAAACACTTCTTGGATTTATCCTTTAAAGTGGATAAATCCGCCCGTTTCCCCAGCACCAGTGCGAGCCCTCCTAAAAGAATGGACTTCCCTGCACCAGTTTCTCCGGTAATGCTGGTCATTCCCTTAGAGAAATTTACCTCTAAGTGATCGATTAAAGCAAAGTTGGCGATGGTTAATTCAGTTAACACAAAAAAGGCTTGATTATTTAATTCAAATATACTAGGACGTGCGCGCAAAGGCAAAGAAAACAATCAGTATTTAATCCTTTTCCATTTTGGGCCAAAGAAAGGCGCAATCTTATTTAGGGTTGTCAAGGTTTGATCGAATTCGACTTTAGGGCCATCAGAAAACAGATCGACGATTTCGTCTGCTTTTGCGTCAAAAAAAGTTTGGATCAACAAAGCATTTGGACGTCTGTTATACAAGGCATTAAAACGCCCTAAGGACTGTACAATCGCCTCTTTTGCCGCTTGAGGGTTTTCATTCATTTGATCCATCCCATCGCGGTGATAATGATATTGAACAGTTCTGTATTCACGAAAAGTATTCGACAGCATGGTATCGATTAACCAAAAACGGTTTCTATTTCCGTCGCGTTGATTCCATCCAGTAATCCCATTTTGCTGCGCCAAAGTAAGAATCTGTTGTGCTTCTTTAAAATAAGGCGTACCACTTCTCAAGGCAAAAGAATCTGCTTCTATCCCAAGGGCGACAAAAACATAAAAGCTAATTAGGGAAATAAGGTTTGACTCATAAGTTGCCGGATTGTAGAACAGGGGTTGATATTCTTGATAAGAGAAGACAATATCTTTATCTAAGAAATTAAAAATGGGAGAATTATAATTGGTTTGATACACCGGACGCTCTACTTGCACCTGCAGGGTACCTTCAAAACGCAAACCATTAAAACCGGTTAAATTGAGCACCATACTACAGCGCACCTTTTCTTTATTATCCACGGTTTCATCTGTCCATGCCTTTGCATTGATAAACTCGTTCAAGGATTGTTCTAGGGTTTCAAAGACTTGCTGGTTCGTTTGATTAACCAGGTCTGCGTTGACCACAAAACGGCAATCGATAATTTGCGCCGTCAAAGGCGTTGCCATCAGTAGCAGTAAAAGGAGAACTTTTTTCATATAGAAGCAGTGATTTGGGCAAAAATATCCGCCGCTACTTCTGATTTTGTTTTTAATTCAAAAGCAGTGGTTGTGCCATTCTTTCGAATAAAGGTAATTTTATTTTTATCTCCACCAAAACCTGCGTCTTGATCATTGAGGGAATTAAGCACAATGGCATCGGCGTTTTTCTTTTGGCATTTTGCCATCGCATTCTCTAACTCGTTTTGGGTTTCAAGGGCAAAGCCCAAAAGGAACTGCTGCTTTTTCTGTTTTCCCATTTCTGCTAGAATATCCACAGTGGGCTTGAGATTAATCTCTCTAAGACCGTTGTTCTTCTTAATTTTTTGTTGGGCGGGATTTGCCGGACTAAAATCTGCTACTGCGGCAGCAGCAATGGCGATATCTACACTGTCATAATGCTTAAAAACCGCCGTAAACATCTCTTGAGCAGAAACTACTGGCACAAGGTTAATTGCTGGGTTTATTGTTGCTAAGGCGGTTGGCCCGCTAACTAAAACAACCTTTGCTCCTTGCTTTGCAGCTTCTTCTGCCAGGGCAAAACCCATTTTCCCAGAAGAGTGATTCCCAATAAAGCGAACGGGATCAATCGCTTCATAGGTAGGTCCTGCAGTAATCAATACTGTTTTTCCATAAAGCGGAGCTTTTTCTACTAAAGATTGCGCTAAAGCGGTGACTATCGCTTCAGGTTCCATCATCCTTCCTTTCCCTTCAAGGCCGCTGGCCAAAAAGCCTTCTTGAGCCGGGAAAATTACATGGCCAAAGCTTTCTAGCTGTGCCATGTTCTTTTGATTCGCGGGATGCGCATACATATCTAGATCCATTGCAGGGGCAATATAAACGGGACATTGCGCAGAAAGATAACAGGCTAGAAGTAAATTATTGCAACGGGCATTGACCATTGAAGAAATGGTGTTTGAAGTTGCAGGGGCAATCAACATTAAATCTGCCCAAAGGGCTAGTTCGACGTGATTATTCCAGTTGGGATGGTCCCCTTCGCCTTCGGCTGTAAAGGCCGAAACCACAGGGTTTTGCGAGAGGGTAGATAGCGTTAAAGGGGTGACAAAATCGGTAGCAGATGGGGTCATCACTACCTTCACCTCAGCTCCTTGTTTGATCAACAAACGAACAATTAAAGGGGCTTTATAGGCGGCAATTCCACCTGTAACCCCTAAAAGGACTTTCTTTCCGCTGAGGATAGACATTGCGTTTACTCCTCGGTATTACGGTGATATACGCGGTCGTTTAACCACTCTTCAACCGCTAATGCATGAGGTTTTGGTAAGCTTTCATAAAACTTTGAAACTTCGATTTGCTCTTTGTTTTCGAAGATCTCTTCAAGGCTATCATTATGGGTTGCAAATTCATCTAACTTTTCGTGCAATTCTTTTTTGATATCTAAATTGATCTGATTAGATCGCTTTGCAATAATCGAAATCGCCTCATAGATGTTTTGTGTTTCTCCTTCAACCTGATTTCTGTCATAAGTTGAAGTGGATGCAGGAGCTTTAGATTCTCTGTACTTAGTCATAATGATTATTTTGATGTTGCTGTATTGTTATTTTCTAAAAGCGCAATTTCTTTTGTGACGCGATTCATCTTTTTATCTAAGTCTTCTAGAAAAAGTGTTTCTGGGTAATAACGCGTTAAAGTTTCATAAATATCTTTCAATTCTTTTAAACGGCTAAGTTGCTTTGAAAGAATACTGTTTGTGGCAATCTCATAAGAAGAAAGAAACTTGTAGTATAAGGCATCTTCTCTAAAAGGAGTTCCAGGATAAGAAGAAATAAAATTATCAAAAGCGTTGATAGCCGATTTATAATCGCGAATGGTGTGATACTGCTTTGAAATCTCAAAATCTTTCTTTTCTAATTTTGTCTGAAGCTCTTGCACATAAGTATTGGCTTCTGCTAGATATTCAGAATTAGGAAAATTGTCGATAAAGATTTGCAATTTATCTAGGGCATCATTCGTATTCGCTTGATCTAAGCTATAGCGTGGAGATAGCATATAATAACACTTTGCTGCTAAAAACGATGCTTCTTGTAATTTATCGCTTTTCGGAAAAGATTTGATAAAACTTTCAAATTGATAGGCCGCTAGATAATAATCTTTTGTTTGCAAATAAGAATTGGCAAAAAAGAAAATGACACGTTGCGCTTGAGGTTTTCCGCGATAAGACGGCAGAATCTGCTCGTATAAACGGTTTGCTCTTCTGTATTCCCCGGTATTATAGTAGGCCTCTGCAGCTTTGTATTTAGCCGCTACATCAGGGTTATTAAGCATTTTTTGATAAGGATTACAAGCGGTGGTAATACTTAATAAAATAACGGCAAGAAGGATAAACCGGGTGATTTTTAACATGCTGCAAATTTAGTTAAAATAATAGGAATACGAAATTAAAGTAAATGTAGTGTTTTGCTCCCTTTCAAAACACATTTAACATTTCGTTGTTAAAGCTTCTAACTGCGTTATTATTTCATGCTGTAAAGAGTCGCTAGCGGGTACTAGTGGGAGTCTAAGAAAATTCTCACATCTAGCCTGTTGCGTCATTAAAGCCTTTAAACCGGTAGGGTTACCTTCTCGAAATATTAGATCAATTAAAGGCAACAACATTTTCTCAATTGCTTTAGCGGTGGCTAGATCTCCTTGATGCGCCAAGTTAATCATCTCTGAAAATTTAACTGGAAAAGCACCTGCTATGACAGAAATTGCTCCTACTCCGCCTCTTGTTACTAAGTCTAAAGCGGTTAAATCATCTCCAGAAGTAACGATAAAATCACTAGGCAAGGAGTCGACTAAGGTTTTACCAGAGTTCATATCTCCAGTAGCATCTTTAATCCCAAAAATATTATTATTCGCTTCTGCAAGGCGAATTACTGTTGCATTTTCTATGCTTGCACCCGTCCTAGCAGGAACGTTGTATAACATTACAGGCAATGGAGATGCTTCAGCCACAGCAGAAAAGTGTTGAAAAATTCCCTCTTGATTAGGTCGATTATAGTATGGGCATACAGAAAGAATAGCACTATAGCCAGTTAAATCTGCTGTTTTAAGATCATTGACAAGCGCGGCCGTATTATTTCCACCTTTGCCTAACATTAAGGGAATACGTCCTGCATTGATCTCTACTACTTTTTGCGCAATCCCTTCTTGTTCTTGCTTACTTAAAGTGGCTGTTTCTGCTGTGGTTCCCAATACAACAAGGAAACCTATCTCAGCTTGAATATATTGTTCAACAAGAGCTTCTAAAGCATTATAATCTACCTCTCCTGATGCAGTAAAAGGTGTAATCATTGCTATCCCCGTTCCTCTAAAATCCTTCATGTTATAGCTTTTTTAAAATGGTCAAATACTTTAGTAATTCTTCTTTAAAAGTGTTTTTGTTTGTTGGTGAAAAATCAAAAATGATATCGTTTAATCGCTGATCCACCCCTAGAAAACCGGCACTGAGTTTCTTTTTTGCAAACGCGCTTACCCATTCCATATAGAGATCATTTCGATTAAAATAGTTAATCTGTAGATCCACTTCCTTTTCTAACATAGAAGCTTGCTCGCCTTGAAATTGACCAAAGTAACTGACCTCCTTTGGATCAAAAAAATATGCATATTGCTTTTCGATCTCCTTTGATCCCCTAAAGGCAAATACTGTAATATTTACCTGCGGTATCCCAAAGGCTTTTGCTAAGTCGTTAAAAAACTGTAGCTCTATTTCTATTGAGGTATCTAAAATAACCCGAACGTGTTCAATCTTAAAAGCACGGCTTAAGCTCTTCTCCTCAAGAGAAGTGTCCAAACTTTTCTTAGCTGCTCGTCTATGCCAAAACTTTTTAAACAATCTGAATGGTTTTTTTGCAAATGTAATGAACTACTCTATCATCTTATAAAGAAGTAGTAATTGTTTCATAAATATTCAAAATGTTTGTTTTATAACATTTCAAGAAAATCATCTTCGCTAACCAGGGGGACGTTTAACTTACTTGCCTTGTCTTTTTTCGCTGGGCCCATCGAAGCCCCAGCGACAACAAAACTCGTTTTTGAAGAAATAGAACTGCCTACCTTACCCCCATTATCCTCTATCATTTTCTTAAGTTCATTACGTGACACTTTTTCAAATACCCCAGAAACCACGATGGTTTTCCCTTCGAGTTTAGAAGACGCTTTCTCTACTACTTCGGCTTCCATGGATAAACCAAAATTGGTTAGATCCTGTATCATTCTTTGGTTGTCGGGATTGACAAAGTAGGTGTCTAGACTCTCTACAATCTTTTCGCCTATGTCTTCTACCGCAAGCAATTCTTCTTGTTTCGCTTGCGACAAGGCATGCATCGACCCAAAATGTGCTGCTAAACGTTTTGCCACAGTTTCTCCCACATGGCGAATCCCTAGCCCAAATAAAACTTTGGCAAATGGCTGCTGTTTTGAAGCTGCAACCCCTGCGAGTAAGTTGTCTACCGACTTTTCTGCCATGCGCTCTAAAGGCAATAGTTGTTCTTTTTGCAAGCGATATAAATCGGCAATATTATAAATCAAACCTTGCTGAAATAACAAAGCAATCGTCTCTGCCCCAATGCCATCTATATCCATGGCCTTGCGGCTAACAAAATGCTGTATTTTCCCAATTAACTGCGGGGGACATTTGGTATCATTAACACAATAATGCTGGGCTTCCCCGGAGATCCGCTCTAATGGAGCCTGACAAGCTGGACAATGGGTAATGTAGTGGATCACATCTTCAAGGGCACCTCTTTTGGCGGGGTCAAAGCCCATGATTTTGGGGATAATCTCTCCGCCCTTTTCTACATATACACTGTCTCCTATGCGCAGGTTTAATTTTTCAATTTGATCTGCATTGTGCAAAGAGGCTCTTTTGACTATTGTCCCTGACAACTGAACTGGTTCGAGATTAGCCACCGGAGTTATTGCTCCCGTGCGGCCTACTTGATAACTCACTGCATTTAAACGGGTACTCACCTGCTCTGCCTTAAACTTATAAGAAATGGCCCAGCGGGGGGATTTTGCCGTAAAGCCCAATTGCGATTGCACATTAATATCATTGACTTTAATCACTATCCCATCAATTTCAAAGGGAAGTTGTTCACGTTGTGCTCCCCAATGTTGAATATAAGCGAGCATTTCCTCTAAAGAAGAAACTCGCTGCATACTCTCTGGAATGGTAAAGCCCCAGCTTCGCGCTTTTGTCAAAGATTCCCAGTGGGTGGTATAAGGCAGTTCTCCCGCTAATGCATAGAAAAAACACTGTAAAGGACGTTGCGCTGTCTCAGCACTATCTTGTAACTTTAAAGAACCAGAGGCGGTATTTCGCGGATTGCGATAGGCTTCTTCTCCTGCGGCTAAACGCTTTTCATTTAATTGCTTAAACCCTGCTAAGGGTAAAATAATCTCTCCGCGTATATCAAATTCTGCTGGAAAATCTCCTTGTAATTTTAAGGGTACATTCTTAATGGTTTTTACATTGGCCGTTACTTCATCCCCTTGTGTTCCATCCCCTCGAGTAACTGCTTTTTGCAAAGTTCCGTTGACATAGGTCATATTAATCGAAGCCCCGTCAAATTTCAACTCACAGGTAAAGTCTTCAATTGGGGCACCATAAATCTTTTCAATACGTTTGATCCACTCGCCCAGTTCTTCGGGAGAATAGGTGTTATCTAGCGAATACATACGCTCTGCATGCACCAGGGTAGGAAAGTTTTTGGTCACACTCCCGCCCACTCTTTGGGTAGGAGAACTAGGATCTTGTAATGCTGGATATGCTTTTTCTAAAGTCTGTAATTCTTTTAATAATTGATCAAACTCAAAATCGCTCACCAGGCTTTTATCTTCATTGTAATAAGCGTGGTTATATTGATGTAATTGATCGCGTAATTGTACTATTCTTTCTTCAATCGTCATGTTTACTAAATTGGATAAAACGGTCCTTCCCAAAGATATCTTTTTTCACTTTTGCATGGGCAAAGCCTGTGGCTTTTCCTAACGCAATCATTTCATTGATCAATAAAGGGTTGATTTCAAAATACACTTTCCCCTTTGGGTTTAATTGTTTGGAGGCAAGCCAAAGGATCTCGCGGTAAAACAATAAAGGCTCCTCCTCTGGAACAAACAAAGCAAGTTCTGGCTCATGTTCGAGGACATTAATATGCATTTGCTTTTTTTCTGAAGGCAACACATAGGGGGGATTAGAAACGATTAAATCTACTTTCGTCTCTGTGAGTTCCAACTGTAAAACATCTTGCTGATTAAAAAATACAGATAAGTTGTTCTCTTGCGCATTTGTTTCCGCCATTTCGATAGCGACTTCACTCAGTTCATAGCCCCGCACCGACCATTGATCTCTTTGGGCTTTTAGCCCTAATGCAATACAACCCGATCCACTGCAAAGGTCCCACACCTCAAGCGGTTCGTTAGAATGATTTTCGAGCACCCACGCTACCAACTCTTCTGTCTCTGGTCGCGGAATCAAAACCGCGGGACTGAGCTTTAAATCTAATCCCATAAAAGTCGTTGTCCCTAAGATATATTGTAAAGGAGTACCTTGCGACAAGAGCGCCAGCGCTTGATGGAGTTGTTCTGCTTCTTTTTCTGCTAATTCGCAATGAGGCTCAAGTCCGATCTTCACAGCAGACCACGAAAAATAATGTAGAATGCAACGTTTAAAAACATCGTCAATTTCTAGCTGCTGGTAAAGGTCAGATAATTTCTCCCTAAAAAGATTCCTGTATTCGATTAAGGTCATTACAATACTTTAGTTAACCAAACATTACAAGAGGTATGCCCTGTATTACCCATGGGACCATCTATATAATCGAAGCCAGTCTTTAAGTAGAGTTTTTGAGCAGCCTTCATATAAGGAAGGGTTTCTAAATAACACAATTCGAAGCTTTGCATTTTGGCGTAAGCCAAACAGTGATTGATCATTTTTTGGCCTAAACCCTTTCCCCTGGCTTGTGATAAGAAGTACATCTTTTGCAATTCACAAATACTGGGGTCTTCTCCCGCCAAAGGGGCAATACCTGCTCCCCCTAAAACAACCCCTTCTTCTTCGATCACAAAATAGGCTGAGCGCTCTTTCTGATAAGCCTGAAACATAAAATCTAATTCGGGATCGGCATAGGCGGTTCCTACCTTTGGCACACCAATATCAATCAACACTTGACGAATCACAGCCCCTAAAGCAGGATTATCTTCTTCTTTAACTTCGCGTATGCTGATCATATCTTCTTACCTTTGTTTAGAATTATAGGCTAAAATAACACTTTCCAAAGGCTTTTGAAAAAGGAATACAACAAAGACGAATTCTTTATGCAACGCTGCTTAGACCTAGCGAAAAAAGGACTGGGCAAGACCTACCCTAATCCTATGGTAGGCAGTGTAATTGTCTATAAAGACACCATCATTGGAGAGGGCTGGCATCAAAAAGCAGGAAACCCTCATGCAGAAGTGAATGCGATCGCCAGTGTACAAGACAAGTCTTTATTGAAATATGCCACCTTATATGTCAATCTAGAGCCTTGTAATCACTTTGGGAAAACGCCGCCCTGTGCGAATCTAATTGTTGAACACAATATTCCAAGGGTTGTCATTGGTTGTATAGACCCTTTTGAACAAGTCAACGGCAGTGGAATCAATACCCTAGAAAACGCGGGAATAGAAGTCAAACACGGAGTTTTAACAAAAGCCGCCCAAGAACTCAACAAACGCTTTTTTACTTTTCATCAAAAAAAGCGGCCCTACATTATATTAAAGTGGGCGCAAAGCCAAGATGGGTTTATCGCTCCTCTCGCCGAAACAAGAAAAGAAAAAGCTCCGGTCTTTTTAAGTAGTAAAGAAGATCAAATATTGGTTCATCAATGGCGTACAGAAGAAGCCGCAATATTAATAGGTGCCCAAACTGCTGAAGAGGACAATCCA
Source organism: Candidatus Arcticimaribacter sp. (assembly GCA_965658115.1). Taxonomy (GTDB): domain Bacteria; phylum Bacteroidota; class Bacteroidia; order Flavobacteriales; family Flavobacteriaceae; genus Arcticimaribacter. The sequence goes on along the minus strand of CBFHRA010000008.1, from coordinate 2,437 downwards.
CAGCTTACCGCAAGATGGGTAGAGGGCAATCACCCTGCTAGGATCGTCCTTGATCCAAAAGAACGCTTAGCCAAAACATTACGGGTCTTTGATCAAAGCGCTCCTTCGCATCAACTTAGCCATCAACTATTAGGAGAAAAAAGTAGCAGCTCTCCTACTGCCTATCTAAACGCTGTGCTAGATTACCTCTATAAAAACGAATACCAATCTGTCATTGTTGAAGGTGGAAGAACCACCCTGCAACATTTTATTGATCAGGATGTATGGGATGAAGTAAGAATTTTTTCTGCTGCGATAACATTAGAAGAAGGAATAAAGGCACCACATCTAGAGGGGATTGCTGCAAGAGAACTAGGCATTGGCTTGACTAAGCTATTACCGCAGCAAAAACAGCTTTAAAGTTTTCTGGACAACGATGTGGACGACGATTGCTCGCATTCATAAAAGCTAAAGTAGTACTAGCGGTACAAACCAATTCGTCATTTTGATTCACCACCTCATATAAAAAAGTCATTTTGACTAAGGGAACTTCTTTTAAATGTATTTTGATGACTAATCTATCTTCGAATTTTGCTGGCGTCTTATAAGAGATTTGAGCGTTAATGACGGGCATCATAACGCCCTCTTCTTCCATGGCTTGATAAGAAACCCCTAATTTTGTAAGCCATTCTAAACGTGCCACCTCAAAATAACGCAGGTAGTTGCTGTGGTGAACAACGCCCATTTGGTCAGTTTCACCGTAACGTACAATAATGGGAGAGGAAGAAAAGTGAATTTTCAACGTTTTCTGAAATTTGTTAAACAAAATAGGATTCATAATTTGCAATAAAAAAAGAAGAAAATCAATAGCCAATGAGGTTTTTTTTTCAGTTTTTTTAACCAATATTTGTGACAGCAAAAGACCATAAACAAAACAGGCTTTAAATCAGCTTTTTAACCAAATTAATGCAGAATAGTGCTCAATCTTCTTGGAATAATTGTCTCGCTTTTATCAAAGACAACATTCAACCACAAGCCTACAAGACGTGGTTTGAGCCTATTGTTCCTCTTAAGTTAACAGAAAATGCCTTAAGTATTCAAGTGCCCAGTAAGTTTTTCTATGAATGGTTAGAAGAACACTATGTCAAGCTCCTTAAAATTGCATTGACTAAAGAATTAGGAGAATCTGCACGTTTAGTTTATGTGATTAAAATGGAAAATACTTATGGCAACAAGCAACCTTTTACCGAAAGTATTCCTAGTAGCCAACAAGCAGCAGTGCAATCACAACAAGTCGATGCACCCCTAAGTGGTTTAAACTCTCAACTCAAAAATCCTTTTGTGATCCCTGGGATCCGCAACTTACAAATCGAGTCGCAACTAAATCCCAGCTATAATTTTCAAAACTTCCTTGAAGGAGATTCTAACCGCCTAGCGCGCTCTGCAGGTATCGCAGTGGCCAACAAACCCGGAGGAACTTCTTTCAACCCATTATTGATTTTTGGAAATGTAGGTTTAGGTAAAACCCATTTGGCGCACGCCATTGGGGTTCAAATCAAAGATAAATTCCCAGATAAAACCGTATTGTATATTTCTGCAGAGAAGTTTACACAACAGTACATCGAATCTGTCAAAAAGAATACGCGCAACGACTTTATCCACTTCTATCAAATTATTGATGTATTGATTATTGATGATGTGCAATTCTTTTCGGGTAAATCTGGAACCCAAGATGTCTTTTTCCACATCTTTAATCATTTGCATCAAAACGGGAAGCAGGTCATTTTGACTTCAGATAAAGCTCCGGTAGACATGCAAGACATCGAACAAAGATTGCTATCGCGCTTTAAATGGGGACTTTCTGCAGAGTTGCAGCAGCCCAATTATGAAACCCGTGTCTCTATCTTAAAGAACAAACTCTATCGTGATGGAGTGTTGATTGAAGATGAGATCATAGAGTATGTGGCCAAAAACATCAAGAGCAACATTAGAGAATTAGAAGGTGCGATCATCTCTTTAATCGCACAATCCTCTTTCAATAAAATGGATGTTACACTTGAACTCGCCAACGAAATTGTCGAGAAATTCGTCAAGAGTACCAAACGCGAAGTCAGCATTGATTACATCCAAAAAGTGGTTTCAGAATATTTCCAAATGGATGTGGAGACCCTCCAATCCAAAACCAGAAAGCGTCATATTGTACAAGCCCGACAGTTGGCCATGTACTTTGCAAAGAAATTTACCAAAGCTTCTTTAGCCAGTATTGGGACGCAAATTGGAAAGCGAGATCACGCTACCGTACTACACGCTTGCAAAACCGTTGATAACCTTTCGTTTACCGACAAACAATTCCGTAAATACGTCGAAGACCTGAACAAGAAATTAAGCCTGTAAACCTTATGGTTCCAGGAAATGTTTTGATGGTTTGTTTAGGGAATATCTGCCGTTCTCCTTTGGC
>CBFHRA010000007.1:0-98545 GCA_965658115.1 Candidatus Arcticimaribacter sp. | reverse complement strand
CTGCCGATCAGACGTCCCAATTAGTCAATGTAAATGCTACTGTAAACTGGAGTGTCAATAACAGTAGTAATTGGATCACAGTCAATCCCTCTTCTGGCAGCAACAACGGCATTATTACTGTTGCAGTAACTGCTAATGCTAATCCTACAGAACGCATAGGTAATATAACCATCACAGGAGGTCGTCTTTCAAGGACGCTGCAAATTACACAGGCCGCAGAGGAACAACAAGCCACAACCCCAACCGGCAGTTTAGATCCTGATCAGGCTCCATCAGCAAACTTTGATTTATCTACATGGAAGTTGAGTATTCCTGTAAATGAAGGAGATGGTACAGCAACAGATATTTCAGTTAGTGATCTTAACGATGGCTATGAAAACAGTTCGTTTTTTTATACCGCTCCAGATGGAGGAATGGTGTTTAAGTGTCCAGTAGCAGGATATAAAACCTCTGTAAATACAAATTATACAAGAGTAGAATTACGTGAAATGCTAAGAGGGACTAACACCAGTATTAGTACACAGGGCGTAAATAAAAATAACTGGGTCTTTGGCAGTGCCCCGCAAGAAGATAAGATTGCTGCTGCGGGGTATGATGGGGAAATGAATGCCACCCTAGCCGTGAACCACGTCACCACATCGGGGAGTAATAGCCATATAGGGCGGCTTGTTATCGGGCAGATACACGCAAATGTTGATGAACCTATTCGTATCTATTACAGAAAATTAAGGGATAACAATTTAGGTTCGATCTACTTTGCCCATGAACCCACTGACGGAAATGGCAGCGAACAATGGCACGAAATGATTGGCTCTAGAAGTAATAATGCCGCGAATCCTACCGATGGAATTGCCCTTGATGAGGTATTCAGCTATCGAATTAAGGTCGTTGGGGATATTTTGACTGTTACCATTATTAGAGAAGGGAAACCAGACGTGGTTAAAGTCGTCAATATGGTAAATAGTGGGTTTAATGTAGGCGGACAATACATGTATTTTAAAGCTGGAGTCTATCATCTCAACAGTACTGGAAATGATGATGATTATGCCCAGGTGACCTTCTATGCTCTAGAAAAATCCCATACGACTGATTAAAGTACTTGCTTGAATCAAGTTCTCAAAAAGGAGGATAATGGTTCGAGAGCGAGAATAAAAAAACCGCCATTAAGGCGGTTTTAAAAAATGTTAAACTATTTATTAAAGCTTCGCCGCTAACTCACTGGCCTCTTTGATGGCCATTTTGGCATCGAGTTGGGCAGCGATATTTGCTCCTCCTATAAGGTGTACATTTTGCCCAGCACTACTTAAACCTGCTTCAAGCTCTTTTAAAGAAACTTGTCCTGCACAAATAATCACATGATCAACGTTAAGGAGTTGTTGCTCTTCTCCTACTTTAATGTGTAATCCTTGATCATCGACTTTTTCATAACTGACGTCTGCCAGCATTTTTACCTCTTTCATCGCTAAACTTGAACGATGAATCCAGCCAGTGGTTTTTCCTAAATTTTTTCCGTGTTTTCCTTTAGAACGCTTAAGCAAGTAAATTTCTCTAGGGGAAGCAAGGGGTTGAGGCGCCTCTGCTAAGGCACCGCCTGTAGCATAAGACATATCAACGCCCCATTCTTTCATATAATTTTCGGTATTTAAACTAACCGATTCATGCGCCATGTCATGGGCCAAATATTCAGCCATATCAAAGCCTATTCCTCCTGCGCCAACTATGGCTACTTTGTCCCCTACGGTTTTGTTTTTGTACAACACATCGACATAATTGAGGACTTTAGGATGATCAATTCCTTCCATCTCTAAGGTTCTGGGGGTTACCCCAGTGGCAAGAATGATTTCATCAAATTTCTGCGCGATAAGGTCTGCTTTTTCTGCTCTAGTATTGAGACGAAGGTCCACCCCATATTTTTTGAGCATATTGTCATAATAACGAATGGTTTGCCCGTATTCTTCTTTTCCCGGGATGACTTTAGCCATATTAAACTGGCCTCCAATCTCATGCTTTTCTTCAAAAAGAACGACTTGATGCCCCCTTTTTGCTGCCACAGTTGCTGCTTCAAGCCCAGCGGGACCTGCACCAACTACGGCGATTTTTTTGGCTTGAGTCGTGGGTTCGTGTACAAGAATTGTTTCGTGACAGGCGCGTGGATTAACAATACAAGAAGACACTTGCATGGTAAAGGTGTGGTCTAAACAGGCTTGATTACAAGCGATACAAGTGTTGATTTCTTCAGGTCTTCCTTCGATAGATTTTAAGACTAAGTCTGGATCGGCGAGGAAAGGTCGCGCCATAGAAACCATATCTGCATTGCCTTCGGCCAAAACTTTTTCAGCTACATCGGGCATGTTGATACGATTGGTGGTAATCAATGGAATATTGACTTCGCCCATCATCTTTTTTGTGACCCACGCAAAACCTGCTTTGGGCACAACGGTCCCAATGGTAGGAACACGAGATTCGTGCCATCCAATTCCTGTATTGATAATGGTTGCTCCTGCCGCTTCGATCGCTTTAGCAAGTTGTACCACTTCTTCCCAAGTGCTTCCGCCTTGCACTAAATCTAACATGGATAGACGATAAATGATGATAAAGTTTTCTCCTACGGCTTCGCGGGTACGGCGAATGATTTCAATGGGAAACTTAATGCGATTTTTATATTCTCCTCCCCATTCGTCTGTTCTAAGGTTGGTTTTTTTCGCGATAAATTGATTGATTAAATACCCCTCAGAACCCATCACCTCAACCCCATCATAGTTGGCATACTGCGCCATCTTAGCACAATGCACATAATCTTGAATGGTTTGTTCGACTTCTTCACTACTTAATTCTCTAGCCGGGAATGGACTAATGGGTGCTTTTGTATTACTGGCAGATACATTTTCTGGGGTATAGCCATAACGCCCTACATGCAAGATTTGCATGCAAATTTTTCCGCCTTCATCGTGGACTGCTTTGGTAACCTCTTTGTGCTTTTCGGCTTCAGCCTCATTATCTAAAGGGTGTCCCACGGGCAGGGCTAAACCTTGTTTACTGGGGGCAACTCCGCCCGTAACGATAAGTCCTACTTGTCCTTTAGCACGTTCGGCATAAAAGGCCGCTAAACGGGGAATCCCGCCATCAATGTCTTCTAGCATGGTGTGCATGGAGCCCATTAAAACACGGTTTTTTAAAGTGGTGAAACCTAAATCTAAGGGTTCAAGTAATTTTGGATATGCGGTAGTAGTGCCCATAATATAGTCGAATAGGTGATAACAATTTTTTTTATGAAGCTACATTATTTTTTCTGTTCGCCCAATTGAATTGGCGTTAAATTAAATCAGATTACCCAGGCTTTTGTACCTTCATCTTTGAATCAAAATAGATGAAGAATGCGCGTTAAAATCAAATGGGGTATACTAGGTTTAGGGGGGATTGCCCACAAATTCGCAAAAGACTTAGCCCTTGTAGAAGGAGCCGTTTTACAAGCCGTTGCCTCTTCTTCGCAAGAACGGGCAAATGCTTTTGCCAAAGAGCACAAGGCAAACAGCGCCTATAGTGAATATGAAAGTTTATACTTAGATCCTTTAGTACAAGTCATTTACATTGCCAGTGTTCATGTAGATCATGCTCCACAAACCCTTGCTGCTATAAAAGCCGGAAAAGCGGTCTTGTGTGAAAAACCCATGGGGATCAATGCACAAGAGGTGAAGGCAATGATGGCTTTGGCGAAAGCCAAAAAGGTATTTTTAATGGAGGCTTTTTGGACGCGGTTTAATCCAGCTATGCTGGAGGTAAAAAGACAAGTTGAACAGGGAAAAATAGGGGGTTTACGTCATCTACAAGCTTCTTTTGCCATGCCCCGCTGGAACGACCCTCCAGAAAGCAGATTATTAGATCTAGCCAAAGGAGGTGGCTCTTTATTAGACATAGGGGTTTATCCCGTCTTTCTTGCCTATTTTTTGTTAGGCAAGCCGAAAGAAATTTTGGCTACAGCTAATTATAATGAACAGGGGACAGAAATTCAAAGCAGTATTATTTTTTCTTACCCAAAGGCGCAAGCTCAACTTTACAGTGGTTTGACCCACCCTTTTACCATGGAAGCAAAAGTTTATGGAGAAAAGGGAGAACTCACCATTGCTCCTACCTGGCATGAAAGTGAAGCCTTAAGTTGGAAAATAGGAGATAGCATTACCCAAGAGCAATTTCCTAAAAAAGGAAAAGGCTATGTTCACGAAATAGAAGAAGTGCATCACTGTCTTAACAATAATCTGCTTGAAAGTGAACAATGGTCGCTTAAAGACAGTTTGAATCTAATAGAATTGATGGATGAAATAAGACAACAAATCGGTGTAGTGTATCAACAAGATAAAACAGCTAAGCCTTAAACCGCGCTCAAGAGATTGATTTTGTGCTCACGATAATTCGCAATCATTTCCCTGATCTTGACTTTATCGCTTTTGTGTTTGTTCTTTTCGTTCCACTCAATGGTAAGGGGATCAAGCGCTTTGTCAAGGTTATTTTGACTCCACTTCATTATTTCATGCATGCTAGGATAAAGATCAATCCCCCTATCAGTTAGATAATAATGTTTCACCTTTTGATTGTCTTTTTTAAAAGCGAAATCAATAAGGCCTTGTTCTGTTAACCATTTTAAACGTTGCGCAAGAATGTTTGAAGCAATGCCTTCTGGACCGGCTAAAAACGCTTTAAATGTTGAGCGTTCTAAAAATAAATCACGGATAATCACTAGAGACCATTTATCACCAATGATGTCTAAGGCACTCGCTAAAGGACAACCACTTCTATACATATTCCACAATTTAACTTTTTTTTGGGGTTAACCAAAATTAATGATTACTTTCAAAATAAAAGTGTTATACTTGTATAACAAAATCAATTTTTATCAAATAGAACCATAAACCAACTTCATCTCTCAAATGACTAGGTTTGAAAACCCCTCCTAATCGAGGGGTTTATATTTTTTATACCTTAGTGGTATGAAAAACCTACTCTTTTTATTGTTGCCTATGCTTGTTTTCTCCCAAAGAGGAAAAACGGGAGACGCTACCTTTGCGAATCGCTTCCCTGCAGAAGTAAAACAAGAAGGCTCTGGATCTGAACTTATTATCTCAAACGAAACAGATCACGACATCATTGCTTTAGTTCGTGGACAGTATGATGAATATATTCGTCATGTCTATATCCGCACAAAAGAAGAATTTACTTTTAAAGACATGCCCATTACGCGTTTTTATGTGCAGTTTAAAGCCCAAGAGTTTTATTTTGAAGATTTAAAACGCACCGTAGTAAATTTTGGGGAAAGACACAGCTTTCAGTTTTTTTATGATCCTAAACAGCAGATTAATTATAAAAAAATAACCGAAGCTCAATTCTTCAAACCCTAGTTCTTTTTTAAATTACCTTCGCATTTAAATAGTATGTCCCAGTCGCTAAACTAGTATAATTGATCTTTTTATATTAATGAAAATAGCAAATAACTGGTGGAAAGAAGGGGTAGTATATCAAATCTATCCTCGCTCTTTTAAAGATTCTACGGGAAATGGTCTAGGGGATATTAATGGTATCATTGAAAAACTCGATTATATCAAATCCTTAGGGGTAAACATGATCTGGATTTGTCCCGTCTATGTCTCGCCTAATGATGATAATGGCTATGATATTGCCGACTATAGAAAAATCAGTGAAGACTTTGGCGGTGATAAGGCCTTTGATCGCTTATTACGTGAAATGCATGCCCGCGGCCTTAAGCTCATTATGGATCTAGTGGTAAATCACTCCTCTGATGAACACCAGTGGTTTGAACAAGCGAAGCAAAGCAAAGATAACCCTTACCACGATTATTATATCTGGAAAGAAGGAACTCCTGCGATACCCCCTAACAATTGGCAATCTGTCTTTAATGGCAGTGTCTGGGAATGGAATGCCCCTACCCAAGAATATTTTTTACATTATTACACTAAAAAACAACCTGACCTCAACTGGGAAAATCCCACTGTGCGCAAAGAAGTCTATGCCATCATAGACTTTTGGCTCACCAAAGGGGTTGATGGCTTCCGCATGGATGTCATTTCTTTAATCTCGAAACGTTTATCCTTTCAAGATGTGCCCACCAGCATGTCTTTTATTGATGTAATGGAAAAGGTTTATGCGAATGGACCACGTGTGCACGAGTATTTACAAGAAATGAACCGCGAGGTATTGTCAAAATATGATGTAGTTACCGTGGGAGAAGGCCCTGGTGTCAATTTAGAACATGGGCCTCGCTATGTCTCGGCCAAAGAGAAAGAACTCAACATGGTCTTTCACTTTGATCATTTAACCATCGATTTTGGTCCTGAAGGAAAGTACGATCCTATTCCGGTAGATTTTATTCGCTTTAAAGAGATCTTTAGACAATGGGATGAAGCCTTAGCAGAAGACGGTTGGAACAGCATCTTTTTAGGCAATCACGACTTCTCTCGCATCGTTTCCCGTTTTGGGAACGACGGTCAATACCACAACAAATCGGCAAAACTATTAGTGAGCCTCTTAATGAGTTTAAGAGGCACCCCATATGTCTATCAAGGCGATGAAATAGGGATGACAAACATCGCCCACACTAACATTGATTTATATGACGATATTGAAACAAGAAATGCCTGGGAAGCTGCAAAAGGAGCAGGTAAAGACATGGAGGCATTTTTAAAAGCAGTTCACTGGCAAAGTCGCGATAATGCCCGTACTCCTATTCAATGGGACGACACTGTACAAGCTGGTTTTAGCAGCGGAAAACCCTGGATCCCGGTCAATGAAAATTACCCTCAAATCAATGTGGCTGCAGCAGAAAAAGACCCAGATTCTATTCTGCATTATTACCGGAAAATGATTGCTTATCGCAAAGCAAACCTCTGTTTAGTGTATGGTCATTTTGAAGATCTATTACCTCAACATCCCCATTTGTATGTCTATAAGCGTTGGGATAGTCAAGGGACTTTTTTAGCCGTGCATAATTTTAGCGACGAAAAAACAAGTTGGGAACAAAAAGACGCCGACTATACCCTAGAAATAGGAAATTACACCTCTGCTTCATCCCAATATCTCGCTCCCTGGGAAAGTAGAATTTACCGTTTAGTTTAACCGTTTTTCGTAGCAATAAAAAGGGTGTTCGCTTTTTTGTACAAAAAACACCTGGCCCACTTGCTGGTATTTCCGGGCTTGATAAAAACGATTGTTTCTAGGATTTTGACTAAAGGTGTCAAGTCGCACAGAAAGGCATTTTTTTTCTTTTGCTAAGGCTTCGCCAAAGTCCATAAGCGCCCTCGCAATCCCTTGACCTTGAGAATTGGGATGAACCGCAAGACGATGCACATACAACTGTTTTGCATCTGGAGTTAACCAATCCACTTCAAAATAAAAATCATCCATTACCATAGAGAGCATCACCGTACCCACAATCTCTTTTTGATCATGGTAAACATAGACTGTGTTGGCTTTAACATCGGCAGTCAAAACAGCTAAAGAAGGGTAGTTTTCATTCCATTGAAATATCCCTTGAGCGATCATGTGTTGGGCACAAGCTTCTGTGATTTTTTTAATCGATGGAATGTCTTCTAACGTGGCTTTACGTATCATAAGACTAATAGAAATTTGCTATCTTCCATCTAAATTAATCAAACATGAAAAACATCACTCTACGAATTGTCTTTATTCTCTTTATTTTTCTTTTTGTGGGTGGACTGGTGTATGCTGGTACTCCAGTAATAGAGAACAGTTTACTCGTCGAAGCATCCTTGTTGATCTTTGGGATACAAGTCCTTGTTTTTCTCCCTTCCTACTGGGCTCAAACAGAACATTTTTATGATCTTACTGGCGGTATCACCTATCTCTCTACTATGGGGTATATGGCTTATCGCCATCAAACGCTCTTTGGGACATGGGATTTACGCTCTTTGGTCTTGACAGCATTGATTGGGATATGGGCAATTCGTTTGAGTAGTTTTCTCTTTACCCGTGTAAAACGCGTGGGGAAAGACGGGCGTTTTGATTCCCTTAAAAAGTCTTTCACTCAGTTTTTACTGACCTGGATGTTACAGGGTTTATGGGTGTTTATGTGTACATATCCTGCTTTAATTGCTTTGGCTTCGCCTTCAAAAGAAGAAAACACCTTCTTGGCTATTGGAGCAGTTGTCTGGGTAGTGGGATGGATCTATGAAGTGATCGCCGACCGACAAAAAACAGCCTTCAATAAAGATCCTAAAAACGCCGGGAAATTTATCAATGTCGGAGTCTGGAAACAATCCCGTCATCCCAACTATGTAGGAGAGTTAGTTTTGTGGACAGGGATTACCATCATCGCAGCGCCGGTATATCAAGGTAGTCAGTGGTTAGCATTAATCACTCCAGTATTTGTCTACTGGCTATTGAATAAAGTGAGTGGCGTCAACCTGCTCGAAGAACGCGCAGACAAGAAATGGGGTGACGATCCTGCCTATCAAGCTTATAAAAAAGACACCCCTATCTTTTTTCCTAAATTCTTTTAAATCCCCTTTAAATTAGCCATTACAGCTAATTTCATACTCGGTCCAATTTGCTATTGTATCTTCATTTGGGAAGTAAAAACAACGACTGGTGTCATCTGGAAACTGAATATTTTTCCAATAGCCTACTGGGATCGTTGCCCCGGTGGGTAAAGTAGTAGCAGTCTCGTTAAAATCCAGTACGATTTCAATATTGAGGGTACCTAATTGATCTGCCCATTCGCGAATCTGAGTTTCTAGTTGTGCCCATTCTCCACGGTTAAGTTGATCTTTTTGAAGGGTGCAATTCAAAAAAGAAAAGGTCGCATAGAGGTTGTCATAACTATCGGTAAAAGCGGCCGCGGGAGCAAGTTGTCCTCTATCCCAAGGATTGCTGTAATAATCATCATTGTCTGAAGTAATAATAGAGTCGACCTCATAAAACGCCATCCCATCTCGATCGACTAACTTTTCGATAGAACGAACATCATAACGAATCCAGTTAGGTTGTTGTAAAACCTCGTTATAAGAAACAGTAAAAATCGATCCTTCAACGAGCACCTCTGTGCGAGGTTCCCAGTTTTTAATGATCCTCTCTTTGTCAACTGTTCCGGGGAGCACACAACATTCAGTTGTTGAGCCGCAAGAAGCTATAAAAATTAAAACAAGAAAGAGCCAACTGATTTTTTTCATGTTGAAAAGGTACTTTTCGACAAAGTTGGATAAACTAATGTACTTTTAAGCAAAAAAAAATGCTTTTTCATCTATTTATCTATGTTATGCTAATGACACAGTCTTATCAAACCCAGCCTTATGAAGTGGTTTCAACCCTAGATCAAATTGAAATTCGCTACTATCCACCAGCGATGAAAGTTCAAGTGGAAAGTGCGCTTACAAACAATCGTAATTTCAATGCATTGTTTAAGTATATCTCTGGCAACAATGCAGCGGGTGAAAAAATTGCCATGACGACTCCTGTTTATATGGAAAACAAGAAAAATTCACAAAGCATGGCATTTGTGCTACCAGCGAAATACACCGATAATGCTCCGCTACCAAAAGGAGAAGGAGTAGAAGTATATCAATCTAAAGCAGGGTACTTTGCCGCAATTCGTTATGGTGGCTACTCCAATGCTGAAAAAGTACAGCAATACACCCAACAATTAAAGGCCATTTTATCACAGGCCGGGAAAAAGATTATTGGGCAAGCTTTAATTCTTTCCTATGATGCGCCCTATAAGTTTTACAATCGCAGAAATGAGATTTTACTTGAAATAGAACCCTAAAAAAAACCCTCGCTTTGCGAGGGTAATTTCTTATTGAACTAAATAATCCAATGCCTTTTCTTTAAATGCTGCATTAAAAGCAGCAACCTCTTTTTCCATCAAGGAGGTATAAGTGGCTAATTGTTCTTCTATGGCCTTGGTCAATTGATCTCTTACAGCGATATCTTGTGCTGTGGGCGGAAAGTCATTGATTAAAACCAAGTTGTTGATATGGCCTAATTTATTCGTCAAGCGAATAGGGAAATTCAAGGGATCTTGATTCGAGCGATTTTGGGTTTGATACAATGCTTTTTCAACTTCAGATAAAGCAGTGGCTAATGCTTTTGCTTGCGAGCGAAGTTCGATGGTTGTCTCATCTTCAGAAAAATTGCTTTGAAACTCTTTTAGCTTTTTATTGACCGCTCTTATTTTTTTAATAGCCAGATGTGCCTTATCAATCGTTTGATTGACACCATTCACAAAATCAAACTGTTCTTGCATTTGGGCTACTGTAGCTTCTGCCAAAGGATTTGGACGGATCTCAAAATCTTGTGAAAGCGTTTCTCCATTGAGGTGGAGTTGCACTTGATAGGTTCCAGGAACCGCTTTTGCTCCTGCTAAAGAAGCGCCCCATAAAATCATGCCTTTTAAACGTTCTGCACCTTTATAACGCATGTTCCAAACCAATTGATTTCCACCAGCTTTAGCCGTTAGTTTGTTCTTCTTGTCGTGATTTGAAAAGCGCTTGATCTCTTGGCCATTTGCATCGTGAAAACTAATGGCTAGACTATCTGTCTTTTGATCAAATTCTGGAAGATAATAATGTACAATCGCCCCATTAGGAAGGTTAGTTCCTTCAGTTAATGAACTGCGCCCTCCACGACCAGGAACGCGATAAACGTCTCTAGGGGCATAGAGTTTTGGACTACTTTCTTCTTTTTGTAGTTGGTGTAATACGGTTAAATCATCTAAGATCCACAGACTTCTTCCCTGTGTAGCAACAATCAAACTATTGTCTTTAATCGTTAAATCTGTAATGGGAACAATAGGAAGATTTTGTTGAAATACTTCCCATGATTTTCCATCGTTAAAAGAAATATACATCCCAGTTTCTGTCCCGGCATAGAGCAAGCCTTTCTTAGCGGGGTCTGCTCTTAAAACCCGGGTAAAGTGTTCTTTGTTGATGCCTTTATTGATTTGGGTCCAAGTGGCCCCATAGTCTGTTGTCTTGTACAAGTAAGGGCTAAAGTCTCCCATTTTATAACGGGTTCCCGCGACATAACACGTTCCTGCCTCAAAAGGTGAGGGTTCGATGCTGTTGATCATCATCCATTCTGGCATTCCCTTTGGTGTTACATTCGTCCAGTTTTTACCTCCGTCTTTGGTCAAGTGAATTAAACCGTCGTCGCTTCCTACCCATAAGAGCCCTTCTTGAAGCGGGGACTCGTCTGCAGCAAAAATGGTACAATAATATTCTACTCCGGTATTATCTTGGGTAATGGGTCCCCCAGAAGATTTTAATTTATCGGGGTCATTACGGGTGAGATCTGGACTGATAATGTCCCAACTTTGTCCTTCATTTTCAGTGACGTGGACGTGATTTGAAAAGGTGTACAAACGTTTAGGGTTGTGCTTGCTAAAGACAATAGGGAAATTCCATTGAAAGCGGTATTTCATCCCTTCGGCACCATAGCCCATAGGGTTGTCTGGCCAAACGTTAATTCCTCTTACGGTTTCTTTTTCGTGGTTGACACGGGTTAGAAAACCACCATAACTTCCACCATAAACAATATCGTTATTTGTGGGGTCAATCGCAATGTGCGCCGATTCTCCTCCTGCGGTTGATTCCCAATCGTCTTCTCCTATGCTTCTACCAAAACTGCGGTGTTTTACTCGAATGGTTGAATTGTCTTGCTGTGCAACATAAATACGGTATGGGAAGGCATTATCTGTGGTGACGCGATAGAATTGGGCGGTGGGTTGGTTGTGATAAGTGCTCCACGTTTTTCCACCGTCATAAGAAACTTGAGCACCCCCATCGTCTCCTATAATCATGCGTTGATTGTCTTCTGGAGCGATCCATAAATCATGATGATCGCCGTGTGGTGCACGATGTGCTTCAAATGTTTTTCCACCATCGGTTGAGTGATGATAGGCGACATTCATAACATAGACGCCATTGACATCTTGGGTATCGGCATAAATCTTAGTGTAATACCAAGCGCGTTGTCTTAAAGCGCGACTCTCGTTGACGTGTTTCCAGGTTTTTCCACCATCGTCTGAACGATAAACACCGCCTTTATCTTTATTTTCTACTATCGACCACACGCGATCTGCATTGATGGGAGAAACGGTTACACCGATGATGCCTAAGGTCCCTTTGGCGAAGCCATCATGTTTACTAATCTCTGTCCAGGTTGCGCCACGATCGGTGCTTTTCCATAAGGCAGAGCCTTCGCCACCACTGCTTAAGCTGTAGGGTGTTCGTTGTAAACGCCAAGTAGCCGCATAGAGATTGCGAGGGTTAGAAGGATCCATGACTAATTCTACTGCGCCAGAAAGGCTGTTCACAAACAAGACTTTTTTCCAGGTTTTACCGCCGTTGATACTTTTATATACCCCACGTTCTTGAGTGGGTTTATAGATATTCCCTAAAACTGCGGCATAAACAATCTCGGGGTTTTGTGGATCGATTACAATTCTTGGAATATGACGGGATTGAGGCAAGCCAATTGAGGTCCAGGTTTTCCCAGCATCGACAGACTTCCACATGCCATAGCCAGAAGACACATTTCCGCGTACGGTAACTTCACCGCCCCCTACATAGATAACATTAGGGTCGCTTTTTGCGACAGCGATGGCGCCAATACTCCCGCCAAAATAGCCGTCGGAAATGTTTTTATAGGTAATTCCCCCGTCTTCTGTTTTCCAGACGCCCCCTCCGGTTGCGCCAAAGTAAAAAAGTTTAGGCTGCCCAGGCACACCTGTCACTGCTGCGGCACGCCCTCCTCTAAAAGGACCGATTTCTCTATATTCTAAAGAACTATACAATTCTGGATTAAAGGCAGGCTGCTCTATTTTTCTCTTTTTGCGTTGCGCTTGAAGGGGCACAACAAAGAGAAAAGAAAAGAGAATAATTAAAATAGGGACATCACGACGAGTAATCATTGACATAATTTTGGTTTTAAACTCTAAAATACAAAAAATTAAAATTGTATTTTGGGGGGGATTACTAAATAAAAATCATGAGAAAACAACACTTTACCCTTTTGTTTGTTGCAATATTTATGCTTGCAATCAATGTTTCTGCTCAAAATCTAAAGACCATTAAAAAAGAAATTCAGTCTTCTGTAGAAACGCAAAAAGACAAATTAATTGAGACCAGTGACGCGATATGGGAAGCTGCAGAAACCTCATTAGTAGAATTTCAATCGGCCCAACAATTAAAAGATTATGCCAGAGCAAATGGTTTTGAGGTAACCGAAAATGTTGCAGATATTCCCACTGCATTTATGGCTAGCTATGGCTCAGGAAGTCCAGTTATCGGGATTTTAGGAGAATTTGACGCAAATGCGGGGATTTCTCAAAAGCGCCAACCTACAAGAGAGGTACGTGTAGAAGGAGGAGCTGGTCACGGTTGTGGTCACAATCTCTTTGGCACGGCAAGCCTAGGGGCAGCCGTCGCCATCAAAGAACAAATTGAAAAAGGAAATATCAAAGGGACCGTTATCTTTTATGGCACCCCAGCCGAAGAAACCATCTTTGCAAAAGTGTGGATGGCCCGCGCGGGCGTATTTGATCAACTTGACGTTTGTATGGATTGGCATCCTGGGGCTTCGATCGAAGCAGGAACCCAAAGCAGTAAAGCCTTAGTTGATTTTAGGGTGAAATTTTATGGAAGTTCTTCTCATGCTTCTTCTGACCCGTGGAATGGAAAAAGTGCAGTTGACGCAATGGAATTATACACCACTGGTTTGAATTATTACCGTGAGCATATCTTGCCTACCTCAAGAATTCACTACCAAATCGAAAAGGCAGGTGATGTCGTCAATGTCGTACCAGATTTTGCGCAAATATGGACCCGCTTGCGCGAAAACAATCGCGAAAAAGTAGATGTTTTATATGAGCGTGCTTTAAAAATTGCAGAAGGCGCAGCTTTAATGACAGGAACAACTCACGAAGTAAAACTGATCTCTGGGATTTATGAGATTCAAGTCAATAGAACAGGAGCCGAAGCCATGCAGAAAAACCTTGAAAGCCTAGGAAATATCTCCTATACAGAAGAGGAGATTACTTATGCGAATACCATCTTAAAAGAAACCGGAAAGCCGCAAAATGGCATTGACGGCACGGTACATCCATTAAGAGAAACCTTACCAGCACAGGGGGGATCAACAGATGTAGGAGATGTAAGTCAAGTCGTTCCCACCATTCGTATGTCTGCCACAGTAGCGGCAAAAGGAGGACCATGGCACTCTTGGGCAGTAGTTGCTTGTACAGGGATGTCAATAGGCCATAAAGGAATGATCTATGCCTCAAAAGCCTTAGCCATGACCATGGCCGATTTATATAAAAATCCCAAATTAGTCGAAGCGGTCAAAAAAGATTTTAAAGACAATAAGGTGAATAAAACCTATTCGCCTAGAATCTTACCTGGTCCACCAAGTCTAGACTAATATGAAAAAAATTTTATTCCTGTTTTTATGGCTAGGGGGGACTACTCTTTTTGGGCAAGCGGTCTTGCCCTTAAAAGAAAGAGCGAAGGCAATCGAGCAAATTCAAAAAGAGCGTTTTGAGGTGTTGTTACCTCAACTCATGCAAGCTCACGATATCGATGCATGGGTAATCATTACCCGCGAATACAACGAAGATCCAGTGGTCAAAACCATGCTGCCTCCTACTTGGCTCAATGCCCGCAGAAGAACCATCTTGGTCTTTACAAAAGACACTAAAACAGGGGAAGTCAGTAGAGCCGCTATCACCCGTTATCCTTTTGGGAAATTGATTCCATCGGTTTGGAAAAAAGAGGAAGAGCCTGATCAAATGAAGGCCCTAGCAGATTATCTCGCGCAAAAGAATCCTGCTAAAATAGGGATCAATACTTCTGATCATTATGGAATTGCAGATGGCCTGGCCAAAACAGATTATGATTTGCTGGTCGCTGCACTCCCAAAGAGTTTAAAGAAGAGACTAGTGAGTGCGACCCCGCTTGCCGTTGCATGGATTGAGAGCAGAACCCCGCAGGAGATGGTGGTCTACAATCAACTGGTCGAAATCACCCATAATATCATTGGAGAAGCTTTTTCTACCCAAGTAATCACCCCTGGAATCACCACCACAGACGATGTAGTGTGGTGGATGCGAGAGAAAGTTTTGGCCATGGGCCTAAAAACTTGGTTTCATCCCACTATAGACGTGCAACGCAACGAAAACAGTGATTTATATGCTTTTGATGGAAAATCAAAATACGATATCATTCAACCGGGGGATTTAGTGCACTGTGATTTTGGGATTACTTATTTAGGGCTTAATACCGACTGTCAAGAATTAGCTTATGTCTTGAAAAGAGAAGAAGTTACTGCGCCAGATTATCTCGTCAAGGCTTTAGCCGAAGGCAATGCAGTACAAGACATTTTTACGGGTGAATTCAAGCTGGGACGAACAGGAAATGAAACCCTTGCTTTGGCTTTAGCCAAAGGTCAAAAAGCGGGTTATCGACCACAAATTTATACCCACCCTTTAGGGGCCTATGGGCATTCTGCAGGGACGACCTTTGGGATGTGGGACGCACAAGAAGGTGTCCCTGGCTCTGGCGATTGGCCTTTACATGAAAATACAGTCTATGCTATTGAACTAAATACCAAAGTGTATATAGCAGAATGGCAAAAAGACATACGGGTGATGCTTGAAGAAGCGGGATATTTTGGTCCAGCAGGCTTCTCTTATGTCAATAAACGGCAAACAGACTTATTTCTTATCGGAAATTAAGCTGCCTTGTTGCGTTTAATAAAGAGAGAGAAAGAGCTTGTTTTACCTAACATATGTCTGTTGAGATACAAGATAAAACCTGCCATCAACAAGAAAAAAAGCTGTAAAATAAAAAGTTCAAACGCCATAACATTCGTTTAAAGGATTTATACTACAAAAATAGGGCTAAGCTCCTGTTGATAGAAGTTAGCCCTTATAAAGTTGTAAACAAGTTACTAAGAATGAACTAGTTGACCTTTAAGACCAGTTTTCCGTTCTTTTCTCCTGAGAACAGGCGTAAGAATGTCTCTCTAAAATTTTCGATGCCTTCATAGATGTCTTCTCTACTTTTTAGTTTTCCTTCTTGCATCCAGCCAGCCATTTCTTTCATTGCTGTCCCGTATTCTAGTGCATAATCTAAAACCACCATTCCTTTCATAGAAGCTCGGTTAACTAGAAGCGATAGATAATTTTTTGGTCCTGCTACAGCAGTTGTTGCATTGTATTGAGAAATGGCTCCGCAGATCACAACACGTGCGTTTTTACGCAAGAAAATAAGTGCAGCATCAAGAATTTCTCCTCCTACATTGTCAAAATAGACATCAATCCCTTTTGGGCAGTTTTGTTTGATACCTGAAATCACATTTTCATTCTTATAATCGATCGCGCCATCAAAGCCTAACTCATTAACGACATAATCACATTTTTCTTTACCCCCAGCAATACCGATAACAGTACAGCCTTTAATTTTGGCGATTTGCCCTACAATACTTCCTACAGCTCCAGCAGCACCCGAAACCAATACGGTATCCCCTGCTTTAATTTGACCTTCTTGAAGGATACCAAAGTAAGCCGTCATCCCAGGCATGCCCAAAGTGCCAATATAAGCGGGAAGAGGAGCGCGATTAGGGTCTACTTTATAGTACTGTTCCCCCTTTGTGATCAAGTGAGTTTGAACCCCTCCCCAACCTGTAATAAAGTCTCCTTCTTGAAAAGGAGTATTCCCTTGGGTTTGGATCACTTTTCCTACCGTCCCTGCACGCATTACTTCGCCAATTTGTACCGGTGGAATATAAGAACGGCTTTCGTTCATCCAGCCTCGCATAGCCGGATCTAAAGAGATATAGTGTTGTTCTACAAGCATTTCTCCTTCTTCTAATGCGCGGATTGGTGTTGAGGTATAAGTCCAGGTTTCTTCATCTGGAACGCCTAAAGGGCGTTTTGCTAAAATTTGTTGTTTGTTTTCCATGCCATAAATCTAATAAAAGAATTTAATGCTTCGAAATGTTTACCTTTAAAGAAAAACAGATGAGACGAATAGCAATTTTATCGAGCATTATGATGATGTTTGTACTGACTTTATCAAGTAGTGCATTTAATATGGAACAAAATAAATCAAAAGGGAAATTACAGCATATTGTTTTAATCCAATTTAAAGCATCAAGCAGCCCAGAACAATTAGCCAAAATTGAATATGGCGCCATGACCTTAAAAGAAATTAAAGGGGTAAACAACCTAATGATGAGCAAAAATGTCTCGCCAGAAAACCTCAATCAAGGCTATACCCATAGTCTAACCATGTGGTTTGAAAACGAAGCAGATCGAGACGAAGTATATTTACCTCATCC
The DNA here is from genome assembly GCA_965658115.1 of Candidatus Arcticimaribacter sp. Taxonomy (GTDB): domain Bacteria; phylum Bacteroidota; class Bacteroidia; order Flavobacteriales; family Flavobacteriaceae; genus Arcticimaribacter. The sequence continues at coordinate 81,184 of CBFHRA010000007.1, read as the reverse complement.
CATTCACAAAGCTTTTGTAGACCTTTTTGTTCCCCATACAGAGAATGTATTGGTCTTTGATTATTGGGAATAAAATAGTGTAAAAAAGCGCATTACAAATCCTGAAAAAACAGCCATCAACAAAAAAATTCAAAGTTGTTCATAACCTCTTATAAGGAGCGTTTTTACAACCGAGAGAATGTCTTATTTTTATACTCAAACGAAAAAGAAACGATTATGGCCGACGATAAAGCCGCCAAATTAAAGGCACTCCAATTAACATTAGACAAACTCGATAAAACCTACGGTAAAGGTTCAGTAATGAAACTGGGCGATGAAGCAGTAGAAGAAGTAGAAGCCATTTCCTCTGGTTCGATAGGGCTCGATATTGCTTTAGGTGTAGGCGGTTATCCACGTGGTCGTGTCATTGAAATATATGGCCCAGAATCTTCAGGAAAAACGACCTTGACTTTACATGCTATCGCTGAATGTCAAAAACAAGGAGGCATTGCTGCCTTTATCGATGCAGAACATGCCTTTGATCGCTTTTATGCAGAAAAATTAGGGGTAGATATTTCTGAACTCATTATATCGCAACCTGACCACGGAGAGCAAGCGCTCGAAATCGCTGATAATCTTATCCGCTCTGGTGCGGTTGATATTGTTGTGATTGACTCCGTTGCAGCATTGACCCCTAAAAGTGAAATTGAAGGGGAAATGGGAGATTCAAAAATGGGACTGCACGCCCGTTTAATGTCTCAAGCCTTGCGTAAACTTACTGGGTCAATTTCTAGAACCAATTGTACCGTCTTCTTCATTAACCAGTTGAGAGAAAAAATTGGGGTGATGTTTGGTAACCCAGAAACCACTACTGGTGGAAACGCTTTAAAATTCTATGCTTCTGTACGATTAGACATTCGTAGATCCACACAAATTAAAAGTACTGATGCAGAGGTGTTAGGAAATAAAACCCGTGTGAAAGTGGTCAAAAACAAAGTGGCACCACCCTTTAAAACCACCGAATTCGACATCATGTACGGTGAAGGAATCTCTAAAATCGGAGAGATCATTGATTTAGGGGTCAACTATGAAATCATTAAAAAATCAGGTTCTTGGTTTAGCTATGGTGATACCAAATTAGGCCAAGGTCGCGATGCGGTCAAAACCCTCTTAAGTGATAATCCAGACTTGATGGATGAACTTGAAGAAAAAATCATGGGCACCCTCAAGGCTGTGAATGAATAATGCTTTTAACATTTGGATTGCATTGCCCCCAAAGAGATTTGGGGGTTTTTTTATTTTGAGGCTTTTAGCCCAAAGTAAATCGGGACACTTGACAAAGCATACATTACTAAAGAATAAATGGCGGCTACAATGGCAAAATCGGGTTGATTTAACGTAATTACCGCTAAACTAATGGTCAAGGTGCCATTTTGAATTCCAGACTCAATCGCAATGGTTAAGCCCTGTTTGATGTTTAAGCCAAAGGCTTTGGCTAAGCCATAACCCAATCCCATGGTAATCACATTTAAAGCCACAACAATCGCTATCGTATCCCCCACATACTGTTTAAACAAATCAAATTCTCGTGCTAAAAGACCTAAGATCACCACCGCCAAAAAAACAGAAGAAGCGATACGAACAGGGCGTTCCATCTTCTCTGCAAACTGGGGCGCACGATTTTTTACCATCATTCCTATACTAAGCGGAATCGCTAGAACGACGATCAAAGTTTTAAAAATATCTGCGGTAGGAGAAGCCATATTCGCTGCTTCAGCTAAATAAGTAGTGTAGGCATAGCCTACCCAAAGTGGGATGGTGACAATGGTTATCACACTATTGATCGCCGTCATACTGACAGAAAGAGCCAAGTCTCCTTTAGCTAAAAGAGTTACTAAATTAGAAGAAGTTCCCCCGGGACAAGCCGCTAGTAAAATCATCCCTATCGCGATAAAAGCGGGCGGTTCAAAAAGATACACCAGACCCAAAGCAACTAAAGGCAATAAGATGATTTGATTGGTTAAACCTAAAAGAACCGGCTTGGGGTTTTGTGCTACTCGTTTAAAATCGGCCAGGGTTAGGGTAAGGCCCATTCCCATCATAATAACCATAATAGCAATTGCTAGTATAATTGAAGCAGAAGAATCCATTGAAAATGTTTTAGGCAAAATACCATTTTTCGTCCACTTACTAGAACAGAATTAAATTTATGCGATTTGTGAAAGTGCTTTCTCGATCTCCACAGCTTTAAATTGTCGCCTTTTAGGGTCTTCTAGCAAACCTTTTTCGACTACATCACGCACTGTTTCTTGAAAGTCTTCTACTTCCTCCATGCTTTTAGGAGGATAAATTTCAGGATAAGTTTGTACCCTTAACTCGCCAGGATAACCAAAGTTAGGATACCAGGGATGCTTGCGTTTACAGTCATAAAAAACCATGGGTACAACAGGCAATTGATGGTCAATCGCAATTTTAAAAGCCCCGCGTTTAAAAGGGTTTAAAAAGATGGTGTCATCTTCATAAGACACCTCTGGGAAAATACAAATACTATAGCCTAAGGCAAGCTTTTTTTCGGCACGACCATAAACTTCCCAGCGACTTTTTTTATCACTGCGGTTTACCATAATCGCTGCGCGTTTATAGAGGTACCCAAAGATGGGAATCTTGACCAGCTCTTTTTTCCCGACAAAGACAAAAGGGTTTTTAGAAACCCGTAACATTACAAAAGGATCGATATAACTGGTGTGATTGGCGACTAAGACATACGAAGTCCCTTTTGGCAATGGCTTCTCATAGCGAATTTTAGTATAAAAGCCGCTTCCCCCTAAAATAATAGGCGCCCAGATATTACGTGCCACCCAAAAAACAAAAGTATAGCCCTTTGGAAATAACAAAGCGATCGCTAAAAAGGGAAACAGAATGGGTACGGGAACAGCCGCAAGGATGTAAAACCATATCCGCCATAAGCGCGTAAGTACTTTTTTCACAGCTTCAAAAATAGCAAATTGGAATTAGTTTTAGGGAAATAAAGTACATTTGTGAAAAACATTTTCAATGGCCAGAATCTTAACCGGAGTACAAAGTACCGGCACCCCCCACTTAGGTAATTTATTAGGTGCTGTTTTACCCGCCATCGCCATGGCAGAAGAAGAATCGAATGAATCTTTCCTCTTTATTGCCGACTTACATTCTTTGACACAAATCAAAGATGGAGCAACCTTAAGACAACATACCTTTAATACTGCAGCAGCATGGCTTGCCTGCGGTTTAGATACCGATAAAACAATTTTTTACAAGCAAAGTGATGTAAGTGAAGTGACCGAACTGGCTTGGTACCTCAACTGCTTCTACCCCTATCAACGCCTCACTTTAGCCCACTCTTTTAAAGATAAAGCAGATCGACTTCAAGATGTCAATGCTGGGCTTTTTAGTTATCCCATGTTAATGGCGGCAGACATATTGTTATATGACGCAGACATCGTCCCAGTAGGAAAAGATCAATTGCAGCATTTAGAAATGACCCGCGATGTTGGCGCGCGTTTTAACAGCCAACTAGGGGAAACTTTTGTGTTGCCACAGGCTAAAATCCAAGATTCAACCCAATATGTTCCTGGAACAGATGGCGGAAAAATGTCTAAATCTAAAAACAACTTTATTGATGTCTTTCTCCCAGAAAAAAAATTGCGAAAGCAAGTCATGGGCATTAAAACTGACTCTACTCCGCTTAAAGATCCCAAAGATCCAGAGACCTGTAATGTTTTTGCGCTTTATGCTCTTTTGGCCAATCCTGGCCAAATTGAAGCGCTTAGACAACAATACTTGGCAGGTGGAATGGGGTATGGGCACGCAAAACAAGCCTTGTTTGAGTTGATTTTGGCTACATTCGAAGAACCCCGTAAACGCTTTGATTACTATCAAGCTAATCCTGCAGAAGTAACCATTGCTTTAGCCAAAGGGGCTAAAAAAGCACGTGAAATCGCTCATGAAGTCCTCCTAAGAGTACGTGGAAAAATAGGCTACTAACAGCGCTCAAACTTTTTACCCGCTGTTGAACGAACTATTCCTTTTAATTCTAACTGGAGTAGTGTCGACGCAACAGAGGCGATAGGTTGTTTACATTTTAAGGAGATTTCATCTATAGAAGAAGCGACTACTAGTTGTTCTAATATCTTTTGCTCTTCTGGTAAAAGCTCAACGAAAAGGTTTTTTTGGATGCTCTTTTTTGGCGCTTTTTCTTCCCAATTCATCCATTGAATAAAGTCTTTAGCATGCCGAATCATTCGCGCTTGATCGTTTTTAATCAAACTTAAACAGCCTGCTCTTTTTTCATCTGACGGTCGTCCAGGAAACGCAAATACTTCTCGATGATAGGCAAGGGCGTGTTGTGCCGTGACAAGGCTGCCTCCCCTGGATCCAGACTCTATGACCACTGTTGCATGGGCTGCCCCGGCAATAATGCGATTACGCTTTAAAAAGTTTGATCGATCAAATGGATCATCCGACCAGAATTCAGAAACAAAGGCTCCGCTTTTTAAAAGAGCAGGCACATATTTAGTATGCTGTGGGGGATACCATTCGCCAAAAGGGTGGCCAAGAACAGCAACTGTTTCTAAGCCTAAATCAAGGGCTTTTTTATGGGCGACTATATCTATTCCCTGTGCAAAACCGCTAATAATTAAAGGCTTGTAAGGAGCTAGATCTTGTAGTAATCTCTCGCAAAGACGACAACCCGCAGCAGTAGGAGCGCGAGTCCCTACTATGCTAATAATCCTAGGGTTGTTCCAGTTGACACTCCCTTTTTGAAAAAAAACAGTTGGGGGATCGGCGGTATGGGTTAAGGTTAGGGGATAATCCTTTTCATGGTAGATAAAAGGCTTTAAGCCCTGCGATTTTATTCTTTTTTCTTCTTTTTTTACCTGGGGTAAATGGGCTTCCCAACCTTCTAAATATTTGATATGTGAAGGTCCTACTCTATTAATTTGCAGCAATTTATCAGTAGGGGCTTTAAGTACGTTTTTTGCTCCGTCACAATGATCGATAAGTTTTTTGATCCGGCGGGATCCTAAGTTAGGGATACGGCAAAGCAATAAAGCCGCTTGTTGGGACGTTAAGGTCATAGCTTTAGGTGATTTTTGAGGCCTCTTGCACTAAAATTTCCTTTAAAATAGGAAGAAAATATTATTTGCTATCTTTAGTACATGATTTTGACACAATACATTAAAGAATTACTCTATCAGCAGGAATGTATCACCTTACCCGGTTTTGGTTCTTTTGTAACCCAAAATCATCCGATACAAGTCAATCGTTTTACGGGAGAATTTGTTCCCCCTTCTCGCTCAGTTTCATTTAATCGATTGATTCAAGAGAATGACGGTCTTTTAGCAAGTTATATTGCGAAGAGAGAAAACATTTCTTATGCTAAAGCGCTTGTTAAAATTGAAGATGAGTGTGCCCGCTGGAATAAACGCCTTAAAAATGACGCGTTGATTCTTCCTGGTATTGGAGAGTTTTCTTTGAACGCTGAAAATAAATTGCGCTTCTTACCTCACGGGAAAGTCAATTTTGATGCAAATGGCTTAGGCTTAAAAGCCTTCCAAAAAACACCTCTGAAGGCGCACATTGAAGCGGCCTCAGTCGTACCCCCGGTCTCTAATTCTTCATCAACATCTAGCCCTATGAAAGACAATAAAGAATCTTTAGCTTTTACTCCTGAAAAAAAGGAAGACAACAAGACCCCCTTTGTAAAATATGCTGTAATCGGAGTAGTTGCTGTAGCCCTTTTAGGTGCTGTATACTATTTTGGGAACCAGTATCTTGAAAGTGAACGCTTAAAGTCTGCTAAACTGGCGCAACAACGCATCACTAAAAACGTACAAAACGCTTCTTTTGATTTAGGCGCAATTGCCTCTATTTCTTATGATACTAAAGCAGAGGTTGAAAGGGTTGTTAATAATAATGTCAACATTACTGAAGGACAATTTTATAGTGTAATCGCAGGAAGCTTTCGAGATCAAGTGAATGCAGAACGCAAATTATCCATTTTAAAATCGCAAGGATTTGAAGCTGCTTTTGCACAACAAAGCGATGACGGACTTATTCGTGTCGCTTATGGTCGTTTTGAAACAAAAAGACAAGCCTACAGTTTGCTCAGTTTTGTTACCAATAGCTTAAAAGAAGAGGCCTGGTATTTAGTAGAAGGCTACTAAACTACATGCGATAAACCCAACTCTTTGGGTTGACGGGTGTTGTGTTTTGAAATACAGAAAACTTTAGCTCGCTTTTCCCCGATATAGGATGGGTAAAAACCTCTCCTATGACTTGTTTTGCATCAATGGTTTGTCCCTTTTTAACATATACAACCGCTAGATTTGAATAGCTGGTGATATAATTCCCGTGTTGAATTAACACTCCTGGGTTACTTCCTTTAAAAGAGAATACCTGCATCACTTTCCCTTTAAATACCGCCCGTACTTTTGCATTATCTGGCGTGGCGATGGTTACCCCATTACTTTGTATCTTGGTCGTTTTAACAACGGGGTGAGTTTGTGTTCCAAAACCCAAGGTCACCACTCCTTGTTCTACCGGCCAGGGGAGTTTACCTTTATTCGCGGTAAAGTTTTTATCAATCAATTGTGCTTCGGGAGTTAAGGTAAAGACCGCTTTACTCTTTCCTGCAGCTGCTTTATTAGAGGCGGCAATGGCCGCTCTAATTAAGCGCTGAATCTCTTTGTCAAAAGCAGCTATTTGCCGCTGTTTCTTTTGAATTTGTTTTTCCAAGGAACGCTCTTTTTTCTTTAGGCTGCTAATGCGCTCTTTTTGTTCTAGTCGTTCTGCAGTAAGCTCATTTTGCGCAATCCTGTTTTCTTTTACTAGGGATTCCTTCTTTTGTTTTTGAACTAAAAGAGTTTCGTTTAGTGCTTCTAAGATCTTTGTTTTTTCGGCAATTAGAAGGCCTTGTTTTTTTCTAAACGCAGCGTATTGTTTTAGGTATTGAAAGCGTTTATAGGCCTGTAAAAAACTTTCGGAAGAGAATAAAAACATCAAACGGCTTTGGGCAGATTTACTCGCATAAGCAAAACGAATCATCTCGGCGTATTCAGTTTTTAACTCTTTTAATTCTTTTTCTTGACGTTCAATCGTCTTTTGATTGACGTTGATTTGCTGGGTTAAACGGTTGGCCTCTTCATTTGTTACCCTGATCAAACGCTGTCTTAAATTAATTTTTACCGCGAGATCTTCGGCCTCTGTTAAGGCCGTTTTCTTTAATTTTTTATTAGAAAATAAAAGGCTGTTGATTTGTTTAATCTCAACCTGAAGTTGTTTGCGCTGGGCTTCTAGTTTCGCCTGTCTATTGTTTTGAGCCCATGCGAATGTTACCAAAAGGAAAAAGAGAACACTAAGGCCTTTTTTACTGCACATTTATAACTCAATTTTCTTGTATCCTGCTGGGATATTGAAAGGGACGGTTAGTTTTTTAGGAAAATCAACCCTTAGATAATCCAGCGATAGTTGTAAAAAATTTGTTCCATCAAAGGTGGAAATTTCAATTTTCTTTGGCACTAGTTTTCCCTCTACTTGTTGATACTGGGTGTATTTTATGCTTAAACTTTGGCCTGTGCCTGCTACTAAAAAGCGTTGTTCTTTTAAACGAAAGTTGACTGGGTCGTAAAAGTAAGTGGGTCGGAAACGCAAGCCTTTTGTTTTTGGACTCAAAACATAATACTGTGGGTGAGAAATACGCTCGAACTTTTCGTTTTTAATGTCTGAAATAGGATAGCCTAGAAAAATGTTTTGTAAGTCCTTAAAGCTAAAATCTGTCCCTAACTGCTGGTTGATAAAAGCAATATCGCCTTTGTAATAGGTTTTTTGAAATTTTTCATAAAACTGGACCTTTTCTGGGGTAATCAAAACTTTGGCAATGGGAATAAGCATATTTGCGCTCATCCAAAACGTTTTATTGTCTTCTAAACGAAAATTGACATTAACGCTTTGTTTGCGCTTTTGGTCATTGAATTCCGCTTTAATACGGGCCCTAAAAGTGCTAATGTTTTCTTCTGCCTTGACGATCTCTGCGGCTAATACTTTTAGATCAACGCGCTTTACTGGGGCTTTATTGGGCAATACACGCACAGTTTTACAGCCGGTCAAAAAGCCTAAAATCAAGAGCAGATAAAAATATTTTCTTCCTTTTTTCATTTATTCTAATGCTGAATAGTCCCCTATACTTACAGTAGTATACTCTCCATTATAACGCACATGATTCCCAATCATTGCCTTGTTTAAGGCCGCATTTTGTACAATGGTGTGGTTTTGAATCATCGATTCTTTAACGGTAGCATTGACAATTTGGCTCCCTTCTCCTATGGATACCCCTGGGCCTACTGTACTGTCTTTTAATACAACATCCTTGCCAATAAAACAGGGAGGGATAATCGTACTGTTTTCTATTGTCGCAGAAGCGTCGACGAGGTTTTTGCCTTCTTCTGCTAAAAAGTGAAGCATTTTTGTGTTGGTTTCTATTGTAATTGCTTTGTTTCCGCAATCCATCCATTCGTTCACTTCACCGGGGACAAAGCGTTTACCTTTTCGCATCATGCCTTTTATTCCGTCATTGATTTGATATTCCCCGCCATGGGTGAGTTGTTGATCAATCACCGCTTGAAGTTCTGTTTTTAGATCTTCAATGGCTTTAAAATAATAGATGCCTATCACCGCTAGATCAGAAACAAATTGAGTCGGTTTTTCAACTAGTTCTGTAATGGCGTTAGTGTTGTCGAGTTGCACCACTCCATAAGCCGAAGGATGCTCCACCTTTTTTACCCAGATTTGCGCGTCTGCTGCTGGGTCAATATTGAAGTCTGCCCGAATAAGGGTATCTGCATACGCCACCACTGCTGGACCGCTTAAAGAGGGTGCTGCACACATAATCGCATGCCCGGTACCCAGTGGGTTCAATTGGCGATAAATGCTCGCTTTTGCCCCTAGGTTTTCAGCAACCTTTGTAAGGCGAGCGACAATTTCTTCGCCAAAAAAAGCAGGATCCCCTAAAATAAAAGCGACTTCTTCAATCGGTTGATTGACCACCCCAGCGATGTCGTTGACCAACTGTTCAACAATAGGCGTTCCCGCAACAGGAACAAGGGGTTTAGGGACGGTTAAAGTATGGGGCCTTAGTCGGGAACCACGACCCGCCATGGGAACAATTATTTTCATGCGATCTTGTTATTTTTTACCAGTACTGCCAAATCCTCCTTCTCCTCGATCGGTGCTGTCAAGGGATTCAACCACTTGCCAATCCACTTTTGTGTATTGGGCGATGACCAATTGAGCGATCCGCTCACCGGGATTAATATCTACTGCTTCATTAGAAAGGTTGACTAGGATCACCCCTATTTCTCCGCGATAATCTGCATCGATGGTTCCTGGTGCGTTTAATACCGTGAGTCCGTGTTTTGCCGCTAGACCAGAACGAGGTCTAACTTGAGCTTCATAGCCTTCAGGAAGAGCGATTTTAAGGCCTGTCCCGATGATTTTACGCTCTAAAGGACGCAGGGTGATCGCTTGATCTAAAACCGCTTTAAGATCGAGCCCTGCGGAAGATACCGTAGCATAGGCTGGCAATTCATAAGGACTTTCGTTAATTACAGGAAGTTGAATCATATCAAAGTTTTCTTGGTTTTAAAAATACAAAATGTGAGGTTAAGAAGAACGAACTTAAAGAGGAGATATTCTTAGGTTATCAACGGTTTTGCTCATCTCTAATCACCGCCTTTACCATGTTGATGGCGCACATATTCCCGCCAGAAAAAAAGTATTGCAGCCAGCGTTCTTTTGCCCCTATGCTTTTTAAGATTTGGCGGGGAGATTGCCCTTTTTGGTGATAATAAACCACCGAAGCATAATAGGCTTCTAAATGATCAATCTTTTGCTGCAATAAGTCTCTTCCTCCCTTTAAAGTAGGGTTGTGACAGCACAATAAAAGATCAAAATCAAGGGCGACCATTTTCTTTAACGACTCGATTTGCTGCACCATCGACTCTTTTTTCATAAAGTATTTAATCTGTGGGCTTACAAAGGCATCCGCCGAAAAAAGCCAGCCTTGATTAGCTTCAAACAAGGCCACTTGGTCAATGGCATGCCCGGGAATAGGGATCAATTCAAAATTATACTTAGCAGTACTAAGTGTTGTTTTGTCATACGCCATGACCCGGTCGGTAAACACTGGTGTTCCCCAAAAGAGTTTTTGCGGCAGGCTAGTCCATACTTTACCTTGAACCAATTCACTACAGCCTAAAGAACCATAAATGGGTACATCAAATTGGGATGAAATGGGATTAACATTCCCGGAATGATCCTCGTGATGATGGGTGATAAAGACTTGTTCTAAGGCTTTGTTTTCGAGCCATTGCAGTAATTCTTTTCCCAGTTTAGGCGGACCCGTATCAACTAACAAACCATCAATAAAAAAACTGTGAACAGCAACAGGAGGTGGCCCAAAATAGCCTACGCCCATATGCAAACTTTCAATTGGGCCAAATTGATGTTTCTCAGTAAAATGCATTTATTTTATAGGAAAGCGTTTTTTCAGTTCAGATTCAACTTTAAACAGCATTAATAATGGTCCAATTATCACAATAGATAAAGCAATTCCTACAGACCAAAGTAACTGCAAATCAATACTCCATGCTAATAAACCTAATGCGGTGATATAAGTGCCCATTTTCATCATTTTTTTTGCAGAATATTCTTGGGCAAAATCCCAACTTTCTTGTGATTTCATTGATTTTGACGTGCGATACCCATACAAATGGTTGATTTTCTTCGGCGGAAAACGCTGCTGAATAAACCCGGCTAAGAAAAAAATTATGCCACTAATGGATAAGATTAAAACCAGAGGATTCGTCATAACATTGCTTAAAATTATTCTAGAAAGGTAAGCCTTTTTTTGCCCTCGTAAATCCAAGTTTTTTGTTTTTTGATGCTTGCAAAGTTCTAACGCTTGAATCACAGCAGAAAGATGTGTGGGTTTTACCCAAAAAAAGATAGAAAATTTAAAGAAAACGCCTTGAGTTAAACTAGTCCTTGACTCATTTAACTAACTTTGGACCGCTACCATGAAAAAAACTGAATTGTATCCATTACTGTTTGTTCCACAATATAAGTCTCGCTTATGGGGTGGAAACAATTTTAATGTCCTTTTTAACCGCAATATCAAAGGAAATAAACTAGGCGAATCTTGGGAAATCTCTGGTTTAAAAGAGCGCCCTTCAATTGTCCTTAATGGTCCGTTAAAAACACAAAGTCTTCTTGCATTAATCGAACAAGATCCCGAAGGAATATTAGGGAAAAAGGTGCTGGATCGTTTTGGAAAAACCTTTCCTTTATTAATCAAGTTTATTGATGCAACAAAGCCTTTATCGGTTCAAGTTCATCCTAATGATACGCTGGCAAAAGAACGACACAATTGTTTTGGAAAAAGCGAAATGTGGTATGTGGTAGAGGCTGAAGAAAATGCCCGTCTTACCCTAGGGTTCAAATCTGCTCTAACCCGAGCTGCTTTTGCGCAGCACCAAAAAGAAAAAACCCTAGAAGAGATCTTACATACAGTCAAGGTAAAAAAGGGAGATACTATTAATGTTCCTGCTGGTTTACTTCACGCAATAGGCAGTGGGGTATTGTTAGCAGAAATCCAACAAGCTTCAGACATTACCTATCGCGTTTATGATTATGATCGGGTGGATGAGAAAACAGGAAAGAAAAGAGCATTGCACCAAGATCTAGCTCTTGATGCCATCGATTTTAAGCTTGAAAAACAAACTGTTATATCTTTTGATCAAAAAGCCAACAAAGGCAATACACTGATTGAAACTCCTTATTTTAAGACAAAATTTGTTCCTATTGACGGAGAATGTACTTTAGACTATAGCGCTAGAGCAGCATTTAGTGTTGTCATTTGTGTCGAGGGCAAAGTTACGGTCACCCATCAAGGGCAGGATTACATCATAACCAAAGGACAGACACTTCTTGTTCCTGCGGGGATAGAAGAACTCGATCTGCAAGGTAAAGGCGACCTTTTAGAGGTTACGGTCTAAGACTTGATCTATTCTTCTTTTAGTATCGCATAAGTGTAATTATCGCTCCATCCAGAAGATAACGGAAGGATTTTACGGTGGGTTCCTTCTCGGTTCATTCCTGCTTTTTCAAGCACGCGAATAGAGGCGTGATTATGGACAGCTACCCCAGCTTCTACTCGATGTAGCCCTAAATCATTAAAACAATATTGGATGAGTTGCTTTGCAATTTCAGTCCCTAGGCCTTTATTCCATTGATCTGGAGCAAGGGAATAACTAATTTCCGCTTTTTGAAAACGTTGTGGCGCTAGGATTATTCCCGCTTCGCCGATAAAGTTTTTACGGGTGTCATAGAGCGCCCATCCCAAGGCGCTTTCTTGGTTCTTATCGATTTTATGGGCCAGGATTTTTGCGGTCGTCTCAAGATCTTTTGGAACACCTATGGTATTGTATCGCGCTACTTCAGGATAAGCATGTAGGGTGTTGACTAAGGCAATGTGCTCTTTTTTTAAGGGCAAAAAATGAATGTTTTTCGATCGAAAGCCAGAAGTTGTTTTCATTGAGAGGTTCGAGTGAGCCTATAAACCACAATAATAGCGATTAGAGCGATTGTTTCAAAACCCAATTCAAAATAAGTAAAATGCTGCTCTAATCCATCGATCAAAAGGCCGCCTATTCTTGACGCAACAAAACCAGCGGTCATAATGCCGGTCAAGAGCAATAATCGGCGTTGATTAAAGAACAAAACACATGCTGCTAACCAAAGGGCGCCCATCACCGCCATAAAGCCCATCATGACCCTTAAAATGGTCCTGCTTTGCGGACTGGGCATTAAGACATCGTATTTGTGGGTAAAAAACCAGTCTGGAGAAGCATAGCCTGCGAGCCCTAACATTAAAAGTAATAGACCCGCAGTAAAATTAATAATGGTGGGTAGGTGTTTCATGGTGGTAAGATGTTTCATTTATTGGGGACCGTCATTTTGTGTTCCGACGACTAAAATTAACTACAGCCCTCTCCTTCGGTACAGTCGCCTACTTTTTCCCAGCCGTCGTTTTCTCCGGGGATTTCGTTCGGGTTAATGTACCATTTATTTTGCCAGATTTGACAGTTGTGTACCACTTGGGTTCCTGGATTGGGGTATTGATTGGCGGGATTATAAACCGCAATATCGCAAAGGGTGGCTGTGCCACCGGCCCCACCCTCGCAGCCTGCTACTCCGCCGCTATAGGGCTCTAGAGAGAAGATGTTGGCTTGACTCACCGCAGTGGCAACAGGCGTTCCATTAAGGGCCTTAGAAGCGGTGTTTAAATAGGAATAGCCGGAGCTGCCACTCCCTTCTAAAAGGAGTTGCCAAATCATGATACCATCATTGCGCTCGTTGCGTTCTGGATGACTGTAAATATGCTCGCTTAGCATGGCTATATTTTCATGGGTATAGTCGTAAAAAGGCCCCCAGGGTTCTGGCGGATAGTGGACTCCAGCAGCAATAACAAAACCATATTGAGCCGCATAATAGGCATAAGCGTCATACATAATGGCTCGATTATTACTGCCGCCAGTATTATACCCTTGATAGGCGATCAGGTCGATTTTATCCCCCACGGCTTTAATCACTGGGATCATATGTCCTGTTGAGCCAAAGCCATAGAGGTTGATCCCATTAGTGCTTTGGGTACCTTGAAAAAGTAAATCATCATTTTCGCCCGTTATCGCATTGCGTTGCTCGTATCGAAAGGGAGAAGCAGGGTCGTCGTTAAATTGCCCGCCTAAGGCACCTACTCCAGCCGGAGCACAGGCCAATAAATAGCCTTCTTCTTTTGGCATAATACTTCGGGATTCATTGAAAAAGGTGATAAAACGGTTGACGTTTAATTCGTTTCCGATTTGCTGGAAGGATCCATCTGGTTCAAAATCCCAATCGATCCCAGCGAAGCCAATGTCATCTACAAGATCTTTTATTTGAGCGTAATCAATCTCATAAGAAGAAGCGTCGCGCCAATACGTTTCTCCGCCCACCGAGAGAATGACATTGATCCCTTTTGCTTTTAAAGCGCCAATACTTTCTTTTAAGGTGCAGCCGTCATAAGGAACTTCTATCCCTGTACCAGAAAGATCATAACTGCCTTTGAGATAGCTTAGATTAGGCTTTGCAAAAGCCAAAAAAACATGGTTAACAAAAGCGGGGATATCCCTGAGCTTAGACGGCTGTCCCGCCGAAACAAAGTTCTCTGACCATGAAGGAAAGTAGGCCAAGATTACAGGTTCATCAACCGGAAAAGCATCTCCTCCTGTACTGGTTGAAGTCATGGTCATGCTGGTGGTGTCAGTAGTTCCATCATTAGTGGTGTCTGTGACAACAGTCGTGGGAGGGGGCATAATGGTTTGAGGGGTTTCCTCTTCTTCTGCCGTTGTATTATTGTCTTTTTTACAGGCAAAGAACACACAACAAAGAAATAAAAAGGAATAGGTACGAAGTATATATTTCATGGCAAGATGGGTTATACACCAAGCCATTAGGGGCAACTTATTGTAGGGTGAAGTTGTCCTGTAAGATCGACTTGGGGTCGTTTATAAAATAAATGTATAAAAAAAGCCCCAACAAAGGGGCCTTCAAAATGATAATCTAAAAAGTACTAGTTGTTTAAGGCTTCTGCACCTCCTACAATTTCTAAAATCTCATTTGTAATAGCTGCTTGACGCGCTTTATTGTAAGTCAATTTAAGCTGGTCGCGCAATTCTGTTGCGTTGTCTGTCGCTTTGTGCATGGCGGTCATTCGCGCCCCGTGCTCACTGGCAAAAGAATCGCGCAATGCTTTAAAAAGTTGCATCTTGATGCTCTTTGGCAAGAGTTCATTCACGATTTCTTCTTGGCTTGGCTCAAAGATATAATCTGCTGTTGCCGTATTGTTTTCTTCTGTTTCAGCAACGATTGGCAATAAGGTTTCTGTGGTTACGATTTGTGTCGCTGCGTTTTTAAAGCGATTGTAGATTACATCTACTCTATCGTATTCCCCTTTGGCGAAAGCCTCCATAAAACCTTGTGCAATATCACTTGCATTCGCAAAAGTCAACGCATCATAGATGGCGTTGTTGTTTGCTGTAACATTGTTGTTTTTCGCTAAGATATCGTTCCCTTTTTTCCCTAAAGTGATTAAGTCAACTTGTTGGTTCGCATGATCGGCAATGTATTTATTGGTTGCCTTGACAATGTTAGCGTTAAATCCACCACATAGACCACGGTTAGAAGTAATGGCAATAAGCAAAACCTTTTTTGCTGGGCGAACCTGCGTGTAAGGGTTTGGCGTATCTCCATCAATTGCACCGCTTAAGTTTTGGATCAACTCGGTTAACTTGTCTGAATACGGACGCATAGCAGTAATCGCATCTTGCGCTTTTTTAAGCTTTGCCGCCGAAACCATTTTCATGGCAGAGGTGATCTGCATGGTCGAGGAGACCGAGGCAATCCGATTACGTATTTCTTTTAAGTTCGCCATAGCGATTTATTCAAATTGAGCAGAAATACTTTTGGCCACTGCATTGAGTGTGTCAAGTACTTCGTCTGTTAATTTTCCTGCTTTAATGGTATCTAAAGTGTCGCGGTGTTTCGCGTTAAGCTCTTCTAAATAAGCTTTTTCAAAGGCTTTTACTTGATCAACGGGAACGTTTCTCAACAAGTTTTTAGATCCTGCATAGATGATCGCTGTTTGATCTTCTACGGTATATGGATCATTTTGAGCTTGCTTTAAGATTTCCACATTACGGCGTCCTTTTTCAATCACGTTAAGTGTTGCTGCATCAAGGTCTGAACCAAACTTAGCAAAAGCTTCTAGTTCACGGAACTGAGCTTGATCTAGTTTTAAAGTACCCGATACTTTCTTCATCGACTTGATCTGCGCCGAACCTCCTACACGTGATACAGAGATCCCCACGTTAATCGCTGGACGTACCCCAGAGTTAAATAAATCTGACTCTAAGAAGATCTGTCCGTCGGTGATCGAAATTACGTTTGTTGGAATATAGGCAGAAACGTCTCCTGCTTGTGTTTCGATAATCGGTAGTGCAGTTAAAGAACCTCCTCCTTTTACTTTGTCTTTTAAAGACGCTGGAAGATCGTTCATTCCTTTTGCGATATCGTCATCTGCAATCACTTTTGCTGCACGCTCTAATAAACGCGAGTGTAAGTAGAATACATCTCCAGGATAAGCTTCACGTCCCGGTGGGCGACGTAATAATAAGGATACCTCACGGTAAGCGACCGCTTGTTTCGATAAATCATCATAGATGATTAATGCTGGACGACCCGTATCTCTAAAATACTCTCCAATAGCAGCTCCTGCCATAGGGGCATAAACCTGCATTGGTGCTGGGTCAGATGCGTTTGCCGCTACAATGGTTGTATAGGCTAAAGCACCTTTGTCCTCTAGTGTTTTAGCAATGGCTGCAACGGTAGACGCTTTTTGTCCAATCGCAACATAGATACAGTACACTGGTTCACCTGCATCATAAAATTCTTTTTGATTTAAGATGGTGTCAATACAAACAGTTGTTTTCCCTGTTTGACGGTCACCAATCACCAACTCACGTTGTCCACGCCCTACCGGAATCATCGCATCAATTGACTTGATTCCTGTTTGCATCGGTTCGTTTACGGGTTGACGGTAGATTACCCCAGGAGCTTTACGCTCAAGTGGCATCTCATTTAGGTCACCTTCAATAGCACCTTTACCATCGATAGGGTTTCCTAATGTGTTAACAACACGTCCTACTATCCGTTCTCCTACATTGATCGAAGCAATTGTGTTGGTGCGTTTTACAGTATCTCCTTCTTTAAGTCCTTTTGAAGGACCTAACAATACTACCCCTACATTATCTTCTTCAAGGTTCAAAACCATTCCTTCTAAGCCAGAGTCAAAGCGAACTAATTCTCCGTATTGTGCATTGGATAGACCGTATACACGGGCGATTCCATCTCCAACTTCTAGTACAGTTCCTACTTCGTCTAAAGAAGAAGAAGTGTCCATTCCTGCTAATTGGTCTTTTAAGATTGCTGAAACTTCAGCGGGTTTAATTGCTGCCATAGTTTTTTATTTATGCGCTATAATTCGTTTGTGTCAATTCTCTTTTGAGTTGTTCCAATTGATGTGCAACACTTACGTTGTATTGCAAATCCCCGATTCGAAGGATAAAACCTCCCATAATCGATGGATCAACATTGTTCTCTAAGCTAATTTCAGCTGAAGATAATTCTTTTGCTTTCGCTAAGATTGTTTTTTCAAGCTCAGGTGTAAGCGCAACTGCTGTGGTAACAACGGCTGTTTCTTTTCCTTGATGCTTTTGTAATAATGATAAATAAGCTATAGCTACTTGATCTAGCAAATCAATGCGATTGTTTGTTGTTAGTAGCACTATAAGCTGTGAGCTGAGGGGTTGCAAAGCAGAAAACACCTTGTTTAAGGCGTCTTGTTTTGCTTTACTTGCCACAACAGGATTGTCTAGAAATACGGATAGCTCTTGATTCTCTTCAAAAACAGCTACAATTTCTTGCATGTCTGTTGCTACAGCTTCTTCTTTGTTTTGATCTAAAGAAGTGCTTAAAGCAGCTTTTGCATATCGTAATGCGGCGCGCGTATTTTTCATCGCTTATTTGATCTCAATATCGTTCACTAGTTTTTCAACCAGTTGTTCTTGTTTCTTTTGGTCTGCTAATTCCCCTTGCAACACTTTTTGTGCAATATCAACAGATAGTCCAGCCACTTGGGCTTTCAAGTCATTGATCGCAGCATTTTTTTCTTGCTGGATAGCTGCTTGCGCCGCAGCAGCGATTTTATCTGCTTCTGTTTGGGCCGCTTCTTTAGCATCGTTCACGATTTGCGTACTTGTTTTCTTAGCTTCCGCTAAAAGTGCATCGCGTTCTGCTCTAGCTTCTTTTAGGATGCGTTTGTTATCTGCTTGAACCGCTTCCATGTCTGCTTTTGCCTTTTCGGCAGCTTCAAGGGAATCTTTAATGGTATTCTCGCGTTCTTCTACAGCAGATAAAATAGGTTTCCAAGCGTATTTAGCGAGGAGGAATAAAAGGCCTACAAACAATAGTGTTTGCCAAAAAAATAGCCCTAACGAAAATTCTTCTAATAATTTTTCCATATCGTGTTGATTTGTTCAATCGAAAAAACAAAGCTACCGCCAACCGCGAGCAGCTTTGCTTTTAAATGATTTAGTTAGACTGCGAATAATGCAGCGAAACCAATTCCTTCAATTAAGGCAGCAGCGATTAACATTGCTGTCTGAATCTTTCCGTAAGCTTCAGGTTGACGTGCAATTGCGTCCATAGCAGATCCACCGATACGACCGATCCCCATTCCGACACCAATCACAATAATACCTGCTCCTACCATTACTGGAATTTCCATAGTGTTTGATTTAAATTAAACAATCATTATAACTATACACTTGTATAGTATTGGGTTAATGATGCTCGTGCTCTTCGGCGGCAAAGCCGAAATATAAAGCAGAAAGCATCGTAAATATATACGCCTGTAATAAGGCAACTAAAATTTCAATCAACGAAATCGCAAAAGCAAGACCAAAGGACAAGGGGCTTCCTATCCAGCTTTTGAAAAGAAACATCAAACCTATTAAACTCATTAAAACAATGTGACCCGCTTGCATATTTGCGTATAAACGAATCAATAATGAAAAAGGCTTTACAAAGATCCCCAAAACTTCAATAGGGATTAAAATAATGTATAAGGGCACTTTAGCATACCATGCCATCGTGCTTCCTAAAGGATCAAAAATGTGTAACCAGTAGTCTTTTGTTCCTGTTAAGTTTGTAATTAAAAAGGTTAATAAGGCAAGGCCAAAAGTTACTGCGATATTACCTGTAACATTTACCCCTAGCGGCGTTAAGCCTAGAATGTTGAGAAACCAAATAAAGAAAAAGATGGTCAACAAATAGCTCATGTATTTTTTGTATTTCTTTTCACCTATGTTAGGGATCGCAATATCATCGCGCACATACAATACAATCGGTTCAAAGAAACGTCCTGCTCCTGCAGCAATCCCGCCGTTTTTAGCATAAGACTCTGCCAAACTTTTAAACAAGAAAAACATGATGGCAAATACAAGCATCATGCTCACTACACTTTTAGTGATAGAAAAGTCTAGAGGTTTAACGTTTGTTGGGTGATGAGATTCATCATAATTGATGGTCCCTGCCGCATCTGTTTTATAAATATTATTGTGGTAAAGGGCATAATAACTCCCATCCACTGCAGCAACAGTTTCCCCGTGGTGAAACTTTGAAGAAGAAAATACTTTTAAGCCATTATCCCATAAGATGATGGGTAATGGTGCGCCTATGTAAACATGCTCGCCTTGAGCATTTGTATATGAAAACAAGCTAAAGTCATAAGAGTCTAGCAAGTGATGCGCAATGTATTCTTTGATTTCGGTTTTGAGGTCGCCCCCTTTAGCGTCTTCTTTATTATTCGCAAAAGCAAAACTGGCAAACAGGATGGTCAGTAAAGCGACGCTTTTTTTTGCGCTAATTAGAATAGTTGATTTCCTCTTCATTCGAACTAAAATTCGACTGCAAATGTAGTGCTTTAAACGAAAAAGGAAAACTGTTCTGACTTATATTTTATTCAATTTGGAAATTAAGATTCTGGTTTCTAAAACAAGGCTGCTACAATAGGGGATTAAGAAGCTTGTTTTTTCTAAAACACTTGTTACTCCATCTGCCTTAAACACCGGCCACAGTAGGAGAAAAAACAAGCCAAACTTTAGTCCGCTACCCAAGAGATAAAGCCAGGCAACATAGTGGCTTAAACTTTTAAAAGCGCTTAACAACCCCCATAAAAGAAGAAAAGTAAAACCAAAAATGGCTGCATAAACCTCAACAAAATAAGCCTCGCTAAAAGATATGTCGAGGAGAAATAAGCTTAATCCGTGTAGACTGCCTATGCCTAAAAAAAACAAGCTGAAAGAAACTAACGCGCGCAAGGGTTATAATTTTTTTGTTTGATGGATGATAAGGCGAAGCACTGTGAGAAGTCCAAAAACACAAAAACCAAGTGTAAACCAGGGTTTTGAAGTGGTGTATTTAGTGTCGAGAAAATTTCCAGCTTTTGCCGCAAAAAACATTATCACACCGATTTGAATCGCTAAAGAAAAAAAGATAAGCCAAGAATTAGGCTGTTTTCTCACGTTTTCCTGATATGGATTTGACGTCTTTTGCCGACTTCATAGAACATTTAGCATTAAAGCTTGCCCCAGATTCAACGATCAATTTCCCAATAATCACTTCGCCTTCAACAGAGCTGGTCGATTTTAAGGAAAGACTTTCTTTTACTTCGATTTTCCCGCTAAACTTGCCTTCAACATCTGCAAAGGTACAATTGACATTTCCGTTGATAACGCCTTCTTTTCCGATTACTACTTTTCCGGAAGTTGTGATAGACCCCTCTAAGGTTCCATCAATTCTAAAATCTGCTTCAGAAAAAATTTCTCCTGTTATTTTGGTGCTTCCTTCAATTCTGTTAGGTTGTCCGTTGAGTTCGTTATTTTTCATTGTTGTGGTTGATTTGCGATTGTTTCCCAAGTTTTTAAACGCTGAACTTGTTCATATTGAGCCGATAAAAGTACGAAATTATTTGTTCTTTTATCAAAATCAGGGAGTTGACTCCATTTTTCGAGAAAATAGGCTTGATCTGGTTGTTCTCCTCTTGTGTGAACCACGATAAAATTAATTTTTTCGTTGTAGACATCCCGGCTAAACTTCCATTGTTTTTGTTCCTCTTTAACTACCATCTGCAT
Organism: Candidatus Arcticimaribacter sp.; assembly: GCA_965658115.1. GTDB lineage: Bacteria > Bacteroidota > Bacteroidia > Flavobacteriales > Flavobacteriaceae > Arcticimaribacter. The sequence goes on along the minus strand of CBFHRA010000007.1, from coordinate 60,317 downwards.
TTTGCTCGCAAGGGAGTCTAGTCCCTTTGGCGAAACCTCAAAAGAAAACACCCACTTATAGTTTTTGAGAGTCAAACGCTTGTGTTTTAATTGCTCTTCTTGGTCTAGACGTTGAATGGCTTGCTTTGCTAATTGGGCTTCGTTAGAATTAGGGTGAAGCTCAACAACTTTTTCTAAGGCATGAATAAAAGCGATTTCTCCTTCTAACCTTCCTTTTGCTAACGCTTGTAAGTAGGCGACTTTTGGAGACAAATTTGTCCCGCTTACAACTATTTTTAAGTTTTCGCCTTCGTCAATTACCTTTTTGTATTCTTGTTGTTCAAAGGCTTTGTACAATCTTTTATAAACAGAGGCTGGAGTTTGATTTTCTGCAAGCGAAAAATTGGCTGGATCTCGAACAATTTGAGCAAAAGGAGAGTCGGGGTATTGCGCTAATAGCTTTGTTTTATAGGCGAGTGCCTTTTGATCATTCTCTTTTTCGAACAACTTAAAACAGTGGTATAAAGCGCTAACTTCTTGGTTTTCGGTTGGGTTTAAATTAAAGACTTTTGAAAGTCGGTCAAAGGCGAGTTTAGGGTTGTTAAATTTCTCTTTGTACAAAATTCCCACGTCTAAATAGGCTTGTTTTCTGTCTTTCTCAAGGGAGGCAATGGCTACGCTGTCTTTGGGTATTTGTTCTACAAAAAATTCTGGGGTTTCGATAAAAAAGCCGCTTTCTTCTTCTTCTTTTTGGGCAACGGTTTCATTTTGGGTAATTAGATTTGCGGCAGAAAGTCGGTTCCAGTTATCGGCATTAGGGCGGTTTCCCCAACTGGATAAAAAGGATTGCTTACCTGCAACTAAAAGGCGCTCATTATAGAAATAAAAATTGTTTGCCGCGTTTGAACTAAAGCTAAAAAGGCCTTTCTTTTTTTCTTCAATTGCTGCGAGTTCTTTGGCTCTTTTTCGATCGATGTCGTCTTGAAAATAAGCGAGTTGCTCTTCTTTTGAAAGAGCCGTTAAGGTCAAAATACTATCTGTTGTTCGGATAATTGTTTCTAATTCAATCACCTGGTCTAAACCTTTGCGCTCTCTTTCAACTGTTTTTCTTAATCTTCCTTCAGCAGGGATAATGCGCAAAAGACTATCTAAGTAAGCGCCCGTATTGAGGTATACGCCGTTTTCAAAATAATAATCGGCTAATTCGCGATAATTTGCCATGCTAGTAGGAATGTCTATTCCTGGGCTTTGTAAGGATTTATCGTAATAACGAATGGCAAGACTGTCTTCTTTTTGCGAGAGGAGGTAGCGGGCTTCTTGTTGATGAATAAGGTGTAAATAGGGTTGATTTTCAAAAAGTCTTGCTAAACGCTCAAGGGTAGGCCGTGGACTTGTGCTATCTATAATCGCCTTTAGTCGAATGGTTTGAAGTTTTGCCTGCATCCAAAAAATGCGTGGCGATTTTCTTTTCCAGCTTACGATGGATTGAAAGGCCTGTTTTGCACTGTCTAATAATTGCGCTTTTTCGAGTAATTGCGCTTCGATGAATCGATAACGCGCTTTGGCCGTTCGATCTTTTTCTGCAAGCGCTGCACGGGTGATATAAACTCTAGCAGAGTCTTCGTTTTTTAAATTGAGATAAGCTTGTGCCACCGTCGCATTTACTTCAGAATAAAGTGTTTTCCCAAAGGGAATGCGTTGCGCAATTGGTTTTAAGTTATCTATCGCAAGGGCAGCGTTCCCCAAACGAAGATTTGTTTTTTCGCGCCATAGCTTGCCTTCATAGTATACATTTTCATTGCCAAAATACGCTTCAAGAAGAAAATTAAAGGCTTCTAGCGCAGGTAAAAACCGACGATCAAAATAACGGGCTTTTCCTAATAATAAGTAGGCGTCTTGAATTTGTCGGTTGCGCTGTTGCCCAGCGATTTTCATCGAGTGCTTTTGAATGGCCTTCACTGCTTTTTCTTCTGCTACCGCAAAACTGGGGATGCTCGCGCGACTCTCCTGATCTTCTCCTGATAACAAAATGGGTTCTACTGGGAGGACTTCCAGAAAATTATCTTGATTGTTTTGGTACAAGATCGCTTCGCCTATGGAAAGGGCTTCTTTTCCATTAAAAAGCACATTAAACTTTGTGTTTAATGCGTGATATTCTCTATTGACAAGATTGTTTTTTTGGGTAGAACAACCCAAGACAATTAGTCCCAAAAAAGAGAGGAGAAAAGAGGCGTGTTGAAATTTCAAAAAAAAGCTTTTGTATTATAACTAAAAAACGCGGCTTTTAGTATGCTACTGCCCCGAAAAATAAGCCTCTAGTTCTTTTAACGTCTTTGGGCTTTTAGGGGTGTCTTTAATGATGGTCCCCTTTTCGAGCAAAACAATGCGTTCGCAAACGTCTGTGACATGGTTTAAATCGTGGGACGAAATCAATAAGGTCTTGTCTTTATTGACCTCACTCTCAAGAAAAGATTTTAATCTTATCTGTGAGCTAGGGTCAAGATTCGCAAAGGGTTCGTCCAGAATTACAATGGAGGGATCTCCAATAAAAGAAGCGGCTAAACCAACCTTTTTCTGATTCCCTTTTGAAAAGTCGCGTAGATACTTTTTTTGGTTTAAAATTTCCCCGTTGAAAAAGGCCTCAAACTGTTGGAGAAATTCATTGAGCGTATTGGGGTCTACTTTACGCAATTGTGCTACAAAACTAAAGTATTCTTCTGGGGTTAAATAGTCAATTAAAAATTTATCGTCGACAAAGGCTGCAACGTCTTTTTTCCATGCTTCACTTTTTGCGACTTCTATATCATTAATCTTTGCGGCACCAGTGGTTGCTTGAATTAAATCTAACATTAAACTAAAAAGTGTCGTTTTTCCCGCACCGTTATTTCCTACTAAACCAAAGTGTTCTCCTTTATTAATGTTAAGGGTTTCAATCTCTAAGACGGTTTTTTCTTCGTACTTTTTTGAAAGGCTATTGAGTTGTATCATCTGTCTATTTGTTAAAAGCTTCTATGGTTTCGTGTTTTTGTTTGAGGTAGAGCGCGGTAATCCAATCTGCCAATCGATTTTTAAAAATAATCCCTAAAATTCCTGCCCCTGCTAAAGACAAATAACCTGCAGCGGGGCCCATAAACTTCGCTGGTAGCCAATACAATAAAACAGGAAGGATCATTTTAGGAATAATCAATAAAAACTGATTTAAAGAAAAGGATTGGGTGTTTTCAAAAGCTTTTGCTTTTACATTTAATTTCATAGGCGTCTTATTCAATAAGCCGCCAAATAAAGTCGTCCATGTATTGAGTCCCATATTAAAAAATGAGCCCGCTAAAATAATCCCCATGACATCCCACCCAAAATAGACATAAGGAATCGCTAATACGGTTGAGATTGCCGTGACAAAAACCATCAAATTCCATTTAGAAAGCAGGTACTTTTTATAGGAAATATTCTGTGTCATCAAAAGTTTGTAATAACTGCTATCCCAGGCGGGTACATAATTCCCAAAGGTTAAACTAAACCCTCCCGTAACAAATAAGCCCGCAAAAACCATGATGCTGTCTTGATTGCGATAGATGTCTTGTGTAAAGAAAATCAAGCCATAAAACAAAAAGAGAAAAGACATCAAAACGATTTGTCTAGGACGAACATTGCGAATAATCATGCGCAAATCGTTCTTTAAAATCAAGGCGTCCTCTCCTAAAAAATTGAGGAAAGAATAATCTCCCGTTTGAACAACTGTTTTCTTTTTTGCCAATCCGGCATCCATATAAAAGCCTCGCTTTAAAAAATAAAATACTAGAGCATAGCTTAAAACTAAAGGAAAAATAAATAAACCGGCCAATTGGGGTTGTTTTACCACAGCATCAAATCCCGCTCCTGTAATATGCCCTAAATCAATCTGTGTATAAAAATCTAATGCAATCGTTGCTGCAACAAGGGCTAGCAATAGGACAAAATAAAGATTGTTTTTATTGACGATATAGATTAAAAAATTCAAGCAAAGTGTCACCAATAAAAGCGCAAGCCACCATGCCATTACTTGACTGCCTAAATAATCATCTCGATACATCGAAATAGCAAACGGCAGATAAATAATCAAGGGAGTTGTGTTAAACCCAGAAAAAACAGACCTTAATAAAACATGATTGATGATCTTTCTTTTTTTAAAGGGAAGTAAAATCAGGGTTTGAATATTTGTAACGGGTAGTTGCTGAAGAAAAAAGCGAAGAACCAATTCAAAAAAGAAGATATACAATAAAATCCCATTAAAAACCTCAACCGGTTCACGGTCTAAAATCTCTTTATTTAATATAGGATAAGTCATACTCGCCCCAAAAACAAAGGCCCCTAAAAAATAAAGCGAAACAAGAGCGATGATGATTTTAATAGAAATTTTCGCTTCCCATTGAGGAGCCCGAAAAGTTTCTTTCCATTGGAGGGAAAATAAGTTCATATAATAGATCTATGGTTATAAGACGAATCAAGGTACAAATCGTTACACTTAACGTCAATTAAATCCTTATTTTTATCCAAAAAAACATGAGCACACTCCACCCTCTTAGAGTTGAAAAAATTAATCGCCTTACCCCTTCTTCTGTTGCAATTTCTTTTGAAGTTCCCGCTACTTTAAGCGCTGACTTTGCCTTTAAAGCTGGACAGTATTTAAGCCTAGAAGCCACGATCGACGGTGAGCCCGTTAGAAGATCCTATTCTTTGTCTTCTGCTCCACACGAAAATCGTTTAACCGTTGGGATAAAGAAAATCGAGCAGGGAGTCTTTTCTAGTTTTGCCAATAATATTATAGCCGAAGGGGACATCCTAAACGTTGCCCCTCCAGAAGGGCGTTTTGTTTATGTTCCAAATAGCGCAACACAACATTTGCTTTTAATTGCCGCAGGGAGTGGAATTACTCCTATTCTCTCGATTCTTAAAACAGCATTAGAAAAAAGTACAACCGCAACTGTTCAACTTGTCTATGGAAATAAGTCGCCTGAAGAAAGCATGTATCAAGATCAACTTATTGCACTACAAGAACAATTTAGTGATCGTTTAAAAATTCAATGGGTCTATTCTAAAAGCAATGAGCCTGATGCGCTCTTTGGGCGTATCGACGCCTCTATAATTAAATACAGCTTAAATCAAACAGACAAAATACCCGATCATGTTTATCTCTGTGGACCAGAAGCGATGATTAACACAGCACAAGATGCTTTAATCAGTGCAGATATTAAAAAAGAAAACATCCATTTTGAATTGTTTACCGCGAGTGAAAGCAAAGCCCCTGCGACTGTAAAAACGGGTGATAAAATCACCCTTTCTATTAAAGCAGACGAAGAAAACTATACCCTAGAGTCGAGCGGAGACAAAACCCTTTTAGATGCTGCTTTACAGCAAAAAATAGACGTCCCTTATTCTTGTCAAGGAGGAGTTTGCTGTAGTTGTATTGCCAAAGTAACCGAGGGTAGCGCTAAAATGGAAAATAATCAAATCTTAACGGATGAGGAGATAGAAGAGGGTCTAGTGCTTACTTGTCAAGCCTACCCTACCTCTGCCGCTGTCACGGTAGATTATGATGATGTGTAATCTGCTGTTAAACGATCATTTATGACTAAAGCTTCTTTTTCTATTGTTCACCTCCATTTTCATCGCCGCAAAACCGGGGTGACAAAAAGTATTGAGCAGCTTTTACCTTTTTTACAAAGCAAAACGCCTGCAGCTGTTTTTGGCTATGGGATTAGCGCGCCTAAAATAGGTTGGATAAAACTGCTAAAGCACGTCTTTTCAAAAGAGCAAACAGTTGTTCATGTTCACCGCAACAAAGAAATCATGTTTGCTTTATTGTTGCGATTGATTGGGGGGCGCTTTGCACTTCTAGCAACACGTCATTCTGCCACAAAACCTTCTGGTTTAACGCGTTTTTTAATGAATAAAGCCGATCGAAAAATCTTTCTTACCGCTGGAGCAGCTTTTGATGCTTCTTCAAACAATGTGGTTATCCCACATGGGATTAACACAACCCATTTTTCTACAGGAGAGCTTTCTTTATCCCACAAAAAACAAATCGGTGTTGTGGGGCGTATTAGAAAGACAAAAGGGCAAAAGGTGATTTATAACGCCCTTCGTTCCTTTATAAAAGATCATCCCGACTGGAAGTTGACCTTTATTGGAAAAATCGATCAAAAGGAATACGCGCGAGAAATACAAGCCGATGCAGAAACAGAAGGCATCGCAGAACAGCTTTCTTTTTTAGCACAAACCGAAGAAATCAACCGCTTTTATCATCAATGTGCTTTAATTATCGTGGGGTCTTTTTCAGAAGGGTTTTCGTTGGTCCCTTTGGAAGCAATTGCAAGTGGATGTACCGTGATCGCTACAGAAAATGTAGGAGTACATTCTAGCCTAATTCAAGCAGGGGAAAACGGTTATTTATTTCCCGCTGGAAATGAGAAAAAACTTGCTTCGATTGTAGCAGATATTGTTGAAAATAAGCGTTTCTTTTCTCCCGAAGTACTTATAAAGTCTATTGCTCCATGGAAGATGGAAAACATCGCTGATCAAACCCTAGACGCTTATCAAGCTTGCCTAAAGCAACCTTAATCTTTTTTTGCTGTTTTATTTAGGGGAAAGTCGACCAGAGGTAATGCTGTTCATATAGTCCTGAATAAAGATATGTAGTTTTTCACTCAGCAATTGCATCGCTGGAAGGTTTTGCTCCTTTAAATTATTTTTAAGCCCTCTATCGTCTTCTTTGTATATGCCCAGTGCGTTTTCCCCATCAGAAATAACAATATATTGATCGTCCATAATAAAGTAGTTGTTCCCAAAAAAGTCAACGACATATGGCTTTTGAACTGCAGGCGATATAAGGCTTTGCCCCCAGCTTCTGAATGGTTTTTCATACCCTATTAAATCAACTATGGTAGGGTAAATGTCTATGTGTTGCGAAAGCTGTTCGTTGACCCCTTGAAAGTTTCCGTTAGGCGCATAGATCATAAACGAGTTAGCAAATCGATTAATGGGTTTTTCATATTCAGCATAGTCGCTTTGATTGCTGTGATCTGCTGTAAATAGAAAAATGGTGTTGTCAAACCAGTCTTCTTTTTTGGCCTGCCTAAAAAACATTTGAAGGGCATAGTCGGTATAGCCTACACATTGATGCATGGGGATGTTTCCTTTAGGAAACTTGTCCTTGTATTTTTCTGGAATGATGTAAGGTTCGTGGGAAGTGACGGTAAAGATGGTGCTAAAAAAGGGTGCTTCCTTTTTGTCTAAAACCGTTTTAACATAGCCTAAAAAAGGTTCGTCCCAAATGCCCCAATACCCATCAAAATCATCATCATTTTGATATTCGTCTTTCCCGTAATAATGATCATAGCCTAAAACCGATGAGAAGCCTAAAAGACCCATAGATCCATTTGGCGCGCCATGAAAAAAAGAGGTGTCATAGTTTTCTTCGTTCAAAATGGAAAGGGTAGACTCTAAGGGCTGTAAAACATAAGGAGAAGAAGTATAGGCTGTTTTAAAAGTGGGAATTCCCGCTAAAATAGAAGGCATGGCATGGTTTGACTTTCGGCCATTAGCAAAAAAGTTTGTGAACCTTAAGCTATGCCCCGCGAGGGAATCTAAAAAAGGGGTGTAAGAAACATAATTAGGAATGGCTGTTTCTTCATTAAAAGCCCCCCAATATTCTTTCCCAAAACTCTCTAGGATAAATAAAACAATATTCGGTTGAAGGCTGTCTTGGTCAGCATTAGAATATTGTTTAATAAAAGAAGTTGTTGCTTTTACTTGTTCTGGCTTGTATTTTGACTTCGGCTGAATATGTGTCTTACCCAGGGTTCGAAAAATAGAAAAAGAGGTGTTTAAGAGAATGTCTGCATGTTGCGGATTACTTATTTTTTCCATGGTATGAATGGTCGCAATAGGGCGTTTTGCATTTAAAAGATCACCTCCTCTAATTCCACCGATAGCGGTAATAAACACCAGCATAAAAAAAACAGCAGATTCAACATAATATGCTTTTCTGCTTCTTATTTCAATGCTTTTAAGGCTTCGTTTATCATAAAAAATGTTCCATGTAAAAAGCAATAAAGTGAATAAAACGACCAAGTAAAAATAGGTAGAAAAGAAGTGGAAAAACAAGGTGGCTTTGTTCGATTCGTTTTCAATAGATTCAAATAAGCTTGCGTTCATTCGCATCAAATTAAATCGATAATATGCTATGTCAACAAAGTTCAACACCATCCCTATTGTTAACCCAAAAAAGTAAAACACTTTTACTGTTTTTTGATAGCGCTTTTGAAGGACAAAGGTCCCCGGTAAAATACTTAATAAAACAAAGACAGAACTTAGATAAAAGATACTGGTGGTATCAAAGCGCAAACCTAAATAACAAAGATAAAGCCCTTGCGAAAAAGAATCAATTTCTATGATATCAAGGTTGTAATATAGAAACAACACCCGGCTTATACTAAAAGCTACATAAGCTAAAAAAAGGCGATAAAGGAGTGCTTTTAATTCTGGGACCCTGTGAAGTATCTTAGTCAATCTATTGTAATTAAAAAAATTCTTGCAAAGCTACAAATTTCTAGTAGAGGTTGAAATTTATGTTAAAATGGAAGCCCGTATTTCCCCAGTAAGAGGAGTCCAATAATACAAAACAAGAACAACGATCTTAACCAGGGTCTTGTGATATCTTCAAATAATCTTGTCGATAAAGCTGTCATACCCATGAGAAAAACCACCCACGAAAAGCTACTTTGGGTTTGAAAAAATAACCCAAATAACAAGGCTGAAACAGCCAAAACGAACAAAGACTTCATCCCCGCACCATAAGCAGCGCTTTTTGTTCCCATGTCGATATAGTGTTTTAAAACCGAAAACAACAGTATTATCGCCATGATGACCCACCATAAATTTAAGCGCAAAACAGGTTCCCAGGGAAACGAAAAAACAAGCTTTGAAAAACTTACCGAAGGGATTAAAACTGTTTGTGGAAAAAAAGAAATAATGATTACTTCAAGCAAGAAGAGCGCTAGAATAGGCAATAAAGAAATTAAAACAAACCTGATGTTAAATGCACCTTTCATTATAAGAATAACCCATAAAAAGGGTAAAAACACAATGCCTTGTGGGAAAAAAAGACAGCCTACAAAATAGAAGAAAAAGGCATTAAATACTTTCGCAATATTTCCTCCAGATGGATCAATCGCAATCAAAAAGCTAAAAGTAATCCACAAAAAGAAAAAGAAAAATAAAACCCAATTGTCCCAGACCTCTATAGGAATCACAAAAATAAAAAGAGGGAAAAACAAAAGGTGATAATTGGCATTTGTTGCCCAATAATGCTGTTTTACCGTCCAGTCAACAGCTAACATACACAGGCATAAAACCAGAAAAGCAATGTTTCGTTGAAAATCAAAATGAAAAAAGTTTCCTTCTATTTCTCCTTGAGAATACACTGCAACGATTAGCAATGCTATCGACAGCAAATAACTAAACACCCCAGATTTTTTAAAGAAAGAAGAAATCACAATTAAAGTCCCTTGTTTTTTATGCTAAGATAGACTTGTCTTCCCACTTCTGCCAAAAAGGGAATTCCTTTTTCTTCAAACTCATAGGTGTCGTCATTAAAGGTTTCGTTCTCATTGACCAGAATTGTTCCTGCTAGGAAAAAAGCAATGTTGTTTGCTTTATCTTCTATATAAGCAACTTCGGTTAAAGTGCCATAAGCATAGCCCACCTTGTTGTAACTACGCACTTGGTCTGTCATTTCTCCTTTCGTGTCACCATAAATAAAAAACTTGCCATAGCTGTCATAATAGTCTGCTGTCTTGTAAGCGCTAATCTCACTTTCAAGGGTAGAACGACTCATCCAGTGACGCAAAAAATCAAGATCGGTTTGATGCAGGTCAAATTGTTGCTCTTTTACAAAATGCTGCGGGAAAATCAATCGCTTTAACAGCTCTATCTGGGCGCTTAATGCCATCCAATTTTTTTGACTAAAGTCCATGGGGCGGGTTACTTTTTCTCCCTTGGATAAGTAGGCGTTTCCTTTTTGTTGGGCCTTGAGAGAAATTGATGGAAGAGGAGGCGAGTACTGACTTTTTTGGTAGTAAATCGTGTCTTGTTTGTCAAAGAAAACATACTCCCAACTGTTTTCATTATCGGCTCCAAATAGAAATTTGTGGCGTATTGCAGTATGCTGAATTCCTCTTTTTTCTAAGCCTGGATTAATGGCTTTCTTCCCTAGAAAATCAAAAAGATAATTGTAAGCATCGTTGTCACTTACTAAAAACACTTTCTTGATCAAGTGGGCGATCGTCAAATGATTGTGTGGCTGAGTGCTATCTACTTTTTGGACATATGCTTTTGTCTTAGGATCGATGATATGAAAGGGTGTGTCTTTTGTGATGGAAATACCTTGTGCTTGTAATTGCTTTACTTTTTCTAAGGCTAACACTGCAATAGGCAATTTTACCGTGCTTGCAGGATAAAAATAGGTAGAGTCTTCTTGTTGAAAAGCGTAATTTTTAAACGTTAAATTTCCTTCTTTTTCCGCTATTTTAACGAGAAGAAGCTGCACTTGATGGTTGGCTAAATTCGTCTTAACTGCTTTAATCTTAGGAAGGTCTAACGACATCACTTCAACTAAGGGGTTTTGTTGTGCATAGGCGATGCTCCCAAAAAGGCTTAAAAAGAAAGACAAAAAGTAGGGAAAAGCATTGAAATTTTGAGTGATGTAGCTTTTCCTTCTGCTAAGTTTTTTCATATTTTTGCAAGGTAAATAAAAACTCCACTCAAAATGATAGATCTTTTTGGCGCGATTGCCTGGTTGTTTGAAGAACTTTTGTTAGTTCCACACCAGTTTTTAACAAAGCTTGAATTAAGCAGCTGGTGGTTAGCTAACGGTGTAAACTTTTTTTTCCTTCTTATTGGCTCTATCGCTATGGTTTACTGGATTAACCAGTTAAAAATCTTTAACGATAAGGGCGAGGAAAACAAAGACACTTCTGCCCACTCTTTCTTATAGATCGAATCCTAGATCTTTTCTGTAATTCATTCCGTCAAAAGAAATGTTTTTGATGGTTGCATAGGACGTTTTTAATGCGTCACTATATCCTTCTCCATAAGAGGTAACCGCGAGTACTCTTCCGCCAGAAGTTTGTACTTGGTCACCCGCTAATGTCGTTCCTGCATGGAATAAAACGCTTTCTGTTGGGTGATCTAACCCCTTCATTTCTTTGCCTTTTTCATACGCTTCTGGATAACCTCCAGAAACAAGCATAACGGTAGTGGCAGAACGCGGGTCTTCTTCTAGGGTGATTTGATCTAATTCGCCTTTGGCGGTAGCCTGCAAAACCTCAACAAAATCATTCTTAACTCGTGGTAAGACGACTTCGGTTTCTGGGTCTCCCATTCGAACGTTGTATTCGATCACATAAGGGTCGTCTCCTACTTTGATCAGGCCGATAAAGACAAAACCAACAAAAGGCAAGTTTCGTTTTTCAAAGCCTTCTATGGTCGGCAACACTATACGCTGCTGAATCTTTTCTTCAAATTCTGACGTAACAAAAGGTACGGGAGAAATAGCACCCATTCCGCCGGTGTTAAGCCCAGTATCTCCTTCGCCTATTCGCTTGTAGTCTTTTGCCATGGGCAGGGTGACAAAGTTTTTCCCATCAGTTAAGACAAAGCAGGATAATTCAATCCCAGCTAAAAACTCTTCAATCACAACGGTTGTAGAGGCTGCGCCAAATTTTTCGTCGATCAACATCTCGGTCAACTGCTGCTTTGCTTCTTGAAGGTCTTCAAGAATTAGCACCCCTTTTCCGGCCGCAAGGCCGTCTGCTTTTAAAACATAAGGCGCTTTCATTCCTTCTAAAAACGTTAAGCCTTCTGCTAAAGTTGCTGCGGTAAAGCTGGCATATTGCGCCGTGGGAATATTTTGCGCTAACATGAATTCTTTGGCAAATTCTTTACTACCTTCTAAGCGAGCGGCTTCTTTTTGTGGTCCTATTACGGCAACATCTTTCAGGGCCTCATCGGCTAAAAAGAAGTCGTGAATCCCATTGACTAAAGGATCTTCTGGTCCCACTACCACCATTTCTATTGAATGTTCTATAACAGCCTTTTTGATCCCTTCAAAATCATTGACCCCTAAGGCAAGGTTTGTCGCAATGGCTGCTGTTCCAGCATTTCCAGGAGCGACAAATAATTCGTTACATAATGGGCTTTGTGCGATTTTCCAGGCAAAAGTGTGTTCTCTTCCGCCCCCGCCAATAATAAGTATATTCATGAAGCTAATTTTCGCTACAAAGATAAACAACCTCTTGTTTATGGGTTGTTTTTTTAAAAGGCATTTATCGATTCTTTATTTGCGCCCATCGATAGGCGCGAATAAACCGGCCTTCTTCTTTTGTGACAATAAAAGGAGTGGCTGTAAAAACCGCTTTTAAGTAGCCCCATAAAAGTCCTACTCCCCAAAGGACCGATCGCTTTTTCACCATACTTTTAAGGCTGGCCAAAAAGCTTAGTAAAAGGCCATAGCGCATTTGATAAAAGGCCTTGCCTTGACGTTCTGCAGCAGAGGCTTTGTACTGGCCTCCTATGGGTCTTAAGTGCTTAACGTCAAGTTCTTCAAGGGTTTTGACAGAAAAGCCGTGATAACGCGCCAAAAGTTCGTCTACGGTATCCCAACCCATGGCAGAGCGCAATCCGCCCATGGCTTCAAAACAACTTTTGCGGTAGGCTTTAAACGCCCCTCTTATGTGGTCTTGATGCATTGGATGATTTTTTTTCCATTCCCCTGCCTCGTTTTGTTCATAACAAAAGCCTCCGGCCATACCTGTTTTAGGGTCTTGAAATGCCTGAGCTATACGCGAAAAATATTCTGTCGGAAGGATTAGATCCGCATCTAGTTTAACGAGAAAATCATAGTCTGCTTTAACCGACTTTAACCCAAAGTTAAAGGCATTGACCACCTTTGCCCCCGGCAAATGTTCGTTTGATGAGACGTGATTGAGATAAGACGTGTTTGCGTTTCGTTTTATCGCCGCCTGCATAATCGTCTCTGTTTGATCTGAGGATTGATCATTGACCATGATAATTTCTTCGGCAGGGAGACTTTGCGCATAGAGGCTTTCTAACAATCCGGGTAAATACTGCGCTTCGTTATGCGCTGGAATAATCACGACGTATTTCATTCGGTGCTTTTTTCTGTTCCTAATGCGCTAAACCGAGGGCGTTGAATTCCGCCGCTAGGCGTCGTTGTCGCCTTAAGCGGGACCTTGAGATGGTGTTCTGCTAGAATTTGTTTGGCAAAGCCATACCAAGATAAAACTTGTTTTCCGGCGCAATGGTACAGGCCATAGGGGGGCGCTTTTTTAACTATTTGGATTAAAAAAAGCGCCAGCTGAACTGTCGTTGTGGGGGATCCCACCTGGTCGTTCACCACCGATAAACTTTCGCCGGCCTGTGCTTTGCTTAAAATAGAACGGTAAAAATTGTGTCCATGCGTTGTAGCATACAACCATGCGGTGCGAATCACATATCCCTTTTGTGCTTGGGTTAACGCGATTTGTTCGCCTTCGGCTTTTGTTTTTCCATAAACATTGATGGGGTTGGGCGTATCACTTTCAACATAAGGATGAGCTTGCACTCCGTCAAAAACATAGTCTGTAGAAAGGTGTAATAAACAAGTGTTGTATTGATTGCACGCATCGCTTAAATGTTGAACCGCGGTAACATTCACCGCTTTGGCTAAAAGAGGATTTTCTTCGGCCTGATTCACCTTTGTATAAGCCGCGGTATTGATGCAATAATCAGGTTTATGCTGCGCAAAAACAGCCGCTATGGCTCCAGGATCACAAATGTCGAGGGCCTTTTTATCGCAAAACACCCATTCAAAAGCATCTTCTTCTAGTGCCTTCTCCTGCAAGGTTTTTCCTAGTTGACCCTTTGCGCCAGTGACTAAAATAAGCGGTTTATGCTTTGACATATTTTGGCCAATTTAAATCCCGATCATTAATCTGTTGTTGCTCTAAAGGGATTCCCCAATCAAATAAAAATTGAGGATCGCGGGGGGAAATTCCTCCTTCTGATTTAGGAGCATAGGGCGCATCCACCTTATACAGTACTGTGGCGCACTCTGAAACAACGGCATAGCCATGGGCAAATCCCTTTGGCACAAAAAGTTGTTGCTTGTTTTCTGCAGAAAGTTCTATGCGAAAGCTCTGCATATAAGTAGGAGAAGAGGACCTTAAATCAACCACTATATCGATAATTCTTCCTTGAAGTACCCGTACTAATTTTGCCTGTGCGCTACTGCCCTCTTGAAAATGTAAACCGCGAATAACACCATAGCTCGACTGCGCTTCGTTGTCTTGTATAAAGTCAACCGATCCTATCTGAGCCGTAAAACTTTCCTGCTGGAAGGCTTCCATAAAAGACCCTCTATCGTCTTGAATAAGCTGGGGGGTAATGACCCAACAATCCTTTAAAGGGGTTGCAGTATACTTCATTGTTTTGTGATAGCTTGAATGGCTTTTCCATAAGCACTGTTATCTGCCTGGACGGCAAGTGCTTTAAACTCTTCTCTTGTTATGGCGCCACTATTAAGTGCAGCAACCTCTGGTGCGCCAACTAATATACCTTGACGGGATTGAACGGCTTGAACATATTGACTCGCCTCCATTAAAGATTCAATCGTGCCCGTGTCTAACCATGCTGCACCGCTTTCTAAGGGGCTAACGTTCAGTAGGCCTTCGGCCAAATATTGCTTGTTCAAATCCGTGATTTCAAGCTCTCCTCTAGAAGAGGGTTGTAGTGCTTTTGCCCTTTCGACTACGCTTTGATCATAAACATAGATCCCCGGAACAACATAAGAGGATTTAGGTAAAGCAGGCTTTTCTTCTATCTCAATAATCTTGTTGTTATGGTCAAATTCAACCACCCCATAACGTTGCGGGTCTTTTACGCGGTAGGCAAAAATATGTGCTCCTTTTTGCCGAATAAGGCTTGAAACATTTTCAAGCTCTTGCGCCCCGTGAAACAAATTATCCCCTAAAATAAGGGTAACAGGCTGCTGGTCAATAAAGCTTTCGCCGATTAAAAACGCTTCGGCTAGGCCGTTGGGTTTTGCCTGTTCGGCAAAAGAAAAAGAACAACCCCACTGAGACCCATCTCCTAAAAGACGTTGAAATAAGGGTAAATCCTCTGGCGTAGAAATGATCAAAATGTCTTTAATCCCTGCAGCGATCAAAGTGCTTATGGGATAATAGATCATGGGTTTGTCATATATGGGTAAGAGCTGTTTGCTCACAGACTGTGTCAAGGGGTGTAAACGGCTGCCTTTGCCTCCTGCTAAAACAATTCCTTTCATTTTATGCTTCTTTTTCTTTGCTGTATTTCTCTAAGTAATATACAACGGTTTTTTGCAATGCCTGGTCAAAAGTATGTTGTGGTTCCCAGCCTAAGCGCTCTTTTATTTTTGTGGCATCTATCGCATAGCGAAAGTCATGACCGGGACGATCTGTAACAAAACGAATTTGTTCTAGATAAGATAAGCCGTCCTCCTTTGGCGATAAGCCATCTAAAACTTCCAGAATCACTTTGCAAACAGTGAGATTGTCGCGTTCTGCTCCCCCGCCGATGGTAAAGCTTTCTCCTGGATCTGCCTTTTCAAGCACCCGCATAATTGCATTGCAGTGATCCACGACATAGAGCCAATCTCGCCTGTTTTTTCCGTCGCCATAAATCGGGATTTCACGACCACTTAAAGCGGTTCTTATTACCGTAGGAATTAATTTTTCCTGATGTTGATGTGGACCATAATTATTCGAACACTGGGAAATAAGAGTGGGCAAACCATAGGTGTGAAAATAACTTCTCACCCAGTGATCTGCCGAAGCTTTTGACGCGCTATAAGGGCTGTTAGGGGCATAGTTAGAGCTTTCAGAAAAAAGACCTTCTTCGCCTAAGGAGCCAAAGACCTCGTCTGTGGAGATTTGATAAAAACGCGCTTCGCTAAATTCTTTTCTAAGCTGGTGTGGCTTTTCTAACCACAAGCCTCTGGCTGCTTCGAGTAAATTAAATGTTCCGGTAACATTTGTCGCTAGGAAAGGAGCCGGGCCAGAGATTGAGTTATCGACATGAGATTCAGCTGCGAAATTGATGACCAAAGTGGGTTCATGTTGCTGGAACAGCGCTTTCATTTTTTTGGCATCGGCGATGTCTGCTTCAACAAAGACAAAATTATCTTGCCCTTCAAAAGGGGCTATTCTACTGCGATCTGCGGCATAGGTGATTTTATCTACCACTAACATTTTAATCTCAGGGTGTTTCTTGCGATACTGATGAACAAAATGTCCCCCAATAAAACCTAAGCCTCCTGTGATTAAAATTGTCTTAGCCTCCATTCTGATTGATTTGATGTAAGGTGTCGGCTATTTTACGGTCATTTGAAAGCCGCGGAACTTTGTTTTGCCCTCCTAATTTTCCAATGGATTTCATATAAGCCTGAAAGCCATTCTTAACCACTGGGGTTACTTTTAACTTTCGTAAAACATTCCCTTGAATCAAGTCTTGATAGTAGATGTTTTGAGCTTCCATTTGAGCATCAAGTATCTCTTCAAAAGCAGCTTGATCTTGTGGAGGAACATCAAACTCAATCAACCACTCGTGATAGGGTAAGCCTTCTGCAGGGCTAACCTGCGGAGCCACGGTAAATTCTTTGATTTGGATCTCTGTATTTGCCGTTGCTTCTTTTAAAGCTGTTTCTACTTCTTTCCCAATCACGTGTTCGCCAAAGGCAGAAATAAAATGCTTCACCCTCCCGGTTACTACTAGACGATAGGGATCTGTAGACACAAAGCGAACGGTGTCTCCAATATTGTAGGCCCATAAACCTGCGGTGGTCGATAAGATTAAAACATAGTTGACGCCTACTTCCACTTCTGCTAAAGAGTATCGCGGTGGATTGTCTTCCCCAAATTGATCTACTGGAATAAACTCATAGAAAATCCCGTTGTTGAGCAAGAGCAATAAACCTTCTTGGTTTTGCTGATCTTGATAGGCAAAAAAGCCTTCGGAAGCGGGGAAAAGCTCGATGGTATCGACTTGTTTTCCAATGAGTTTTTTAAAGACAGAACGATAGGGTTCAAAGTTTACCCCCCCGTAAACAAAGAGGGAAAAGTCTGGAAAAACATCGCTTACTGTTTTTCCTTTTAAGGCGTTAATTTTTTCAAAGTACATCTGTACCCAGGAAGGAATCCCACCTATTAAAGTCATTTTTTCTGGCAAGGTTTCTTTGACGACTGCGTCTACTTTTTCTTCCCAGTCTTCAATACAATTGGTCTCCCAACTAGGCATTCTACTCGCTTGTAAATACGAAGGTACATAGTGGGCTACTATCCCAGATAATCGCCCTAAAGCAATACCGCCTTTTTTTTCTAAGGTAGGGTTCCCTTGTAAAAAGATTTGTTTCCCCAAAAGAAAGTCTGCCTTTCCTGTTTCGTGGATATAGGTAAGGAGCGCGTCCCTTGCCGCATTGATATGCGTCGGCATGGATTCCTTACTAATGGGAATGTATTTTGCTCCAGAGGTCGTGCCGCTTGTTTTTGATAAATAAAGCGGAACGCCTGGCCAAAGCACGTCTTTTTCTCCCGCAATAATTTGTTCTACATAAGGGCGGTGTCCTTCATAATCTCGAACAGGAACCTTTGCCTTAAAAGTTTCATAGCTGTCTATTTCGTCAAAATCATGGTCTTGACCAAAGCGAGTTTTACGCGCTTTTTCTACTAGCAATTTGAACGTTTTCTCTTGGGCAGCAATGGGATTGTTTTTCCATCGCTTGTTCTTGTTAACAATATATCGAGCAAAAAGTTTTGCGGCAAATTGTTTCATACTTAGTTTTCTGAAAAATCAATAAAATTCTCTGGATTCATGGGGAAACCATCACTCCACAATTCAAAATGTAAGTGATATCCGGTAGAATATTCTCCTGTGTTTCCTGCTGTGGCTATCACTTCTCCTGCTGCGACGGTCTCTCCTTGCGATTTGCTTAAACTCGCATTGTGTTTATAGGCAGATAATAAGCCATAAGGGTGTTCGATAATTATCACATAGCCTGTGTCTGCAGTCCACTCAGAGAAAATTACCGTGCCTTCTGCCACCGCTTTTATGGGTGCATTTTCATTTAATACAATGTCTACGGCATAATGCTTCTCCACAGGATCGTAGACCTGAGAAAGGTTTCCTGTCGCAGGTGGATATAAAACAAAGTCGACCTTGCTGCCGCTGGTTAAGGCGACGGAATATTTATCTTCTTGTTCTACTAAGGAACGTAGGAGCGAATCTTGTTTACTGCGTTTTAAAATAGAAGGATTAACGATGTTTTGCGTATCGAGATTGATCGCGTATTCTTTGATTTCTGCAATATCGACCTCTCCTGTTAATACCTTTCTAATCGCGCTTAACTGTTGATTTGATTGACGATAAGCGTTTAGCAATGAGTCTAATCTAAAAGCGTTTTCTGCCGCTTGTTTTCGCATTTTTGTCGAGGCATATCCCGGAATAAATTCTTTGATCGGGGTATAAGATACCAATGCAATCGTTCCCGTGAATAACAGCGCAAAGAGGAAGGTGCAAATGATGATAACATTTAAGCGGGTAAGGCGAAAATATAACTGCTCCTCAAAGGTCTGCTCATTTAAGATCACTAAACGATACCGGCTCAGTAGTTTTTTCTTTATTCTTTTGCTACGACTGGTTTCTTTTTTCATTACCCACAAATATAGAAATTCCTTATGGGAATAAATCTGCCTTTATCCCTTCAAATCGCTTTAGAAGCGTTAAAATATTGTTTACATTTGTCCAAAAGCATCCTTTATGATAAGTGCAACGATTTTTTTCGGGGCAATCGGCCCACAACAAATCATCCTAATCTTAGTGATTGTCTTACTCCTTTTTGGGGGTAGAAAAATTCCTGAGTTAATGCGTGGCTTAGGTAGCGGAATCAAAGAATTCAAGAAAGCCACTAAAGAAGAAGAGGAAGAGCAAGCCAAAAAAGAGGAATAAATTATTCTCCTCTCTTGAACTTTAAGGTAGATAAGATACTATTGAGTTCAAACATATAGTCTCGCTTAGAGACTGAAGGCGCAAAAGCAAATCCCTCTACAACAATCCAATCTTTGGAGATACTGTCTTGTACCATATAATTGACAAATGGTCCTGCCATAAAATCTTTTTTTACTTCCCACATTCCCTTAGTCAAATAGGCGTTTTGACCGGCTAATTTTGTTTTGTAGAAATAGGGTAAATAAGCCGCTTCTGTAATCATATGCGTATTCGGTAAGCGCCCAGGGATATGCGCTTTCCCAATGGAATCCCTTATAGCAATCACCCTTTTTAAAGAAGGCTGTTCAAAAGCCGAAGCAGGTAAGGTGTAAGCAATTAAATTCATGCTTCCTTTTTGAATAGGCTTTTCAATCCAAATAAAATTCAAGCTGTCTTTGACCGTCGAATAGGCAGAGGGATAGCTCAATTGGATCCCAAATTTTTCTTGTAAGTCCTTGTCTTTTGTTAGTGACTTACGTATTCTTCTGATCTTTTCTTTGCGCTCGTTTTCTTGAAAAGTCCCGATCAAAAGGGCAGCATTTTCTTTGATATATTCTGCCATCACTTCATCATCTTCGCCTTGTGAAATCGCTAAGATTTGTGGTCTAGCAAACTGGTTTTGAATTAGTTGAAAATTATTGATGCTGTCTTTTCTAAACCAAATGATGTTTCTCCCGTGACGACCAAAACCAGTAAAAGCCGCAGGCACAAGATGGCGAATAGAAAAACGGGGCTCATCTAAAGGAAGCCCCTCATAAACCGTTGCGATTTCATTTCTTACGGTCTCTCCTAAAGGACCATTCCATTGGCTTTTTTTCATCACCACGGTAAGGTGGTTGATGTTCCCGCTAGAGTCGGGAACAAAAGCTTTTTGCTTTTTTGTTTCGCAAGAAAGCAACAAAAGAACACTAAAAAGAAAGAGAAGTTTTTTCATGATCTAAGCTTTTAAAGCAGCAATGCCTGGAAGGGTTTTTCCTTCTAGGCTTTCAAGCATTGCACCTCCTCCAGTAGAAACATAGCTTACTTTTTCGGCGAAGCCAAATTGTTTTACCGCGGCAACAGAATCTCCACCACCAACAAGAGAGAATGCTCCAGCTGCTGTGCTTTCTGCAATAAATGTACCTAATTCAATCGTTCCATTCGCAAAATTAGAGAACTCAAACACGCCTAATGGGCCATTCCACAAGATTGTTTTAGATTCTAAAACAACTTCTTTAAACAAAGCAAGGGATTGTGGACCAGCGTCTAAGCCTTCCCACCCGTCTTCTATGTTGTTTATATTTAGTGTTTTGCGCTCTGTGTCGTTAGAAAAGTCTGTTGTGGCAATAACATCCACCGGTAGGTGAATCTGTACGTTTTTGGCTTTAGCCTTCTCTAATAATTCAAGGGTATAGTCTAGATAATCATCTTCGCAGATTGAATTTCCAATCTTTCCGCCTTGCGCTTTTATAAAGGTGTAGGCCATTCCACCTCCAATGATTAGGTGATCTACTTTATCTAAGATGTTTTCAATAATGGTAATTTTCGAAGAAACTTTAGAACCTCCTAAAATCGCTAAAACCGGTTTTTCGCCTGTTTTTAAAACCTTATCAATGGCAACGATTTCTTGCTCGAGAAGTTTCCCTACCGCTTTATTTTTATCAAAATATTGTGCGATTATTGTTGTCGAGGCATGGGCGCGGTGTGCTGTACCAAATGCATCGTTGATATAAACATCAGCCAGTTGGGCTAACTCTTTCGCAAAATTCTCGTCTCCTGCAGTTTCTTCTGCGTGAAAACGCAAATTTTCTAATAAAAGGATTTCACCTGCTTTAAGTTGAGCTGCTTTTGTTTTTGCATCTTCTCCTG
Source organism: Candidatus Arcticimaribacter sp. (assembly GCA_965658115.1). Lineage (GTDB taxonomy): Bacteria > Bacteroidota > Bacteroidia > Flavobacteriales > Flavobacteriaceae > Arcticimaribacter. The sequence continues at coordinate 39,374 of CBFHRA010000007.1, read as the reverse complement.
TGGAATCTTTTGCAAAAATGACTTTTTGACCAAGTACATTTTCAACCTCAGAAAGAATGTGTTCTAATGAGAGATCGGGGGTGATGCCTTTTGGGCGTCCTAGGTGAGACATTAAAATACAACTTCCACCTGAAGAAAGTACAGCATCAATCGTAGGTTTGGCTGCTAAAATTCTTGTGTTGTCAGTTACTTTTTTCTCCTTATTTAAAGGAACATTAAAGTCTACCCTAATAATGGCTTTTTTCTCGTTTAGATCAAGTTGGTTTACTGTTGTCATAAAAATCAAATTTTTGGCAAAGGTAGCTATATTAATTTTTTGATAGCGGTTTAATTTTCACCCAACAGAAATTTAAGTGTGGAAAGAATTATCTTTGGGCATGCGATTTACACATAGTTTAGGTCAAGAAAGCGTAAAATCTGCTCTTTTAAATGCTTTTACAAAGGGACAAGTTCCTCATGCTCAATGTTTTATTGATCAAGGGGGGAGGGGTGGTCTCGCTGTTGCGCTTGAATGCGCACTTTCCTTACTATGGGACGAAATACCCGATTCTCGCGAAAAATCATTACAACATCCTGATTTACAGTTTGTTTACCCTGTAAGTACTTCGGCAAATGTAAAAACAAAGCCACTTTGTAAAGATTATAGAGAAGAATGGTTTGATTTTCTTCAAAAAGAAATTTATCACCCTCTTTCGGATTGGTTGTATAAAATTGGTTCTGAAAACAAACAAGGGAATATTGGCGTTGAGGAAACCGAAGCGCTTTTTAAAAAATTATCCCTAAAGGCTTTTATGGGGAAAAATAAGGTTTGTGTGATTTGGGGAGTAGAACGACTCAACATACAAGCAGCAAATAAATTACTAAAGCTGATTGAGGAGCCCCCTACCAATACTTATTTTATTTTGGTGGCACAAAACGCCGAAGATCTTATCAGTACGATTCGGTCTAGGTGCCAGATAATTCCTTTTCCGCCAATAAAGCCAGCGGTGATTGAAAATGCCTTAGTCGAAAAAGGCGCTTCTGCGCAAGAAGCTAAAAACATGGCGGTAGAAGCAGAAGGGAACTGGGCAACAGCCTTGTCTTTATTCTCTTCATCCACACACACTAAAGAAATTGAAGCCTTACTGATCGAATGTCTGCGTTGTGCTTTCCGTGCGAGCGGAAATAAAGCAATCGGGGTTGAGCTTATGCAATGGGCCAATAAAGTAGGCCAAATGGGACGACCGCTACAAAAACAGTTTTTACATTTTGGATTAGGGTTTATTCGTCAAGCCATGTTGGTTTCTTATCAAAGTGCAGAGATTGTGACCTATCAACCAAAGAATACTTTCTCTTTAGAGAAATTTGCGCCTTTTGTAAACAGCAAGAACATTGCGGCACTAACCCAACTATTCAATGACTCGATTTATGCGATTGAAAGAAACGCAAATGGGAAAATCTTGTTTTCTGATTTTTGTTTGGAACTCAGTCGTCAATTAAACGTCAAAGAAGATTAGACCTTCTTTTTAAAAACGTAAAGTTTTGAAGAATACTCCTGGGTAAATAGGGCCAAAAGATTTGACCAACAACCCACCATCATCCCTTTGATAAAGGCAAATTTATTTTTTTGGTGCTGCTCTGATAAATAGCTGACATAAAAAGCATCAAAACCTAAGCCTTTACTTTCGACAAACGCAAAGCCGTTTTCTTCACACAGCTGAATAATTCCTTTAGCAGAAAAATGCCAAAGATGTCTAGGCACATCATAAGCTGCCCAAAAGTTTCCATAATGCTTCGCGTCATAAGAATTAAAATTAGGCAAGGCTAAAAACAAATGCCCTTGCTGATCTAAGCGATCATAAAATGTCTTGAGGAATTTAGCAGGATCTGGTAGATGTTCCAAAACATGCCAAAGCGCAATTGCATCAAATTCTTTTTGAGGGAGTTCTTCTAGACTGGGGTAGAGCCGATCTTTTACAGCAGAAAAGTTGCGGGCTTTTTCGCTTGGCTCGACACCATAGGCATCCCAATTTTTGCTATTTAAATAAGCAACTAAGGAGGCTGTTCCACAGCCAAAATCTAAATAGCGTTTGTTTTGTTTGCTGTGTTTTGTAAGCCATAATTCCTTTTGCTTTAGCATAATATTTTGTGCTATAGCATAAACGCGTTCTATGACAGAGCGCTTTTTGTTCCAGTGAGAAATGTATTCTTCTGAAGCGTAATATTGCCCTAGTTCTTGCTCTTTTGGCTGGGGATAGGTGTAGGCAATTTGTGTGTTTTGATCCAGGCGCACTTCAAAAGAATTACCTGTAACCAAATAATCTTTGGTGTTTGCTAAAAGGGTAAAGGAGTGTTTTGGTTCCACGTGAAACATTATCGGCCTAGTTTTACCAGAAGAACGGATATATCACTCGGGTTAATCCCGCTAATACGTGACGCTTGGGAGATTGTTTGCGGCTGTATACTACTCAGCTTTTCCTTGGCTTCGTGAGACAGAGAAGCTAGGCAATGGTAGTCAAAGTCCGCTGGAATCTTGACCGCTTCAAGACGATTGAGTTTGTCCGCGTTTAACTTTTCCTTTTCTATATAGCCAGCATATTTGATTTGTATTTCAACCTGTTCTTGTACCGCTTTTGAAAATCCGTTCTCTTCAATGTATTTAGCAACCTTAGGAACAGATGTCATTTCTGTACTGGTGATGTTAGGACGGGAATAGATCTTCGCCATCTTGTCTGACTGCTTAATCAGGGAAGAGTTTTTGGCTTCTAAAAAGCCATTCGCCTCTTCTGGGGTGATGCTGGTCTTTTCATAATAGGTTTTTAAGGTCTGCGTCTGCTTTTCTTTTTGATGCACCGCTTGCAAACGGTCTTCTTTGGCTAAGCCTAAATGATAGGCTTTTTCTGTTAACCTAAAGTCAGCATTGTCTTGTCTCAAAAGGGTGCGATATTCTGCACGGCTAGTAAACATACGATAAGGCTCCTCTGTTCCTTTAGTAATCAAGTCATCGATCAAAACACCTATATAAGCTTCATTGCGCTGAAGAATAAAACGATCCTCTCCTTTATGGTATAGGTGAGCATTGATCCCCGCCATCATTCCTTGAGCAGCGGCTTCTTCATAACCTGTCGTTCCGTTGATTTGACCTGCAAAGAACAGACCCTTGACTAACTTAGTTTCTAAACTATGGGTCAGCTGAGTGGGAGGGAAGTAATCGTATTCAATGGCGTAGCCGGCACGAAAGAACTTCACTTGTTCAAAACCTTTTACTTTTTTTAAGGCTTCAAACTGTACATCTTGGGGGAGCGAAGTAGAGAAACCATTGATATAATATTCTATGGTATTCCAACCTTCTGGTTCGACAAATATTTGATGACGATTTTTATCAGCAAAACGATTGATCTTGTCCTCAATAGAAGGACAATAACGAGGCCCTGTACTTTGAATCGAGCCATTAAACATAGGGGAACGATCGAAACCAGTTCTTAGGGTGTCATGAACTTCGTCGGAAGTGTAAGTAATATGACAAGAACGTTGTTTCGTTAAAGGTTTAGTTAAGTTTGAATAGGAAAACTTGTCTGGGTTTTCATCCCCTGGTTGTTCTTCCATTTTAGAGAAGTCTAAAGAACGACCATCCACACGAGGCGGAGTTCCTGTCTTCATTCTTCCAGATTCGAAACCACGATTTTGCAAAGTTGCGGTAAGACCCGTTGCGGCACTTTCTCCTGCACGCCCCCCGCCAAAGTTCTTTTCTCCAATATGAATTAAACCATTCAGAAAAGTACCATTCGTTAGGATAACTGTTTTGGCATGAATCTTAATTCCGGTGCTTGTTACTACTCCAGCAATATTGTCTTTATCAAAGATAAGATCGGTGACCATTTCTTGATAGAAATCTAAGAGTGGAGTTTGCTCTAGCATATCTCGCCAGGTTTGCGCAAACATCATACGATCAGATTGTACCCTGGGACTCCACATCGCTGGCCCTTTTGATCGGTTCAACATTTTAAATTGAATAGCGGATTTATCTGAAACGATTCCACTATAGCCACCCATAGCATCTATTTCACAGATAATTTGTCCTTTAGCAATTCCTCCCATGGCAGGATTACAAGACATCTGTGCAATATTCTGCAGGTTCATTGTAATCAATAAGGTTTTACTTCCCATATTAGCAGCAGAAGCTGCGGCTTCAGCGCCTGCATGACCACCTCCTACAACAATAACATCATATAAATTATCAAACATTCTTCATTTGTTTCACGTGGAACATCTCGATACAACGATTTTCTTGGGTTCTCATGGTGGCTTTTTCTTCTTCAGTATGGTCATTGTAACCTATACAGTGTAAAAAACCATGCGAAGTGAGTCTAAGAAATTCATTTTCAATGGTTTCATGATTTATTTTGGCGTTTTCAATCATACGGTCAATAGAAATAAATATCTCAGCCTCGATAACAGCATCATCTCTGTATGAAAAAGTGATGATATCTGTATGCGTGTCATGTTTCAAATAATCTTGATTCATTTTTAGAAGACTATTCTCGTCTACAAAATTATAATGAAGTTGAGCAATTGAAACATTAAACTCAATGGCAAGGATGTTAAGCCAACTAATTAAATCAGATTGGTTTAGAGATAGCTTTGGTATGTCATTGAAGTAAATCATAATCTGATGCAAATATAGCCAAACTAGAAGTATGCAGAAGTGAGGTATAGCATGTATCTTTGCAGAAAATATATTTGATGGAAAGAGTACGATTTGCGCCTAGTCCAACTGGGCCACTACATATCGGTGGTTTGAGAACTGCACTGTTTAATTATTTGTATGCTAAAAAGCATGATGGGGTGTTTATCCTTAGGGTAGAAGATACTGATCAGAACAGAAAAGTGGAGGGAAGTGAAGCTTATATTCATCAAAGCTTAGCCTGGTGTAATATTACTCCTGATGAAGATCCTATTAAGGGAGGCGACTATGGTCCTTACCGTCAAAGCGAGCGTAAGAATATCTATTCTGATTATATCAAAAAATTGATTGATAATGGCAAGGCTTATTATGCTTTTGATTCTAGTGAAGAGCTTGCGACTGCCAGAGAAATAGCAGAAAAAGAAAAAGGCGCTTTTAAGTATAATGCTGAAAACAGAAATGCTTTTAAAAATAGTTTGGTGTTAAGTAAGGAGGATACCGCTGAATTAATTGGTGAAGGGAACTACGTTATTCGACTTAAGGTAGATCAAGATGAAAATGTCATTACCTCTGATTTAGTAAGAGGAACCGTTCGGGTAAATACAAATGAGTTGGAGGATAAAATCTTAATGAAAAAAGATGGAATGCCAACCTATCACTTTGCCAACGTAGTCGATGATCATTTAATGAAAATCACAACGGTAATTCGTGGGGAAGAGTGGTTACCGTCCTTGCCAATCCATCAGTTGTTATATGATGCTTTTGGATGGGATGCACCCAAATTCATGCATTTACCCCTAATTCTAAATCCTTCAGGAAAAGGGAAATTAAGTAAACGTGATGGAGACAAAAATGGTTACCCTGTCTTTCCCATGGCTTGGAACGAATCAATGGGATATAAAGAAAATGGTTTTCTACCAGAGGCACATCTAAACTATATCGCACAGTTAGGGTGGAGTTTAGGAGAAAAAGAAATCATGTCCTTAAAAGAGATGGAGGAAGCATTCGACGTTAAAGCCATTCAGAAAGGGGGAGCACGTTTTGATTATGAAAAAGCAAAGTGGGTCAATCAACAACACTTAGCATCTTTTGGCGAAGCCATATTAATCGAAAATTATCCTAGCTATTTTGAAGATCTAAGGGGAGCAGTAGGAAATAAATTGACCGATGCAGTAGGTTTAATCAAAGAAAGACTTGTCTTATTAAGTGATATAAAAACGGAAAGCAGTTGCTTTATCAACGACCCAGTAGAATATGATGCTAAGTCAATAAAACGTATTGCTAAAATTGATATTACTAAAGTTGGAGCTCTGCTAAAGAAAGGAATTCAAGAGAATGAATTAAGCGAACTAAAAGACTTTATGCAAAAGTGTGGTGAAGAAAATGACATAGGAATGGGTGCCTTTATGCAAGTACTTCGCGTCGCTGTTGTTGGCTCGCTATCTGGCCCAAATTTAATCCCCTTGTTGACAATTCTAGGAAAAGATGTAACTTTAAGAAGATTAGAACGTCTAATCAGTGTACAATCTTAAAACATTACCCAAATGAGTATTACTTCGTATATCCTAATATTTTTCTTAGTCCTGATCATTTTATCTGGACTATTTATCGTCAAACAACAGACCTCTGCGATAATAGAACGCTTTGGTAGATTCTTAGCAATCCGTCAATCTGGACTGCATATTAAAATTCCACTGATTGATCGTGTCGCTGGGAGAATGAGTCTAAAAATATTACAATTAGATGTGATTGTAGAAACAAAAACAAAAGATGATGTCTTCGTTAAACTGAAGGTTTCTGTGCAGTATAAAGTATTAGCAGATAAAGTTTATGATGCTTTCTATAAGTTAGATTATCCGCAAGATCAAATCACCTCTTATGTCTTTGATGTGGTTAGGGCAGAGGTTCCCAAAATGAAATTGGACGATGTCTTTGAAAAGAAAGATGATATCGCCAATGCCGTTAAGAGAGAATTAAATGATGCCATGATCAATTATGGATATGATATCATCAAAGCCTTAGTAACAGATATTGATCCTGACCAACAAGTAAAAGAAGCGATGAATCGTATTAATGCTGCAGAACGTGAAAAGGTAGCGGCACAATATGAAGGAGACGCTGCACGTATCCTAATCGTTGAAAAGGCAAAAGCGGAAGCAGAAAGCAAAAGATTACAAGGACAAGGGATCGCGGATCAGCGAAGAGAAATCGCTAGAGGATTGGAAGAATCTGTCGACGTCTTGAACGGAGTTGGAATCAACTCGCAAGAAGCCTCTGCATTGATTGTTGTAACGCAACATTATGACACACTTCAATCCATAGGAGAAGAAACCAATAGTAATCTTATATTACTCCCTAATTCTCCTCAAGCGGGAAGTGATATGCTGAATAATATGGTGGCTTCTTTTACTGCCAGTAATCAGATAGGCGAAGCGATGAAGGAGCAAAATCAAAAGAAAAAAGGTGGGGATAAACCTACTGCTTCTTAGCCCAGGTATCTCTAAGACCAACAATTTTATTGAATACTAGATTAGTTGATGTTGTGTCAAGATCTGGTGTATAATATCCTAAACGCTGAAATTGGACTCTTTCTCCGATAGCTAATGCAGATAATGAAGGTTCGACTTTAGCGTTTTGTATGGATAATGAATCTGGATTGACAAAATCTAAGAAGGATTGCTCTTTGTGTTGATCTGGACTTTCATCGCTAAATAAACGGTCGTAATTTCTCACCTCAGCATCGATCGCATGTTGAACACTAACCCAATGGATTGTTCCTTTCACTTTGCGCATACTCGCTTCTGAACCAGATCCGCTTTTACTGTCTGGATCATAGGTACAATGGATTTCAGTGATATTACCATCAGAATCTTTTGTAATAGACTCACCCTTAATAATATATGCGTTTTTTAGACGTACTTCTTTCCCTAATGTAAGGCGAAAGAATTTACGATTTGCTTCTTCCTTGAAGTCTTCTCTTTCGATGTATAATTCCTTAGCAAAAGGAAGTGTTCTTGAACCTTGAGATTCGTCTTCTGGATTGTTAATCGCTGTTAACTCCTCTGTCTGTCCTTCTGGATAATTTGTGATAATCAATTTAACAGGGTTGACAACTGCCATAACTCTGGCGGAAGTTTTATTGAGCTCTTCACGAACACAATATTCAAGTAGAGAAACGTCAATAACATTTTCACGTTTTGAAATTCCTGCAGTAGTGACAAAATTAATAAGCGCTTGCGGCGGATATCCTCTGCGACGCATCCCAGAAATGGTAGGCATTCTAGGGTCATCCCAACCACTAACATGTTGCTCTTCGACTAACTGGGCAAGTTTGCGTTTAGAAGTTACCGTATAAGATAAGTTTAAACGAGCAAATTCACGCTGATAAGGACGTAAGTCGTTTGAAGAGGGGAGTTGGTCTAAAAACCAGTCGTAAAGTTCTCTGTGGGGTTTAAATTCAAGTGTACAGAGCGAATGAGAGACTTGCTCTATATAGTCTGATTCACCATGTGTCCAATCATACATAGGATAAATGCACCAGGCATCGCCCGTTCTGTGATGGTGCTTAAAGAGAATGCGGTACATCACTGGATCACGCATTAACATATTTGGCGAAGCCATATCAATTTTAGCGCGTAAAACATGTGATCCTTCTGGATGCTTTCCTGCTTTCATCTCTTCGAAAAGTGCAAGGTTTTCTTCAAGCGGACGATCGCGAAAAGGACTGTTTACCCCGGCTTGTGTTGGAGTTCCTTTTTGATCGGCAATGGTAGCTGAGTCTTGGGGATCAATATAAGCTTTACCTTCTTTAATGAGAAAAACGGCCCATTGATAAAGTTGTTCAAAGTAGTCTGAAGCATAACATTCCTTATCCCACTGATAACCTAACCATTCAATATTTTCTTTGATCGCGTCGACAAAAACTTGGTTTTCTTTGACGGGGTTAGTGTCATCAAACCTTAAATTAACAGGAGCATTATATCGCTGTCCTAAATTAAAATTTAAAGCAATGGCTTTTAAATGTCCTACGTGCAGATAGCCATTTGGTTCTGGAGGGAACCTAAAACGAATTTGATTTTGATCAAAACCGTTCGCTAGATCTTCTTCGATAATATGTTCGATAAAGTGTAAAGGTGCTTTCTCTTCAGACATAAAAAAACTTTTGGCAAAGATATTAAAAAGGCTGGGGTGCTTGAGATTAATAGATGAATTATATCTTTAACAAAAAAAATAAATGGGCATCATTAGGGTTCACGATATAAAAATCCATACCAATCACGGCTGTATGGAGGAAGAAGCAAAAATCGGTAGCGATTATATTGTCAATGCTGTTGTAAAAACAGACTTAGATCTATCTGCTCAAACAGATGATTTAAATGATACCGTTGATTATGTTGCAATCTATAGTATCGTATTTGAAGAGATGAAAGTAAGGGCTAAATTATTAGAAACCGTTGTGCAAAGAATAATAGATCGCGTTTTAAAAGAACACAAAAGCGTAGAAGAAGTAACGATTGAAGTACAAAAATTAAACCCACCTATTGGAGGAAATGTAGGTTATGTTAGTGTAGAAAGAAAAGGTAAAAGAGCTTCTTGATAAAAAAATAAAAAGCGTATTTTTGCAGCACGGCACCGTGGCCGAGTGGCTAGGCAGAGCTCTGCAAAAGCTTGTACAGCGGTTCGAATCCGCTCGGTGCCTCTTTAAAACCCTTCTTTTAGAGGGGTTTTTTATTTTAGTTCATTTCTACAATCGTCCCACCAATCACTTTTTTGCGAATCAATTTTGTGGGTTTCCCATGAATACGAACGGTTCCGCCAACACTAACCGTTGCTTCTAATAATTCAGATGCATGTAAATAAGCTACACCGCCAGCAGTTACTTTTACTGTGGTTTGTTCGGTTAAAAGCTTTTCTCCTTCGCAAATTCCTCCCCCCAGAATTGATACTCTATGTGAAGTAGCTTTCCCAGAAATATTTAAAAAGCCACCCGATTTTACGCGAGAATCTATTTTTTCTGAAATAATATTTAAAGTTTGTCTCGAACCTTCATGTGCTTTTAAAATAATACTTGTAGTATTAATTTCTGCTGTAGATTCAAGCGTACTTCCTTGGTAAGTATGCAAAGCATCTAAATCTTCCGTAAAATGTAATTCAACATAAGTTGTTGATGGGTTGAGAAGTTGATCGATACTGTGACGAATTTTTAGAACGTCTTTCTTTAAGGTAAAAACTACTGTTTCTATATTATCTCCAAAAATGACCATCTTATTCGTATCTGATGGAATGAGTTTAACATGAATACCAGAATAAACTTTTACGCCAATGAATGGCGAAATAGAAACCTCTTTAGACTTCTGCGCAGAAGTTGTTACCGAGATTAAAAAGAAAAGAAAGAAAAGCTTTTTCATATCGTGAAAGGTTGAGTTTAAAGATAATAATTATTGGTCTTCTTGAACCATGGTAAAATCTAAATGTCGTTTTATCAAATCTGCTTTTGCAACAGTTACTGTAACTGTATCTCCTAGCTGGTAAATCTTTTTTGTTCGTTCTCCTACTAAAGCGTGATTGCGATCATCAAAAAAGAAATAGTCTCCGGGAACATCTTTTATCCGCACCATTCCTTCACACTTATTTTCAATAATCTCTACATAAATACCACGATCTGTTACCCCAGATATTACTCCTGCAAATTCTTCTCCAATATGGTTTTCCATAAATTTAATTTGCATAAACTTAATGGAATCACGCTCTGCTTTAGTGGCTAATTGTTCTCGTTGAGAAGAATGTGTACTTGCCTCTTCAAGTTGGTCAAGTGAAGGCCATTTTTCTTTGTTGAGATGCTGGGCTAATAAACGGTGTACCATCACATCTGGATATCGGCGAATAGGTGAAGTAAAATGTGCATAATAGTCAAAAGCTAAACCGTAATGACCAATATTTTGTGTCGTATATTCTGCCTTACTCATACATCGTATGGTTAAGGTATCAATCATATTTTGCTCTTGTTTCCCTTGGGTATCCATAAGAAGTTTATTGATTGACTGACTAACATTTTTGGTTTTTAAATTCAATTGATAACCAAAGCCAGCCACAACGGTTTGTAGGTTGTTAAGCTTTTCAGGATCTGGCTCGTCGTGAATTCTATAAACCATCGGTAAGGGTTTATCTCTTTTTCCAGCAAAGCGAGCTACTTGCTTATTCGCTAAAAGCATAAATTCTTCAATCAACTTATTAGCGTCTTTTGAGGTTTTAAAGAAGACACTTTCTGGCGTATTATCTTCTTTTAAATTAAAATTAACTTCAACACGATCAAAAGAAAGTGCCCCACTTTTCATGCGGTCCTTTCTTAAGTTTTTAGCGATTTTATCTAAGGTGATAACCGCATTAAAAGTGGCATCATCAACGGTATATGATCCACTGCGTAAAGAGTTCTTTTCTGAAACGATAGGGGTTTGGGACTCTATCATGTCTTGTGCTTCTTCATAAGCAAATCGATGATTAGAATAAATCACTGTTCTCCCAAACCATTCCTTCTTAATTTCTCCTTTTCCGTTAATTTGAAAAACTGCAGAGAAGGTGTATTTTTCTTCGTGAGGACGTAAAGAACAAACCCCATTAGACAAAACTTCCGGTAACATGGGGACAACTCTATCCACTAGATAAACAGAGGTTGCTCTGTCCAATGCCTCTTTATCTAGGATACTTCCTGGCTGAACATAATGAGAAACATCAGCAATATGAATTCCTACTTCATATAAATCTTCTCCTAAAATTTCAAATGATAAAGCATCGTCAAAATCTTTAGCTGTTTTAGGATCTATCGTAAAAGTAAGTACATCTCTAAAATCCCTTCTTTTTTTAATTTCTTCTGCTGTGATACGTTGATCTATCTCTGCAGCTGCGGCTTCTACTTCTTCAGGGAAGCGCAAGGGCAATCCATAATCCGATAAAATAGCGTGCATTTCTGTCGCTGTTTCTCCAGGAGGACCAAAGTTTTCAATTAATGTTCCAAAAGGAGATTCGGCGCGTTTTGGCCATTCATCAAAACGAACCAACACTTTATCCCCATCATTATAGTCTGGGGTAATTTGCTTTTTATCAATAAAAAAGTCGGTATACATTCTCGCCCCTCTGGTTAAAACAAAGGCATAATTTTTATCGATTTGTAAAGTCCCAACAAAGGTGGTTTTCTTTCGTTCGATGATGTTGACTATCTCCCCTTCTAGACTTCCATTCTTTTTTCGTTTATAACAATAGACTTCAACTAAATCTCCATTAAACGCTTTATTAATTCCGTTTTTTGGAATACTAATATCTTGCTCTAATTCTTCACAAATCACAAAGCCTCTCCCGGATGAGGTGACATCTAAAATTCCTTGATGATATTGTTTTTTTGTGACGGCTAAAGTATACTTCCCTCTACTAGGACTCAGCAACTGCTTACTGGCTACGTTGAGGTTAAGGAATTTAATGAGTTCATTTCTTCCTCTAGTATCTCGCAGATTTAGTACTGCTGCAATTTGCTTGTAGTTATATTCTTTGCCTGGATTTTCTCGAAAGAAAGAAAGCATCTTTTTTTCAATGTGGCGGTACTTGTTTTTTGCTTTTCCCATCTATTTTACAAAGCTACTTCTTTAAAATAACAACAAGACCGCTTTTATTCACAACTATATTATAATTCATTATTCTTTTTTTAAAATTAAATAAAATCATGATGCTTATTATTGCTTGTTAATAGCGGTATTACTTTTAAAGAGAAGCTTTGGTTAAGATAAATAAATATAGTTTTAAACTTTTTATTTTGAGTTATCAATAGTTTAAATTGTTCTATGGATGATAGTTAATCTATTTATTAACCCTTGTTCACAATTACAATTGCGCATAAGTTAACACGTTTAATTTATATTTAGCCGTTAACAAACTAGGCCCTTTTCGTCAATAAAAAGTGAATGGATAACAACAACTTCTTTTGTTTTATCCGGTAATTTTTACAAGCAAAAATAGCAATCAATTAAGCCCTCAACCTTATGAGAACTTATTAACATTTTCTTCAATTCATTTAGGCACTTATTCACATACTTATTGGCAATGCTTACCTTTGTTAAAAACACAGCAAATGACATTTTCTATTGGAAACGACCACGCAGGAGTAGATTATAAAAACGCAATCATAGATTTTCTACAATCTAAAGGACACAACGTTTTAAATCACGGAACAGATGCACCAGATAGTGTGGATTATCCAGACTTTATCCATCCAGTTGCTGAAGATGTCTCAGAAGAAAAGGTTGATCTAGGGATCATTATTTGTGGCAGTGGAAATGGGGCTGCTATGACAGCAAACAAACACCAAAAAGTTCGCGCTGCTTTGTGTTGGACAAAAGAAATTGTTGCCTTAGCTAGAGAACACAACAATGCTAATATTTTAAGTTTACCTGCTCGCTTTATTTCTATCCCACAAGCTTTAGCAATGGTAGAAACTTATATAAGTACAGACTTCGAAGGAGGTCGTCATCAAGGTCGTATTGATAAAATGCCTTGTAGTTAATGATTGCTTTTAGCAGCAAAAACTTCCAAGAATTAACAACCCAAGAGTTGTATCAAATTTTGGCGCTTCGCGCCGAAGTTTTTGTGGTAGAACAAAACTGTCCTTACCAAGATGTTGACGGTAAAGACCTTAAAAGTATTCACGTCTTAGGCTATTTAGATAATCAATTAATCGCTTATTCACGCTTGTTAGAGCAAGGCATCTCTTATAAAGACTATGCTTCAATCGGTAGAGTAGTAACTTCACCATCTGTTCGCAGAAAAAGCTACGGCCATGACTTAGTTGACTTTTCTATAGCAGTATGTAAAAAAAACTTTCCGGGTCAAACGGTCAAAATCTCCGCGCAAGCTCATTTAGAAAAGTTCTATAATGAGCATGGTTTTAAGGCCACCGGCGAAAGTTATTTAGAAGACGACATCCCTCATATTGGGATGATTTTAGCGTAAATTATTTTTGAATCTCTTTTTCTAAGACAGCTATTTTTTCTTTAATTTTTTTGTTTTCGGGATCAAGCTCGAGTGCTTTCTTATAGTTATTAATGGCTTTTACTGTGTCATTATTAATCTGAAAAGCTTCTGCCATACTCGCATGTACATAAGCTTCTTTTTTAAAATAGTGACGATTAAAGTTAAAGGTTAAAAAAGCTTTTTCAATTTCCCCTGCGCGTAAAAAAACAAACCCTAGCGTATTTAATTCTCGGCTTTTACAAACAAGATCATAGCACTCTGAAAAGTAATGGTTAACATCTTTATAGATTTCTTCTGGTGTCATTTTTTCTAATAAATCGATCAGATAGCTTGCGCCTCTATAATTGGGTTCAGAGGAAACTCCTAAGGCGATTTGTTGGAGATCGGTTTTTAAATCATTTCTCGGCGATTCAACAATACGCGCAAATTCTGCACCGTCTCTTTTAAAAATAAAGGTGGGTACACGGTGAATTTTCTTTCCTTTTTCCTCTCCGTTTGGCCCCTGCTTGTATTTTTCATCTGTATCATACAGCGCAGTAAATTGAAGCTTTGATCGGTCGAGTCCATAAGCATCCCACAGCTTTAAGAAGCGAGGCACCCACTTTTTACTGTCTCCGCACCAGGTACCCATATAAATTTCAACGGTGGTGTCATCTAGTTTTTCTACCCATTTAGGGATGCTCGAAGGAGCTTCGATAGCCGTGTAGTTTTTTTGAAACCAAGACGCATAGAGGCTGTCTTTTTCAATGGCTTCAATTTGAAAGGGTCCACACAAGTGACTTTCATTATTGTCATTAAGATAATTTGAAGGACTTTGTGCAAAGGCAAATGCACTAAAAAACAGTAAGGAAAAAGCGAATTTCATAGGTTAAGATTTAAGGTTAAAACAATAATAGGGACAATCAATTGCTTAGATGGGGATAAACAATCAATATAAAAGTAATAAAAAAGGAGTTAGTTTTTAAAACGAAGGAGACTAGCGGTCTTCTTTCAATTGGCCAATGTCTGCGATCAATTGATTGACAGAGGTTTTATTCAGCCCATTATAGATTCCCCGGATATGGCCATTATAGTCAATCAACACAAAGTTTTCGGTGTGAATAAAATCGTCTTCTTTTTTATCCACCCCTAAATCTTCTTCGACAAAATATAGGCAAGCGGTTGGTGTCTATGGTGAACTGATTTCAGTTTAAGACAATATCAAAACTGTCTTGATAAAAAGCACTAAACGCTGGGTGCAAAGCTGCAGGAGAATCATCTAAAGGATCAGTGTTGTTTTCTTCTAATAAAAACAGAACACCTTATTTATGTTCAACAAAAACAGCATCATAGTCTTCTCTTAAGGTTCCCATCCATCGATCCCAAAACAAAAAGTACAAACCATAGTTGCCATTAAACTTTTCGTGGTGATGGTTGTGGGCGACAGAAGTATTTACCCAGCGCCCCAAGGCAGAGCGAAGAAAGTTTTTAGAATACAATTCATAGCCCAGATGCCCATAGGCATTATAAAAAGTCATAAAAAGCACAAAAGTGAGTAATGCGGTGCCATGGAAGGGCAGTATAAAGGCGATTACAAAAACAATCCCTGCTTCAACCACCGCTTCTAGCGGGTGGAAAGCAAAGGCCGCCCAGGGAGAGGGATTACGCGATTGATGATGTACCAAATGCACAAAGCGATACAGTTTGGGATGATGCATTGCTCGGTGGGTCCAGTAAAAATAAGTATCGTGGATAAAGATCATTGCGATCACACTAACCCACCAATATCCCCAACCCCAGTCTGAGATATTTTCATATCGAAGAGTATAGGCCGACAAAGGCGTCTTAAAGATTAAATAACCAATGCCCACAAAAACACTAAGCGTCAAAATAGAGTAACTAATTTCTCTAAAGTAATCTTTGCTTTTTGGGAATTTTGATTGAAGTTTTTTGTGTTTTATACGCTTTTTAATCAAGAGATAAAACACCAAAAAGAAGCCCCCAGAAATGATGAGGTAGCGACTTATGTTTGCTGTAAAAGCATACAAGATAAACTCTAAGGGAGAAACACTTTCCATCGTTAAAGCTGTTCAAGTAGGCGCTGAGTTTCTGCTATGATCGATGGGGTGGACAATTGCTTTCTTCCTTTAAAGATAAGCATTCCATTTCCAGGGAAAGACAAAAGGTGTTCCTGTGCTTTTAACGCAACCCTTAATTGTCTTTTAATGCGGTTGCGGTCAACCGCTTTTTTAAAGTTTCTTTTTGAAACAGAAACCCCAGCATAAAATGCCGATGCTTTATTTTGCTTTGCTACACGAAAAATCAAATGCCTTGTACTCAACACCTTTCCTTCTGTAAAAAGGTGCTCAATAGCATATTTACTTTTTAACCGTTTAAGGTTGAAATCATTTTTCGTCTGCGACATAATAGTTGTTACTCTTGTCGATATCGGCCATCAAATTACTAGGATCTAAAACGATGGTCTCAATGTTTTCTTTCGGTTGATCAATGGTAAAAGAGTATTTAGGATTCGCCCAATTCCAGTCTTGTTCTTGTGTCCATTCAAGCTCATAGGTGTTTTCTTTTTCCCCTCTCATCAAAGAAATTGGGATGTAATGCAAGGCAGCACTTCCATCTTTAAATTGAATTAACACCTCTTGTGGCATGGGCATTAATTCTTTGCGCTCTAAATGAATTTCGGTTCCGTTTTCTGTCGCATTTACCGCTTCAATGGTATAATCAATTGTATTGGTGGTTTGCGTCCAGTCGGTTAAATACCATTGTAATTGTATCCCAGAAACACGTTCTGCAATTACCCTAAGATCATTGGGTAGCGGGTGTTTGAACTTCCATTCATCATAATAAGTTTGTAAGGTTTCAAACAGCTTGTCTTGTCCAATAATATAACTCAATTGCCCTAAGAATACCGCCCCTTTATTATAGGCGGTGCTTTCATAAGCATAGTTGTGTTCATAACGGTTGGCATTTGTCGCCTGTGGCTTTTCAACCCCAGAGGTGGCTAACCTATAATAGCCGCGATAAGAGCCCGCAAGTGGAAACTCTTTATTCTCTTCTAACACTTCGTTTTCTGCTAGCGTTGAGATAAAAGAAGTAAAGCCTTCATCCATCCATTCGTGTTTGGTTTCATTTGTAGCGAGAACGTGCTGAAACCAGGAGTGTGCTAATTCATGAGCGGTTACTCCCACTAAGGAACCAAATTTTCTGTTCCCTGTTATTAAAGTTAGCATGGCATATTCCATTCCACCGTCTCCACCGTGAACAACAGAATACTGTTTATAAGGATAAGGACCTATTTTTTCGTTGAAATAGGCCATTAACTTAGCCGTAATGGGTTGCAATTTCTTCCAGTTTTCAATAATATCTGGATTGTTTTTATAGAAAAAGTGAAGGCTAACATCATTTGGTCCAGGATAGGTATCGTGAATATAATCAGGATCTGCGGCCCAAGTAAAATCATGTACATTAGGCGCAACATAATGCCAGGTGATTTTTCCTTTTTTGCTTTTTGCTTTTTTGCGGTCGCTGTAGCCACGTCCTATATCGTCAGCGTTTTGTAAATATCCACTTGCCGCGACAGTAAAGTCTTTATCAAGGGTTATTTTCACATCAAAATCCCCCCACACCCCGTGAAACTCTCTCCCGGTATAAGGGTCAGCGTTCCATCCTTCATAGTCATATTCCGCCATTTTAGGATACCACTGTGCCATAGAAAAAGCGACGCCTTCTTTAGAGTTTTTTCCCGCCCGACGAATCACATCAGGGACTTGACCTTCAAATGACATTTTAAAAGTGGTGCTTTCTCCTGGGGCTAAAGGCTTGGCTAAACTTACCTCAAGGATGGTTTCGCTATCGACAACCGTTGTCTTTGCACCATCTTGGGTTAGTCCACTTACTTTTAAAAAGCCCTGTTGTTTAGGGCTAAGTGAATCAAGGTCTACTTTAAAACGCCTGTTTTTGTCTCCTGCATTTTTAAGGCGGATGGCCATTTCACTTCCGGGTTTAAAAGCGTTAAAGTATTGATGAAAGAAAACCTTGTGTAGGGTTTCAGGAGAGTTGTTGGTGTAAACAACGGTTTGGGTACCTTTGTATTGTGCTGTTTCATGATCAAGTGCAACTTCGATTCTATAATCAACAGCTTGCTGCCAGTATTGTGCATAAACGAAACTAGTGCTCAGGAGCGTAAGGGCAAATAATATGTTTTTCATATATGAAATGTTTAAAGCGTTTAAAGGTAAGGAGTTCCTCCTTAATGGAAATAAGAATCTAAGGTAAATGTCTTGTCTAAGCGCACCCCTTTTTCGGTGTTTTTAAGGGAAATAAGTTCGTTGTGAGCATCGTGTTCTAGGAACAAAAGGTAGTCTTTTTCAACTGCTGTTTTTAGAAAACTTTCTTTTTCAGTTAAGGTTAATAATGGCCTAGTATCATAGCCCATAACATAGGGAATAGGAAGATGGCCTGCGGTAGGAATTAGATCAGCCGTAAAGACAATGGTCTTCCCTTTATACTCGATTACTGGGAGCATTTGTTTTTCGGTATGCCCATCCATCAACAAGACTTCAAAGCCTAAGGGAGTAGTACTACTATCCAGTAAATTCAATTGTCCACTTTCTTGAATGGGTTGAATATTTTCTGGAAGGAAGGAAGCCTTTTCTCTTACATTGGGTTCAGTCGCCCACTGCCAATGATCTTTATGTGACCAAAAGTGTGCATTTTTAAAGGCCGGCTCATAAATGCCATTTTTATTGCGCACAATGGCGCCGCCACAATGATCAAAGTGTAAGTGCGTAAAGACAACATCGGTGATGTCGTCTGGATGAAAGCCCGCTTTAGCGAGGGAACTCACTAAATCATATCCGCCCCAAAGGGCGTAATGAGAGAAAAACTTATCACTTTGTTTATTGCCTAGCCCGGTATCAATAAGGATTAAACGATTGCCATCTTCAATTAATAAGGACCGCGCTGCCATGTCAATGCGATTGTATTGGTCAGCGGGGTTTGTTCTTTCCCAAAGCGCTTTTGGGACGACCCCAAACATGGCACCACCATCTAGTTTAAAGTGTCCGGTTTCTATGGTGTACAGGCGCATTTATTTTTTCAGTTTTATTCTGGTCAGGTAACGATCAGAGGTCATATAAAGCACAGATTCATCTTCATTAAAGGCGCAGTTTGCGGTGCGTTCTTCGGTTAGAATAGTGCCTAAGTGTTTCCCTTTTGGGCTAAAGACAAGCACCCCACCAGGTCCAGTTGCAAAGACATATCCTTTTTTGTTGACCTTCATACCATCTGCCAGACCAGGGCGATCAATTGATGTGGCATCAAAAAAGACGCGCTCGTTAAGGAGTTTTCCATCGACTAGATCAAAAGCCATCCATAGATTGCGTTTTGCGTCAGAGTTGGCTACATATAAAGTTTTTTCATCTGGAGATAAGGCAAGGCCATTAGGGCGATTTAGCTTGTCATACACAAGACTTAATTCTCCAGCCTTATTTAAACGATAAACACCATTTGTTGCTAGTTCTCTAAGGGGGTCTTTATCCCCTTTTAAACCATAAGGGGGGTCTGTAAAATAGAGGTCTCCATTAGAGTGTAGAATGAGATCATTTGGAGAATGAAAGCGCTTTCCTTTAAAACGATCAACCACAGTTGTAAAACTTCCAGGGTTTTTCAATGGAGCATCCACGCGAGCAATTCTTCGGTCCCCATGCTGTGCGATTAATAGATTTCCTTGAGCGTCGAGGATCAATCCATTTCCCCCAGAATTTTTTTCATTTGGCGCATAGCCGGTATAACCACTGGGGTCTAGATAAACTTTTAGTCCGTTTGTTTCATCCCATTGGTATAATTTATTTTCGGGGACATCTGTAAATAAAACAGCATTGAGTTGAGGCACCCATACCGGCCCCTCAGACCAGTTAAAGCCATCTGCAAGGATTTCTACTTTAGCGGAAGAATCAATTATGTTGTCTAATAAAGGGTCAAGTCGTTCTACACTACCAATGGTTTGTTGTGCAAGACAGCTTAAAGTAAAAAGGCTAGAAAAAAGAAGTAAAACAGGTTTCATAGGTTGTCATTTTATGCTAAGAGTTTGGCTAAATCTTTGGTATAATCAATCAGCGCGATTGTTTCATCTGTTCGTGCTAATTTGACTTTACTAAAAAGGATTAATGCTTCTCCATTACTTTCGATATGGTATATCTGGCGGTTTTCAAAAAAGCGAATCAGCTCGTCGGTAAAAAACGCGCGTATTTTTGCTTCTTCTCTTCCAGTAATCAGAAAGCGTTTAGAGAAGTCGGGGTACATTTCAAAGTCGATGTCCTTAAATCCAGTAAAGGCCATGACGCGGTCAAATATTTTTTCAAACAAGCCTTCCTTTTCCATGGTGAAAACAGGGATTTCTTTGTTTATTTTCAAGACCATTAGAGTAGTGTTGAAGGTCTCTGCAGAAAAAGCGTCTCCTTCATTAAAGGTAACATCAGAAATTTCCCAAGACATATTGATCTCCTCAAATACACCCTTTAGAGAATTTGATTTTCGTTCAATTGGACGAATTTCAAAGAAGTGGAATTTTTTAAGATAGTTCGTGTCCCACTCCACTTTGTAGTTAAAAGAATAGTTGTTTTCGTTGGCGATGTTTTGTAATCGAATTTGCCTAGGAGACAACTTTGGGGCGGCATTGTTCAAAGAAATTTTTAAAGCCCTATTATGCGTAGAATAGGAAACATGCGAATCCAAACCTTTGATAACAACGTTCCCTCCAGACTCTTTTTGTATTCTTAAGTAGTCGACTAAATACTCCATATAAGTCATCCCTACTAATCGTGTTTCAGACAAATTGATGTTGACATCTGCCCCAGCAGGAATTTCTTGGATGAGTTTATCGACTTTAAGAATCCCTAAGAAATTTGCAATCCCTTTGATTTTCAAATCATAACTCCCGTCTTGATTTTCACTCACGCTTGACCCAGCGCGATAGGTCATTCTAAAAAACTGAGCAATGGGCTCTTTGGCTAACAACATATGGCTTGCTAAAACCAAAAGCGAGCCGCCGATCAAGCCAATGAGTAGGTTGGTATAGAGGGTTAAAACCATGGTAAAAACAAAGAAAATGATCTGTTCAGGCCCTTGATTATACACTTGTTTAAACACAGCAGGCGAAGCCAATTTAAACCCGGTGTAAACCAGTAAAATGGCAAAAGCACATAAAGGTACTTGTTTCATGATAGGGCTTAAAGCAACAATTAAGATCAACAGAAACACTCCTTGGTATAAATTTGACCACTTTGTTTTAGCTCCGTTGTGAATGTTGACGGTACTGCGAATAATTACCGCAATAATAGGCAAGCCACCAATCAATCCAGCGGCCATGGTGCTTAAACCAATTCCCGTTAGATCTTTATTGAGGTCTGTTTTTCGTTTATATGGATCAATTTTATCTACGGCTTTTGCGATGGCCAAGGACTCAATACTGGTAATGATGAGGATAGAAAAGACCGTGATCCAAAATTCAAGCGTGTTAATCATCCCAAAATTGGGGTGCATGATAGAATCGGTGAAATTATCGGGAATATCTAACAATAGATTAGGGCCTACCTCATAGGCTCTTCCCAGAAAATTCATGCTGTGTTGCTCAAAGAAATTAAAGAAATAAACAAAAGGAATCGAAAAAGCGATCACCCAGATGGGTGCAGGAAAAAATTGAAAAACCCGAAAACTTATCTTTGAGTGAAAGAGCGATAGAAGCAGTCCCACAATTGAAATAACCACAACAAAAGGATTGGCCTCTGGTAAATAAAGAACAGCATCAACAAGGTTTTGTATGATATTTGGGCTGTCAGAATGCGTCCCTAGGGCAACGTGAATTTGCTTCGCAAAAATGATAATCCCAATAGCGGCTAAAAGTCCGTGAATTACAGAAGAGTGAAAAATATCCGCTAAACGCCCTAATTTTAAAACCCCTAGCAGCACTTGTATAGCCCCTGAAACAACAATGGCAGCCAACACATAATTAAAGGCTTGCCCAGAACCGTCATCCATTACAGTAATACCGTAAAGGATTACAGCGATCACGCCTTTTGCGGGTCCATTGACCGAAACATGCCCCCCTCTATAGAGCGTGGTTACTACTCCACCAACTACCGCAGACCAAATTCCAGCCATCGCCGGGGCTCCTGCCGCTAGGGCAATTCCTAATGATAAAGGCAGTGCAATAAGCGCAACACTGATCGCAGCGATTACATCTCCCCGCCAATTTTCAATTAAGCCCTTTATGCCTGTTTTTGGTGTAAATTCCATCTAATTGTATAATTAGTGAAGATAATGACCATTTTTTATTTTATTAAATCCACAAGGGAAAAAAACTCCTTTGTAATGAATATTTATTGCCCTTTTTTTGTGTGAGTACTTGAATGCTACTGCCTTAAAAAGACAAGCCATTATATTTAAAATGAATTATTTTTTTTAACTTTAAAATATTAATAACCATTAAACCAATTAATTATGAAAAATGTGTGCGTTTTATTTACGTTCTTGTGTGTCGCCTTTATGCAGGCGCAGGTATTCAATTCGGAATTTGTTGTTCTGAAAGAAGGGGCGGAGAAAGAGTATTTAGCCATTGAAAAATTTTACCAGGCAGTAAACCAAGAATTGGTGACTCAAGGGAAAAAGTTAGGCTGGTCTGTTTGGAAAATGGATCTTCCAGACGATGCCCCTGAGATGGCCCCCCATTATGTTATTTTCAATGTTTACGCTAATGAAGAGCAGCGCAATGCAAAAATAGATTATGAGCCCATTGTCCAAAAAGTATGGAAAGGAAAGATGTCTAAAAGTAAAATAAAAAAGATGCAAACCACCTGGAAGGCTCCCAGAAAGCAAACCCGCATCTATACCCAAGCGGTAGTAGATCAAATTCCTTTAATTGGAGGGGAGTTTAAACCCGGGGATAAAATTTATTTCAACACAATGACACAAAAAAACGACGATTACGAGCAGTATGAATCTGAAGTTTGGAAGCCTATTGTGGCCGACAGAGTCATAAACATGCAACACCGCTGGTGGGTGTTAAGTAAAGTGATCGATCGATCTGAAGACGCTTACACTGGTTTTTCACACGTAACATGGAATGCAACAGTAGACAACGCTCCTGCATTTGAAATGCCTCAAGATTTTAAATCTCAAAAACTTTTTGAAGCCATGAATGCTTCCAGAGAAATGGGTCCTGAGCAAAGGGCGACTTTGGTTTTTTCATCGGATCAATAAGACCGTTATCCTAACCCCGCAGAAGCGGGGTTATTTTTTTAGTGTTTTCTCAAAACACACTGAGTTTTCAACCCCGATGTAAGGAGAGAAATTAGGCATCACAGCATAGCCTTGTTTAGGGTAAAAAGAAAGCGCTTCTATTTGTGCTTTTCCTGTTTCTAAGATGGCTTCGCCAAAACCTACTTCGACAGCCCAGCGTTCTAAAGTTGTTAGAATTGCAGCAGCATATCCTTTTTTCCGCGCAGCGGGCAAAACATACATGCGTTTGATTTCAATCTGCTGTTTGTTGTGGGCTTTAAAAGCACCACAGCCCACGGGCCGATTATTTTCATAGGCGACAACCACATGGTCTAAAGCGTCAATGCCATTGAATTGGTGATAAAAGGCGTGATCGTCCCCATCGCGAATTGTTAGTTCTGCGTCGAGTTGTTCCACCAGTTGCTGAAAATCTTTTGAGTCTTGATTGGTTTGAACGAGCTTCATTTATTTACCTTGTGAAAACAGCCATGGGAGAAAAGTAGGATCTGCAAAAACATTGTCCCAGCTGTTGTGATTCACCCCCGGATAGCGATTAAAGATGACCTGTGCTTTTTTCTTTTTTAAGCCATCGACCATTTGCTCAGATAGAGTAATGGGAACAACGCTGTCCACTTCTCCGTGATCGATTCGCCAGATGGGTCGACGAATTTTCCGAGCAATCTTTGGGTTTGCTCCGCCACAAATAGCAAAGGCCGCAGCAAACTTTCTAGGGTTGCGATAGACTAATTCAAAAGTTCCCATTCCCCCCATAGAGAGCCCACCGACATAGATACGGTTCTTGTCCACTTTATAGGTGGACTGGACTTTTTTTAGCATTCCTTCGACTAAATCGAGGATGGGATTGTTTTTTGGTTTTTTAGGATAAGAAAATTTAAGGGGAGTCTCACGAGTGAGGATAGTTGCCCAATATCCCTCTTTTGGGCATTGCGGAAAAACAATAATAGCGGGGTGTTTTTCTCTAAAGGTTTTTGTTAAAAACTGATTGCTGCCATGGGTAAGTTGCAGTTCATTATCGTTGCCCCTTTCTCCTGCGCCGTGAAGAAAAACAAGGAGCGGATATTTTTTGTTTACATCATAATTTTCTGGCAACAAGATTCGATAAGGTAAATCCTTATCCCCTTGTTTAAAGCGGGCGTGTTGATAGGAAGAACTTTGGGCGTTAAGCCCTAAAAAAGAGGACATCATCAAACAAAATAAAACGCCGGATCGCATCATAACTTTTCTGTTAAAATAGCGAGGATGGTCTTAATACCATCTCTATAGTTCCCCAGGCGAAGGTTCTCGTTAGGGCTGTGCTGGTTGTTGTCTCTGTTAACCGTGGGAACCGCCACCGCAGGTAAGTCTAAAGTGTTGACAAAAGGAGAAATAGGGATTGATCCTCCGCTCATTCGCACTCGAATAGGTTCCTCGCCAAAACCGCGCTTCAAAGCCTTGCGCAACCATAAACCGATCTCTGAGTTTAAAGGAGTTCTAAAAGACTGGTAGGAAACTTTGCTGGTAAAAGTCGCTACTTTTGGGTGAGCTAATCGTTCTTCTTTTGTGGGTTCACGGTCTAAAACGAGATAGCCTTGATTTTCGACATGTTCTTTGATTAAACGCAGTAACCGTTCTGGGTTAGATTCTTTGACTAAACGCACGTCAATTTCTGCTCTTGCCCATGCGGGAATAATGGTGCGCACTTTCTCGTTGATCCAGCCAGACTGCATTCCTCTAACGTTAAGCGATGGGTATTGAATAGCTTCTTGATAATTAGGCCCTACACGGTCAAAATGACCTACTTGAATTAAGTCTTGGAGTTGTTTTTCGTCGTGGGGGGTTGCTTTTAAAATGTCTTTAGTGGCCTGGTCAAGTACAATCCCGTCATAATAACCCGGGATAAGAACCCTTCCTTGCTCATCTTTCATAGAGGCCAAAAGTTTAGCTAATTTAAAAGCAGGGTTAGGCACATAATTCCCAAAGTGCCCTGAGTGCTGTGGCACTATAGGGCCATAAGTTGTTAGTTGGATCGTGGCGATACCTCTTGCGCCAAAAGACAAAGTGGGTTTGTTTAGGCGATGCATGGGACCATCAAAAATCACCAATAGGTCTGCGGCTAACATTTCTCGGTTATCGAGCACCGCCTTTGGTAAATTAGGCGAGCCTAATTCTTCTTCAAAATCTAAAATTACTTTGAGGTTATAATTGGGGGTTTGCCCTATTTTAGCCATCGCATCCATGGCGGCTAGAAACATGGCTACCGGGCCTTTAGCATCACTAGCAGAACGGGCAAAAATGCGCCAATCATCCTGATAGTTTTCCAGTGCTGTCCAGTCGATTATTTCCCATTGACCTTCTTCGTTTTGTTTTTTTACTACAGGCTGATAAGGATCGTCTTGTGTCCATCGCGAGGGATCAACGGGCTGTCCATCCATTTGCAGATAGACCAAGACTGTTTTTTTTGCCTTAGGAAAAGAACGCGAAGCAAGTAACAAAGGCGCTGCTTGAGTTGAAATTCGGTCTGTTTTAAAGCCTCTTTGGGCAAAGTTTTTTTCACTCCATTGAACATTTTGTTCAATCCAGTCGGGATAAAAAGCATCGTTAGGAATTGAGAGCACTTCTTTAAACAAGGGAAGGCTTTTCTGGGTAAATTCTGCTGCAAGTGCATCAAGTTGTTTTTGTTTTTGCGCAAAAAGCGAAAGGCTACAAAGGGCCACAAAGAGGGAGAGGAATTGTTTCATTGTATTTTAATCTTGATCAAATTCGAGCAGGTTATCATTAATAGGACTGTTTAATTTAGGTTTTGAAGCTCCTTCGTCTAAAGAGCTTACATCTTTTAATTTTCTTTCAATGGCGCGGGTTCTTACGCCCATCACATCATCCAGTTGATTTAAACCGGTTTGTATATTCTTTTGGGCTTTTTGCATCATCCCACCAAAGTTGTTAAACTCTTTTTTCACCTCTCCTAATACTGTCCACACCTCACTAGAGCGCTTTTGAATGGCCAGGGTTTTAAAGCCCATTTGCAAACTGTTGAGTATGGCCGCAAGGGTAGTGGGGCCAGTTACGATAATCTTGTAATCGCGTTGTAAGGTTTCTAATAAAGCGGCTTTTCGAACCACCTCTGCATAGATGCCTTCAAAGGGCAAGAACATGATTCCAAAGTCTGTTGTATTGGGTGGGTCTAGATATTTATCCCGAATGTCCTTG
This sequence comes from Candidatus Arcticimaribacter sp., assembly GCA_965658115.1. Taxonomy (GTDB): domain Bacteria; phylum Bacteroidota; class Bacteroidia; order Flavobacteriales; family Flavobacteriaceae; genus Arcticimaribacter. The sequence continues at coordinate 13,216 of CBFHRA010000007.1, read as the reverse complement.
GCCATTTTTTTAATGGTATTCTCTAATTCCTTTTGGGCTTGTTCTACAAGCACTGGATTTCCGTCGTCATAAGCGTTTTGAAGGTGTTCATATACGTCTTTAGGAAACTTAGCATCCACTGGAATCCACACGGTAGAATTGACATCATCTTTCCCGGGTAGTTTGATAGCAAATTCTACATTTGCATCACTACCGGCTTTCGTTTTAACATTTGCTTCGTATTGATCTGGGGCTAAAATATTTTCTAATAGCATAGCGAGTTGAACCTCTCCTAAGCCCCCGCGCATTTTTACATTACTAAGCACCTTTTTAAGGCCACCCACATCTGTGGCCAAAGTTTTCATTTCGCCTAAACCTTCTTGTACAGATTTGAGTTGTTTTCCTACCGTTTCAAAAGATTGACTTAAACGATCATTAAGGGTCTTTTGCAGCTTTTCATTCACCGTTTTATTTACTTCAGCTAATTGTTTGCTGTTGTCTTCGCGCAATTCTTTTAGTTGTTTTTCGACAACATCTCTTACGTCCTTAATGCGTTTTTCTGCTTCAGCGTTAAGTTGTGTTTGTTTTTCATTTAAAGTAGTAAAACGCTCTTTTAGGATTTCATTTAATCGCCTTGAGTTGTTTTCAAAACGCTCTTCAAACTGTGCTAGAGATTTGGTTAATTCTTCTCGTTGCAGCTTAAAGGCTCCTTGACTTTCTTCACGATTACGTTTCGCATCATCTTTGACTTGTTTTTCAATTTGCGCCAGTTGTTGTTCGAATTTAATCAATGCATTAAGCGCGCTAGTTTCTTCTCTAGCACTCTTTTGTTTGAGTAAAAGAAACAGGTTAACCCCCACTAAAAGGGCAATGATTCCAAGTAAAATAAGTTCCATAGAGCTGTTTGAGCTTTCCGTCTAAGATAGGAAAAGTTCTTTTATTCTTTTTTGAATCGAGAGAATATGGGTTAAATCAAGTGTAGTTTCGACTTGTCGAATCAATAGGATTAGTCATTCAACTTCAACACAGCCATAAAGGCTTGTTGCGGGATCTCTACATTTCCAACTTGGCGCATTTTCTTTTTCCCTTTTTTCTGTTTTTCAAGGAGTTTACGCTTACGCGAAATATCTCCCCCATAACATTTTGCCGTAACATCTTTTCTCAGGGCTTTGATGGTTTCACGCGAAATGATTTTCGCACCAATGGCCGCTTGAATCGGAATATCAAATTGCTGACGCGGAATCAACTCGCGCAGTTTTTCGCACATCTTTTTTCCTATGGTATAGGCATTGTCTGCGTGGATTAATGCCGAAAGGGCATCTACTTGATTGGCGTTCAATAAGATATCGACTTTGACCAGTTTAGAGGCGCGCATCCCAATGGGAGAATAATCGAAAGAAGCATAGCCTTTAGAAACCGTTTTTAAACGGTCATAAAAGTCAAAGACAATTTCGGCCAGCGGCATATCAAAAGTCAATTCAACACGCTCTGGTGTTAAATAGGTTTGGTTGGTGATTTGCCCGCGTTTTTCAATACAAAGCGACATTACATTCCCTACAAAATCGGCTTTTGTAATGATGCTTGCACGAATATATGGTTCCTCAACGCGATCCATACCAGAAGGGTCTGGAAGATCAGAAGGGTTATTGACCATGATAACAGCATCGGGATCTTTTTTGGTGTAAGCCTTATAAGACACGTTAGGCACGGTTGTGATAACGGTCATATTGAATTCTCGCTCTAGACGCTCTTGAATGATTTCAAGGTGTAACATCCCTAAAAACCCACAACGGAAACCAAAACCTAGGGCCGCAGAACTTTCTGGTAAAAAGACTAAAGACGCATCGTTAAGTTGCAGTTTTTCCATAGAAGCACGCAACTCTTCATAATCCTCTGTGTCTACAGGATAAATTCCCGCAAAGACCATGGGCTTGACTTCTTCAAAACCTTCAATGGCATTTTGCGTGGGATTATCTGGGGTGGTAATGGTATCCCCTACCTTTACTTCCTTCGCCTCTTTGATTCCAGTGATAAGGTAACCCACGTCTCCTGCAAAAATTTCTTTTTTGGGTTCTTGATTGAGCTTTAGCGTTCCAATCTCGTCGGCATTATAGTTTTTTCCTGTGGCTATAAATTGAATCTTCTGTCCTTTTTTAATGGATCCGTTAATCACACGGAAATAAGTTTCTACTCCGCGAAAAGGATTGTATACCGAGTCAAAAATCAAGGCTTGAAGCGGTTCGTCTACACTCCCTTTTGGAGCTGGGACACGGTCAATAATTGCGGTTAAAATGTCTTGAATTCCTAGTCCTGTTTTTGCAGATGCAGGAATCACTTCTTCAGGCTTACAGCCTAATAGATCAACGATATCGTCTGTTACCTCTTCTGGGTTAGCAGAGGGTAAATCAACCTTATTGAGCACGGGAATAATCTCTAAATCGTTGTCTAATGCTAAATAAAGGTTTGAGATGGTCTGTGCTTGTATGCTTTGTGCTGCATCGACGATTAATAAAGCTCCTTCGCAGGCTGCAATAGATCGAGATACTTCATAAGAAAAGTCCACGTGGCCAGGAGTGTCAATTAAATTGAGCACATAGGTTTCGCCTTCATGGGAGTATTCCATTTGAATCGCATGCGATTTAATGGTAATTCCACGTTCGCGCTCAAGATCCATATTGTCCAGCAATTGGTCTTGCTTTTCGCGATCACTTACCGCTCCAGTAAAATCAAGCAATCTATCGGCCAGGGTGCTTTTTCCATGGTCGATATGTGCGATAATGCAAAAGTTTCTAATGTTTTTCATACAGCGCCGTCTTTCATAGCGTTACAAATATACGCGTTTGTGGGGAGGCTTTTTTGTTTATTTTTGTAAAAAAATAGACTTGTGGTTAAAATCGGAAACATAGAATTAGGGGACTTCCCGTTATTACTCGCTCCTATGGAGGATGTTAGTGATCCGCCTTTTCGTGCCCTGTGTAAAGAAAATGGCGCCGATGTTGTTTATACCGAATTTATCTCAAGCGAAGGCTTAATTCGCGATGCCGCAAAAAGTGTACAAAAGCTAGACATTTACGAAAAAGAACGCCCCGTAGGGATTCAAATCTTTGGTTCTAATATTGATTCAATGCTGCGTTCTGTTGAAATTGTTGAAGCGACAAAACCAGATATTATCGATATCAACTTTGGCTGCCCAGTAAAGAAGGTGGTTTGTAAAGGTGCCGGCGCAGGGATTCTCAAAGACATCCCTTTAATGGTCGAGCTTACAAAGGCGATGGTCGAACATACCCACTTGCCGGTAACGGTAAAAACGCGTTTAGGCTGGGATCACGATTCTATAAAAATTGTTGAGGTGGCAGAACGCTTACAAGATGTGGGTTGTGCGGCCATATCGATCCACGGGCGCACCCGCGCACAAATGTATAAAGGCGACGCCGACTGGAAACCCATTGCTGCAGTAAAGAACAATCCACGCATGCATATTCCTGTCTTTGGGAATGGTGATGTTAATACTCCAGAACGCGCGGTTGAAATGCGAGACGAATACGGTCTTGATGGCGCTATGATTGGTCGAGCAAGCATAGGAAACCCCTGGTTTTTTAATCAAGTAAAACACTTTTTTAAAACAGGAGAGCATATGCCCACTCCCACCATTCTACAAAGGGTAGAAGCAGCCAGGAGACATTTACAAATGTCGATTGATTGGAAAGGGGAAACCCTGGGAGTCCTTGAAACGCGACGTCATTACACCAATTATTTTAAAGGGATTCCACACTTTAAAGAGTACCGGACCCGATTAGTTACCTCTAACGCTTCTGAAGATGTTTTTGCGACTTTAGCAGATGTCGAAAGAGAGTGGGGAGATTATGTAATGGCTTAAATTACACCTGCTTTTTTATCCATATTTCTTGTTGCCCAGGCAGTGGTTAAAACTCCTAATATCAAAATGGTAGAGATCACAATGATAAAATTTTTGATCTCAAAAAGCACAGGATAGGCCAGGCTCGTTCCCGGGACATATAAAAAGGGAAAGTAGTATTGAAAGAGGACTAAAATCGATCCTACTAAAATTCCCAGTAAACCCCCCACCCAGCTAATTAATCCCCCTAGATAAAAGAAGACACGTTGGATCTCTTTGGGCGTTAGCCCCATAGCAAAGAAAATGTTTAGTTGAGGTTTTTTGTCTAAAAACATCATGATTAAAGAACCCACAACATTGAACAATGCTATGATGATGATTAAACTAAAAATCAGATAAACCGCTAAGTTTTCTGTGTTGAGCATTTTGTACAAAGCGGCGTTGAGTTGTGCTCTGTTGAGGACATTAACCTCTTGTTTTAAGATTGTTTTTATTTTTTGGGACAATAGGCCTAAGTCGGGATTACCAGAAGTTTTAATTTCAATCGCGCTATAGTCTGTAGGGGACCGCTGTAGTAAACGTTGTGCTAGATCAATTTTAGCAAAGAGGTATTTTTTATCCAGCTCTTCATTAGCAAAATAGATCCCAGAAACAAGGGCTGTTTCTTTTTTAAAGGGGTTTTTCCCCAGGCCCAAGCCTCCTTTGCGTTTTGGGGCTGAAAGTGTTAAGAAGGAGGTATAATCGTACACCCCAAGGCTTAAATTATTGGCGATACCGCCGCCGACAACCACTTCGTCAAAATCGTTTCTAAACCAATTCCCACTAACGATTAACTCCTCAATTTGAACTACATCTGTATAGCCTTTATCGACCCCTTTTAAAAGGGCGACTTGATTTTTATTGTTAAACGACAAAAAGACCTTTTCTTCTAAGATAGGAGTTGCGAGCATCACATCTTTGAGTTGATTAATCGCATTAAGCTGAAGAGAATCAACAGTTAGTATTTTCCCAAAAGAGGCACTAACACGTATATCTGGGTCAAAGGAATTGCTAAAAGAAAGGCCAAAGTCTTTCAAGCCACTAAAGGCACTTAAGACGATAAAGAGAGATGCGGTGGCAACCAGAACGACCCCAATAGAAATGAGGTTAATCAAGTTGATAATACTTTGTTTGCTTTTGGTAAAAAAGTAACGCAATGCAATAAAAAAGGGGACCTGCACCGTTTATTTCTTTTTGCGTTTGGCTAGTTTTTCTCGTTCAATAATGGGGTTTTCTGGGGATTGCAAAGCAGCATCAATCCCTTCAATATAATCTAAGGAGTCGTCCATAAAAAAAAGGAGTTCAGGGACACGCCTCAACTCATTTTTAAGAATCTGAGCAAGGTCGTGTTTTACTTGAAAAGCGTTAGATTGAATTCCTTCAAGCCAAGTTGCAGCGTCTTTAGACGGGAACAGACTTAAATAAACCTTTGCAATTGAAAGGTCAACGGTAACATTCACTTTTGTAACGGAGACCAAAAGATTGCTTACGCCTTCTTTTCGAACAGCTCCCTGTAAAAGTTGAGCGATTTCTTGTTGCAGTAATGCGGCAATCTTTTTTTGTCTTGGACTTTCCATGGCGTGATTATTGTGTAAAATTAAGCATATTTGTTGGACTAATATTTCTATTTTGAAAAACCCTTTAATGCATACTGCTTTATTCTTGCTATTGTTGCTTTCTTTTCAAGGAATTGCACAACAAAATACCGAAGAAATATCACGTTTGATTTTTGAAAAAACGAACCGTATTAGGCTTGCTAAAGGGCTTAAGCCTTATAAGGCCTTAGATAGCTTAGACCAATTAGCGCAATATCATAGCGATAATATGGTGGCCAAAAGTTTTTACAGTCATGTTGACCCCGACGGCTTAACGCCGGTTACTCGAGCAGAGAAGTTAAAGATCCAGCCCTGGAGAAGAGTAGGGAACAACTTTATAGGGGTGGCAGAAAACATTGCCCAAGTGCCATGGTTTCAAAACGTGTCTACTTGTGGCGACACGCGTTCTTCTGAAGCCTTAGCAGAATGCATGGTAGAAGGCTGGAAAAACAGCCCCCCACATTATAAAAACATGATGGGAGATTATATTTATCTTGGCGTTGGGATACAATTTGACGAAAATGGCGTGGGTTATGGCAGCCAGGTTTTTCGTTAATCTTGACGTTCCCACTTATACTCTCCGTTGAGTCTAAAGGTGCCCAAAAACTCCTTGTTCCAGCTATCTGGAGAAATAAGAGAGAGAAAGTTTTCTCCATTTTTCCCAGCATAGAGGTGATAACTTTCCCCTACTATAGGTTCAAATTTAAACTTTGCTGAATAGACTTCTTGTGTGTCTGACGCAAGTGTTACAAACTGTTTGATTTTATTTTGTAAGTCTTCAAGTTCAGCCTGGAATTGTTTAGAAACTTTTTCAACCCCCTTTTGTTTAAAAGCATCCACATTAGGAATGCTAATCACGGGGCTACTATTGCTGGTTGCATAAGGAAGAAGTTTAGCGATATACGCTTGATTTTCTTCATCCCATGCCACCCCATCGGGTTTTTTGGAAGATTTCATTTTTCTAGCTTTTTAGCAAAAGTACGGACTTCCTAACGATTATTTCTTTTTGTTGCGCATTTCGCGTAAAGCATTATATCCCACAACGACCAAAAAAAAGAGAAAGCCGTAAACCAGTATGTTGCTTAAAAAATATCCCATGATTCTAAATTTACAAAAAATTCGCCGTTTATGCTACACGCTCTTCTTGTAGGAAAGCCTTAAAAAGATAAAATTTAACTGTAAATTTGTTCCTCAAACACACTAAATGGTTACACTTTCTGCTCTTTTTGCCATCACCTTATCAATGCTTATTATTTGGCGATCCAGTGACGGCTTTGAAGTCGCCTCTGGATACTTAGGAAGAAACTTAACCGATGGTGTTCGCGGCGCTACCATCAATGCCGTGGGTAGCTCGATTCCAGAACTCTTTACGACCTTATTTAGTTTAATGCTTTTAGGCGAGGTAGACAACTTTGCCTTCGGAATTGGAACAACAGCGGGGAGTGCGATTTTTAACGGAATGATTATTCCTGCAGTAGCCATTTTAGCTGTAATCGGCTATGGGATTGCCCATAAAGTAAATGTGTCTAGAAAGGTCATTCTTAGAGATGGGATAGGATTAATCATCGCAGAATTAATTTTGATCTACATGGTCTCTGGAAATCACCTTACTTGGGTCCACGGATTAGTGCTTATGTTGACCTATGTGGTTTATGTCGCTTATATGTTTGGCACCATGAAAAAAAAGGAAGAGACCACAGCAGTAGAAGAAAAACCAGAAGAGCTGGAGGGAAAAAGCATGGAGCGAAAGCAGTCGGTTTTAAAAGCACTAGTGCTGTTAGACTTTGAAGATGTTTTTGTGCGTAAAAAAATCAACACCGCTAACGCCTGGATGCTTTTGCTCTTTTCGATGTTAGTGATCGGCTTAGCTTGTATTGTTTTGATACATTCTTGCGAATTACTTTCAGAAGAGTTGGGGATTGCGCCTTATTTTATCGCGGTTGTTTTAGCCTCGGCGGCCACCTCTGTTCCAGACACCATCTTATCTTATCGCGATGCTGTCGCGGGACAATATGACGACGCGGTGGCGAATGCGCTAGGGAGCAATATCTTTGACATCTGTTTTGCCTTAGGCTTTCCCTTATTTGCGTTTACGCTATTTAATGGCCCCATCGTCATGACGCCAGAGACCGTTGCAAATGTCGCTGAATTACAGGCCAGTTTGGTCATTTTGACCATCGTTGCTTTTCTGATTTACTATTTCAACAATGGCTTAAAGCAAATACATGCCTTTCTTTTGTTAGGCCTATATGTGGCATTTATCGGCTTTATTTTTGCCAAAGCCTATGCATATGACTGGGCGATACAAGTAGGGCAAACCATTGCTTCGTGGATCCCCAGTGCACTTTAATGCGGTAGGTGTTTTTGCAGTAAACCGTAGCAAAATGTCCCAAAGGTAGCCGTCGCAATAACCACTAGAATAGGAAAAAAGCCAGCACCTAAGGTGGTAAACATCGGCCCGGGGCAGGCGCCAGAAATGGCCCAGCCAAAACCAAAAAATAAGCCCCCGAAGAGGTAGCGTTTCCAGCCACTTTCTTTATCAGCAATGACGATTTCGCTTCCGTCAAGAATAGATTTTGCCTTAAACTTTTTCAATAAGTAAGTAATGATTGCTCCGCAAAATAAAGCAGAGCCAATAATGCCATACATATGGAAGGCCTTGAATTGAAACATCTCATAGATGCGAAACCACGAGGCGGCTTCTGATTTAAACATGGTGATTCCAAAGAGGATTCCGATGGCGAAATAGACGATAGTGCGCATTATAATAAGTAGGGTAATAAAAAGTGATTAACAAATAAGCCACCGATAAAGAAACCGATGACAGCGATTAAAGACGGCAACTGGAAATTACTCAATCCAGAGATGGCATGACCAGAAGTACAGCCCCCGGCATAACGAGCACCAAAGCCTACAAAGAAGCCTCCAAGGCTTAAAATCAAGAGTGACCTTGGCGTGCTAAACGCCTCTAAACTAAAAAGCGAAGCCGGCATATAGGCTTGTCCAGCGTCTTGAATTCCCATGCCGTTTAATTGTGCGATGGTACTTTCTGAAATCGCGACAGCAGTTGAAACGCTTAGAAAGTTTGCGGCAATATATCCTCCCACAACAGCGCCTAAGGCAACGACTAGATTCCAGCGTTGCGCTTTCCAGTCAAATTGAAAAAAGGACACTTTTTTTCCGGCCCCTAAGGCCGCACATAAAGTGCGTAAGTTGGAGGACATGCCAAAGGTTTTCCCTGTCCATAGCAGCAAGAAAAGAACAAAAGCGATCATAGGGCCACTAAAATACCAGGGCCATGGTTGAAGTAAAAAATCTATCATTATCAATTAAAGTGTTGAAGGACAAACATAGTCCGTTAGTGTAATATTAGTTTCTTTGATGGCTTTAAAGCCACCCTTAACATCGATCATATTGTGGATGCCACGTTTTTTAAGTACAGAGGCAGCAATGACAGAGCGGTACCCACCGGCACAGTGCAAGAAAAAGCTTCCGTTTTCTGGAAATGCTGCTAAGTGATCGTTTAAGAAATCCAGCGGTGTGTTAGTAGCACCTTCAATGTGTTCTGAAAGGAATTCACCGTCTTTACGGACGTCAAAAACAGTTGCTTCGTTTTGAGCAACGGCAGTTTCAAGGCTTTGAGCTTCTACACTGCTAATGCTGTCATATTCTTTTCCAGCGGCTTTCCAGGCAGCGAAACTTCCGTCGAGATAACCTAGGGATTGATCAAAACCAACGCGTGATAAGCGGGTAATGGTTTCTTCTTCTCTTCCTTCTGGGGTGATCAGGAGTAGGGGTTGTTTGACATCGGCAATTAATGCGCCTACCCACGGTGCAAAGCCTCCGTCAATCCCAATAAAGATAGACTGCGGAATGTGTCCTTGTACAAAGTCGTTTTGATGACGCACATCTAAGATCAATGCATCTTGTGCATTTGCCATTGCCTCAAACTCTTCTGGGTTTAAAGCGCGTGTTCCTCTTTCGAGCACCTGGTCAATATCTTCATAGCCAGATTTGTTCATCTTTACATTCAAGGGGAAGTAAGAGGGGGGTGGTAAGAGTCCATCTGTAACTTCTTTGATGAACTCTTCTTTGGTCATGTCTGCTCTCAAAGCATAGTTCATCTTTTTTTGGTTCCCTAAAGAGTCAACGGTTTCTTTCATCATGTTTTTTCCGCAGGCAGAACCAGCACCGTGTGCGGGATAAACGGTTACGTCATCTGCAAGGGGCATGATTTTATTTCGAAGGCTATCAAACAAGTAGCCGGCGAGATCTTCTTGGGTGATACTATTGGCTTTTTGGGCTAAATCTGGACGCCCTACATCGCCTAGAAAAAGGGTGTCACCACTAAAAATAGCATGGTCTTTCCCGTCTTTATCTCTTAGTAAATAGGTGGTGCTTTCCATGGTATGCCCGGGTGTGTGTAAAGCGACAATGCTTACTTCTCCAAGCGGGAAAACCTGTTCGTCTTGTGCGATAATAACCTCAAAGTCTGGATTAGCATTAGGCCCATAAACAATGGGGGCTCCTGTTTCTTTAGAAAGGGTAAGGTGTCCACTGACAAAGTCGGCGTGAAAATGTGTTTCAAAAATGTATTTCACTTTCGCTTTGGCTTTAGCCACACGATCCAAATAAGGCTGGACTTCTCTTAAAGGATCAATAATAGCGACTTCTCCTTGACTTTCGATATAATACGCCCCTTGAGAGAGGCATCCGGTGTAAATTTGTTCAATAATCATAATAGGTGTAAAATTAAATTTTATTTCGCTGTGAAGCGATTGATTTTTCGATTTCAGAAGGTGCAGAACCTTGGATGGCATTTAAGGCTGCATCTAAAGAAGAATAAATAGATATTTTATTAGAAGTGCCAAACACTCCTTTTTTATGAAAACGATCCCGCAATGGACCGTTTAACCCTGTCCAGTGAATGGTGATGCCTTGAGTGTTTAATTCTTCTATCCAACTGGAGAGCATTTCAAAGGCTGTTGCATCAATATAGCTAATGGGTGCTGCGGCAATGACGAGGTGTTTTATGGGCTGCTCTTGTGCCTCAATTAAGGCTGAAAATTCTTGTTTAAAATAGCGTTGATTTCCAAAGAAAAGTTGCCCGTCAAAACGAAGGATAAGCACCTGGGGATAAGTCACCACATCTTTTGTAAAACGATCGATATTTTTAAAATAATGGGTGTCTTTGATGCGGCCTAAAACAGCAATATGTGGCTGAGTGTTTTGATAAATCATATATAATAAAGCGACAAAAACGCCCAGCATAATACCTTCTTTAATCCCTACAAATAAGGTGATGCAAAAAGTAAAGGCAAGAATGTAAAATTCATTTCGGTTGTTTTTCCATAACTGTTTAGGGTAGCTTAAATCGATTAATTTTCCAACAGCTACTAGGATAATAGCGCCTAAAATTGCGGTAGGAAGATGATAAAAGAAAGCGGTAAAAAAGAGAAGTGTAAGCCCTACAACAGCAGCGCTAAACAAGGCAGCAACGCCAGACTTAGCTCCTGCATCATGATTGACTGCGGTGCGAGAAAACCCTCCTGTAGTAGGGTAAGATTGAAATAAGGAGCCAATAATATTCGCAGTTCCTAAAGCGATTAATTCTTGGTTAGCGTTGAGGTGATTGGTTTTTTCTTTTTCTTCAATGGCTTTTGCGACAGAGATGGCTTCCATAAAAGCAATCAAGGCTAAAGTAAGGGCCAATGGAATTAAATCATAGGTCTGACTTAAACTAGCGCTGGGGAGTTGAAAGGCAGGAAGGCCTTCTGGGATTTCTTTTACGACTTTAACCCCTAGTGCCTCCCAATTGTTTTGCGCTGCTATAAAGGTGCCTAACAGCACCAAAATTAACGCGCCAGGGAGTTGGGGAAAGAAGCGTTTGACAAGGAGCAAAAAAGAAACCCCCAAGACACTAATAAGGACGCTTAATAAATGCGCTTGAGGGCCTAATTCCAACAAAAAGGAAAAAAGTTCGTGTATTTTGTTACTTCTAGGAAGATCAATTCCTAAAAGATGATTGAGTTGACTTAACGCGATGATAATGGCTGCCGCAGAGGTAAACCCGCTAATGACTGGCTTCGATAAAAAGTTGACAAGAAAGCCTAGTTTTAGACTTCCTAAAAGCAGTTGAATCCCCCCCATAAACAAGGCCAAAAAAGTCGCTAAAGCAATATACTCTCCTGTAGAACTTAAAGAGAGCGCTCCCAAACCTGCTGCGACTAAAAGGGAGTCCATGGCGACTGGCCCCACGGCCAGTTGTCTAGAGGTCCCCATAAGCGCATAAACCACTTGTGGAAAAAGGGCGGCATATAATCCATAAACAGGAGGTAAGCCAGCAATCATAGCATAGGCCATTCCTTGAGGGATTAACATAATTCCCACAGTCAAACCTGCAAAGGCATCATTTTTTAAGGCAGAAGAAGAATAGTCTTTTGCCCATTCAAAAACCGGAAAGAATTGTTTTATCAGGTTCATTATTACAGCAAAAGTACAATAGCTACTCCAGACTTAATGTAACCCAAGTTACACTGGCTCAAAAAGCTCAACGGCGTTGCGATGCAAACGGATTTTATTTTCTACTTCAAGTCGCTTGAGCAAACGAGAAATGACCACCCTAGAGCTGTGCATTTCTTGGGCAATGGTTTGATGAGTAATGGACAAGGTGTTCGCTTTTACGACCCTTTTCTTTTCCAATAAATATTCCCAGAGGCGTTTTTCTAGTTGATCAAAAGCGATACTGTCGACGGTGGCTAACAATTCTTCCATACGTTTGTGATAGCTTTGAAAAATAAATTTTCGCCAGGAGGGAAAACGTGTAGACCAGTCTTCTACCGCAGTTAAGGGTACCATGATTAATTGTGAGGGAAGTTCTGTAACCGCACGGATTTGACTTTTTTGCTGGCCCATTTCCCAGGCCATCGTCATGGTGCAAGAATCCCCTTCTTCTAGATAATAAAGCAAGAGTTCATCCCCATTGATATCTTCACGGGAAATTTTAATAGCACCACTTAACATTAAAGGAACACCTTTAATCGGCTCGCCTATATCCATTAATTCAAAGTCTGCAGGGACATCCCTTAGGGTGCCAACCCTAGTAATTTCTTCGAGTAAGGCTTCTTCAAAAATTTCTCCAAAAAGACTTTTTAATGCAACAATCACAGCAAACGACTTTAATTTGATTTAAAAGTACTCAATTAAAGTGGTAGTTGTGAATTTTCCTATTTCTTACTTTCTACAATAAAAGTTTCTTCCCACGCTTTTTGAAAAGCGATATAGTCTGGGGTGCTTCCCAGCCACTCTTCATAAGTCTTTAGGTGTTGGTCTTCTCCGCCTTTTAAGGCATCAAAGGCACAGTTGAGCCATTGTAAATGTTCTTTTTCGCTCATCTCATTAAAGTTGAGATAGCGCAACCTAACACGGCAATCATCTGGGAAAGCACCGGAAGTTGGATAAAGCGAAAACAGCGATATGAGTAGTAATGTTTTCATACAAAAGGTGATTTATGGTTACTTAAAATTACGAAAAGCAGTTGATTGTCCAAGGTTTTTTTGGAAAGGGATTAATCATTACGTTTTTTGCTTTAAAAAGAAGTGAAGGCTTATTTCAAAAAAAAGACCGCACAAGTCTGCGTTATAGCTGATTCATTTATTATTTTTGCCTTATGTAAATATTTCGCTGCGGCGAAAGAACGGGTCCTATAGCTCAGTTGGTTAGAGTAGCTGACTCATAATCAGTTGGT
>CBFHRA010000006.1:100210-102070 GCA_965658115.1 Candidatus Arcticimaribacter sp. | reverse complement strand
TGGGTTGTCTGATTTAAAAACAAAACTTCCAGCGACTAAAACATCTGCTCCAGCCTCAGTCAAGGCCTTCGCGTTTTGGTCTGTAACGCCTCCATCAATCTCAATTAGCGTTCTAGCACCTTTGTCAGTAATAAGTTGTTTTAATGCCTTTACTTTTGCATAAGTATTCTCAATAAAAGACTGCCCACCAAAGCCAGGATTCACACTCATTAAGCAAACTAAATCAATGTCTTGGATGATGTCTTCTAAAAGATGAACAGGAGTGTGAGGGTTTAATGCAACACCCGCTTTCATACCGCAAGATTTAATCTTTTGTAAACTTCTATGTAAATGTGTGCAAGCTTCATAATGCACCGTTAAAATGGCTGCATTTAAATCTGCGAAAGTGTCGATATAGCGATCTGGATCAACAATCATTAAATGGACATCTAGGGGTTTTTTAGCATGCTCACCAATGGCTTTTAATACAGGCATGCCAAAAGAAATATTGGGCACAAAAACGCCATCCATTATATCAATGTGAAACCAATCTGCTTCACTGTTATTTAACATTTCGCTGTCGCGTTGAAGGTTAGCAAAGTCTGCTGCTAACACAGAGGGTGCAATGAGTTTTTTCATAAAAAAAAGCAAGCCGGTATAGCTTGCTTGGAAATTTATCCTAGATAGGTTTTTAAAATTTTACTTCTCGAGGTGTGTTTTAAACGTCGAATCGCTTTTTCTTTGATTTGGCGAACTCGTTCACGTGTTAAATCAAACGTTTCTCCTATTTCTTCAAGCGTCATAGCATGTTGATCTCCTAATCCAAAATAAAGACGAACCACATCTGCCTCACGAGGAGTAAGGGTTTCTAGTGCGCGCTCAATTTCAGTTTTTAATGATTCGTGTAATAAAGTACGATCTGGGTTTGGAGACTCACCACTATTTAATACATCATAAAGGTTAGAGTCTTCTCCCTCTACTAAGGGCGCATCCATCGATACGTGACGACCAGAATTCTTTAAAGATTCTTTTACGTCATTCACCGTCATGTCTAATTCTTTTGCAATTTCTTCTGCAGAAGGGGCACGCTCATGGGCTTGCTCTAAAAAGGCATAGGTTTTATTGATTTTATTGATCGAACCAATTTTATTCAAGGGTAAACGAACAATACGGGATTGCTCTGCTAATGCTTGAAGGATAGACTGGCGAATCCACCATACTGCATAAGAGATAAACTTAAAACCACGTGTTTCGTCAAAACGTTTTGCTGCTTTGATTAATCCTAGATTTCCTTCATTGATTAAATCAGGTAAGGTTAATCCTTGATTTTGGTATTGTTTGGCTACAGAAACCACAAATCGAAGGTTAGCTTTTGTCAACTTTTCAAGGGCAATTTGATCGCCGGCTTTTATGCGTTGTGCTAATTCAACTTCTTGCTCTGCGTTGATCAAATCAACCTTTCCTATTTCTTGTAAATACTTGTCTAAGGAGGCGGTTTCTCTATTGGTTACCTGTTTGGTAATTTTAAGTTGTCTCATTGAATATGATTATTATACTTCTTTATACGTTCAAAAGTCAAAATTGTTACATCAAGGGCAAAAAAAAACCACTCAAAAGAGTGGTTTTTTTTATTCATCAAGAATTTAGTCCTTATTTGGACGTTCTTTTCTCTCTGGTCTAGGAAGTAAAGCTTTGCGCGATACTTTCTCTTTACGGGTTCTTGAGTCAATCCCAAAGTATTTTACTTCAAGGATATCTCCCATATTAACTACATCAGAAACGTTTTCTGTGCGTTCCCAAGCTAATTCACTAACGTGAAGTAGTACTTCGTTTCCAGGAGCTTCTGTGTATTCTACTACCGCACCAAAGTCAAGCATTTTA
>CBFHRA010000006.1:0-91829 GCA_965658115.1 Candidatus Arcticimaribacter sp. | reverse complement strand
AAAAAAGAAACAACAAAACAGAAGTAATAATGACGTTTTAGGGCTTTGTCGCACGATATATGGAAGCAACCCCTAAGGTTTGTGGGTTGTCTTCTACCTCTATAAACCCAATTTTTTCCAAAATATTGTTGAAAGCAGGGCCATGTGGAAATACTGCTGCAGAGTCTGTTAGATATTGATAGGCTTTTTGATCTCTACTAAACAGTCTCCCAATAAGGGGAACTAGTATTCCACTATAGATTTTATAACCCTGTTTAAAAGGAAAACGTGTGGGTACTGCTGTTTCTAAAACCAGCAATGTGCCTTTTGATCGCAAGACGCGAAAGATTTCAGAAAGTCCTTGTTCTAGATCTTCAAAATTGCGCACCCCGAAGGCGACTGTAGCCACGTCAAAATGATTATCGGGATAGGGAAGTTTTTCACCATCTCCTAATACCATTTCTATTTGTTGATCAAGAGCCAAATCTTTTACTTTTTCTGCTCCTACAGAAAGCATACCCGGTGAAATATCTAATCCAATGATCTCCTTTGCAGCAGTTTCTTTGAGGGCAATGGCTAGATCTCCTGTTCCTGTTGCAACATCAATAATTCGTTCTGGTTTATTCTCTCCTGCAAGGCGGACTACCTTTCTCCGCCAAGACTGATCAATGCCTAAAGAAATCACGCGATTAAGTAAATCGTATTGTTTAGATATTCCATCAAACATCTCTGTGACCTGTTCTTTTTTACTCGATTGAGAGCCTTTATAAGGAGTAACCGTCTTTTTCATAGACCACAAAGATACTTCCTTTACAATAATTTATAGAGAATTATGCCACTAGTTTCGAATCAAACTTCACTATATTTGTTTAAGTTTTCGAACAACAAAAGATGAGAATTATCATTGCTGGCGCTGGAGAGGTAGGATTTCATTTAGCTAAATTACTTTCTTTCGAATCGCAAGACATTACTTTAATAGATACCCATAAAGAGCGGTTAAATTATGCCGAGAATCATTTGGATATCAAGGCGATAAAAGGAGACGCCACTTCATTAGATTTAATGAAGAATGCTAATGTTGCTACTGCTGACTTGTTTATTGCCGTGACAGAGCAAGAAACGACAAATATTACTATTTGTGCTTTGGCAAAACAGTTAGGGTGTATAAAAACCATTGCCCGTATTTCTAACGAAGAATTTATCCATAATCAAGGCGAGATTAGTTTTGAAAAATTAGGGGTAGATGAATTGATTTCCCCAGAAGAACTCGCTTCGACAGAAATTCAGCAACTGCTTGATCAATCTGCTTTTAGTGATAGTTATGAGTTTGAAGAGGGGGCTTTAACCCTGGTAGGAACTACCTTAGAAGAAAGTGTTCCTTTTGTCGGGAAGACGGTAAAAGAAGCTGCGCAGATTTTTCCAGATGTACACTTTATGCCCATAGCCTTGCAGCGCAAAGGGACTCAATATACGGTAATCCCTAGAGGGGATACTCCTTTTGAAGCGCATGATTTAGTGTATTTTATTACCCTTAAAGAGGGGGTGGAAGAACTCTATAAACTAACCGGAAAAAACAAAGAAGTCATCAAGAATGTAATGATTCTTGGGGGAGGTAAAATAGGCCTTAGTACGGCTAAATCTCTTCTGGCAAAAAAGTTTAATGTGGTCTTAGTAGAGCAAAATAAGAATAAAGCCTTTGAACTCTCTGATCAAGTGCCAGACGCTATGGTTATCCATGGCGATGGTAGAAATGTAGAATTACTCGAAGAAGAGGGTCTAGCCGCAATGGATGCTTTTATTTGTGTGACAGAAAATTCTGAAACCAATATTATGTCCTGTCTAATGGCAAAATCTAAAAAGGTTAAGAAAACCATTGCCTTAGTAGAAAACATGGATTATTTCCAGTTGTCTCAATCGATAGGGATTGATACATTGATCAATAAAAAATTACTTACTGCGAATACGATCTTCCGTTATATTAGAAGGGGAGAAGTGGTTGACCTAACCACCCTAAATAGTTTAAATGCTGAAATTCTAGAGTTTATCGTAAAACCAGAATCAAAAGTAAATGGGATGTTAATTAGGGATATTGATTTTCCACGTTCTGCTACCATTGGTGGGGTGATTAAAGAAGGGCAAGGAATCATTGCTTTAGGAGATTATAAAATCAATGCTGGTGACCGTGTGGTGGTTTGTAGTTTACCCAGGGCGCTTAGCAAAGTAGAAAGTTTATTCCTCTAAGATGTACAAGCTAAACAGCGAAATTATATGTTATTTGATGGGAGTTTTACTCTTGTTTAATGGCAGTTTTATGCTTTTGTCAAGTTTTGTGAGTATGCTAACGAAAGATGGACAAACCCTTCCTTTATCACTAGCGGCCTTACTCACTTTACTTGTGGGGATTATTTTAATGTTGATTAGTCGAAATCACACGAAGCAGTTAAACAAAAGAGAAGGATATCTCGTGGTGAGTTTAGGCTGGCTCTTAATGACAATTTCTGGAATGTTACCCTATTTGTTTACTGGTGTTTTTACAGATGTATCAAGTGCTTTTTTTGAAACAATGTCTGGTTACACAACTACAGGTTCTTCTGTTCTTGCAGATATCGAAGTCGTCCCAAAGGGAGTGCTATTTTGGCGCAGTACAACCCATTGGATCGGGGGGATGGGAATCATTGTTTTAGCGATTGCAATTTTACCGCTTTTAGGGATCGGGGGGATGCAATTGTTCACGGCTGAAGCCCCTGGACCAAGTAGTGATAAATTACATCCTAGAATTACAGATACGGCAAAACGTTTGTGGTATATATATGTAGGCTTTACACTTGTTGAAACGACCTTGTTATGGTTTGCTGGAATGTCACTTTTTGACGCTGTTAACCATGCTATGAGTACAGTGTCTACTGGGGGGTTTTCTACAAAGAACAGCAGTGTAGCTTTCTGGAATAATCAACCTTTGATACAATATATTATCATTTTTTTCATGTTTGTTGCTGGGGTCAATTTTGTATTGAGTTATTTTGCCTTAACGGGACAAATAAAAAAAATATTCAAGGACGAAGAGTTTCGTTTTTTTAGTAGAATGATTTTCTTTTCTGCTTTAATTGTAGCAGTAGTTCTTTATACTAAAGTAGATTTATCTGCTTCAACATCTTTTAATCACCCACAGGTTCTAGGCGAAGTTGAAAGTGCGATTAGGCACGCTTTATTTCAAATTGTAGCCGTCGTGACAACTACTGGTTTTGTAACGGCAGATTTTACAGCTTGGACTCCTGTTTTGACCGTGCTCTTTTTTGCCTTAATGTTTATGGGTGGGTCAGCTGGCTCAACCTCTGGTGGGATAAAAGGAGTGCGACATTATTTAATGATTAAAAGTGGATTCTTAGAATTTAATCGTGCTTTGCACCCTAATGCAGTTTTGCAAATTCGCTACAATAAAGTTGTTGTACAGGATAATGTAATCCAAAACATTTACGGCTTTTTTATTTTGTATATGCTGTCATTTATCATCGGTACACTGGGCTTTTCCATTCTAGGGCTTGATTTTGTTTCGTCAATTGGAGTAGCTGCATCAAGTTTAGGAAATGTAGGGCCTGCTTTAGGAGATTTTGGACCAGCTTTTTCTTTTAACGGATTATCTATGGCAGGAAAATGGTGGGCGTCCTTCTTAATGTTGCTTGGACGTTTAGAGCTTTTCACCGTTTTGATTTTGTTTACACCCTTCTTTTGGAAAAGAATTTAATAGCGGTAGTGTTCTCCCCAGCGATCGTTTAAGAAACGTTTAAACTGTTCTTCTTTTGGATTTCCTCCTGGTTGATAAAATACGGTCCCTTGAATCTCTTCGGGGAGGTAATTTTGTTGGACGAAATTATTGGGATAGTCATGTGCATAGAGATAACCTTTCCCATAATCTAGTTCTTTCATTAACTGAGTAGGGGCATTTCTCAAATGTAAGGGCACAGCTAGGTTTCCTGTTTCTTTGACCATTTGTAGGCTTTTATTAATGGCTAAATATGCTGCATTACTCTTTGGGCTACAGGCGAGATAGGTCGCACACTGACTTAAGATTATTCTTGCTTCTGGCAATCCAATTGCTTGCACAGATTGAAAAGTGGTATTCGCTAATACTAAAGCAGTAGGATTTGCATTCCCAATATCTTCTGAAGCAGAAATCAATAATCTTCTTGCGATAAATTTCACATCTTCTCCGCCTTCAATTAATCGCGCCAACCAATATACTGCAGCGTTTGGGTCACTCCCGCGAATTGATTTTATAAAAGCCGAAGCAATATCGTAATGTAAGTCTCCCTTTTTATCAAATAATACGGTATTGGTTTGTGCTTGTTTTAAAACTAAGTCATTTGTGATGCTTATCTCTTTATCAGTTGCAGAGAGCACCACCAGTTCTAAAAGCGAGAGGAGTTTTCTTGCGTCTCCCCCTGATAAACTCAATAGGGCTTTGTCTTCTTTAAGGTCAATTTTGTATTTACTTAATTCAACATCTGTTTCGATGGCTCTTTTCAATAATGTCCTTAAATCAGCTGCTTGAAGGGGTTTTAGGGTAAAGGTTTGACAACGGGATAAAAGGGCGTTAATGACTTCAAAACTGGGATTTTCTGTGGTTGCACCGATAAGGGTAACGTAGCCTTTTTCTACTGCACCTAATAAAGAGTCTTGTTGGGATTTACTAAAACGGTGGATTTCATCGATAAAGAGCAAGGGTCCTTTATTGGTAAAAAGTCCACCAGCTTGTTTTGCTTTTTCAATGACCTCTCTCACTTCTTTAACACCAGAATGTATGGCAGAAAGATTATAAAAAGGACGTTCATGTGTTTTTGCAATCAAAGTGGCTAAGGTAGTTTTACCTGTCCCCGGCGGTCCCCATAAAAGTAACGAAGGTAAGTTACCACTAGCGATCATTTGAGAGAGTGCTCCCTGTTCCCCCACTAAATGACTTTGACCAACATAGTTGGCTAAAGTTTGTGGGCGTAAACGTTCTGCTAATGGTGATTGCATGTTTAATTGTAGTTACGTTGTCGCACCACTTCATATAGTACTGTGCCACATGCCACAGACACATTAAGCGATGAAATGTTGCCCAGCATTGGTAGTTTAACAATTTTGTCTAAAATGCCTAAAGTCCCCTTAGCGATCCCTTTTTCTTCTGATCCCATTACTAAGGCAAGCGGTCCGGCAATTTTTTCTTGGTAAACAGTATTTTCTGCTTTTTCTGACATGCCTACAGTAATAATATCATTTGCTTGAAGTTGATAAATGGCATCTTTTAAATGATCTACTTTTGCTAATGGTACCGTAAAAATTGCTCCAGCAGAAGTTTTAATGGTATCTGAATTGATTCTCGCGCTCCCCGTTTGAGGTAGGATGATCCCATCTACTCCCGTGGCAGAAGCCGATCTAATGATGGCCCCTAGATTGCGGGTATCCGTTATTTGATCTAATAATAAAAATAGCGGCGGACTGTCTTTGCCCATTGCCTTTTCAATCATTTCTTCTAAGGGAACAAAATCAATTGGTGAAATAGCGGCAATAGCTCCTTGATGATTTTTTGCATTAAAGCGATCTAAGCGTTCTTTAGGGACGTAGCTGTGCGCAACATTATTTTCTCTTAAAAGATGCTCTAGCTGTTTAAAAATAGGGCTAGCTTGTCCTTTCAATAGCCATACTTTTTCAATAGATTGTTTAGCTTCAATACATTCAATAATGGCTCTAACACCATAAATTTCTTGTTTCTCCATGATTAATTTTGTGATGGAAAGATAAAAAAAAACCACCTCTGTTGAGGTGGTTTTCAATATTACTTAATTGTATGACTTTAAGATTAGTTTTGGTCATTAATTAATGGGTTATCTCTTAATTCCGCTTCTGGAATTTCGAAAGTAAGCTTCTCATCATTATACTGGTAAGATGTCCCTGGGAAATCAAGCCAGTTGTTTCCACGTGAAATTGATTCACGTTGACGTTTCATTCTTAGATAGCTTTTTCCTTCACCCCATAACTCAATACGAGATTGTAGTTTGATTTCATCTTGTAATGCAGCACCAGATAAGGCATCAATATAAGCAGTGTTACCATCAGTTAAACGTTGAGCAACTAAAGTTTTTAGCATCGTTCTAGCTTGTGCATCATTTCCGCTTTCTGCGTGACCTTCTGCAGCAAGTAAATACATTTCAGCTACTCTCATGTATAATAGATCAGCAGTAACTTGACGTTGTCCTCCTGTGGTTCTTCCAGAGTGGTAGAATTTGTTAAAAGGTACGTGGTCTACAATGTAGTTACCAAACTGTCCTGCACGAATATCATTGCTAGGAATTTGAGCATACAAACTTTCGTCCATTGCTTTGATGTTTCCAGCCCATTGATAGCTATAAGAGAAGATGTCCATTTGACCCCAGAAAGAGATTAATCCAATTCCTTGATCAGCAGTTAAATCAACTCCCCACATAGCACCAGTCATGGCACTTAAATCATTGAATCCACCTTGATTAGGATCACCATTATAAACAACCTGTGATGGAGTCATTAACGAAAATGGCCCTCCGTTAACAACAGCTTCAGCTGCACTAGCCATCCCTGCGAAGTTGCCTGCAGCACCATAAGCATAGGCTAGGATACCACGAGCTACCCATTGATCAATTTGAGACTTATCTCCACGAGAAAACCCGTCTAAGTAAGTCACTGATCTTTCAAGATCACTAATCATTAAATCGTATACATCACCTAAAGAAGACTTCGCAACATTTGGTGTTTGAGCATTCGTATAAATAGGAAGTGCATCTTGCGCTCTATCGCTAGGATCATTGACGAATAATTGACTCAAGTAAAGGTAAGCATATCCACGAGCAGCAAGTGCTTGTCCCATAAAAGCACGCGCATCAGCACTTTCTGGTTCAGAGTCTGTTCCACCAAGTGCGTCAATAACGTTGTTAGCTGCAAAAATAATTTTGTAGAAATAACGCCACTCTCTATAGTTGTGGTCTAAGGTGAAGTCTACAGTAGTTTGCAATTCAGACATACTAGCCCAACGGCTATATGCTTTTCTAGCTAATGCCATATCACCAGATAAGATATCTGTTTTGATATCGGTACTTTTTTGACCGAAATCTTCGTGATTAGATGTTCCACCAGCTCCTGGTGAATACATAGTAGCATATATTCCTGCAACAGTTGCAGATTGTAATCCCGGGTTTAATGCTGAAGCTTCTGCAATCGTTTCAGCAGAAATTTGCTGAGTAGGGAAAGTCTCTAAAAATTCGTCTTTACATCCTACAAGAAGTAGTCCTAAAGAGAATACGGTTAATTTTATTGTTTTTTTCATTATCTAAATAATTTAGAAGTTAATGTTTAATCCTAAAGTGATTGTAGTCAAAGGACTATATGTGTATCGGCTAGAAGTACCCGTAAGTGACGTCGTTGGATTGTACCCTTCACGTGCAGATAGTAAGAATAAGTTGTCTCCTGTAACAAAAACTCGTGCAGATGAAATTCCTGTGTTTTCGAATTCAACAGACGGAATGTTATATCCAAATCTTAAACTAGCTAAATTTAGGTAGTCTAACTTTGTTAAGAAACGCGTTGAAGTTGAATTTTGATTTGTTTGTGTATTTAGATCAACACGAGGAATATTGGTCACATCGCCTGGGTTTTGCCATCTATCGTTGATGTCGGGGTGGAAACCACTATCTGCATTTTGATTAGGATTGTCCATTAATGCTGCATACTGGAAGTCATATCCATACCCTCCTAAAGAGTACGTAAATAAAGCAGTAAGATCAAAGTTTTTGTATTCTGCATTTAGACTAAATGAACCTGCTAAATCAGGAATAGCACTTTTACCTACAAATTTCTTAGTGGCTTCAGAGTAATTTTCTGTAGTAGCTTCTAAAATTTGATCAGATGGGTTTTCAATTTTGTAGTCATATAGAGATAAAATCTCTTCTCCACTATCAAATTCTCCATTTGAATCTGCATCCACATAACTCACATTCCATTGAGCTGCTCCAGTATCAGGATTTACACCAGCCCATTCTCTCATATAAAATTCACGAAGTGATTTTCCTTTAGCTTGAGAGAAATATCCATTATCATTAATGAGTTTTTCTTCGTTTGTTGCTGGATCAATTGGTAAACGTGTGTATTCATTTCTGTTTTGACTTCCCATTAGGCGAATATCAAGTTTGAAATCTTCTTTATCTACAACGTGAAGGTTGATGTCAAATTCAACCCCTGTATTTTTTAATCCACCATCGTTTACTGTTAAAGAGCGGTAACCCACAGAAGGTCCTACATTTCTAGAAACGATTAGGTTATCATTTTCTTTGCTATACCAGTCAAGGCTTACGCTAGCTAAAGTACCAACAGAAAAGTCTAAACCAACACCAATTTGTTCAGAGGTTTCCCAAGTTAAATCAGGGTTACCTTTAGAAGCAAATGCTAATGAAATATTATCGTTTAAGTTTGAAACATTAAAAAGGTTATATCCTGTGTAATATCCTACACGTTGCTCCCCTAATTGACCATAACTTGATCTCAGTTTCATGCTGCTAAAGATGTTTTGCGTTTTGAAGAAATCTTCATCACCAATACTCCAGCTAAAACCAATAGATCCAAAGTCTCCCCATTTGTTGTTCACAAAACGAGAAGAACCATCACGACGAGCCGTTACATTGATAAAGTACTTGTCTTGAATAGAATAAGCAACGTTTGCAATATAACTTTCAAGGGTAAAGTCCTGTGTGTAAGAAGAAGGTGGGTTAGAAATAACCGCATTGTCTAATTCACGACCAAAAGGGTCAACAAGCTTATATTTGAAAGCGCTTAGACGGTTTCTTTCCCAACGCGTTGCTTCGTGTGCTACTAAAACATTTAATGTTTGATCATCACCAATTGACTTGTTGTAAGTAAGACCATTAAATAACTGATAGTTTAAGTATTGGT
The DNA here is from genome assembly GCA_965658115.1 of Candidatus Arcticimaribacter sp. Lineage (GTDB taxonomy): Bacteria > Bacteroidota > Bacteroidia > Flavobacteriales > Flavobacteriaceae > Arcticimaribacter. The sequence continues at coordinate 82,895 of CBFHRA010000006.1, read as the reverse complement.
CTTTAACTTTTTGGATAGAACCTCCTTGACCTTTAGTACTTGAGTAGAAAGGCTCTTGTACACCGTCATAGTTATTCATTACATATTGTAAACCAAATCTGTTTTGCAATACTAAACCTTCGGCCAAATCAATATTGATTTCGAAATTTCCATTGAAGTTATGTGCAATTGTTTCATCGATACCTAGGTTAGCATCTGCAATTGAGTTAGTTAATGGAGAAAATCCTCGACTATACCCACTCTCATCAGAGTAATCATATTTATATCCTCCATAGATAGGATCTTCTACTCTGTTTCCATCAGAGTCACGGAAAAACAAAGGATAAATTGAAGGAATGTTTTGAGATAACCAGAAAACACTACTAGAACTGTTGTCTTGTCCGTTGTTGTTAGTTTCTTGGTAACTATATCCTAAACGGGTGTTGGTTTGTAACCAGTCTTTAGGTTTGCTGCTTACGTTTAAGCGAGCAGAGTATCTTGAGAAATCAGAGTTAACAGAGTATCCTACATCATCAACAAAACCTAAAGAAGAGTAATAGGTTGTTGTTCCTGAACCACCAGACATGTTAACGTTAACTTCTTGACGAGAAGCGTCTTGGAAAGCATAGTCACTCCAGCGTTCTGGTGAATAACGACGCGTAACACCCGGACGTACAGTTTTTGTAACAGGATCAATTAATTCACCACCGTCTGCAACATTCCACATGTTATAAGCAGGGCTAATCCCTAGTGGACCAAATAGGTTTGCATTTGCATCTGCAACTGGATCACCAGATCCGTTTACAACAGCTCTTTGATATTGACCATCCCACATAACAGAGATGAAATCTTCAGGGTTGTCTAAAGTAGGATACATAGGAATGAACTGCATGTTTTTTCCTGTGCGAACTTGTACGCTTACGTTAGATCTTTCTGCACTTCCTTTTCTTGTTGTAATTACAATAACCCCATTTGCACCACGAGAACCGTAGATTGCAGTGGCAGAGGCATCTTTAAGTACGGTAGTTGTTTCGATGTCTTGTGGATTAATCGAGTTGATACTTCCGTTGAATGCGACACCATCTAATACAATTAACGGAGAAGTGTTTCCATTGACAGAACCAATACCACGAATTTGAATAGTAGAGGCTGAACCAGGTTGACCAGTTGAATTAACAACTTGTATACCTGCAGCTTCTCCAGCTAAAGCTTGGGTAATGTTTGTAACGTTTTTTGTCGCAATGTTTTCAGCTGTAACTATTTTTGCGCTCCCTGTAAATGACTTGTTTCTTAAAGTCGTATAACCTGTGGTCACAATAACTTCTTCCAATTCATTTCCAGCAGATAAAGTGATATTGAAATCGTCGCCACTAGCACTTACTTCTGCTGTTGCATATCCAATAAAACTTACTTCGAGAATAGCATCTTCAGCTACTTCGATAGAGAAATTTCCATCAAAATCTGTCGATACACCATTGCTTGTTCCTTTTTCAATAACAGTAGCACCTGGAAGAGGAAGGCCTCCTTCGTCAAGTACTATACCTGCTACAGTCTTTTGTGCCCACCCGCTAAATGCAATAAGCATAAAGGCAGATGATAATAGTAATAGTTTTTTCATGTTATATATATAGTTAATTGCTGCACAAGATATTTAATATTAATTATTTCAAAAAATAATTAAGCTATAATTAAATAAAAAAAGGGAGATTTAGATCATCTCCCTTTTAAGTACGTTATGTGATTAAAATTACCCTCTGTTTTCTAAAGCAGTAAAGAAATTAATTAGGTCAAAATCAGTTTTAATTTTCTTGTATTCTTTTTTTAAGTCAATTGCAATTTTGCGGTCTTCATCTTTTAAGAATTTAGCAATTTTAGACACTTTTGTCTCTATGGGAACCGCAGTAGATTTGTTGACACTTAAATAGTAATCCACCTTTGGAACAAAGCGAGGAGGGAAGGATCTTTCATAAGAAGTTCTAGCGGTGGTTGCTTCTCTAAATTCTTTCACCTTTCTTACATAAAGGGTGTAGTTTTTTCCTTCATATAAAACGATGAGATAGCCTAATTCGTTTGAAACTAAATCTTTTCGTTTAAACGGCAGATAAACATACTTCTCATTATTGATATAGCAGATTACTTTAGGGCTTTGAATAATAATTTCTTTTGCCTCTTTTTGTTCAGGATATTCTCCTATTTCAATTTCATCATTAAAAGAATTATAACGGAAATAACTATCTCCTTTTACCTTTCTTCCAAAATAATCTAACGATCCTTTTTGAAACTTTTCCTCAAAAAAAGGCGATCCTTTAATTGAGCTAGTTAATATCATTTTATTACTGATTTTACTGGTGAAATCCTGCATTGCGTCCATCAAGCGACTGTCAGATAAACCGGCCCCTTCACTAAATGCACCAACGTAAGAATCTTGTTGCGCAAAGGTGATATAACTCAATAAAATAAATGTATAGCTGATTATTTTTTTCATTCTTAAAATTTGATTTTAAATATATAAAAATTAAAAAAGGTCATCCAGAATGGATGACCTTTTTTTTAAGTTTTGGCATTTTAATGCCTTTACTATTCTTAGATATTACAAATACTAAATACCATATCAGTATCTACAGCTGGATTAGGTCCATCTGTAAAAATAGTTTCGTCATTTCTAGAAATTGAGAAAGTAACCTCAGAATCCCATGCACCAGAGCGGTAAACAACTTCTAAAGTAGCACCGGCGGGTACAACGAAAGAACTTGTAGCACTAGAGCCAGAAGCAACAGTGTGCGTGCTGCTTACACCGTTGATGATGGTTTCGATGAAACCACCGTTCCAACCATCACCATATGAATCATTCATAGAGATGTTGTAAGTACCAGCAACTGGAGCTGCAGGAATACATTTGATTACTGCATTGTACGCATAAGGTGAACTAAAATAAGAACCTTGTAATGAACCTGTAGCATCTGTATTAGTAAATGATCTACCGTCGGTTAGGTTTAATGCTAAGCGAACAGTGATTGCATCACCACCAGTAAAATCAGTGTTAGAAGCACCTAATGCAGATAAAGCATCTGTAAGGGTTAAACTGATTTCAGTTTCATTTAAGTTATTATCATTTTTAGTAAATGCAGAGGCTGGGATAGATCTTACCTCAGCTTCAGAAGTATTTGAAAGACTACTGTCTAGGTCTACAAAAACATCTACACTTTCTAATAGGTCACCATTTTGCTCATCTTGTTGTTCAATTTTAACAAAGAACGATTCAGATGGAACAGATTTGTTGAACTGAAAAGTGTTTCTAGCATCACTTTTTGTACGCAATACAGCACCACTAGTATAATCTTCTAGTACAGTGTAGATTGCATTATCTGGGTCTTCACATCGGGTAAATAAGGCTAACCCGGAAAGAAGAATTAATTTAGATATTGTGTTTTTCATCATCTTGTTTTTTATTAGTTGAGTGTAACACTATTAGTATCCCAAAATACTTTTACTTCAACATTTGCTTTCTGATCAACTAAGTTGTTCGTTTCAACAAAATTTGCTGGGTAATATAAAGAACGGATAAAGTTTCCTGGTTGTGGCTCAATGTTAGGTTGCAATGAGGTTGGGAATCCTGTTCTTCTGTAAGTATTATAAGCATCGATACCATTACCGTACATTGCAATCCAGTATTGTTCGTAAACAACATTCTTTTTCGCTTCGTCACTAGTTGCGCTATCAAAAGCACTTAATACTCCTGCTCTGTGATTGCTTATGTTGTCAGCAACTGCAGCAGGGTTGTAATAGCTAGTTACTTTAGCACTAGACTTTGTCATACCTGCATCAAGTGCTGCTCTAGCGGTTGTCATATCTCCAGCGTTGAATGCAGATTCAGCTTTCATAAAGTCAACCCAAGAGGCTAAAAGGATAGGAGTAATACCGTTACCACCATTACCGTCACCGTTTACTGCTCCCTCTGGATCATCTCCAGATAAACGTCCATCAATTTTTCCTCCAGCTGGATATAAACCATTTAATGTTCTTAAGAATCCATCTGGTGGGATACCGTTGTCATTACCGTGGTCTCTACCCCAGTAACCTGCAGGAAGTCCACAAAATACGTGACCACCGTTTACATAATGTACAGGAGGGTTTTGTAAACCACATTCTAATACTTCTTCGTTAGGTGCAGCACCAAAACCAGGCACTACGTCAACTTGTCTGTAAAAGTAGTAGTACATACGTGGATCTTGTCCACCAGCACTGTTTAACATTGTGCTCATTAACCAGTTTGACATGTAGCGTCCACCTCCAGTAGAAGTATAGCTACTTGCATACCATGGGTGACGTGTGTCAGGTTGAACATCGTTAGTTCCCCATTGGAATTGGAAGTCATCACTGTTGTCTGAGATATAGTTTCCACCAGAAACAACACCATTAAATCCACCGTAATCACCAGTAGTGATGTACATTTTCATTTTAAGTGTGTTAGCAGCTTTAATCCATTTGCTAGCATCACCATCATAGAAGAAGTCATTATCTGGTGCTGGACCAGGACTTGCTAGAGTAGCAATTGCTTCATTTAGTTTAGTGTGCATAGCAGCATAAATATCTGCTCCTGGATCTACATTCGGGTTCAAGTTTTCAGAACCTGCTAATGACTCGCTGTAAGGTACATTTCCAAAGAAATCTACTAAAGTCACCATAACATATGCTTCGATTATTTGACCGATAGCAACGTGGAATGATTGACCTGATTCTGCTGCAAGTGTATTCATGATACGTAAATCCTCACGCATACCTTGGTAAGCACTTTGCCATAATCCATTAAAGGATTGTGGAGAATATACATCTGCATAGTTACGACCACTCATGTAGTCAATACGCGTTAATTCTGCTCCAGTATCCCCGAAACCTTGCACAAATCTTGCGAAGTCTTCTTGGATTCCGTTTAAGAACAAATCAACGTTTGCATCTTCTGGACTAAGAAAGTTGGGATCACTTGTGATCTCCAAGTTAGTCGTCTCACATGAAGTGTAAAAGAATACACTAAATAATGCGAGAATATAGGTTAGTTTTAATTTTTTCATCTTTATAGCCGATTAAAAGGTTAGTTTTAAACTCATTCCATATCGTCTAGAACTTGGTCCATTAAGGAAGTCAAATCCACGTCCGTTACCTACACCAACCCCAGCAATGTTAGGATCGAAGTTAGTTCCTTCAGGTACATTTGGTGCATTGAACCAAAGGTTGTAACCAGAGGCAGTCAATGTAATATCCCCGAAAGGAGTCTTATCCAAAATTTTGTCAGAGAATGAGTAAGAAAGTGAAAGTTCTTGTAAACGAAGAACAGTAGCATCATACACTCTTAATTCGTCTGGTCCATAAAGAACGTTAGAGAAATAGAATGTAGAGTTGTTAATCTGTTTAGTATTTGCATTTCCACTGCTATCAACACCAGGAAGGATGAAAGAATTTTCACGATCTAAGGTGTCAGTAGTTAAACCACGACCAAGAAGTGTCGCTACAGTAGTACTGTAGATATCACCACCTTGATTCCAGTTGAACAAGAAGTTTAAGCTTACATTCTTGTAGTTAAAGCTGTTGCTGATGTTTAATAACCAATCTTGGTTTGCATCACCAATAATACTTAAAGAAGTATCTTCAACATAAGAACCAGAAGCATTTACAAGGAAATCACCATTTGAATCACGCGCGATGCTAGATCCATAGATAGCTCCTAAAGATTCTCCTGGAGTTGCAGCATTACCTACACTGTTTGTAAATCCTGCGAATACAACACGATCAGTATCTCCTACATCAATTACTGTAGAGTCATTTGTTGACCAGTTGATTCCCATGTTCCAGTTTAGTCCTTCTTGGCTTCTTAAGATTTCACCTTGAAGATCTAATTCAACCCCTTTGTTTTCGATTTTACCAATATTTGTTGCAGTATTCGTATAACCTGTAGAAGGGTCTAATGGTTGAGTAACGATCAAGTCAAGCGTTGATCTGTTATAAACAGATAAGTCCATTCTTAAACGGTAGTCAAAGAAACGACCTTCAAGACCTAATTCAAGCTCATCCATACGCTCTGGCTTAAGGTTAGTGTTACCTAACTGTGTACCAGAAGTGTTTGTGATTACAAATCCACCATTGCTGTCAACAAAGTCTTGTGTGTCAAAACTTAAGTTAGATGCAATAGGATACCCAGAAGGGAAGTTAGCAGATGTACCGTAACCAGCACGTACTTTTAAGATGTTGATTGTATTACTCTTTAATCCATCAATAAACTTCGTAGGAATAATCGATACAGAAGCAGAAGGATAAGTAATAGAAGCGTTTTCTTTTGCTAAGTTAGATACCCAGTCTTTACGAGCAGCAAGTGTTAAGTACACTGTGCGGTCATAATCCCATTCTGTTTGTGCATACACCCCTAGGATGTTACGCTCACTGAATGACTGGATTTCGTCATTTTGCGCAAAGTTAAAGTGACGCAAGACGTTAAATACCTGTTGTCCTGTTGAAGCGATACCATTTTGATCGAATACATCACGACGAGATTCAGCACCAACTGTAAAAGTTACACCAATCTTGTCTGATACATCATAGTCTCCGCTTAAACGAACGTTGTGGTTGTGTAATAACTTAAGGTTGTTCCAAGTTTGGTACTTACCAGAACGGTTAGCAACACTACCTGTTTTACCTCCTTTGTTTGCATAGTTAAGGTTTGATTCGTTATAAACGTCAAGACCGAAAGTATAAGAAAGGTTTAAGTTATCATTGATTTCATACGCCATAGTAGCCCCACCAAAAATACGGTGAACATCCTGAGATGTACCTGTATTGTTTACAGTCCATAATGGGTGTTGGATACTGTTGTTTTGACGATAGTAAATAGATTCTCCAGTTACTGGGTTTTGATAAGGAAGCCCCATCAAGTCAACAGAACGAGGAGTATAGAATACGTTTGCATAAACAGATGCATTATCACCACTTACATTAGATCCGTATCCTGCCGCTACTGGAGGAGACTTGAAGAAAGTGTTAGTGTAGTTTAATGTTCCGTTAAAGCTAAACTTGTTAGACATTTGGATACGACCACCAAAACTTAAAGAAGTTCTGCGCAATTCGTTCCCAGGAGTAAATCCTTCGTCATCTAAATGACCAACGTTAAAGTTGTAAGATACTTTACCATCTTCACTAGCCCCTTTAAGGTTCATGTTAGTATTCATGATAGTACCAGTTCTAAAGAAAGCCTCTACGTTATTGTATGGTCTCCACTCATATAAACTGTTTGGTCCTAAACCAAATTGATCACGGATTGCAGGGATACCTGTAGCACTAGATGCAGTAGCAAATGGGTGTAATAAGAATCCTGGTGTGCCAGAAGTAGTTCCGTTGATAGAACTTTGACCACCCCATCCAGCAACTCCTTCTTGATCAAATGATGGACCCCAGTTTGAGAAGAACCACCCAAAAGATTGATCAAAACCATTACCGTATTGGTTTTGGTAATCTGCTAAAGAAGCAATTTCGTTAAAGAATAAAGAAGTGTTAACTGTGATCTCATTTTTCTTTGGACCACCTGCAGCACCAGAGTTCCCTGCCTTAGTAGTAATTAAGATTACCCCGTTACGACCCTGAGTACCATAAAGTGTTGCAGCTGCAAGACCTTTTAATACGTTAACGCTTTCGATGTTGTTAGGATCGATGTCTAAGAAACGAGAAGAACCATTGTTTCCGTCTACGAAGCTACCTTGTGAGTTTGTTTCACTACTAAAAGGAACTCCATCAACAACGAAAAGTGGTTGGTTACCTTGACTAAAGGTGTTAAAACCACGAATAATGATACTTGTACCAGATCCAGAAACACCACTTTGGTTTGTGATTTGTACCCCAGAAGCTTTACCAGTCAATACACGACCGATATCCCCTTCAGCACGTTGTTCTAGTGCTTCAGATTCTACTTCAGATACAGCATAACCTAGGGCTTGCTTCTCTCTTTTTACACCGAAAGAAGTTACAACAACCTCTTCAAGTTCGTTTCCTGTTTGCAGAGAAACATTGTAACTATCATTAGCTCCAACAGCCACAATAGTTGTTTCGTAACCTACAAAACTAATTTCGAGTGAAGCACCTTCAGCAACCTCGATAGAATAGTTCCCATCAAAGTCTGTGCTTACACCATTGCTAGTTCCTTGTTCAACAATGGTTGCCCCTGGTAGAGGGAGACCACTGTCGTCAGTAACTACACCTGTCACAGTCTTCTGTGCCCATCCAGCGAATGCCATTAGCAAACTCATGGACGATAAAAGTATAAGTTTTTTCATGTTATATATATAGTTAATAATTCTCAAATTTAACCAAATTTTATAATTATGTTAAAGAATCCTTAATTTTTTAGTTAATAAATCTTAAAAAAAGGCTAAACAAAAACGTAAGTATCAGAAATACAGGATTTAATGGGTGGAATAGGCTCGCCAAAAGTTGTTTTCGCCTTCGTATTTCCACGCGATAAGCTTTGTTGGCGTGATCTCCCATAAACCATAATCTCCCTCTGTAATCAGGACGTTTCCATTCTGTAATTTTGAGGCACCAGAAATTTTGCCAAAAAATAAATCTGGGTGGGTGTAATTCCACAAGTGCTGTGGTCCATTGTCTGCATCTGGATCTAAGGATAAATTTGCAGGGATACTAATCTCAAATACAGTTGATTGGCTTGTAGTACCACCGTTGCTATACATAAGCATTTGACTGTTTTCATCATTTGAAAAATTGGGATGATGCACATTGTCAAGAAACTTTTCTCCGATCCCGTTATAAGTGGTTGGATTTCCAAAGCGATAGACTAAATCTCCTCCCTTATTTTGGTTTCCTCCAGAAGAAGTACTCGCTTCTTCAGTAGTGGTACTATGGTCAATTACCCAGACTTCGTGATAAAAATTAACAGAAATAAAAATTAAATCTCGCGTTTCATCATAGGTAATTGCATTTGCATGCATCCAGTCCCCGTTTTCTTGAATAGCGTTGTAGTTAACATCAATCTTGTTGAGATTTGTGAGAAGATTCCCAAAGTTATCTCTATCCTCAAACTGGTCTTGAACCAGATGTTCCCAGCTTTTCCATTGCCAAACTATTTCGTTATTTGAAGGATCAATTTCAACTATTTTTTCAAAAAATAAATCCATTGTTGTGCTCGCACCCATCGATAAAGCTTGGGCTAGGGGAATGCGTTCCCATACAAGGGTGAGGATGTTCCCATTGGGGAGTTTTGTTAAATCGTGGTGGGCTAACTCGTTTTCAGAAACTATACTGTATTCCCATATAACTTCACTTTCTGGGGTTAGTTCTCTAAGAACACCACCACTTCCACCAAAGCTAAAAGGTGGGTTTTCTTGTGGCTTAAAAATACCCAATAGATTACCGTTATCTTCTATTGTTACATCATTCCCTAGACGTAGATCAAAAGTATAAGTCGTTCTTTTATTTCCAGATTTATCTAAAATATAAGCACTAGTTCCGCCATTTTCAATGGCAAAAACAGGAAGAGAATCAATGCGTTCATAGTCATAAGAAACGACGTTTTCACTCAATTGTGGTAAAGCACGAAAATGGGCTCTTAGCGTATAATCTTGTGACCCTATTAAATCAATGGTAGATGTGGTCTCATTCACGGTGCCTTCCCAGCGATCAAATGTATAACCGTCATTTGCTCTGGCTTCAAGACGAATTTGCTCCCCTTCTTCAAGACTGTTTACATTGCTAGGAGAAATAATTCCGCTGTTTTCAGGTTCAATAGAAATAGCTACGCTATAACGAATGCTTTCTTTTTTGCTACAAGCAAAAACATTGATAAGTAATAAACTGAATAAAAAGGTTTTTAAACGAAATGACATCCTGCAATAATTTACCCGAAAGGTAAAAAACTTTGGTATATTATAACTTCAATTATTTGTCTTATGAAAAATCTTTCCTCCCTTTTTATTTTACTTTGTGTATTGAGTTGTTCTCCTGCTAAACTGCTTTTTGAACGCCCCGTTGATACTAATAATCGCCCCATTGCTTTTCAAGAAAGGAAACAATATTATTTTCCTAAAAGCGGAATAACTTTCAATAATGACTTTGATGCTGCAAGACTCAATGGGGTTAAAAAGCAAAATGACAGCACTTACCTTGTTCGTGTAACACCAGAAAATATCCCGATCAACAATAGCGCATATTATGCTTTTGAGGTCAATAGTACCTCGACGCAAACCCTTTATTTACAGTTTGATTATCCTCAACCTTATACCCATCGTTATATTCCTAAAATAAATAAAGGGAACAAATGGACTATAGCGAAGATGGATCAAATAGACACCCTAAACGGAAGAACCCAACTCAAATTAGAAAATCATTATGGTTCGCTCGTTGTTGCTGCACAAGAAATACAAAATAGCGGACATGTGGCTCAATGGGTAGAAGCACAAGTGGAGCAACGGCCCATGATCGACTTTAAGTCAATAGGGAAGAGTAATTTAGGAAGACCACTATGGGTGATGGATATGCAAGAAGGGGACCCAAAGGGAAAACCGATTATTGTCTTTTTAACCCGACAACATCCCCCCGAAGTTACCGGCTATATGGCTTTTAAAGCTTTTATGGAAGAGTTACTTTCCAACACAGACTTATCTCATGATTTTTTCTCAAAGTATCACATTTTGGCTTTCCCTCTTGTCAATCCAGATGGGGTAGATCTAGGCCACTGGCGCCATAATGCCGGGGGAGTAGATACGAATCGCGATTGGGGGAAATACCGCCAACCCGAGATCAAGGCCATTGTAAAGTACATTGAAAAAACCTTGCGTAACGAGAACGCAGATTTGGTTCTTGGATTAGATTTTCATTCGACTTGGTATGACGTTTTTTACACCAATATAGAGCGAGAGAAAACTCCTTATCCTAAGTTCCTTGACCAATGGTTTACCGCTTTAGAAGCCCGTATACCAAACTATAAAGTAAACGAGAAAGCAAGTAATTCAACTCAGCCTGTTTCTAAGGGGTGGTTGCTCTATGGCCATAAAGCTGTGGGGGTGACCTATGAAATAGGGGATGAAACCCCTCGAGATTCCATTCGCTTGACAGGGCAAATTTCGGCTAGGGCTATGATGGAAATTTTAGTTAAAGAGTAGGAATAAAAAAAACCGCCCATTCGGGCGGTTTTTTTTTAATAATAGTAGGATTCTTTAATCGCAAGTATTGTATTGTTCACCTTCTGCTGGTCCGTTAGTCCGGCTTCCATCACCTGTCCCATCACTCAAGATCAGTGTACCGCTTGGGTCAGAAAGGGTGTAGAGATTCTCTCCTTCCCAATCACCTGCAGTATAAGTAAAGAGTAGCCTAGAAGTTCCTTGTGGTATGCTAATAGTTTCTATGGTTGAGTTGCCTGTACATGTGTATTCGGTTACTGCTCCATCTATTGATACGCTAATAGAAGCTCCATTCCAACCATCCCCAAAAACATCCTCCATTTCTAATGTCCAATTACCTGCTTCTGGTGTTTTAAAGCAAACGACAACAGACGAATATCGAAAAGGGGCGTTATGTGATGTTGTTCTGACATTGTTACCAGTATTTGCTGTTGAGAAAGTTCTTCCATCTTTAAGGTTTAAAGCATATCTCAAGACAAATAAATCTCCACCATCTATTTGATCTGCGCTTAAATTAAGGGTGCTTAACATAGTGTTTGCACTAATACTGTATTGGTATTCGGGAAAACCAGATTCTCCCTGCGTAAATGCAGATGCAGAAACGTTTTCTAGTAATACTTCATCAAGTTGAATGATTTCATTATCCACTGGTGTTGTATCTGCGAATAATAAGTATAGATCCACAGATTCCATGGTATCATTGCTCCCAAAGTCATTAAAAAGTACCGTGGATTGTAGCATTGATTCTGATGGGTTTAACTTATTTATTGTTCCACCAACTGTTGATACCGTTGTAAGAACTGCTCCAGTATTAGAGGCAACGATATCCTCATCTAATGGAGAGTCGTCATAAGTACAAGCGATAAATAGCAATAAAAGTAAAAAGCTATATAAAGGTTTTTTTAAGGTTTTCATATTCTTTTAAATTAATTTATAAATCCATTAGCAGGGTTTGTATCCCAAAATACCTGCTCTGTTACTTCTTCTTTTTGGGTAGAATTTGAGTTGTTAGATACACTAGTTGTTGGATAGAAAAATGATCTTAGATAGTTGTTGACATCTGCAGCTCTTAGTGGTTGTAAATCATCTGGCTTTCCTGTTCTTCTATAAGAATTATATGCTTCTACACCGTTACCATAAAGTGCAATGAAATATTCCGTCATGATAATATTTAATTTTTCATCATCTGAGGTCGCATTCATGTAGTTCATGCGTATTTCATTGATATAATCATCAATATCACTTTGAGATGGTGCTAAAGGAGATCCACCTGCTTGAGCACTTCCAAAAGTCATTACCTTATTGATGGATTGTGTAATCCCTTCGGTTAGGTAGGTCAAAGCATCTCCTGAAGTTCCTAAGGTTAAAGCAGATTCTGCCAGCATGAATTGTACAAAAGACGATAACATAATAGGGGAGATACCAGCTCCTTGAGAACCAATTCCGCGATCAACAATAGGGGAAAATGAGTTGTCGTCAAAACGTCCACCAACAGGATATACCCCCCAAGTAGCTCTAAATCCAGTATCTGGTGGTATCCCACCATCGTCTCCATGGTCTCTTCCCCAATAGCCGGCAAAATTTGAAGTACAGAAAGGAATTGAAAATCCGTAATGTTCTGGCGGGAGAGACCCAAAACAATCCTGCTCTGTAGTGTTTACCGCATTTCTGTTTGCTTGTCTATAGAAATAATAACGTAATCTAGGGTCAACCACAGTTTTATCGTTTACCCCTGCATTGAGTTCTTCCATAAAATGATTCGACATATAATCTGTAATTACACCAGGAGAATCAAAGTTTCTTGCAAAAATGGGATGTCGGCTATCTGGGTTGTTGTCATTTGCAGACCAGTTAAACTCAAAATCATCCGCTGCGGAAGTAATGTAATCTCCAGCATTAATGATGGCATTAATTCCAGAAGTAGAATTAGTATTGACTAATCTAGATTGAACATAAATTTTCAATTTTAAAGTGTTGGCAAACTTTATCCATTTTTCGCTATCACCTCCATAAAATAAATCAGAAGAATAAGTTCTTGCTGAAGTCAAATTTAGGTTAGTTATAGCGCTGTCTAAAAGACTAATCATTTGTTCATAAACTTCACTTCCACTATCTCTTGAAGGATTGGATACCCCAGCAACAGCTTCTGAGTAAGGAACATCACCAAAGTAATCTACTAAGGTTGTTATTACATAGGCTTCAATTATTTGAGCGATTCCTAAATGTTGGAATGCCTCTTGTTCTTCAGCAAGGGGCTGTAGTGCCCTATTGTTTGATAGAATGGTTGAATAGGCAATTTCCCATTCTCCATCAAATTGATTTGCTGTGTAAGCATTTTGATATAATGGCCCAAACATGTGGATCATTCTAGTGGCCTCCATGCCTGGCTCAGACATGCCGCCGTCAACGCCTATTTGGCCTTGAAAGAATTCAGCTAAATTAACTTGATTAGAGTTTAGGAAAAAATCTAAATCTGCTTGTGTTAATGAAATTCTATCCGGATCGTCTAATCGTTCTAGTTCAAAAGTCTCACACGAGAATATAAAAAAGAGTGAGCTTAATATGATTGATTGAAATACTTTTTTTTGTGTTGTTTTTTTCATGTTCCTTTATTTTAAAAATCTAACTTAACGCTAAAGCCATATCTTGCTGCACTGGGTCCAGAAAAGAAGTCTAGCCCTTGATTATTCCCCACACCAGTACTATTGACGTTTACATCAAAATTGGCGTCTTTTGGAGTGTTAAATGCTCTGTACCAAAGGTTAGATCCTAGTAGAGTGATATTTACATTAGAAAACACATCATTGAGAAATGTTTTAGGGAAAGAATAAGACAGACTAACTTCATTTAATCGTAAAGTACTACCGTCATAAATTTTAAAGTTGGAAGGTCCAAATAACCAATTGCTAAATGCAATATCTGTAGCATTGACTTGAACGGTATTTGGTTCGCCAGAAGTAGCGTTTACTCCAGGTAAAACATAAGTCCCTTCACGTGAAAAAGGAAACTCAATGAGTCCTCTATTTTGAAGTGTTGAAATAGTCCGGGAATATACATCACCGCCATGTCTGTAGGCTAAATCAATTCCCAGTTTAAAATTCTTATACCCAATATTGGTTCTCCAATTCATGATATAGTCAGGATTAGGATCACCAATTACATTGTCTATGCCAGGGGTGGCAACATAATTACCATTGTCATCTACCATAAGATTACCCTCATCATCCGTTTGAACGGTTGACCCTAAAAACACTCCGTATGGCTGTCCTTGTACAGCGCCATTTCTTGCGTCTGCTGTTGTTGCTTGTCCTCCCACAGTGATTACATCTACCCCTTCAGGTAGTTTCGAAATCACAGGTTCATCTGCATAAAAAGTAAAGCTAGAGTCTAAGTTAAAGCCTTCGTAGTTTCTTATGAAATCAGCGGTTAAGCCTAATTCGATTCCTTCGTTTTTTAATTCTCCAGCATTTAAATATTCATTATTAAAACCTTCGCTGGGAGGGAGTTCTCTGAAAGTAATTAAATCGGTTGTTTTTCTTGTAAATGCACTAAGATTTAATCCTAATCTATTGTCCCATAATTTTGCGTCTATACCGATTTCAAATTCGCTAATAATCTCTGGTTTTAGATTGGGATTTCCTCGAAGGGTATCAGTGTCATTTCCAGATAAATTAGTTCCGTCTTGATTGACAAATAGATTTCCGTTTAGAGATAAATTTGTTCTTGTGGTATAGACGGGAGGGAAACCAGCAGAGGTTCCATAACCTAATCTTAGCTTTAGGTAATTGATAGCATTAGATTCAAATCCTTCAAAGGCCGTAGTTGGGATAAAAGATAAACTGGCAGAAGGATAAAAAATACTATTATTCTCTTTTTCAAGTGTAGAAGTCCAGTCGTTTCTTCCTTGTAAGTTTAGGAATAGATAATCTTCATATCCTAAGGTTAGATCCCCAAAAAAACCAAAAGTATTTTGTTCTTCTTTCGCTTGAAATGCAATATCAGAGAAGGAATTAACAGACGACTGTTGCGTAAAATTAAAATGCCTTAACACCCCAAAAACAACTTGGTTCGTGCTTTCTAAACCATCTCGATCAAATTCTCTACGATTAGAGTTAAACCCAACAATTGCCTTGACGTTTAATGCTTCGTTAAGATCCTTGTTGTAATTTAAGGAGAGGTTATGATCAAAGTTAGAACGAACAATGTTTGTTGTTCGATATAAGCCTAAAGGGTTTCCATCAATACCTCCCTTATTTTGTGCATAAAATCCATTCTCACTGTAAGTATTGAATCCAAAACGATAAGCAACAGATAGATCATCATTAAATTGGTAAGCTGTACTGAAACTTGTAAAAATGTTGGTTGTTTTTTGACCAGTTAAATTGTTTTCAACTGTCCAGAGTGGGTGTTGTATCCCATTGGTTTCTCGATAGTATAGTGAACCACCATCTTGTCTTTGGTAAGGGATATTGATTAAATCTACGTTTCTAGGTGTATAAAAAATATCACTAAAGATGGATGCTCCATCTCCTATTACTCCACTTCCGCGAGAAGCGGCAATTGGAGGAGACTTATAATCAGTTATTGCAAGATTAATCGAAGCGTTTATTCTTAGCTTTCCGACTCCGCCGTTTCCACCAAGGGTAAAGCTGTCTCTCGATAGTTCATTACCTGGTGTAAAGCCCTCATCATTTAGTTTGGTGTAACCTACATTAAATCCAAATTGATCATTACCCCCTGCCAAATTAATGTTAGTCGTAGAGTTTAATCCGTTTCTAAAAAAGTTTTCTACACTATCATAAGGTTTGTATTCATATTCTGCTGCAGCTAAATCCTCATAGCCATTGATAAAGGCTGAATTCACATTTGTGGCGAATGGGTGGGTGACAAATACTGTCCCATTTTCATTACTTCGAAGAAAATAGGAGCCATAATTGGCTGTTGGATCATTAAATTGAGGCCCCCAGTTACTGAAGAACCATCCAAAGGTGTTGTTAAATCCACCTCCGTATACATCTTGATAATTAGGGAGATGAGGACTGCTTTGAAATACAGACTGGGTTATGGATAATCTTGTAGAACCGCGCTTATTTTTATTTGAGCCAGATTTGGTTGTAATTAGAATTACCCCATTTCTTCCACGATTTCCATAGAGTGCTGTTGCACTAAGCCCCTTAAGAACACTTACATCTTCTATGTTGTTAGGGTCAATGTCTAAAAAGCGATTAGACTCTGTTACATTATCAAAAAAAGCTGTTTGTTCATTTGCACCACTTTCAAAAGGGATACCATCAACCACAAATAAGGCTTGGTTATTGCTTGTGATAGAGGTGTTTCCGCGAATAATAATATTGGATGATGAACCAGTTAATCCGTTTGAAGCTGTGATATTCAGTCCGGCGGCTTGTCCTTGTAATAAGCGTCCTATATCTCCTTCAGATCTTTGTTCAAGCTGTTCTTTTCCTACTTTGCTTACGGCATAGCCTAAGGATTTAGCCTCTCGTTCAATTCCTAACGCAGTAACGACAACTTCTTCTAGCTCATTGTCTAAACTCATGTTAATGGTGTAGCTATCTTCACTTCCAACCGTAATCCGCTGGTCTGCATAGCCCACATAGGTGATTAAAAGGGTTTCTCCTTGACTGGCTTCGATAGTGAAGTTCCCGTCAAAGTCGGTCGCGACTCCTATACTAGTACCTTCGATAATGACCGTTGCTCCGGGTAGGGGAGCCCCTGTTTCGTCATTCACGGTACCGCTGATGTTTGTTTGTGCCCAGCCCAGTTGCAGGGTGAGCAGTCCCAAAAGGGACCATAAGAAATAGATTTTCTTCATGGTTGTATTCGTTTTTAGTTAATGAGGGGAAATTCTTAATAAAACGTTAAAGCAATAGAGTGAAGGGGAGGGGTATTTTGTTAAAATTCACAATAGGGGCTATTTTCGTGATGGATATATCCTTAAATTATCGACTATATTAATTTCGATAAAATGCCGTTTAAAATTTTTGCCCTTGATAACCTTAAAAAGGGCCGATTAAGTTGCCTAAAACTAATGCGTTAAAAAAAATCCCTTTTGGTAGATATTTTGTAAAAAAACGGTTGGAAAAGAAGAATTAAGTTGCTACATTTGCAGCCCTGAAAAAAGGGAATTTAAACAATTTGTATGCCAACTATTGCACAATTAGTACGAAAAGGAAGAGCCACACTCGCCAAGAAGAGTAAATCGGCTGCTTTGGATTCGTGTCCTCAAAGACGTGGGGTTTGTACCCGTGTGTACACCACTACGCCTAAAAAGCCGAACTCAGCGATGCGTAAAGTAGCGCGTGTTCGATTGACTAACGGAAAGGAAGTCAATGCTTACATCCCCGGAGAAGGACACAACCTCCAAGAGCACTCGATAGTATTGGTACGTGGCGGAAGAGTTAAAGATTTACCGGGAGTTCGTTATCACATCGTAAGAGGAGCACTTGACACCGCTGGTGTTGAAGGCCGCTTACAACGCCGTTCAAAATACGGTGCAAAACGACCTAAAAAGTAAATCGTCACTCGAAAAAAACAGTAAACAATGAGAAAAAGACAAGCCAAAAAACGTCCGCTACTCCCAGATCCAAAGTTTAACGACCAGCTCGTTACACGCTTTGTGAACATGGTGATGTGGGACGGAAAAAAATCGGTTGCCTTCAAAATTTTCTACGATGCAATGGACATCGTTGAAGAACGCAACCAGGACGAAGAGAAAACCGCTTTAGAATTATGGAAAGATGCCCTTTCGAATGTTATGCCCCACGTTGAGGTGCGTAGCCGTCGTGTAGGGGGAGCAACCTTCCAGATTCCTATGCAGATTCGTCCAGACAGAAAAGTATCACTCGCCATGAAATGGTTGATTAGTTTTGCGCGCAAGCGTAATGAGAAATCGATGGCACTTCGCCTTGCTAACGAGGTTTTAGCTGCTGCTAAAGAAGAAGGTGCTGCTGTGAAAAAACGTGTTGATACACACAAGATGGCAGAAGCCAACAAAGCATTTTCACACTTTAGATTTTAATCATTAGACCATGGCAAGAAATTTAAAATTTACAAGAAACATTGGGATTGCTGCGCACATTGATGCCGGTAAAACCACTACTACAGAGCGTATCCTTTTTTATACTGGGGTAAGCCATAAAATTGGTGAGGTACACGATGGTGCTGCCACCATGGACTGGATGGAGCAAGAGCAAGAGCGTGGGATTACCATTACCTCTGCCGCTACAACCTGTACATGGAACTTCCCTACAGAACAGGGACAGCCGTTACCAGACAGTAAACCTTATCACTTTAACATCATTGATACTCCCGGTCACGTTGACTTTACCGTGGAAGTAAACCGATCTCTTCGTGTACTCGATGGATTGGTTTTCTTATTTTCTGCAGTAGATGGAGTAGAGCCACAGTCAGAAACGAACTGGCGTTTAGCAGACAACTATAAAGTACCACGTATTGGTTTCGTTAACAAGATGGACCGTCAAGGATCTAACTTTTTAGGGGTTTGTCAGCAAGTACGTGATATGTTAAAGTCTAACGCAGTGCCGATTGTTCTAAACATCGGGGACGAAGAAGACTTTAAAGGAATCGTTGACTTAGTAAAAAACCGTGCGATTGTATGGCATGATGAAAAGTTTGGATCAACTTTCGACGTAATCGATATTCCAGACGATCTAAAAGACGAAGCAGAAATGCTACGTGGTCAATTGATCGAAGCTGTTGCAGAATATGACGAAGGATTATTAGAAAAGTATTTCGAAGATCCAGAATCAATCACTGAAGAAGAAGTACACAACGCTTTACGCGCTGCTACACAAGACATGAGTATCATTCCTATGGTTTGTGGTTCTTCTTTCAAAAATAAAGGAGTACAGTTCTTATTAGACGCAGTATGTCGCTACTTACCTTCACCAGAAGATAAAGAAGCGATCATTGGAACTAATCCAGATACAGACGAAGAAATTTCTCGTAAGCCTTCTAAAGACGATCCATTTGCAGCATTAGCATTTAAGATTGCAACAGACCCTTATGTAGGTCGTTTAGCGTTCTTCCGTGCTTACTCTGGACGTTTAGATGCAGGTTCTTATGTATTGAATAACCGTTCTGGTAAAAAAGAACGTATCTCTCGTATCTATCAAATGCACTCGAATACACAAAACTCTATCGATTTTATCGAAGCAGGAGATATTGGAGCAGCAGTAGGATTTAAAGACATCAAAACAGGAGATACGCTTTCAGCAGAAAAGTCTCCGATTGTTTTAGAAAGTATGGACTTCCCAGACCCTGTAATCGGGATTGCGGTAGAGCCTAAAACTAAAGCAGATGTAGATAAGTTAGGAATGGCTTTAGCCAAACTAGCGGAAGAAGATCCAACTTTCCAGGTTAAAACTGACGAGGCCTCCGGCCAAACGGTCATCTCTGGAATGGGTGAGTTACACTTAGATATTATCGTTGACCGTTTAAGACGTGAGTTTAAGGTTGAGGTAAGTCAAGGACAACCACAAGTAGAGTACAAAGAAGCGTTAACTGCTTCTGCAGACCACCGTGAGGTTTACAAAAAACAATCAGGTGGACGTGGTAAATTCGCAGATATCGTCTTTACCATCGAACCAGCAGAAGAAGGTAAAACAGGATTAGAGTTTGTTAACTTAATCAAAGGGGGGAACGTTCCTAAAGAATATGTTCCTGCTGTTGAAAAAGGATTTAGAGACTCTATGTTAAATGGTCCTTTAGCAGGATTCGAAGTAGACGCGATGAAGATCACTCTAAAGGATGGTTCTTTCCACCCAGTAGATTCAGATTCTCTTTCTTTCGAATTAGCCGCTAAGATGGGCTTTAAGGCTTCCGCCAAAGCTGCTCGCGCAGTAATCATGGAACCTATCATGAAGCTTGAAGTATTGACTCCAGAAGAAAACATGGGAGATATTGTAGGGGACTTAAACCGCCGTCGTGGTCAAGTCAACAACATGGACGACCGTGCAGGAGCCAAAGTAGTGAAGGCAGAAGTGCCACTTTCAGAAATGTTTGGTTATGTAACCTCTTTACGTACCCTTTCCTCTGGTCGTGCAACTTCTACCATGGAATTCTCTCACTATGCAGAAACACCTTCTAACATCTCTGAAGCAGTAATTGCTGAAGTAAAAGGACAAAAAGCTTAAATCATTTACGATGAGTCAAAAAATTAGAATAAAATTAAAATCATACGATTATAACTTAGTAGACAAGTCTGCTGACAAAATCGTAAAGACAGTAAAAACAACCGGTGCCGTAGTGACAGGACCAATTCCATTACCTACGCACAAGAAAATCTTTACTGTATTACGTTCACCACACGTTAACAAAAAGTCTCGTGAGCAATTTCAATTGTGCTCTTACAAGCGTTTGTTAGATATCTACAGTTCTTCTTCTAAAACAATCGATGCATTGATGAAGTTAGAATTGCCAAGTGGGGTAGAAGTAGAGATCAAAGTATAATTACAAGAATTAATAATAAATAATTAAATAAAATGTCTGGGTTAATAGGAAAAAAAATCGGTATGACCAGCCTCTTCGACGAGCAAGGAAAGAACATTCCTTGTACGGTGATTGAAGTTGGACCATGCGTGGTTACCCAAGTCAGAACCGCAGCGGTTGATGGCTATGATGCACTTCAATTAGGTTTCGATGACAAGGCAGAAAAACGCACGGATAAAGCGGCTCAAGGCCACTTTAAAAAGGCGAATACTGCTCCGAAGAAAAAGGTCGTTGAATTCCAAGATTTTGAACAAGAGTATCAATTAGGGGACACCATATCAGTAGATCTCTTTGAAGAAGGAGAATTTGTAGATATCTCTGGAACGTCTAAAGGAAAAGGCTTCCAAGGGGTAGTAAAACGTCACGGTTTTGCCGGAGTAGGTCAAGCCACTCACGGGCAGCACAACCGTTTACGTGCGCCAGGATCAATTGGTGCAGCTTCTTATCCAGCTCGTGTATTCAAAGGAATGCGCATGGCCGGAAGAATGGGAGGCGATAAAGTGAAAGTACAGAACTTAAGAGTGTTGAAAGTTGTGGCAGACAAGAATCTTTTAGTAGTTAAAGGATGTGTGCCAGGAGCAAAAAATGCTTACGTAATCGTTGAGAAATAATGAAAGTAGCAGTTATTGACATTCAAGGAAAAGATACGGGAAGGAAAGTTGAACTTTCTAAAGACGTATTCGGTATTGAGCCTAACAATCACGCTATCTACTTAGACGTTAAAGCGCACTTAGCGAACAAGCGTCAAGGAACCCACAAAGCAAAAGAACGTGGAGAAATTGTAGGTAGTACACGCAAAATCAAAAAACAAAAGGGAACTGGTACTGCTCGTGCAGGATCAATCAAAAACCCATTGTTTAGAGGTGGAGGTCGCGTATTTGGACCACGTGTTCGTGATTACAGTCAAAAGACCAACAAAAAAGTAAAACGTTTAGCACGTAAATCGGCTTTAAGTTTAAAGGCACAAGAGAAATCAATTATCGTTTTAGAAGATATTGCGATGGACGCGCCAAAAACTTCTGCTTACATCAATATCCTTAAGTCTTTAGGGATCGATAGCAAAAAGTCTTTACTAGTCTTGGCTGAGCCAAATAATAACGTATATTTGTCGTCGCGCAATTTGAAGAATTCAGAAGCTATAACTACTTCAGAATTAAACACTTACAAAATTGTCAATGCAGGAAGTATTGTAATTAGTGAGTCTTCAGTCGCCGATTTAGAAACTATTTTGAATAAAGCATAGTGTTATGAGTATTTTGATAAAACCCATCATTACGGAAAAAGCCACTGCCGATAGCGAGATGAATAATCGCTATACGTTCTTGGTTGACACGACTGCAAACAAAGTAGAGATCAAAAAAGCAGTGGAAACTGCTTATGGAGTTACTGTTGATAAAGTAAGAACTCAGAACTACGGTCCGGAACGTAAAACACGTTACACAAAAACCGGATTGCAACGTGGAAAAACAAATCGTATCAAAAAGGCCATCGTAGATGTTGCCGAAGGTGATGCGATAGATTTTTATAATAATCTTTAATAGCGTCACATGTCAGTTAGAAAATTAAAACCGATATCTCCCGCGCAGCGTTTTAGAGTAGTAAATGGATTTGACGCAATTACTACTGATAAGCCGGAAAAAAGCCTTTTGGCTCCGAAGAAGCGTAGAGGAGGAAGAAACAATACCGGGAAGATGACCATGCGCCATATTGGTGGTGGACATAAGAAAAGGTATCGTGTAGTAGATTTCAAACGCAACAAGTTTGATGTCACTGCAGAAGTAAAAACAATAGAATACGATCCTAACAGAACCGCATTCATCGCCTTAGTAGAGTATACAGATGGCGAAAAGCGCTACATCATTGCGCAGAATGGATTGCAGGTTGGTCAAACTGTTGTTTCTGGTGCGAATGTTGCTCCAGAAGTAGGGAACACACTTCCTTTAAGTGCGATCCCGTTAGGAACAATTATCTCTTGTATTGAGTTGCACCCCGGTCGCGGCGCTAACATTGCACGTAGTGCAGGAGCTTTTGCTCAGTTAATGGCACGTGATGGGAAATATGCCACAGTGAAATTACCTTCTGGAGAAACCCGTATGATCTTAGTCACTTGTTTGGCTACCATCGGGGCCATCTCCAATTCAGATCACCAATTATTGGTTTCTGGAAAAGCAGGTCGCTCACGTTGGTTAGGTCGTCGTCCAAGAACAAGACCAGTAGCGATGAACCCTGTCGATCACCCAATGGGTGGTGGTGAAGGTCGTGCCTCTGGAGGTCACCCACGTAACCGTAACGGTGTACCGGCTAAAGGATATAGAACACGTTCTAAGACCAAAGCGAGTAGTAAATTCATTATCGAACGTAGAAAAAAATAAGCAACTATGGCACGTTCATTAAAAAAAGGACCCTTTGTACACCACAGCCTTGAGAAAAAGGTTATGGCCAATGTGGAATCCGGCAAGAAATCAGTTATTAAGACTTGGTCTCGTGCTTCGTTAATTACCCCTGACTTTGTAGGGCAAACCATCGGTGTTCATAACGGGAGACAATTTATCCCTGTATATGTAACAGAGAACATGGTAGGACATAAATTAGGCGAATTTTCACCAACTAGATCATTCCGTGGTCACGCTGGTGCAAAAAATAAAGGCAAAAAATAATAGACATGGGAAATCGTAAAAGACAATCCGCACAAGCCATAAAAGAAGCGAAAAAATCGCTTGCTTTTGCTAAGCTGAACAATTGCCCAACGTCTCCTCGTAAAATGCGTTTGGTCGCTGACCAAGTGCGTGGAGAGGATGTCAATAAAGCCTTAGCGATCTTGAAGTTTAGTCCAAAAGAAGCTTCACGTCGTTTAGAAAAACTATTGTTATCTGCTTTAGCCAACTGGCAAGCTAAAAATGAAGATGCTGATATCGAAAACGCAGCATTATTTGTAAAAGAAATCCGCGTAGACAGTGGAAACATGTTAAAGCGTTTACGTCCTGCTCCACAGGGTCGTGCTCACCGCATTCGCAAACGCTCTAACCACGTTACTCTTGTTTTAGGATCTAACACTATAGAAAGTTAATATGGGACAGAAAACCAACCCAATCGGAAATCGCTTAGGCATCATTAGAGGATGGGACTCCAACTGGTATGGAGGAAACGACTATGGTGACAAAATCGCTGAAGACGATAAAATCAGAAAATACATTCACGCACGTTTAGCTAAAGCTAGTGTTTCAAATGTAATCATCGAACGTACACTTAAACTCATCACAGTAACAATTACTACTGCTCGTCCAGGAATCATTATTGGTAAAGCTGGTCAAGAAGTTGATAAGTTAAAAGAAGAGTTAAAGCAAATCACAGAGAAAGAAGTACAAATCAACATCTTTGAAATCAAACGTCCAGAATTAGACGCCCGCTTAGTAGGAGCTTCTATTGCACGTCAAATCGAAGGTCGTATTTCTTATCGTCGTGCCATCAAAATGGCCATTGCTGCTGCAATGCGTATGAACTCTGAAGGAATCAAAATCCAAATCTCTGGTCGTTTAAACGGTGCTGAAATGGCACGTTCTGAATCGTACAAAGAAGGACGTATTCCACTATCTACTTTTAGAGCAGATATCGATTACGCTTTAGTTGAAGCACACACCACTTATGGCCGTCTTGGTATCAAGGTTTGGATCATGAAAGGTGAAGTGTATGGTAAGCGTGAGTTATCTCCTTTAGTAGGAATGACTAAGAAGACCAACAACGGAGGAAAGAATAACAATCAACGTCAAAGACGTCGTAAATAAATAGGTAGGAAATATGTTACAACCTAAAAGAACTAAATTCCGCAAAGCGCAGAAAGGCCGTATGAAAGGCAATTCTATGCGTGGACACCAACTTTCTAACGGAATGTTTGGTATCAAAGCCTTGGATTCTAAATTCATCACTTCTCGTCAAATTGAAGCTGCTCGTATTGCTGCGACTCGTTACATGAAAAGGGAAGGACAATTATGGATTAAAATTTTCCCAGACAAGCCCATCACAAAGAAACCTCTTGAGGTACGTATGGGGAAAGGAAAAGGAGCTCCAGAATATTTTGTTGCTGTTGTGAAGCCTGGACGTATTTTATTTGAAATCTCTGGCGTACCTATGGAGGTCGCTAAAGAAGCATTACGTCTTGCTGCTCAAAAGCTTCCCGTAAGAACTAAATTTATTATTGCGCGAGATTTTCAAGCATAATTGATCAAGAACTATGAAACAATCAGAAATTAATAATCTTTCGCTAGCAGATCTTCAGGATAAATTAGCTGAGTTCCAAAAGCAACTTACAGAGTTGAACATGGCACACACAATTACTCCTCTTGAAAATCCATTGCAGATTAGAAGTGCACGTAGAACTGTCGCTCGTTTGCAAACAGCAATCACGCAAAGACAACAAGAAGCGTAGAATATGGAAAGTAGAAATTTAAGAAAAGAACGAATTGGTGTAGTAACCAGTAACAAGATGGACAAGTCTATCGTTGTATCAGAGGTGAAACGCGTAAAACACCCTATGTATGGGAAATTCGTTTTGAAAACTAAGAAATATGTTGCCCATGACAATACTAACGATTGCAATATCGGAGATACAGTAAAGATCATGGAAACCCGCCCGATGAGTAAATCAAAGTGCTGGAGATTAGTAGAAATCATTGAAAGAGCTAAATAATCATGTTACAACAAGAATCAAGATTACGTGTTGCCGATAACACCGGTGCAAAAGAAGTCCTTACTATTCGTGTATTAGGAGGAACAAAAAGACGTTATGCTTCTCTAGGTGACAAGATAGTAGTTACTGTAAAAGAAGCTTCTCCCTCTGGGACAGCTAAAAAAGGACAAGTCTCTACCGCAGTAGTGGTGAGAACAACGAAAGAAGTGCGTCGACCAGACGGATCTTATATCCGTTTTGATGACAATGCTTGTGTGTTGTTAAATGCCGCTGGCGAAATGCTTGGAACCCGTGTTTTCGGTCCAGTTGCTCGTGAGTTAAGAGACAAACAGTTCATGAAAATTGTATCATTAGCACCAGAGGTGCTTTAAGCTATACGCATGGGAAAATTAAAAATCAAAACAGGAGATAAGGTGCGTGTCATCGCTGGAGCACATAAAGGTGCAGAAGGCGAAGTGAGACAAGTACTTCGCGAAGACAACAAAGCGATTGTCGAAGGGGTAAACCTTGTCAAAAAGCACGCTAAACCTAGCGCGCAGAACCCACAAGGAGGTATTCAAGAAAAAGAAGCACCTATTCAAATTTCGAACTTATCTTTGCTCACTGCAGATGGTCAAACTACTCGTGTAGGTTACCGTATGGAAGGGGATAAAAAAGTAAGATTCGCGAAGAAATCAAATGAAGTTATTTAGTGATGAGTTATACACCTAGACTAAAACAAGAATTCAACGACAGAATCGTTAGCGCTCTTAAAGAAGAGTTTAGCTATTCAAACGTTATGCAAGTTCCTGTGCTCGAGAAGATCGTTCTTAGCCGTGGAGTTGGAGCTGCCGTTGCAGACAAGAAATTAATCGATCACGCAGTTGACGAATTAACTGCCATTACGGGGCAAAAAGCTGTGGCAACTATCTCTAAGAAAGATGTTGCTTCATTTAAGCTGCGTAAAGGAATGCCTATTGGTGCTAAAGTAACCCTTCGTGGGGAGCGCATGTACGAATTCCTTGACCGTTTAGTTACTGTTGCTTTACCTCGAGTACGTGATTTTCAAGGTATCAAAGCGAACGGTTTTGACGGGCGTGGAAACTACACCCTTGGTATTACTGAGCAAATCATTTTCCCAGAAATTGATATTGATAAAGTAAATAAGATCGCAGGTATGGACATCACATTTGTGACTTCTGCACCTACAGACAAAGAAGCAAAGTCATTATTAACACAATTAGGTTTACCTTTTAAAAAGAACTAAGATGGCAAAAGAATCAATGAAAGCACGCGAAGTAAAACGTGCAAAAACAGTCGCTAAATATGCTGAAAAACGCAAAGCATTAAAAGAAGCTGGTGATTATGAAGCATTACAAAAGCTTCCTAAAAATGCCTCGCCTATCCGTATGCACAACCGTTGTAAACTAACAGGTCGTCCAAAAGGATATATGCGTCAATTTGGTGTTTCAAGGGTAACCTTTAGAGAAATGGCCAACAAAGGATTAATTCCTGGTGTAACTAAAGCAAGCTGGTAATCTAAAAAAAGAATTATGTACACAGATCCATTAGCAGATTATCTTACTAGAATCCGTAATGCAAACTCCGCTGGCCATCGCGTTGTAAGCATTCCTGCTTCTAATTTGAAAAAAGAAATTACAAAAATATTATTCGATCAAGGATACATCCTTAGCTACAAGTTTGAAGATACAGACAACAAGCAAGGAAGCATTAAGATCGCATTAAAATACGATCCAGCAACTAAAGCGCCGATCATTAACAAAATTCAACGTATCTCTACACCTGGTTTACGCAAGTATGCTGGCTCTACAGAAATCCCTAGAATTTTAAATGGTCTAGGAATTTCTATCGTTTCTACCTCTAAAGGTGTAATGACTGGGAAACAAGCACAGCGTGACAACGTAGGTGGTGAAGTATTGTGTTACGTTTATTAAACAATTAAATAAAAAGAAATGTCTAGAGTTGGTAATAATCCTGTAGCGATCCCTGAAGGTGTCACAGTTGACATCCAGGCCGATAAAGTTATCGTAAAAGGAAAACTAGGTGAACTAGAACAACCGTATGACGGGGTGTCTTTCGAAAATAACGAAGGAATCATCACGGTCACAAGAGAATCAAATTCAAAAGAGCACAAATCTAAACACGGTTTGTACCGCGCCCTTTTAGCTAATATGATCGAAGGTGTAAGCAAAGGTTTCACCAAAGAATTAGAATTAGTAGGGGTAGGATATCGTGCTTCGAATCAAGGTCAAAAACTAGACTTAGCGCTAGGGTTTTCTCACAACATCTTATTGGATATCGCTCCAGAAGTTAAAGTGGAAACCGTATCTGAAAAAGGAAAGAATCCTATCATTAAATTAAGCTCTCACGACAAACAACTTGTTGGATTCGTGGCAGCTAAGATTCGCTCTTTCCGTAAGCCTGAACCTTACAAAGGAAAAGGAGTTAAATTCGTTGGTGAACAAATTAGAAGAAAAGCAGGTAAATCTGCATAAGTAGTTTAAATATGGGATTAAGTAAAGAAGAAAGAAGACTAAGAATCCGTCGTCGTATTCGCAAAACCGTATCGGGAACTGCCAATGCACCTCGCTTATCTGTCTTTAGAAGTAACAAAGAGATCTATGCTCAAATAATTGATGATACTACTGGTAAAACACTAGTAGCAGCTTCATCAAGAGATAAAGGAGTAGACGCTCAAGAGAACAAACAATTAACCGCTACAGCTGTTGGAAAAAGCGTCGCAGAAAAGGCAATTGCTGCTGGAATTTCTGTTGTAAGATTTGACCGCGGTGGCTATTTGTATCACGGAAGAGTAAAGTCACTAGCTGATGGTGCTCGCGAAGGTGGTTTAAAATTTTAATAAGCGATTATGTATCAAGATTATAAAAACATAGAGTTGGTAAAACCTGGAGGTCTCGAATTAAAAGATCGCTTAGTAGGAGTTCAACGTGTAACTAAAGTAACAAAAGGAGGACGTGCATTTGGTTTTTCTGCTATCGTTGTTGTCGGTGATGAGAACGGTGTAGTAGGTCAAGGTCTAGGGAAATCAAAAGAAGTTGCAGAAGCAATCTCTAAAGCCGTAGAAGATGCCAAGAAAAACCTCGTTCGTATTCCAATTAAAAACGGAACATTACCACACGAACAAAAAGGTAAATATGGTGGTGCTCGCGTATTTTTAAAGCCAGCATCTGCCGGTACAGGGGTAATTGCAGGTGGTGCTGTACGTGCCGTACTAGAAGCAGTAGGAGTACACAATGTACTTTCAAAGTCACAAGGTTCTTCTAACCCGCACAACGTAGTGAAAGCGACTTTTGACGCTTTACTTCAATTGAGAAGCCCAGAGATGATTGCTCGTCAACGTGGTATCTCTCTAGACAAAGTATTTAACGGATAATTAGCGAGTCATGGCAAAAGTGAAAGTAAAACAAATCAAAAGTGGAATCAAGCGTTTGCAAAATCAAAAGCGCACCCTTGAAGCCCTTGGTTTAAGAGGAATTGGAAAAGAAGTAACCCACGAGGCTACTCCTAATATCCTAGGAATGATAAAGAAAGTTGAACATTTAGTTTCTGTTTCAGAAGCATAAATTGATAATATGAACTTAAGTAATATACAACCAGCAGAAGGGTCTACCCACAAAAACGCAAAACGTCTTGGCCGTGGTCAAGGGTCAGGTAAAGGTGGAACCGCTGCACGTGGACACAAAGGAGCAAAGTCTCGTTCTGGATATTCTAAGAAATTAGGATTTGAAGGAGGACAAATGCCTTTACAACGTCGTGTGCCTAAATTTGGATTTAAAAATATCAACCGTAAAGACTATCAAGGAATCAATCTTGATACCTTACAAGCTTTAGTTGATGAAAAGAAAATCAATGACAGTCTAGGTTTTGACAATATCGTTGAATTACGTCTAGCACGTAAAACCGAATTAGTAAAAATCCTAGGCCGTGGTGAGTTAAAAGCTGCCATTAAAGTTAGCGCTCACAAATTTACTGCTACTGCTAAAGCCGCTATTGAAGCTGCTGGTGGAGAAGCCATTGAATTATAATAGAGGATGAAGAAGTTTTTAGAAACCTTAGTAAATATTTATAAGATAGAAGAGTTACGTAACCGTATAAGCGTTACGTTAACCATTCTTCTTATTTATCGTTTTGGTGCGCAAATTACCTTACCCGGAATTGATGCAGTACAATTAGCAGAACTTGGCAACCGTACCGGTGGTGGAGGTCTTTTAGGGGTATTAAACATGTTTACTGGTGGTGCTTTTGCTAATGCATCTGTATTTGCTTTAGGGATCATGCCATATATTTCTGCTTCGATTGTAGTACAGTTGATGGGAGTTGCGATTCCTTATCTTCAAAAACTACAGAAAGAAGGAGAAAGTGGTCGTAAAACCTTGAACCAAATTACACGATGGTTAACCATCGCTATTTGTGTGGTTCAAGCTCCTGCCTACCTCTATGGACTAGGTGCCTTAGGTGTTCCAGACTCTGCCTTTGTGTTAGGGAAAGGATTGTCATTTATGGCTCCAGCTGTGATCATTCTAGTTACAGGAACAATCTTTGCCATGTGGTTAGGAGAAAAAATTACCGATAAAGGTATTGGTAATGGAATCTCTTTGTTAATTATGGTAGGGATCATCGCTACACTTCCTTTGTCTTTTGTACAAGAGGTTGTATCTCGTGTGTCAGAAAATAACGGTGGATTGATCTTAATCTTGATCGAATTGATCCTTTGGATTATTATTATCGTACTCTCTATTCTTTTGGTCATGGCGGTTCGCCAAATTCCAGTACAATATGCACGTAGAACACAATCTGGTGCTAACGAAAGTAATGTCTTTGGATCACGTCAATACATACCACTGAAGCTTAATGCTTCTGGGGTAATGCCTATTATCTTTGCTCAAGCCATTATGTTTGCTCCTGCTTATGTAGGGGGACTAATGGGGGATAGCGATGTAGGGCAGTGGTTACAAGTTAACTTCTCAGATATCTTTGGCCTTTGGTACAATGTTGTCTTTGGTTTACTCATCATTATCTTTACTTATTTTTATACTGCGATTACTGTTCCAACAAACAAGATGGCAGATGATTTAAAAAGAAGTGGTGGATTTGTTCCAGGAGTAAGACCAGGAAACGAAACAAGTGATTTCCTAGATACAGTAATGTCACACATTACTTTCCCAGGATCACTTTTCTTAGCTGGACTAGCTGTTTTTCCAGCGATCGTCGTGAAGCTAATGGGAATGCAACAAGGTTGGGCATTGTTTTATGGTGGAACCTCTCTCTTGATTATGGTAGGGGTAGCCATTGACACCATCCAGCAAGTAAATTCTTATTTGTTAAACCGTCACTATGATGGGTTAATGAAAACTGGTACAAACCGTAAAGCAAACACTATTTAAGATGGCAAAACAAGCAGCAATAGAGCAAGAAGGTTCCATCATCGAGGCATTGTCTAATGCAATGTTTAGAGTAGAGTTAGAAAACGGTCATGTTGTAACGGCACATATCTCAGGTAAAATGAGATTGCATTACATCAAATTATTACCAGGAGATAAAGTTAAATTAGAAATGAGTCCTTACGATTTGACAAAAGCAAGGATCACTTATAGATTTTAAATAAGAAAAGATGAAAGTAAGAGCATCATTAAAGAAAAGAAGCGCCGACTGCAAGATCGTACGCAGAAAAGGACGCCTTTATGTTATTAACAAAAAGAATCCTAGATTTAAACAAAGACAAGGATAATTATGGCAAGAATATCAGGAGTAGACATTCCAAAACAAAAACGCGGAGTAATCGCACTGACTTATATCTTCGGTATCGGTCGTAGTCGTGCTCAAAATATTTTAGCGGAAGCTAAAGTTGACGAAAGTAAAAAAGTATCTGATTGGACTGATAGCGAAATCGCTGCCATTCGTGAGGCTGTTTCTAGCTTTAAGATTGAAGGTGAGTTGCGTTCTGAAGTACAATTGAACATTAAGCGATTAATGGACATCGGTTGTTACAGAGGTATCCGTCACAGATCTGGCTTACCATTAAGAGGACAACGTACTAAAAACAACTCGCGTACTCGTAAAGGGAAACGTAAAACAGTTGCTAACAAGAAAAAAGCAACTAAATAATTTTAGACTATGGCTAAAACAGCAAGCAAAAAAAGAAAGGTTATTGTTGAATCAACTGGAGAAGCGCATATCAATGCTTCTTTCAACAACATCATTATCTCGCTTACCAACCTAAAAGGAGAAGTTATCTCATGGTCATCTGCCGGTAAAATGGGCTTTAGAGGATCTAAGAAAAACACCCCTTATGCTGCTCAAACTGCAGCAGAAGACTGTGCTAAAGTAGCACAAGAAGCAGGTTTGCGTCAAGTTAAAGTATATGTAAAAGGACCTGGTAATGGACGTGAGTCTGCGATCAGAACACTACATAACAACGGAATTGAAGTTACAGAGATCATCGATGTAACTCCACTACCACACAACGGATGTCGTCCTCCTAAAAGACGTAGAGTATAATTAATTTTAATCAGTAGAAGGATCTATAGTTATCGAAGGAAGCGACCTTAATTCATAACTCCTTTTACACCAACCAAAAACAAAATGGCAAGATACACTGGTCCAAAAACTAAAATTGCACGCAAATTTGGAGAACCCATTTTTGGTGCTGATAAATCTTTCGAGAAAAGAAATTATCCTCCAGGACAACACGGAAACAATAGAAGACGTGGGAAAAAGTCTGAATATGCTATCCAGTTAATGGAGAAGCAAAAAGCTAAATTCACTTACGGAATTTTAGAAAAACAATTTAGAATCATCTTTGACCGCGCTTCTAGAGCAAAAGGGGTTACTGGTGAAGTTTTACTTCAATTATGTGAATCTCGTTTAGACAATGTTGTCTACCGTCTAGGAATTGCTCCTACGCGTTCTGCAGCACGTCAATTAGTTTCTCACCGTCACATCACTGTAAACGGTACAATCGTTAACATTCCTTCTTGTCATATCAAAGCTGGTGACGTTATCGGAGTGCGTGAGAAATCTAAATCATTAACTGCCATTACCCATTCTTTAGAGCGCAACTCATCTGTATATGAGTGGTTGACTTGGAATGGTGCTACCCTTGAAGGTACATTTGTCTCTACTCCTCAGCGTTTACAAATCCCTGAGAATATTAAAGAGCAACTAATCGTAGAATTGTATTCTAAATAATAACTGAAGTTTACCCTATGGCTATATTAAATTTTCAAAAACCGGACAAAGTAATTATGATCGACTCATCAGAATTCGAAGGAAAATTCGAATTCCGTCCACTTGAGCCTGGTTATGGACTTACTGTTGGGAACGCATTGAGAAGAGTATTGCTCTCCTCTTTAGAAGGATTTGCAATCACTTCAGTGAAAATCGAAAACATTGATCACGAATTTTCTACTATTCCTGGGATCGTAGAAGATGTTACAGAGATCATTCTTAATCTGAAGCAAGTTCGCTTTAAGCGTCAAATTGAAGACCTCGAAACAGAAAAAGTAAACATCACTATCGGTGGGCAAGAGCAATTAAAAGCCTCTGATTTTCAAAAGTTTATTTCTGGATTCCAAGTTTTAAATCACGACTTAGTGATTTGTAACCTTGAAAAGAGCGTTCAATTGAACATGGAATTGACCATTGAAAAAGGTCGTGGATATGTTCCTGCTGAAGAGAATAAAAAGATGGATGTTGAGTTAGGTACTATCGCCATTGACTCTATCTATACTCCTGTAAAAAATGTCAAGTTTAGCATCGAAAACTATCGTGTTGAACAAAAAACAGATTACGAAAAATTAGTTTTCGAAATCATTACAGATGGATCTATTCATCCTAAAGATGCTTTAACTGAAGCAGCTAAAACATTAATTCACCACTTCTTGTTGTTCTCTGACGAGCGCATTACCCTTGAAGCAGACGAGATCGCACAAACAGAGACTTATGATGAAGAGTCACTACACATGCGTCAATTGCTTAAAACTAAGCTTATTGATATGGATCTTTCTGTACGTGCTTTAAACTGTTTAAAAGCAGCTGAAGTAGAAACATTAGGAGACTTAGTTTCTTACAACAAGAACGACTTGATGAAGTTTAGAAACTTTGGTAAGAAATCATTGACAGAGTTGGAAGAATTAGTAGTATTAAAAGGACTTTCTTTTGGTATGAACCTTTCAAAATACAAATTAGATAAAGACTAACCCGACATTTTTATACACTAGAAAATGAGACACGGAAAAAAAGTAATGCACCTAGGTCGTAAGACAGCACATCGCAAATCGATGCTTGCAAACATGGCCTGTTCATTAATCGAACATAAGAGAATTAATACCACAGTAACTAAAGCAAAAGCTTTAAAACAATTTGTGGAGCCTATTATCACTAAAGCGAAAGACGATACGACACATAACCGTAGAACAGCTTTTCGTTATTTAAGATCAAAAGAAGCAGTAGCGGATCTATTTAGAGACGTTGCAGTTAAAGTAGGAGATCGTCCTGGAGGATACACACGTATTATCAAACTAGGAAATCGATTAGGAGATAACGCCGATATGGCCATGATTGAATTAGTTGACTTCAACGATGTTTACACAAACAAAGAAGAAACTAAAAAGAAATCAACCCGTAGAGGTAAAGCGAAAAAGGCAGCTGATGCTCCTGTCGCTGAAGTAGCAGAAGAAACAACAGAGGCCACTGATTCACCAGCTGCCGAAACAGAAGATACTGCTCAAGAATAGATGTTAATAATTCTAACATATCAGAAAGGATAAGCTCTTAGAGTTTATCCTTTTTTTTATGTTTCTTTGTAAAAATTTTCAGAAAGAATATGAAGTATAAAAAACGAGAAGAAGCCATAGTACTTTTAGCTGATGGCACTGTTTTTTACGGAAAATCCATAGGGATTAAAGGAAGCGCATTTGGCGAAATTTGTTTCAATACCGGGATGACCGGTTACCAAGAGATCTTTACAGATCCTTCTTACTTTGGGCAAATCATGGTGACCACAAATGCACACATTGGTAACTATGGTACGGTTGAAGAAGACGATCAATCAGCATCGATTAAAATTGCGGGCTTAATTTGTAAAAACTTCAGTTTTGAACATACTAGACCTAGCGGAACTAAAAATCTCTACGACTTTTTTGCCGATCAAAATAAAGTAGCCATCTCTGATGTGGATACACGTGCATTAGTAAAGTATATTAGAGAAAACGGTGCGCAAAATGCGGTATTAACCACAGAAGTAGATCGTTTAGAAGAATTAAAAGAGGAGTTAAAAGCTTATCCTTCAATGGAAGGGAGAGAGCTCGCTTCAGCTGTTTCAACAAAAGAGCCTTACTACTATGGGGATGAAAACGCACCCATCAAAGTAGCTGCACTAGATTTAGGAATCAAGCAAAGTATTCTTAAAAATATTGCCAGTCAAGGAGTCTATTTAAAGGTGTTTCCATATGACACAAACTTTGCCACACTAGCCGCTTGGAATCCAGATGGATATTTCTTGTCAAATGGTCCTGGTGATCCAGAACCCTTACATAGTGCGCAGGCTGTCGCCAAAGAAATTATCGAGAAAAACCTTCCCTTATTTGGGATCTGTCTTGGACATCAAGTCATCGCTCTTGCGAATGGAGTATCGACCTTTAAGATGTTTAATGGTCACAGAGGGATCAACCACCCCGTTTTAAACCACAGCACTGGTAAAGGAGAAATCACTTCGCAAAACCACGGTTTTGCTGTAAATAGAGAAGAAGCAGAGGCCCACAGCGATCTGGAAATCTCTCACACCCATTTGAATGATAATACAGTTGCAGGACTTAAAATGAAGTCTAAAAAATGTTTCTCTGTACAATATCACCCAGAGGCTGCTCCCGGTCCTAACGACGCAAAATATCTATTTGCAGAATTTAAAGAATTAATCACACAATAGAAACCCTAATTAAACTAAACCAAATGAGCATTATTTTAAACATACATGCAAGACAAATTTTAGACTCTCGAGGTAATCCTACCGTAGAAGTTGATGTAATCACAGAAAACGGTGTGCTAGGAAGAGCAGCGGTTCCTTCTGGAGCTTCAACCGGTGAACACGAAGCGGTAGAGCTGCGTGACGGTGGAAAAGACTTCATGGGAAAAGGTGTATTAACAGCCGTTAACAATGTCAATGAAACCATTGCACAACACATTGTAGGGGTTTCTGTCTTCGAGCAAAATACAATTGACCAAATGATGATTGATTTAGATGGCACGCCAAATAAATCAAAGTTAGGAGCTAACGCAATTCTTGGCGTTTCTTTAGCCGTGGCTAAAGCAGCAGCAAACGAATTAAATATGCCCTTATACCGTTATGTAGGGGGAGTAAGCGCTAACACGCTTCCTGTACCTATGATGAACATCATCAACGGTGGTTCTCACTCAGATGCACCTATTGCATTTCAAGAATTTATGGTGATGCCAGTAGCGGCAGAAACTTTCTCTAAAGCCATGCAAATGGGGACAGAAATTTTCCACCACCTTAAAAAAGTATTACACGACCGTGGTTTAAGCACTGCTGTAGGAGATGAAGGAGGTTTCGCACCTACCTTAGACGGAACAGAAGATGCTTTAGATACCATTATCAAAGCCATTGGGAACGCTGGCTATAAAGCAGGAGAAGAAGTAATGATCGCTTTAGATTGTGCTGCAGCAGAATTTTACAAAGACGGCGTTTATGATTACACACTATTCGAAGGAGAATCTGGCGTAAAACGTTCTTCTGAAGAGCAAGCTCAATACCTTGCAGATCTTTCTGCTCAATACCCAATCATCTCAATTGAAGATGGTATGGACGAAAACGACTGGGACGGTTGGAAATCTTTAACCGATAAAGTCGGAGACAAAGTTCAACTTGTAGGAGATGATTTATTTGTAACAAATGTAGAGCGCCTTTCTCGTGGAATTAACGAGTCAATCGCTAATTCTATTTTGATCAAAGTAAACCAGATCGGTAGTTTAACAGAAACTATCGCAGCGGTAAATATGGCACACAACGCAGGCTACACGGCAGTAATGTCTCACCGTTCTGGAGAGACAGAAGACAACACCATTGCAGACCTTGCGGTGGCGTTAAATACTGGCCAAATCAAGACTGGTTCTGCTTCACGTAGTGATCGTATGGCAAAATACAATCAGTTGTTACGCATAGAAGAAGAATTAGCTGAAACTGCTTATTTTCCACAACGCAACGCGTTCAAAATCTAAAATAACGTATCGTTATAGTATTGTTAAAGGGGGAGTATTCCCCCTTTTTTCATTTCATAAATTGCGCATTTTTCAGTACTTTTGCACAATTAAAGAATTAAACGCAATGGATAAAAAAGTACAGCTTATATACGATAACAAAACCTATGAATTCCCTTTAGTTGAGGGAACAGAAAAGGAAACAGGGATTGACATCAAAACCCTTCGTGCTCAAACAGGCTTAGTTACTTTAGATCCAGGCTTTAAAAATTCTGGTTCTTGTCAGAGTGAAGTAACCTTCTTAGATGGAGAAAAAGGAGAATTAAAGTACCGTGGCTATTCGATTGAAGATCTTGCCGATGGAGCAGATTTCCTAGAAGTAGCTTATTTATTGATCTTTGGTGAATTGCCTACTGAAGCTCAATTGACAAAATTCCAAAACGATATTCACAAAGAGTCTTTAGTAGATGAAGACCTAAAACTTATCCTAAAAAGTTTTCCGCGAAGCGCTCACCCTATGGGAGCTTTAGCTTCTTTAACCTCTGCATTAACAGCCTTTAATCCAGAATCTGTAGATATCGATTCTGAACAAGATATGTATGAGGCCATTGTTACGATTATGGCAAAGTTCCCGGTCTTATGTGCCTGGACCCATAGAAAGGTAAAAGGATTGCCGTTAAACTACAGTAATGGTGATTTAGGTTATGTCGATAATATCGCACAAATGATGTTCCGTCGTCCTACAGAGGCTTATGCTTCAAACGACATCGTCAATCGTGCATTGAATAAACTATTAATTCTACATGCAGATCACGAGCAAAACTGTTCTACTTCAACGGTACGTATTGTAGGATCATCTCACGCGGGTCTATTTGCGTCTATTTCTGCAGGGATTTCTGCCCTTTGGGGACCATTGCATGGTGGTGCTAACCAGGCGGTATTAGAAATGCTTGAAGCCATTGACAAAGATGGTGGGGATACAAAGAAGTTTATGGCTAAAGCCAAAGACAAAAACGATCCTTTCCGTTTAATGGGCTTTGGTCACCGCGTGTACAAGAACTTTGATCCACGTGCACGTATCATTAAAAAATCTGCAGACGAAGTATTAAACGAATTAGGAATTAACGACCCTATTCTAGACATTGCAAAAGGCCTAGAACAAGAAGCATTAAACGATCCTTATTTTGTGGACCGTAAATTATACCCTAACGTTGATTTCTATTCTGGAATCATCTACCGTGCTTTAGGTATTCCTACAGAAATGTTTACGGTAATGTTTGCCTTAGGGCGTTTACCCGGTTGGATTGCTCAATGGAGAGAAATGCGTAAAAATAACGAGCCTATCGGTCGTCCAAGACAGATTTATACTGGGCAAGTTGATAAAGCGTTTAAAGACATCTCTAAGCGATAAACCGCTTATCCTTTCGCTAGATTGCGAATCATTCCTTTAAAAATAAAATAGTGGAAGGGGACTAGACTGTACCAGTATAGTCTCCCCCATAAACCTTTTGGTCTAAAGGTCGCCGTCTGGTATACCGTGTTCCCTTCTATTCTAAATTCCAACCAAGCTTCTCCGGGGAGTTTCATCTCGGCGAATAACAACAGACGTTTCCCTTTTTTATCGGCGAGTAAAACTCGCCAAAAATCCAAAGCATCTCCTGCGTAAATTTTATCAGGATGGGTTCGACCTCTTCGCAGTCCCACTCCGCCAGAGAGCTGATCTAAATAGCCTCTTAGTTTCCATAATATGTTAGCATAATACCAGCCTTGTTTTCCCCCTATTTTCCACAAGGCAGCAAAGGTCTTTTCTGGGTCGATATTATCTAGTCGCTGTGCGTCTTTTAGAATACCATATTGAGGCACTTGAATGTATCCATTTAATGCTTTATTGAGTCGTCCACTTACCATAGAGTCTTTCCAACTGCTAATTACAGAGTTTTGCTCAATGCGTTTAAAGGCCATTTGTATGGCTTGATCATAGGTGTAGGGCTGTATTTTGAGTATTTCTTGCAGGCCGTTGTCTTTGGCAATGACTTCCATTTTCATGCTGTCGACTAAATTTACTGCAAGCGGATAAGAAGTAGAGGTAACAAAATGTAGCCAATAAGAAGAAAGCCTTGGCGTCATTACTGGAACACTAAAGATCCAATTGCGAAAACCCCTATTTTTTGCATAGCGATGCAGCATTTCTTTATAGGTTAGCACATCTGGTCCGCCGATGTCAAAACTTTGATTAATACAAGCGGGGTGTAAAAGCACGCCATTGAGGTATTCCATCACATTTCTAATCGCGATGGGTTGTGACTTTGTTTTCACCCATTTAGGGGTAATCATCAAAGGGAGTTTTTCGCACAAATCACGAATAATTTCAAAAGAAGCACTCCCTGATCCTACTATAATCCCCGCTCTTAGAACGGTTGCTGGAACAGAGGATTTTTTTAATATGTCCTCTACGTTTTTTCGCGAGGCAAGGTGCTTTGAAAGTTGATCGTCATTGACAATACCGCTTAAGTAAATGATCTGTTTTGCATTTGTCTCTTCAATGAAGCGACAAAAGTTAGTGGCACAATCTGCTTCCATTTGAGAGAAATCCCCAATGTCAGACGACATAGAATGGATAAGATAGTAAGCTACGTCAATGTCTTGCGGTAGCGGGTTTTCTTTTGGCGAAGCCAAAAAATCAAGGGTAATCAATTTTAGTTTTTCCTTTAACTGCGGGGTGACAGAAAGGCGCTCTGGATCTCGCACTGTGCAATACACTTCATGCCCAGCATTAATCAAATAGGGGAGCAGGCGCATACCGATATAGCCATTTGCTCCAGTAACTAATATTTTCATAGCGTCTATATTTTATAGGTCGTCTATGGTAGGGGGCGCATTTTTTATCTTTTGGTCGCTTATTTTTCTAAAAAAAGCGTGCGTACTTTTGTTTTTTGCGGCGACTTTAATTTTTGAGT
The DNA here is from genome assembly GCA_965658115.1 of Candidatus Arcticimaribacter sp. Lineage (GTDB taxonomy): Bacteria > Bacteroidota > Bacteroidia > Flavobacteriales > Flavobacteriaceae > Arcticimaribacter. The sequence continues at coordinate 43,338 of CBFHRA010000006.1, read as the reverse complement.
GATCTTTGTAGATTGAGTATTCTTCGGCTTTGCCTTTATAAATTTTAAGCTTATAATAGGGAATGACTAAGCCATAGGTTTCTAAAAGACTTCTAAAGTGGACAATAATCCCCTTAGGGCGCAATTCGACATTGCATTGATTGATGTTTTGATCTAGCACCAATAAATTGTGAATATCGATGGAGGTTTCTGTGATGAAAAGTTTTCCTGAGCCAATTCCACCCATTGCCCAGCGCTCTCTTAAGCCAAAGGGTTTCCCTACTTCTTCTTCAATCGCACGCTTAATCTTTGGTTCATTATAAGAAATATTGACCAGCATTTTTATTTTAAAGATAATGTATATAAACCCAAAAGAAGATTTTTTCTCTATAATAAGTATCTTTGCCCAAATTCTCGCATGAAAGCATTATCTGACCATCTATCCCCTGTTTTATCGAATTATCTAGCGACTAACCATAAGGTTGAAATTGAGCAATTTGAGTTTCAACACACCCGCAAAGAATTTGAGGGCGATATCACCTTAGTGGTCTTTTCGCTATTGCGTCATATCAAAGCGAATCCAGTTGCTTTAGGCGAAGCGATAGGGACGTATTTAGTCGAAACAGTTGATTATGTCACTGCCTTTAATGTGGTAAAAGGGTTTTTAAATCTTTCGATTCAAGACAGCTTTTATGTCAGTCAATTAAAAGAAATTAAGGAGACAGCACAGTACGGGCATGTTTCTTTCCAAGAAGATAAAGGGGTTGCTTTAGTCGAATATTCTTCGCCAAATACAAACAAACCCTTACATTTAGGGCATATTAGGAACAATCTCTTGGGCTATGCTGTTGCGCAAATTCTCGAGGCCAGTGGACAGCAGGTGGTAAAAACACAAATCATTAATGACCGTGGAATCCATATTTGTAAATCCATGGTAGCTTGGCAAAAATATGGCGATGGCGCCACCCCAGAAAGCACTGGCTTAAAAGGTGATAAGCTGGTAGGGAACTACTATGTGCGCTTTGACCAAGAATATAAAAAGGAGATGGCAACTTTGGTTGCCAAAGGAAAATCTGAAGACGAAGCCAAAGTTGAGGCACCTCTATTTGTCGCTGCACAAAAGATGTTGCGCGACTGGGAAGCTGGAACCCCTGAAGTGGTTGACTTGTGGAAAACCATGAATGGCTGGGTCTATAAAGGTTTTGATGTGACCTATAAAAACTTAGGCGTTTCTTTTGATTCGCTCTATTATGAAAGTGACACCTACCTTTTAGGAAAAACCTTGATTGAAGAAGGCTTAGCCAAAAATATCTTATTTAAAAAAGAAGATGGTTCTGTTTGGATTGACTTGACAGAAGACGGCCTAGACGAAAAATTATTATTGCGTTCAGACGGGACAGCAGTGTATATGACCCAAGATTTAGGTACGGCCTTACAGCGTTTTAAAGATAATCCTACCATGAGTGGGATGGTTTATACCGTTGGGAATGAACAAGACTATCACTTTAAAGTGTTGTTTTTGATCTTGCAAAAATTAGGCTTTAGCTGGGCAGATTCCCTTTATCACTTAAGCTATGGGATGGTAGATCTGCCTCATGGAAAAATGAAAAGCCGTGAGGGGACTGTTGTTGATGCAGACGATTTGATGCGCGAAATGAGTGGGACAGCCGCTAAAATCGCAGAGGAGTTAGGGAAATTAGAAGGCATGTCACAAGAAGACAAAGATGAATTGTATCACACCATTGGTCTGGGTGCCCTAAAGTATTTCATCTTAAAAGTAGATCCAAAGAAGCGAATTTTATTCGACCCTGAAAGTTCTGTGGACTTTGCAGGAAATACCGGTCCGTTTATTCAATATACCTATGCGCGTATACAATCGATTTTACGTAAAGCGCCAGAGACAAGCGCTCAAGCTGCAGTAACGAATATAGATGAACGCGAGAAAGAAATCATCAAGCACTTATTAGATTATCCTGCTGTTGTGCAACAAGCCGCTGCGCAATATAGTCCTGCCTTAATTGCGAATTACAGTTATGATCTAGTGAAACTATTTAATTCTTTCTATCAAAATATTAGCATTCTAGGCGAAGAAGATGCGGCCCAACGTGACTTTAGAATAACGCTATCAAAAGAAGTGTCATTGATCTTACAGCAAAGTATGTCGCTCTTAGGAATAGAGCTTCCTAGTAGAATGTAAACCAAAAAAAACCGCTCATTGAGCGGTTTTTTCTTTCTTTTTCATAAGTATTTTTTCCCATACTTGAGGGAGTGGTTTACTTAGACTGTACAGCTAAGTTGTATACTACTAAACCAAATCCAATTTTGTTGATAGCATCACCGATGTTATAGATAACATCAAGGCTTAAGTTCATTCCGAGAATTTGTCCGGCTTCACCATACCATCCAGCAGTACCTGCCATATAACCAATAGGATAAATTGCCCATCCAATCACAACAAACTTTACAAGTGTGTTGTGTGCTTCTTCTACAGCACCACCTGCAGCTACAGCTAATTTCTTAGCTTCACCCATGTAGATGTCATAAACGATTGCAAAATAAGCAAGACCTGATACTAATCCCCAGATAGCTGGTTGAGCTCCTGAAGTGTAAACAGCCTCTCCTAAATAACCAGTAACCAACATAATAACTGAAAGGCCAATCATACGCCACATCAATTTTTTTGTTGCACCGGCAGCTTTAAGAATTAAATAAAATTCAACACACATTAATGGCACTGTTAAAATCCAGTCCACATAGCGGAAGAAAGTTGGTGAAGTTGCGTTTGACGCCCAGTAGTCACGCATGTACCAATAGTGTACAGCCGCGATAAACGTAATCAAACCTGAAACCAGGATAGACGTTTTCCATTTGTTGTCAAATGAACTCATAGAAAGGAAGAAAAAAGCTGATGCTGCCATCATCGCCATACAACCTACAAAGAAGGTGAACCCTACGTAATCGTCTGTGGCCATTGCTGGAACCGCAGCGAATAAACTTAAAAATTTTTCCATAATAGAATTAATTATTTGTTTTTGTTTAGGTAAATTTAAAAAAAATTAAACTTACTCACTATATATATCTGCAAAATTTTATCATCTAATCTTAATTATTCGTGATTTCAGGACTTAAAAAATACCAATTTCATATTTACATTACCCTTGCGTTTACACTTTTGGGCATATGGTTAAACGTTTGGATTCAGGCGCTTATCGCCTTCTTTATGATTTTTAGTTTAGGGATTATTCACGGTGCAAATGACCTCCAACTCATTCAAAAAAAAACCCAAAAAAAATCAAAAAACTTTTTTTTCGCCACCCTCCTTATATATATAGGAGTGGTTGTTGCAGGAATTGCCCTTTTTTATCTGCTGCCTAGCTTTGGTTTACTCTTTTTTGTGGGCTTTAGTGCCTTTCATTTTGGAGAACAGCATCTAGAAAGTAAGTTGGAGGTAGATTTATCTTCCTTTTTAAAGGTGTTGATCTATGTGGGTTATGGTGTAGCGCTTTTTGGATTACTCTTTACCTTGCAATGGGACCAGGTGCATCAAGTCATCTACCTTATTAGTGGACAATTTGTATCTAAGCAAATGACCGAAACTTTCTTTTTTATTGGTTTAGGGCTTTTTGTGCTAAGTGGCTTGTTTTCTCCAAACCTTAGAGGCTGGTTATTTTTTGAAATAGTCCTTTTGGCGTTTTTAGGTTTTTTCTTTTCTAGGGTTTCTCTCGTGTTAGGTTTTGGCCTCTATTTTGTGATTTGGCATAGCCTCCCTTCTATGCAGGATCAATTAACTTTTTTATATCCTAAGGATCCCCAAAGGAACTGGAAATACTTCAAGTCTTCTGCGCCCTATTGGATCATCTCTTTAATCGGTCTCGCTGGGGTATATTTCTTTTTTGATGTACAGTCCGTCGCTTTCTTGCCCTTGTTCTTTTCTTTTCTCGCGGCGATTACCTTTCCGCATACTGTGGTGATGGGCTGGTTAAAATTAAGTGAAGAAAAACCCACTGCCTCCCATCAAAACCCTTCCAATATTCCCTCAAAATAAAGTACCTTTGTGGTTTAATGCAATCCTATGTTTGATAGTTTAAGTTCCAAATTAGATAAAGCCTTTCAAGTCTTAAAAGGACACGGTAAGATTACAGAAATCAACGTGGCCGAAACCTTGAAAGAGGTGCGTCGCGCGCTACTCGATGCCGATGTCAATTTTAAAATTGCCAAAGAGTTTACCAATAAAGTAAAAGAAAAAGCTTTAGGTCAAGACGTATTGACCTCTTTAAACCCCGGACAATTAATGGTCAAAATCGTTAAAGACGAATTGACGCAATTGATGGGAAGTGAAGCGGTAGGCGTAAACCTCGCTTCTAAGCCTTCGGTTATTTTAATGTCGGGTTTACAAGGATCTGGTAAAACAACTTTGACGGGAAAACTAGCCCTGCATTTAAAGACTAAAAAAAGTAGAAAGCCATTATTGGTTGCCTGTGATGTTTATCGTCCTGCTGCCATAGATCAGCTAGGGATTGTTGCAGAACAAGTAGGTGTACCTATTTATGAGGACCGCGAAGAAAAGAATCCTGTAAAGATTGCATTGGCTGGAATTGCCGAAGCAAAGAAACAAAACTGTGACTTAGTCATTGTCGATACCGCAGGGCGTTTAGCCGTGGATGAGGTCTTGATGAATGAAATCTCTGATATCCATAAAGCCATCACCCCAGACGAAACCCTCTTTGTGGTTGATGCCATGACAGGGCAGGATGCGGTCAATACCGCAAAAGCCTTTCACGATGTTTTGAATTTTGACGGAGTGGTGCTTACTAAGCTTGACGGGGATACCCGTGGGGGAGCAGCCTTATCTATTAAAACAGTAGTCAACAAACCCATTAAGTTTATAGGGACTGGCGAAAAGATGGAAGCCTTAGACGTTTTCTATCCAGAACGTATGGCCGACCGTATCCTAGGAATGGGAGACGTGGTTTCTTTGGTCGAGCGTGCCCAGCAGCAGTTTGACGAGGAAGAAGCTCGTAAAATCAATAAGAAGATTGCCAAAAATCAATTTGGCTTTGACGATTTCCTTTCGCAGATTCAACAGGTGAAAAAGATGGGGAATATGAAAGACTTGATGGGCATGATCCCCGGGATGGGAAAAGCCTTAAAAGGAGTAGATATTGACGACGATGCGTTTAAGCATATCGAAGCCATTATCGGCTCGATGACCCCTAAAGAGCGCGCTCAGCCTGATTTACTGAACATGAGCCGCAAAAAGCGCATTGCACGCGGTGCAGGTCGCGATATTAATGAGGTAAACCAAATGATCAAACAATTTCATCAAATGAGTAAAATGATGAAAATGATGCAAGGCGGCAAAGGCCGCCAAATGATGCAGATGATGCAAAACATGCGCTAAAACACACACTATATGATACGCCTAGACGGAAAGCAAACCTCAAACGAAATCAAAGAAGAAATTAAAGTCACCGTGAGTGAAATGAAAGCACGCGGAGAGCGTGTACCGCATCTCGCCGCTGTCTTAGTGGGAAATGATGGCGCCAGTTTGACCTATGTAGGCAGTAAAGTGCGTTCTTGTGAATATGTAGGCTTTGATTCGACCTTAATCCGTTTAGAAGAAGATATTACAGAAGACGCTCTTTTAGCGCAAATCGATACCCTAAATAAGGACGAAAGCTTAGATGGTTATATTGTGCAATTGCCTTTGCCTAAGCATATCGATGAAGAAAAGATTTTATTGGCCATCGATCCTAAAAAAGATGTAGATGGATTTCATCCGGCAAACTTTGGCCGAATGGCCTTAGAATTAGATGCCTTTATCCCAGCAACGCCTTTTGGGATTATGCAACTCCTTGAACGCTATGAAGTCCCCACCAGCGGTAAGCACTGTGTAGTGGTAGGACGCAGTCATATTGTGGGACGCCCCATCAGTATTTTGATGAGCCAAAAAGGCCCAGCTGGAAATGCGACAGTAACCGTCGCCCACAGCCGTACAGAAAATTTAGCAGACCTCACCCGCCAAGCCGATATCATTGTCATGGCACTGGGGATTCCAGAATACCTTACCGCAGATATGGTCAAAGAAGGGGCCGCGATTATCGACGTGGGAATTACTCGTGTTCCAGATGAAAGTCACCCTAAAGGATATGTGATTAAAGGAGATGTCGCTTTTGACGAAGTCGCTAAAAAGTCCAGTTTTATCACTCCCGTTCCTGGGGGAGTAGGGCCCATGACCATTGCGATGCTTTTAAAGAATACCTTGCTTGCTAGGCAGTGGAATTTGTCTTAGGATGCTCCATCGCATTGTAGATTTGTAAGATTAAAAAGGCGAAACTTACGCCAGTTAAAATTAAAACCATGCTCAGGTAACCGTCAGCAGAAAACGAAATTCGTATTAAGATGGTGGCGATAATAAAGCCCGTATTTCGAATCAGCTTACTGTATTCTTCAGTATAGCGGAAAGAGATCAATAAGATCACTACATCTGCTAAAATCAAGAGCGTAAAGAATTGATTAAAGAACAAGCTGTCGATCTGGGCGACTTTTTGCTGGTTAACGACATCTAAAACCCATTGCCCAAAAGTAGCGATTGACATAATGCTCAGTACCGCAAAAAGCATAACACTTACGATTTTCTTTGACGAAATAAAGCGCAATAAAGTAGGGTCTTCTACTGGGCGCTTTGGCAAGCGTTGCTTGCTTAAATTGAACAAAAAGATCAGTAGGAATAAGATTAGAAATCCTAGTAAATCCACGGCTAACTCTAAGTTATGTGCATCATAATACCATTCTCCGCTTAAGTTCATTTGTGGGATATCCTTAAAGATTTTCCGGATTACAATAAGCGAAATGATCTCAAACTGTTTAGAAACACAAGAGGTAAAAGAGCGTGGTAAATAAAACAGCAACAAATAAATTTCATAGATCAAAATCAATGAAAAAGGCGTGTATATGGCAGAGATAGGATCGTTGAGTAACTCTGGATAAAGCGAAGAAAATAAACCGATACCCTGTGCTTCTAAAAAGATAAGACTAAGGTGAATAACAAAGCCGATTCCTGCTAGGAGTAAGATGGTATTTTCTAATTTTTTTTGAACAGTGGGAGCAAATACAGCAGCATAAAGCTCATTAAAGAAAGTACGGATAGAATGCATTTAGGTGGCGAACAATTGATCGATATGTTTAAAACTTTTGAATTCTAACGCATTGCCGGAAGGGTCATAAAAGAACATCGTTAGCTGTTCTCCCGGAAGGCCTTCAAAACGAAGGTAGGGGGCGATTTGAAATTCAATGTTTTGGTCGATCAAACGTTGGCTAAAGTTTTGGAATACTTCCCAGTCCAAAACAACGCCAAAGTGCGGCACCGGCACGGCTTTTCCATCTACTTCGTTGAAGTGCTTATAGCCTTTGTGGCTTTTGTCTTCGTGCAATACCAGTTGATGTCCAAAGAAGGAATAATCTGCCCAGTGTTCGCTAGAACGCCCTGGAGTACAGCCTAAAATGTCTTCGTAAAATGAAACAGCAGAAGCTAAATCACTGACGGGAATTGCTAAATGGAAGGGTGCTAGTAACGCCATATGTAAAGGTACATAATTTTAGGAGAAGGCGTTGATAAAATAGTATCTTTGCCAGCGATGGATAAGACGACACAACAACAAGTAGATGCAGGAGTGGTATTGCCTTTGATGGAGGCCTTTTATACCCTTCAGGGGGAAGGCTATCACAAGGGGAGTGCAGCTTATTTTATCCGCATTGGAGGTTGTGATGTGGGTTGTCACTGGTGTGATGTAAAAGAGAGTTGGGATGCAGAAAAGCACCCTCCCACGCACATTGATGCCATTGTAACAGAAGCCAAAAAATATTCAGATACCATTGTCATTACTGGGGGAGAGCCCTTGATGTGGGACATGCAACCCTTGACTACTGCCCTTTTAGAAAAGGGAATGAAAATTCATATTGAAACCTCTGGTGCCTATGAGATTACGGGGCACTGGGACTGGTTTTGCTTATCACCAAAGAAAAATAAATTACCGACAGATGAAGCTGTAGCTCGCGCTGATGAACTCAAGGTGATTATCTACAATAAAGATGATTTTCGCTTCGCGGAAGAACAAGCGCAAAGAGTCGGCAAAGACTGTGTTTTATATTTACAACCCGAGTGGAGCAAGCGCGATACAATGATGCCTATAATGGTGGATTATGTCTTGGCAAATCCCCAGTGGAAAGTGTCTTTGCAGACCCATAAATACCTCAATATTCCTTAGGCAACTGTTAGTCTGGCGAGGTAGTCATAATTGGGCCCATCCAATATTTTTTCACAGTTTAATCCGGTCAATTCTGCGGCTTGAGACAAGTGCTCAAAATCTAAGTAAAGCCACGGAAATTCTTCGGTTTCATTCTTAAAACCGATCCCAAAATCCAACTCCCCATAATAGTTTTCGGCATTGCGCCAATCGTCTTGTTCTTCTTCTTCAAAAAGATAGATAAGGTCTGAGGAATCTAAGAGGATTTGCCCCTTTGGGTTTAACAAAGTTTTTAAATGCTGAAGTAAAGGCAGCACTCCCTGAAAATCTTTGGCCACCCCTAGACCATTCATCATAAGTAAAAGGGTGTCAAAAGTTCCTTCGTTAAAGTCGAGAATAGATTGATGGAAGACGTGATTAACGCCTCTTTCTTTAGCTATTTTGGCTGCGCCAAAAGAGCTATCGAGGGCAGTGACGGCAAAGCCCTTTTCATTTTGCAAATACAAACTATGGCTCCCGCTACCACAGCCTATATCGAGAACTTTTCCATGGGACAGGGCTAGGGCTTTTTGTTCGATATCCGGCATTTCTTTATAGTTGCGGAAGAAATAGGCGAGGGGGACCGGGTCTTCTTCTGTTAGAGAAGTCCAGGTAAGGAGTTGTTGTTTCCCAGGGGATTGATGATAATCAAGCAAGGCTTTTCCAAAGAGATCTTCCAAAATAAAGTAGTTTTGTTAAAAATTAAGTAGCATGCGCGAGCAGTTAGAGCAATTACCGCAACGGGCCAAAGATACGGCAAGGGAAACGAAAAGTTTTTTTCAGCGATTAAAAAAACGTCCGCCCAAAAAATTGGATGAAATTACTCAGGATATTCACGAAGAAGTTTTTGCTCAAACCAACTGCCTCGATTGTGCGAATTGCTGTAAAACCACAGGCCCTTTATTTGAAAGAAAAGACATCACGCGAATTGCGAAATATTTGCGTTTAAAACCTGCGCAATTTGAAGCACAATACCTACGTGTAGATGAAGATAATGACTGGGTTTTACAACAAGTTCCTTGTGCTTTTTTAGGAGAAGATAATGCTTGTTCGATCTATGATGTTAGACCCAAGGCTTGTAGAGAATTCCCGCATACTGACCGTCCTAAAATTTACCAAATTGCACAGCACACACAAAAGAATGTAGCCATTTGTCCTGCCGCCTTTTCCATCGTCGAAAAAATGAAAGAGCGCCTGCCTTAATTGGGGTAGAGTAAGTACTTTTTACGCATTGTTTTAAACTGTGAAAGCTGTGGTTCCCAGCTGTTGCGAATCTCCCTTTCTGACCAACCATTTTTGATTTGATCTTCCAGTTTTTTTGTACCTGCAAGGTAAGCAAAACGGGAGATGAAAAAGGACTCTTTCTCGGGGTATTGACGGTAGGCTTCTATGAGCCATTTTAATTCAAAGCGATTGAGTCTGGGGTGTGATTGTAGATTCTTTCCGATGCATTTTTCGCCTTCTAATTTGGGGTATTTTGCGCCAAAATTGGGTTGAGGTGTAAAGCTAAAGTCTCCCTTAAAAGATGGGTGTCCGTAGATTTGAAATTGTTGTTCTGTCCCACGGCCTATACTCACCGCGGTACGCTCAAAAAGGCATAAACTGGGATAGAGATTGATCGCTTTTGCGTTGGGTAAATTAGGGGAGGGTCGAACGGGTAAATTATAAGTACTTTGATGCGTATAGCCTTCTATTTTAATCACCCTTAAATCACATTTTATTTTGTTGTTGAGCCAGCCTTCTTCATTAATCATATGTGCAAATTCGCCCAAGGTTAAACCGTGTACAATGGGTACATTATGCATCCCTAAGTAGCTCTTAAATTCGTCTTCCATTACGGGGCCATCGACATAGTGTCCGTTAGGGTTGGGTCGATCCAAAATAAGCAAGGGGATATTACTTTCGGCGCAAGCCTCTAAAACAAGATGCAGGGTAGAGAGATAGGTGTAAAATCGAGCGCCTACATCTTGCAAATCAAAGACGATAATGTCTAAATCTTCTAGCTGTTCTGCTTGCGGTTTTTTGTTTTTTCCGTGTAACGAAATAATAGGTAATTGGGTGAGGGTATCAATCTCATCTTTGATGATTGCACCATTGTCTTCACGACTTCTAAAACCGTGCTCTGGGGCAAAAATCCTCTTGATATCAATGTTGTGAGCTAAGAGAGAGTCGATTAAATGCGTTGCTTTTCCTTTGTGGTAAATTTCACTGGCGGCATGAGCGACAACGCCTACTTTTTTGTTTTTAAGCAAGGGAAGGTATTGTGCGGTTTGTTGTGCTCCGGGGAAGATTTGCGCTTGAAGTGGATTCCCCCCTAAAAGCAGGCATAGAAAAGCGAATAAAAATGTATTTTTGAAATAATCTAAAGACAACATCCCTTGAATTTTGAATTTTTTATAGCCCAGCGCATGCGCTCGTCCTCTACTAGCGAAAGTACGGTTTCGGGGCGGATAATAAAAATAGCAATAGCTGCGATTGCCCTGGGGATGGTGATGATGTTAATTGCTTTAGGGACAAGTTTAGGATTGCAACGAGAAATTAAGGCAAAGACGATTGCGCTGAGTGGGGATATTCGCATCGCTCCATTTGAAAACAATAATTCAAGCATTTCGATCACTCCCATTGACACACTTGAATTGCGAACAGAGCTTTGGTTTGATAAAAATCAAGTGGCACATTTATATCCTTATGTTGCCAAAGGGGTTTTGTTAAAAACGAAAAGTGAATTTGAGGGGGGTGTGGTAAAAGGAGTTGATCAAAACTTTCCTTGGGAGAACTTGTCTCCTTATTTAGTAGAAGGAAGTTTCCCTGTTTTTGATTCGACACTTTCAAAAGAAATTGTTTTATCTCAAACCCTTGCGCAAAAACTGAAGCTCAATTTAGGAGATCGTGTCACAGCTTATTTTCAAAATGACGATCCAGGAGCAGTTCCTCGCATTCGCTATTTTAATCTTGTTGCCATTTATCAAACGGGTTTTCCTGATTTTGACAACAGTTTTGCTTTTGTTGACATAAAGCAAGTACAGAAAATTAACGGTTGGACAGATCAACAAATCGGGGGAGTGGAGGTTTTTTTAAAGCTAAAAGCAAATGCAATTCCTTATGCAGAGAAAATTTATAACGAATTGCCTCCTCACATAGATGTGCAGCGCGTGGATCAATTATATCAAGGAATATTTGACTGGATTGCCCTTTTTGACTTTAATGTATTGATCATTTTAATCATTATGATTCTTGTAGGGACATTGAATATGACAACAGCGCTACTGGTTTTAATTTTAGAGCGGTCTCGCATGGTGGGCGTTTTGAAATCTTTAGGGGCGAATAATCGCCAAATTCAAAAGGTCTTTTTATGGAATGCTGTTTACATTATTTTGAGAGGGTTAATCTGGGGTAATGTGCTGGGCTTGTCTTTCTTAGTGGGACAATCTTATTTTGGATGGATCGCCTTAGATCCAGCAACATATTTTGTTTCTACTGTACCAATTGCCTTGCCTATTCCGCTCTTTATAGGGCTTAACTTATTGGTTTTGGGGGTGTGCAGTTTACTACTTTGGATTCCATCGCTTATTGTTGGGAGAATTGATCCTACTGAAGTTGTGCGTTTTCGCTAGTTTTCTAATTGTTTTACTCTCGTTTATTGTTTCAAAATTGTAACTTTGTGTGAATTTGACTCATGCAATACGCAAAGAATATTTTAGAGACCATAGGAAACACTCCTCTAGTCAAACTTAATACAATCACCAAAGAAGTTAAAGGCTTAGTTTTAGCAAAGATAGAAAGCTTTAATCCAGGTAATTCTGTGAAAGATCGCATGGCTTTAAAGATGATAGAAGACGCAGAGGCAGATGGGCGATTACAGCCGGGGGGAACCATTGTAGAAGGAACCTCTGGAAATACAGGAATGGGTTTAGCGTTAGCCGCTATTGTAAAGGGATATAAATTAATTTGTGTTTCTACAGATAAACAATCCAAAGAAAAGTTTGATGTCCTTAGAGCTGTTGGTGCAGAGGTAATTGTATGCCCTACAGATGTTGCTCCAGACGATCCCCGTTCTTATTATTCAACTTCAAAGCGAATAGGTAAAGAGACGCCTAATGCATGGTATGTGAATCAATATGATAACCCTTCGAATGCCCAAGCGCATTATGAGCAAACTGGTCCAGAAATCTGGGAACAGACTGGGGGGAAGATTACTCACTTTGTTGTGGGAGTTGGAACAGGGGGAACCATCTCTGGCGTTGCAAAATATTTAAAAGAAAAGAATCCTGCGATTAAAATTTGGGGGATTGACACCTATGGATCGGTCTTTAAAAAGTACCATGAAACAGGAATATTCGATAAAAATGAGATTTATCCCTATATCACCGAAGGGATAGGTGAGGATATACTTCCAGAAAATGTTGATTTTTCATTGATCGATCATTTTGAAAAAGTCACCGATAAGGATGCTGCAGTCTACACAAGACGCCTTGCAAGAGAGGAAGGTATTTTTGCAGGGAATTCATGTGGAGCAGCGATCAAAGGATTATTGCAGTTAAAAAGTCATTTTACCAAAAATGATGTGGTGGTAGTGCTGCTGCATGATTCAGGTTCAAGATATATCGGAAAAATGTACAATGATGATTGGATGAAAGCGCAAAATTTCATTTGATAGCATCGTTAATTACGTAGAGAATAAATAATATTTATTTACAATATTTATATATTTTAGACGTTTATTAGATTGATAAGTAGCGTAAGTTGTATAATGTATTAAAAGTATCGTTCAAGCGACATCTCTTGTTGTCGGCTTTATTTTTTGTCTCGGCCATAGGTTGGGGACAAAATGCTGATTTAGAACTTGACGATAGGTCACAAATTATAACCCCACCACAGGGGTCTGTTTCTCAATTCTGTTCTGATACAGGATCAAACCTTACTTTTCGTGTTATTAACCGTTCCTCTGGGGCTGGGAATACGATTGATTTAAATGCAAACAATTTAGTTGCTACCCTTACTTTAACTGGGAATACTTTTTCTCCATCTGGAACGGTTACCTCTTCTACTTTCAATAATGCTGCTTCATCAACTGGAACCTCTACCCGCTACTTACCAGGGACTGGATTTGCTGAATTTGATTGGCCATTTGCATTGTTATTCAATGGGACTGGTTCTACTACTGTAGCAATTGAAGTTGCTGTTATAGGAAATACAGATGCAGTATCGAGTAACAATTCTACAAGTTATCAATTGGATGTCTTGCCCAATCCGACACCACCAACAATTACGACTAATTACGGGAATGTTTCTCCAATTAATATTTGTGAGGGAGAATACCCAGTGTTTACTGTCACTCCAGCCAATACAGCCTTTACTTATGACTTTTATGTAGATGGTGTGTTCCAAAATCAAGGAGTAACAACCAATACATTTGATACATCTTTATCTGCTTATGCATTAGTTGATAATAGTGTGGTGAGTGTAATCATATCAAATTCAGCGAGCTGTACCAGTTCTGCTAGTATTGCCATGCGCGTTCTTTCTACCGTAGGGCTTAATGCAATTAGCGGGTCTGCAACCATTTGTGTAGGAGATGACCCAGTTGCTTTTACAAGTGATGCTGCACCTACAGCCTCATCTTCAGATACGACGATTAGCTACCAGTGGCAAAGCTGGACTTTCGGAGGTAGCTTCGAAGATATTCCTGGAGCAACTTCCTTAACTTTTGATCCTTCTGCATTATCAACGACAACTGCTTTTAGACGTATTACTTATGTATCTCTTGGATCAAAAACATGTCCTGTTTCTGGAGATATTGAAGCTGCTGCTTCTAATGCAGTGACCATTACAGTAAATACGACTGCTTTACCCTCTATTAGTTTTATAAGTGGTGCCACAAACGATGTAATGTGCGAAGGAGACGACTTAACTTTTGATGCGAGTGGTACAACTGGGGCAGATAGTTTCGAGTTTTTCGTCAACAATATCAGCCAAGGGCCATCGAGTACTGCATCTACTTTATTAGTTACTTCTTCCATGTTGACCGATGGATCGACCGTTCGGGTTCATGCTACATCATCTACGGCCTCTCCTTGTTTTAGTGCATTTACCATCACCATGCGTGTGAATTCGTTTACGGGAACCAATACCATTGGTAATGGACAAAATATCTGTGAAAATGATGATCCTGCAGTTTTAACGTCTGTCCAGTTACCTTCAGCGGTTTTAGCAGGAGCAAATTTTACTTATCAATGGCAAAGTAGAACAGGAACGAATACTTTTGCGGATATCGCTTCGACAAATTCTCCTACATATGACCCACCAGTTCTTTCTGAGGATACAGATTTCCGTCGCGTAGCACGTTCAGAATTCAATGGTGTTGTATGTGAGGATATAAGTAATTTTGTTACGATTCAAGTAGATCCAGCGCCTACAGCCACTTTAACGGGGTCTTCTACTGCTTGTTTAGGAGAGACAGTTACTTTTTCTGCCACGGGTGGAGGTCTATATGAATTCTTTAGAAATAATATTTCTTTAGCGCCCAGAAGTGCAACCAATAACGTTACCACTACAGTTAATAATGGAGATTTAATAAGAGTTGTAGTAACAGATACAAATAGTTGTACCGCAGATAGTGCTACAATTACCATGACGGTGACAAATCCTCCTGTAGCGACAATATCTTCTGGATTAACGGATAATATTATGTGTGAAGGAGACTTCCCGGTCTTTACTGCTGGTCCTGCTAATGCTGGCTTTACCTACCAGTTCTTTGTGAATGGAACTGCACAATTTTCAGGGATCACGACCAATACATTTGATACAGCAGTAGCAGGTTTAAGTCTTGTTTCGACAACAATTATTATAGCAGAAGTTACTAATGCAGATGGTTGTTCTGAAAGTGCTTCTCTTACTTTAAGGGTAAATGGTCTTAACGGGGTGAACACTATTACAGGTTCTCAAACAATATGTTCTGGATCAAATCCAGCAGTGATTACAAATGATCAAGTTCCTACAGCAGATTTAGCGGGAGCATTAATTAGTTATCAATGGCAGAG
Source organism: Candidatus Arcticimaribacter sp. (assembly GCA_965658115.1). GTDB lineage: Bacteria > Bacteroidota > Bacteroidia > Flavobacteriales > Flavobacteriaceae > Arcticimaribacter. The sequence continues at coordinate 28,034 of CBFHRA010000006.1, read as the reverse complement.
TAGAACAGGAGTAAATCCTTTTGTTGATATTCCAGGCGGGACCAATATAACATACGATCCTTCCACTTTAGTAACGACTACGGCCTATCGACGTTTAGTGTATTCGACTTTTAATGGCATTCAATGTCCATCAAATGTAGCATCAGCGGCATCTAATATTGTTACAATCACAGTAGAGCCTAATGCTGCACCAATTGTTAGTTTTTCATCTGGATTAGTTAATAATGTGGTCTGTGATGGAGACAGTATTGTCTTCGATGCAAGTGGAACAACTGGTGCAACTCGCTACCAATATTTTATTAATGGAATATCGCAAGGGGCATCGACAACAATATCAACCTTTACAGTTGCTGGAGGAACAATCTCAAATGGGGATATTGTAAGAGTAATCGCTTATTCTGGCTCTACAACAAACTGTTCTGCAGATCAAAGTATAACCATCACAGTAAACGATCAAACAGCGAATACACTGGATACTGCCGTTAGTTCACAAACAATATGTTCAGGTGATACACCTTCCCAATTATCTGGTTCTTCTGTAACTGGAACACCGACGGATAATATTAGTTATCAATGGCAAAGTCGTCAAGGAACAAATTCATTTACCGATATTTCAGGAGCAACGTCTCAGAACTATGTTTTTGGATCTCCAATGTTTACAACTACAGGCTTTAGACGTTTGGCCATTAATACAGTTAATGAGGTACAATGTTCAACGGAAAGTAATGTAGTTACGGTTACCGTTAGCGATGGTCCAGCACCTACAGCAACCTTAATCAACGATCAGCCTGCTAGTACAGCTTGTGCGGGAGATAATTTCCTTTTTACAGCGACAGGAGATGTTTCTAGTAGTTTTGAGTTTTTTGTCAATGGAGTAACACAAAGCGCTCCATCTGCTGTGAATACAATTTCATTATCGTTAAATGATAATGATTTAGTTCGAGTGGATGTATTTCCTAGAGCTGGTGGTGTAGGATGTCCTAGTCAAGTAGATTTAACTGTACGTGTTAACACAATTAATGGAAATAATGATATAGGTGGAATTCAGTCAATATGTATTGGAGATGATCCAGCAGTGATTACTTCGATCAATATTCCAACTTCAGCTACTGGTTCAATTACTTATCAATGGCAGAGTAGAACGATATCAGGTACATTTAATAATATTACAGGAGCAAATAGCATTACCTATGATCCTTCTACTTTAAATGTCACGACAATATTTAGAAGGCAAGTGATTAGTACGTTAAATGCTGTTGCTTGTATTGATAATAGCAATACCATTACAGTAACTGTTGATCCTGTAGCAATAATTTCAGGTTCATTAACGTCAGATCAACCATCAAATACGGTTTGTGCGAATGACAATGGTAATATTACTTTCACTGCTACACCAGCAGGTGCTTCAAGTTATGATTTCTATATTAATGGTGTTACAGCTCAAGTCTCTAATACATCTCAAACCTATGTAGCAAGTATTACGAGTTTTGATGATGGTGATATCGTTTTAGTTCGTTTTATGAATAGCTCAGGTTGTTTTAGTGAACAAGATTTAACGGTTAATGTAAATGAATCGACAGCGGGAAGTATTTCTGGCGCTCAAACATTATGTTTTGGCGATACGCCATCTTTATTAACTTCTACTGCATCAGCGACCACTAATGGTGTAACTGCAACAAATGGAGATTATCAATGGCAAAGTTCAACAGATGGAATAGCATGGAACGATATTATAGGTGCTACTGCTCCTAATTATCAGCCACCTGCATCACCTCCTCCTACTACTTATTATCGTCGTCAGGTAGTAAGTGTTAAAAATGGTGTAAGCTGTAGATCTACGTCAAACGATATACTCGTTACGATTAACGCCTTACCTGTGCCAGGTTTAACAGCTAATGGTGGAGCAGTGACTGCTGCAGCTACAATGAGTATTTGCTTAGGCGAAGCAGTCGCCTTTGTTGCATCAGGAGGGGTAGAATATGAATTTATGCTTAACGGTGTCATCGCGCAAGCAAGATCGGCTAGTAACACTTATATAACAAATGGCTTAATAAATAGTGATGAAATAACGGTAGTTGCTTATGATAGTTCAACCGCAACTGCATGTTCAGATGTCTCTGGGGTTATCGAAGTTGAAATTGCGGCAGATCCAGTAGCATCACTTTCTTCAAGTGCTGCAAATAACACTTTCTGTATAGAAGATGCTGTGACATTTACCGCAGGATCAGGTGGAGTTAGTCCTGCCTATTATGAGTTCAAGATTGATAATTTCACCTATCAAAATACAACCTCTTCAACTTTTGATCCAGCAGATTATTCTATTGTATTAAGTGGAGGAGAACAAATTGAAGTAGTTGTAAGTTCTTTAAGTAGTTGTACAAGTGTTGCCTCTTTAACGATGGTAGCAAATGGGATTACTACCGTAGGAACAATTACATCAACTACGGCAACGATATGTTCTGGAGAAATTCCTGCAGCATTTAATGGTCAGACTGCAGCAGCATCAGGAACAATTACTTATCAGTGGCAACAGTCATTAGATAACATCAATTATTCAGATATTTCTGGGGCAACATCGCAAAACTATACTCCTACAGTAGCATTAGCGACATCGACTTTCTTCCGAAGAACAATAATTAGTGATTTAAATAGTGTTAGCTGTGAAGACTTTACGCTTCCTTTCCAGGTTGTAGTTAATCCTTCTCCTATTGCTGGTTTATCTGCTATTCCTGGATCTTTGAATGCACCTGCGACAATGAATTTATGTGAAGGAGAAACTGCAACTTTCTCTGGATCTGGTGGGGCATCTTATGAATTCTTTGTTAACGGCACTAGTATTGCTGCACGCTCAACTATAAATACAATAAGCTTAACAGCAAATGCTACTAGTTCACTGGTTAATAATAGTACAGTTTATGTTCGTGTTTATGATACCGCAACTGGTACAGCATGTTTTGAAGATTCTGCTTTAATGACTGTATTTGTTAATCCTACTCCAACAGTTGGGATTAGCTCAAGTAACTTTAATAATGAAATTTGTACTGGGGATCCAATTACTTTTACGGCGAATTCTACTGCAGCAAGTCCAACGTTTGAATTCTTTGTAAATAATGTTTCTTACCAAACCAGTTCTACAAATACCTTCGATCCAGCTGTTTACTCTGTTTTAATTGATGGAGGAGATGTTATCAAAGTCGAAGTGACTACCGGTGCGGCGAGTTGCATTAGCGCAATTGCCTCATTGACTGTTGTTGAAAACGCTATTACAACCGTTGGAAGTATTTCTGTTGCTACACCAACAGTTTGTTTAAATGACACGATCCCAGTGATGACAGGGGATGCAGCAGTTGCAACGGGTGCAGTTACTTATCAATGGCAACAAAGGGATCAAACGACTGCTTTTGCTAATATTACAGGAGCAACCTCACAGAACTATACCCCTACCAGTGCATTAGTCACCGATTCTTTTTTCCAAAGAATAACCATTAGCACTTTGCCATCTGGTTTTGTATGTCAAGACTTTAGTAACACGATCTCCGTATTAGTGGACAATCCACCTGCAGCGATCTTGACAGCGAATGTAAATGGAGTTGTTTTAACCGCAGCAGCAACAGCGACAATATGTAATGGTGAAGAAGTCGCCTTCTATGCCAATGCAGTAGCAGGGGGATCCTATGAGTTCTTAGTCGATGGTATTGTAGTAAGACCAAGAGCGGACACAAACGTTTACAGTACAACGTCCTTAATTGCGAACAATCAAGTAACGGTAAGAGTATTTGATCAAAACACAGCAGCAGCGCCAGCGGGTTGTTCTGCAGAGTCAGATGCGATAGATATATTAATCACTGCAGTACCAACCTTAACGGTAACTTCTACAGCTTTAGGCAATGAGATATGTGCGGGAGATACCCCAACCTTCTTTGCCAATGCCTCAATAGCTGGAGCGACTTATGACTTCCAGGTCAATAGTGTATCTTATCAGAATAGTACGACTCAGAGCTTTGATCCAGCAGCTTATAGCATCGTGATCGGCAATGGAGACATTATAGAAGTAACGGCATCAACTGGAGTAGCGAGTTGTAGTAGTGCTGTGGCAAGTTTAACGATACAGACCAATGCGATTACTACCGTAGGAACAATTACGATAGCTACGCCAACGGTTTGTTTAAATGACACGATTCCTGCGATGACAGGTGATGCAGGAGTAGCATCAGGAACGGTTAGTTACCAGTGGCAACGCAGAAACCAGACCACAACGGTCTTTACTGATATTACAGGAGCTACTTCACAGAACTATACCCCAACGGTAGGTACCTTATTAACGACTGATACCTTCTTTAGAAGGGTAACGGTTAGTAATACAGGAACAACGACTTGTGAGGCATTTAGTAATGTAATAGATGTTCGGGTAGACAATCCACCTGCAGCGATCCTGAGAGCGAATGTAAATGGAGTTGTTTTAACTGCAGCAGCAACAGCGACAATATGTAACGGGGAAGAAGTCGCCTTCTATGCCAATGCAGTAGCAGGCGGATCCTATGAGTTCTTAGTCGACGGTATTGTAGTAAGACCAAGAGCGGACACAAATGTTTACAGTACCACTGCCTTAATTGCGAATAATCAAGTAACAGTAAGAGTATTTGATCAAAACACAGCGGCAGCGCCAGCGGGTTGTTCTGCAGAGTCAGATGCGATAGATATATTAATCACTGCAGTCCCGACCTTAACGGTAACCTCTACAGCTTTAGGGAATGAGATATGTGCGGGAGATACGCCAACCTTCTTTGCAAATGCCTCAATACCAGGATCAAACTATGCCTTCAGATTAAATGGGGTATTATTACAAAATAGCACAACGCAAACATTTGATCCATTGTTATATGGTCAAGTAATTGAAAATGGAGACATTATTGAAGTAACGGCATCAACTGGAGTAGCGAGTTGTAGTAGTGCTGTAGTAAGCTTAACTATCACAGAAAATGTAATTTCTAGTGCAGGTACGATTACTACAGCAACATCAACGATCTGTTCAGGTGAAACTGCACCACCAATTATAGGTACAGATCAAACTGGATTAGTTTCAGGAACTTTAACTTATCAATGGCAGGTGTCTATCGATAACAATGTTACCTATGCTGATATTACTGGTGCGACTTCACAGAACTATACCCCAACAACAATTTTAACTTCAGATACGTTCTATAGACGTTTGACAGTAAGTAATACTGGAACAACAACTTGTGAAGCACCTAGTAATGTAATTATAGTAGAAGTTGAATTAAACCCTGTCGCTACATTAACGGCTGATCAAAGAGGAGTTACTTCTACGGCCTCTGGTACATTAAATATATGTGTAGATGAAGAAATTATATTTTCAGCATCACCAATGACCACTGGATTTACTTATGAATTTACTGTAAATGGGGTAGTAATGCAAGCGCGTTCTACGCAATCAACTTATACAACCACAGATTTAGCCAATAACGAAAATGTTAGAGTAGAAGTATTTAATGGCCCAGCCGGAGATCCTTCTGTATGTTCAGATATTTCAGAGCGTTTTAATATTCAAACTCTTCCTAAACCTGCACCCACGTTAATCTCTAATGTTATTGCAGATACTTTCTGTGAAGGGGAGGAAGTGATTTTCACTGCAGGATCTAATTTGGCCTCTAATTCTTTTGAATTCTTCGTCAATGGAAATTCTTATCAGAATAGTGCAACTGCTATATTTAACCCACAAACGTTAACTCCGCCAGTATTACTAAATGATGGTGATATTATCCGTGTTGTTGTTACCTCAAACCCTTATTCTTTCTCAAGTTGTACAGCAGTAGCTACTTTAACTTTGTCAGAGAATATTATTGTTGACCCAGGTACAATCGATACAGTAACAAATACAATCTGTTCTGGAGATACACCAGCTGCTTTAACCCCAGTAGATGTAGCGTCTGCGACAGGTAATATAACTTATCGTTGGGAAAGTGGCTTAGACAGTATTACATTTAACGCTATCCCAGGCACGAATTCTTCAACTTATGTTCCTGGTTCTTTAACACAAACTACCTTCTTTAGAAGAATAACTATAAGTACCCTTAACGGGAAAGCTTGTGAAGAAGCGAGTAATATTATAGAAATAACTGTTACGCCACCAATTAGTGGGGGTGCGGTCTCTCCAACGAGTCAAACAATCTGTTCTGGGGATACACCTGCTACGCTTCAAATTATAGGAGGTTCTACTGGTCTAGCCATTACTTATCAATGGCAAGAATCTACTGATGGAATAACCTTTACCGATATTACTTCGGCGACATCACAGGATTATACACCTGGTGTTCTCAATGCAACACGTTTCTATCGCCGTGTCACAAATGCTGCAGGAGGAGGACCACCTGCATCTTGTTCTGAAATCAGTTCAATGACACAAATTACAGTAATTGATTTAGACGCTGGGGCATTAGATCCTACTCAAAGTCAAGCCTATTGTTATGGAGCCATGCCACCAACGATTATAAGTTCACCTACAGCAGGTTTACCTGCAGATGCAACAAGTACGAATGGAACAATTACTTACCAATGGCAAATGTCAACCGACAACGCGAATTGGTCTAATATTGCTTCGGCTACTAATAATTTCTATAACCCACCTTCGTTAATTCAAACGACCTGGTATAGAAGAATTGCGCGAAGCTCAATTAATGCTGTTGATTTTTGTGAAGATGTAACCAATGTTATTGAAATCGAAATACTACCAGATCTAAATGAAGGCTTTGTTTTAGATGATTTCCAAACAGTTTGTCAAGTTATTTCAGCCTTTGATTTACCAGATCCACTCGTTTTAGACTCTGCAGAAGCATTGACAAATTCGGTGACTTTCCAATGGCAACAATCTTCTGATCAATTTAGTTGGACAGATATTACAGGACAACAATCTGAAACATTAGCGTTTAGTGTTGGTGATAGTTGGTTGCCAACCCAACCAGTAACTTATTATCGAGGTGTCATTACTTATGTTGGAGACCCTGTTCCTTCAGCTTATGAGCAAACTTCTATCCAGTTAGTTGATGAAGGAATTGGCTTTACAGGGAACTTAACGTATAGTATTGCGGTTAACGGAAGTCAATATAGTGTTGTCTCTAGTAATACGAGTACACTTGATACGATCGGACAAGCATTAGCTGATGAGATTACTTTAAATGATTTTGCTGTCAATGCGTCTTATAATCCTGAAACAGATATTTTGACCATTGCACCAGTAACAGTTGGCACTTATAATATAGCTGCCTCAACTGGTTCTCCATCTCCAACAATAGCGGTTAGTCTTCCTAGAGCTGGTCAAGAATTGAATATGAGAATTCTTGTTCAAGGGAATACAGGTGCTAGAGCACCAAATACAAACATGGAGAGCTGCCAGGTATACACTAAGGTAGCCACCATAGAAGTAACACCACAACCTACATTAGTACAAGTGAGTGGATCTACTTCACCACAAGAGGTATGTTTAGGTAGTGCAATTGATCCTATTGTATTTAGCTTTGGAGGGGGTGCTACTAGTGTTGAAGTTCAAAATCTTGATACAGGATTATCAGTAGTTCCACAAGGGGGTGGAACAGTAACCAATACTTTATATGGTAATCCTAGGTGGTTTGAAGTAGGGGGGACTGCTACCTTTACAATTTCAGGTATTGCAAATGGTCCAAGTAGTTTTAGAATAATTACAAAAGGATCTGGTTGTACTATATCAACAGTTACCTATGAGATTATCATATTACCTAACGCGGTACAGCCTGACTTTATCCGTAAGGATACGAATACGGTAGGGTCTGAAGTACTAAATACAACTATCAATGGTGTAAACTACTGGTTAAATAATACAGTGTGTCAAGATGATTTACCAGCGCCTACAACTCCTTCAACAGAATTCTTTGCTTGTTTTGACAACGATGTATTAAATAGACAATTCAACACCTTTGAGTGGAACTTTGATCCACCTGTTGCAGGTAGTATGACACAGAATAATTTCCAAGAAACAACCGTTGGAATTATTCAAACAACCGTTAGCCCATCGATAGGAGTATCCTACAGTTTAACCTTAACTGTTTCTGGAACGACAAATACCTACACAGTAACATCAACGGCTGTTTCTCAAACTGCAGACGACATAGGTCTTGCATTAGCAACTGCTGCAAATGCAAATGCAGGTATAAGTGTCATTTACAATAATGTCAATGATGAAATAATTCTTGAGTCAACTGAGGCTAATATTCCATTTAATGTGGTTGTTTCTCCTACAGGAACTGCCCAAGCCTTAAGACTAGTTGCTCCAGCAACAAGACAAATTACAAGAAGCGGAACCATGAATTGGGATCCTAGCTTTAGCGGTACATCGACCATTCGAGTCCGTTCTGTAGGATGTGATGGTCCGTCTGATTGGTTAGAAATTGAAATTAGTGTAGTACCACAGACAGTTGTTGCTACTCCAACTCGTTCAGATTTAATCGAGCCATTTGCACCAAACTTCCAGGTTTGTGGAGGAGATTTTACTGGAGAATTACCAACTTGTCAAATTACTGCTGGCACGCCAGATACTAAATTCTATACGGCAAGTGATAATGGTTCACAACCAAATGATTACGGTTCTCTAGAATGGCAAATTTCTAACCCTCGACCAGGTCTTGGAGCTCTAGTGAGTAGCCCTGGTACCTTAGATCCATTAACAGGAAATATGCAATGGAATGTAGGTTGGTGGGGATCTTTTGAATTATTAGTTCGACCCGTAAGCTGCTCAGGAATTGATGGTGACTGGAAATCTAGGACCATAGTAATTGGTCAGCAAAATGGTCCGGTTACTAGTGTAACTGCAGTAGGAAACCTTTTACCAGAATGTCCAATTCCTGCAGGTGGATATACTTCTACCTTGACAACAGGTGGACAACCCGTTCGCTGGTATGTTAACAGCCAAGCTGGTTTGGCAACTTCAACTACTTACTTAGCTTCTAACACAGACTTTGAGTTAGACCCAGGGGCAGATGCAAGTACGTTAGAGTTGGATTTCCGACCAGGTTTCTCTGGAAATATTATCATTTCTGTAGAACCAACTCCTTGTCCAGGTGAGCGAGTAAATTATGTGATCTCTATTCCTGGTCCACCGAGAATTAACTTGACTTCTGGCTTTAATTCAAATAATCAACAACTGTGTGCTGGCACTGCATTGAATACAATTACTTATGAAATTGAAGGAGCTGCAAATCGTGTTAGAGCATTAAATTTACCTACAGGAATTACCCCATTCCTAGAGATTACCTCTCAATTAACAACGATTACATTAAGTACTCTGAGTTCAACAACGATAGGGAGAACTTATTCAATTTCAATTGACAATACGCGTTATGATTTTGTCACCACTGCTGCTGTTGCAAATGCAGCGGATCATGTAGGGAATGGATTAGCAGCAGCGATTAATGCAGGAACAAATAATTTTGTTGCAACCTATAATGGTGGTGATCTTACGATTGAAGTAGGACCATCTGGACAACCGGGGAATTCATTCTCAGTGGCTTCTACCCAACCAGTAAACTCTGCCGTTAATTTTGCTGCACCAATTGCTTCTCCATTATCGAAAATATTTAGTCTCTTTGGAACACCCACACAAACTGCAACTGTAATCAATTATCAAGTTGAAACAGAAGCGCCTCAAGCTGGATGTGCTGTTGCTGTTGCCTCTGGAACGATAGAAATTTTAGAAGCAGCTGAAATTGATGTAACGCAAGGATCAGCAACAGCTTCTTATTGTGCTGTCAACAGCTTTACTGGATCGAATTCGATTATAATGGAAGTTGAAGGAGCAGCTGGTATAATCTTAAGTCCAAGTTCAGCTTATCCACTACCAAATGGTCTTAGCTTTGGATTAAAACCAGGTTCGTTCAATGAATACGAGATTTCAGGTAATATGAACCAAAATGTGATTGTTCCAACCGCTTGGGCAGTGACCTATGAAACTTTTGGAGCAACTTGTGCGAATGTTTCTCAAACAATCACTTTCAATATTGAACCTGAGCCTGATGTTGTACTTGTTAGTCCAGGAACTGCAGATAGAACAGTTTGTGCATCTGAAACCATTATTCCGATTCGTTATGAAGTCTATAATCCAGCTTTTGCTATAACTCCTAGTTGGGATGTAACTCCAACGGGTATAACTGCTTCAAACTATGCGCAAAACCAGATTATAGAATTTAATCTAACTCAGATAGGTACGCCTGTCACAACAGCAGCACAGGACTTCTTTACCTTTAATGTAAATGGAACGGCCTATACTGCAGTTACAAACGGTGCTTCTTCCACTTTAAATATTACAACTCTTGCAAATACATTGGCCACTTGGTTAGAAGCTACATTGCCAAATCATACCGTTACATCAAATAATACGTCAATTACTTTTGAAGCGATTAACCCAGGAGTTGCCTTTACGGTATCTACCGTTGATTCTTCTACCTTTACATTAGGAACAGGAAGTACGATAAGACCTCCAGCTTATTTTGAAATTAGTGGTACTGCTTCAAATACTTCAAACACAGTTGAGAGTTTTGTTTACACATTGACTTCAGCTGGGCCTGGATGTGCTGGTGGATTTACCGCTTCAGGGACAATTACAGTTAATCCAAATACCTTTGGTGTGCCTTTAGGTGATCCTAATCCAGTTTATTGTGATAATTCTTTTGCTAATTCTGGAAGAGAGGTTATCACTTATTTTGCACCGAATGCAATTGCAGCAAGTATTGTAACGCCAACTTTACAACCAGCTTGGATTACAGCGGCCAAAGTAGGGAACAACATTGAAATATATGTTGATGTGCCAAATCTTGCGATAACCGCACCAGTAACTTATCCTTATGCATTTAACCTAGTTGGAAATGCTTTTAACTGTACAACAGCACCATCACCCGTCTCTGGTATAGTGACGATTAGTCCGCAAGATATTATCACTTTCGTTGGAACTGCGGGGGATGATGAGCAGATTATTTGTGTAGGAAACACGCCTAGTCCAACCTTTGCTTTTGATCCAATCGAGTATCAATTGTCTGGTGGAGCGACTACGATTAGTTCAATTACTTACACCCAAGATGGAGGGGCCGTTCAAGCTGGTTTACCACCTGGGTTTGGCTATAGTATTAATGCATCAAATACTTTAATTATTTCTGGAATTGCGGCAGCTTCTGCAGCAAATACTGCCTCTTCTACAACCATTTACACCTATGAAATTGAAACAGGACCAGGAGCTTGTGGTACTGATATAGCAATTGGTACTATTGAAGTACGTACCGCACCAGAATTAACCTTAACTTCTTCTGCATCAACAGATAATCAAATTATTTGTGATGGTATTGAAGCAATAGATGACATTATCTATACCTTAGGCCCAGGAGCAGATCAAGTTGTATTTACATGGACTTCTGGCGGAACAGTTACTGGCCTAACTGCGAGTTATAATAACCCTGCTCAAACAGAATTTATCATTGCGGGTACACCTGCAATGAATGTTACCCAGACCACCGTTTACACCTATCAAATTGAAACAGTAGGTAGTGATTGTGCTTCAGAGATTATGCTTAGCGGTAGTGTTCAACTTGAGCCACAAGATGCTATTTCACTTATCGTTACACCTTCTCTAACAACTGTATCTGGTATCGCTAGTCAAACCGTGTGTTATATGGATCGCGATAATCCTGATAATCTATTAGCTGAACCAATACAGCCGATTGAATATCAATTAATCGGTGGAGCCGTGGGTAGACCTGTTACAGTAAGTTACCGCGAAAATGGTGGTGCATTGATTAATGGACTTCCAGCGGGATTAGGGTATAGTATTACCCCATCTAACACTGTATTAATTTCAGGAAGTATTGTGGCATCCACAACTTATGTTACTCCAACCATGTTCTATGAATATGTGATTGAGACAACTGGAGGTTGTGTTACAGATACCATTAGTGGTTACATTACAACATTATCTCCTCCTGTAATGACATTAGTGTCTACAGTATCAACTACAAACCAAGTAATATGTGATGCTACTCCTATAGCAGATATTGTATATGAAATCCAAGGAGGTGCAACAACTTTTGACTTTAACTGGGTTGGGTCTAACACCTTAGCAGGAACTGGAATTACAGCGACTAATTCTGGAACGAATCGCTATGTGATTGCTGGAACGCCTATTGCTAATGTGACTCAAACAACGGTTTATAACTATGAAATAGTCACTGCTGGAAGCGCTTGTGTTTCTGAAGTAACTATGTACGGTAGTATTCAATTAGAACCAGTGGACGCAATATCGCTAGTTTCTTCACCAACGACAGATAACCAAAGTGTTTGTTTATTTGATAGTGACAATGCAAGCAATACTATTGCAGAGTTGATGGTGCCAATTGAGTATCAACTAGAAGGTGGTGCAATTGGATCTCCATTTACCATAACTTATACTGCAAATGGAGGAGCTGTTCAAAACGGATTACCACCAGGATTAGGGGTTACCCTTACACCATCGAATACCATTTTAATTAGTGGTTCTGTGATTGCTTCTACGACCTTTACAACACCTACGGTTGACTATGCTTATGAAATTGTCACAGGTGGTAGTTGCGCAACAACAACGATTAATGGTAATATTAGGGTTTCTTCACCACCAGTACTAGAATTAACTAGTGGTGCAACGACGACTAATCAAGTAGGGTTATTTGCCCCTTGTGACCGTCAAGATTCTATTGCAGATATTGTTTACACTTTTGAGGGTGGTACAACAAATGTTGTCTTTAGCTGGACAGGTCCAACATTAAATGGAGTGAATGCAGTTATACCTTCTGGTACGAATAGTCTGGTGATCTCTGGAACACCTTCAGCAAATATAACTGCGACAACGCGATATCCTTATCAAGTCACTACAGACGGTAGTGCCTGTGCACCAGAAATCGTTTATACAGGAGTAATAGAGGTTAAACCAGAAGAGTTACTCGTCTTAGCATCTGCTCCATCGACTGTAAATCAAACAATTTGTGCTGGTACAGGGACTAACACTTTAGAACCAATTATATATAACTTAGAACAAGAGGCAATTTCTGCTGTTGTTTCCTTTACTCCAGCCTTACCAGGAATAGGATATACCTTAACAGCTACACAAGTAATTATCAGTGGAGCGGCCCAAGCTGCTGCTCAGGCATCTACAACGATATTAAACTACTTATATGAGGTAGAAACCACTGGTTGTGGTCCTGCGCGTGAATCAGGAATGATCACGATCTTACCTACACCAGTCATGTCATTATATGCAGGTAGTGAGAATCAGCCTTCTGTGTGTAATAATAGTCCTATTGAACCAATTGATTATATCTTTAATCCACAATCTGGTGCGACTTATAGCATTACCTGGGATCAAACACCTCCAGGAATCAACGCAACTTTAGCGTCTGCGGCGGGAGGTACAAATAATATTGTAAGAGTATTAGGGACACCATCAGTACAAGTTTCTTCTACGACAACTTTTAACTATCAAATCACACTTAGCGGTACTTGTGATCCAGACGTTGTGGTAAATGGCTCTATTACCATTGATCCAGGACCAATTATTGATGCAGATTATATTCAAGATTTCTTAGTCTTTGATGTTGCATGTAATGGAGAAGATACAGGATCAATCGTTTTAGGAGATCCAACAGATCCAGACTTCTTAAATGCGATTACTTCTGTGACACTTGGTAGCGTTCAAATTTCAGAAATAGACTTTACTCCTTCTAATGTAGTGACTTACACAGATATCTTCAGAGTTTATGTTAACGGTACAGAATACAATACAAGAGGAGGCCAAACTACACTGGGTGTTAACTCAACTTATAGTAATACAGAAATTATTAATGATTTGGTTTCTCGAATTAATAACGATCCTGCACAACAAGATGTTCAGGCTTCACCTGCTGGCTTTGGTTTAAGATTAATCGGAACTGTTGAAGGGTTGCCATTTGCGGTCTCTGCAAATACTTCTGATACTAATGCAATTACTAATACAGTTACAACGACGCAGATTGCTGCTGCTTATGCACCGATATTACGTTGGATTTATCCAGATGGCTCAGTAGTTAATGCAACTGATATTTATGACTTATACGCTGGTGAATACACCCTTGAGGTTATTGTAAATAGTTGTCTCTCTAGTGCTACATTTGTAGTAGAAGAGCCACCAGCACTTGGCTTTGATGTTGATTTCTGTGGTGGAGTAACTGGTGCGATCACAGTACAAGCCTCTGGTGGTATTGCACCCTATACTTATACGATCGAATACAATGGTGTGCGTTTACCAGGCGATAGTGGAATAAGCGTGACTAATGGACAGGCGAATTTCACAGGACTTATACCAGGAAGATTATATGTTGTCGAAGTTTCTGATACCAGCTCTTGTAGCTTACCATTGACAAGAGCAGTTCGAATTCCAACAGCATTAAATTTTGACCCAACAGTTGTTGAAGTCACAGATAGTTACTGTTCTACAGGTACAACGGGTACTGGAAGTATTATTACTACAAAATTAGTAGGAGGAGTTCAAGTCAACGCCTTTACGGGTGGATCTGGCTTGTATGAATATTCATGGGCAGAATCACTAACAGGTACTAGAGTTTTAGGCACAACACCAAACCTTGAAAATTTACCTCCAGGTGATTACTATTTAACCTTAACAGATGCTGTTTTAGGTTGTGAATACCCACCTCAATTAATCACAGTAGGCGGATATGCCTCTGTGAGATTTAACGGAGTCGAAACCGCTAACTTTGTCAACCAGCGTGGATCAGGAAGTGGTACTAGCACTGCTACAGCTGACTTTATCTATACATTAGATTGTTTTGGAGCATCAGATGCATCTTTTGATTTATTCGCTGTGGGTGGTTCAGGTAACCTTGCTATTACTGCGGTAACCCCAGGATTAGTCATCCCTCCAGGAACTGGTTCTACAGTGAGCTTATCTAACTTAGCTGCTGGAACATATGTCTTTAGAGCAACAGACTTAAGTCCTCCATCTGATCCAGATGGTAACTTACTTCCTGCTTGTACAGATGTTATCACAGTGCGTGTAGTACAACCAGAGCCTTACAGCATACAAATTGTAGAAGAGGGTACAAGAGTACCTGCTTGTCCAGGGGATTTAGCGCTAGGCGGTAGACTAGTATTTGAAATTTCAGGTGGTAATTCATTAGCAGCGCCTTACACTGTTCAATTGAACGATGGGGTATTATCAGCGACTAGTGCAGCCAATAACCAAGTAGAGTTTGACGGTATAGACGTTAGAAACCCAGCGATGAGAACCATCTTTAACCTAGAGATTATCGATAGCTTCGGTTGTTCTTCTGGGGTGATTACATCGACAACATTTACCTTCCCAGAGGTATACGAATATCAGGTTAACAATTTTGAAGTGACTGACATCGATTGTGTAAATGCTACTTCTGGTCAAATGACTTTTGAGATTGTAGCAGCCGCAACTAATCCAAATGCTCCGAATATTTCAGCAACAAATCAAGGACAGTTGTTTATCTCATCTGCAGATGCAAGTAGTTATGTTTACTACAAAGTATTAGATTCCCCGATTGTATTAGTCGACAACTTTAGACAAGCGGGTGATTATAACTATGAGATTTCGATTAATAATACAAATACGGCGGCTTGTATAGTTGCTTCGGGAACCTTCACTATAGAAGAAGTGAACAATCAGCAAATACGCGTAAGTCGTCCAGAGGTAACTTTACCTGGTTGTGGTAATTCTGAAAGTAGAATCGCTTTAACGATAGAGAACTTTATCCCACCATTGAGAATTGAATGGTATGAATTTACTTCGACAACATCTTCAACAATTAATTCTGCTACAGGTGCAACAATCAATGCAACGACAACAACAGGGTGGGTACCATTAGATTCAAGTTATGACGGTCTTGCTGTTGTTACTGGTTTACCTACTGGTATTTACCGTGCGGTAATTACAGATTCTAGAGAATCAACTTGTGACGGCGGAGAATTTGTAACAAGAAATATCTCTATCTCTGAAGGAGGCTTAAATGTCTCCAACTTTAGATCTCGTGAGAATATCCCATCAATTGGTAATGGAGAGTGTAGAAACTATCCTGAACCATCGAATAATGCCATTGATTGGAACAATACCGATCAAGGATATTCACATGATATTTTCTTCAATGTGAACTTAAGTGTGGATCGTTCCTTTAGTGTAACGCAAACTACTAATAATGGATTTTATATGGAATTGGTCGATCCAGAGGGTCGTCAAGTACCTTTAGATAATAGCAATATTTTTGCAGGAAGAGTTGAATTAAGAGGCGGAAGATATTTATTTTTAGAGCCTAGAGGTTACACCTATAGGTTTAGAAACTTACCCGGTGGTAGCTATTACTTAAGAGTAAGCGAAAATGTAGACAATACCTCTTTAATACCTTGTGAAGAGATCTATTACTTTACTATAAGAGAATTCCTACCGATCCAGTACAACGGGGATACAACCTTTGTAACAGACTTATGTACGGGTGCTGTAGATGGTGGTATTACGGCCTCTGCATTAGGAGGAGATCCATTTATTGTAGATGGAGTACCGACTTATCAGTTCGAATGGACCTATACCCCTAATGATCCAACTGCATCAACACAGGTATTCTATGGTGAACGTGTAGATCCAGCTTACCCAGGACAGTATTGTTTACGTATTCTTGACAGAAACTCACACTCTTACTGCTCTTGTGATAACGAGAATCCAGTTACGATTGAAGTAGAGGATGTGGTTCAACCATTCTTTACAGAAGGTACTTTAACAGATCCTAATAACCTTGGAACAAGAGTTAAGTCACTTCCACCAGACTGCGCTAGTGGCGGACAAAATGGCCAAATTGGATTACAAATTTCAGGGGGTCAATTGCCTTATGAGATTAGCTGGTTTGTTGAAGATCCACGTTTTATAGATCAAAATAACGGTTACCGTCCATTGGGCGATGAATACAGAAACCGTACTTCGTTACAAGATCTATTGCCAGGAAACTATAAAATTCAAATAGTTTCTCTTGCTAATGCAGGATGTGATGGTCCTAACCAGTATACTTTCTATGAAGAAATTATTCAGGTTTCACCAAATAGAGAACTCTATATCATGGATGGACCATTTGTAGACGAGGACTTATGTGCAGGCCAGCAGGGTAGAATATTAGTAGACATCTTTGACAATAACAATGGTAATTTAAGTTTCTACTATAATGATATCTTAATTCCAAATTCTGATGTGGTGCGCTTGAGTGATCGCTCTTGGTCTGTCGCTATTATCAATGCAGTTGATGAGGCAGAATTTAGAATTGTCAATCAAGAGGGATGCTGGATTACAACGGATATTAATAGAGGAATAGGTGAGCCTAACTTCTCTTACACATCGCCTAACTTTGAGGCTTCAAGTGTCATTTTAGCGAGAGAAGAAATTACTTTCGAAAACGCCTCTTCTGATCCTTATGTACGTTCAGAGTGGATCTTCGGGGACAACACTCCTGCAATAGATGTGCCTACACTAATCGACAGTATTATTCCAGTTCGACATACCTATGGTATCTCTGGAACTTACTTCGCGACCATGCGTATTTACAACGATATAGGTTGTTCTGAAGAAATTACGCAGCCGATTATTGTAGGAAAAGGATACAATATTTTAGTACCAAACGTATTTACACCAAATAATGACTTGGTGAACGACAACTTCCGTCCGTTATTTAGTGGATTTAGTAATATGACCTTTACGGTATACGATTACAGAGGTAACGTGGTCTATAACGAATATGCAGAAGAAGCTGATCTTAATAATATCCAGGGAATTTCAATCACTGGTTGGGATGGAAGCTTAGCACCGTTCTCCCCATATTATATCTATACTGCTTATGGTATACTGTTAGATGGCGAGACAGAAGTAGAGAAGAGTGGAACCTTTATTGTAATTAACTAATGCATAGATTCAATAAAACATACACGATTATTACAGCATTGTTTTTAATGCTGTGTACTTTAGGGTTTTCGCAAGATGAATATATTGTCAATCACTCTAAGTTTATGCAGAAAACAAACCCTAGTTATTTTGGTTTGAATAGCTTAAACAAAACAGGGGTACTCTACAATCAAATGAAGTTAAACGAGTTTGATAAGATGGACAACAAATATGTTTTTGGAGCACTATCTTTTGATAACCTTGATTTTAGTTTAGGGTTAGATGTTAACTCCTTTAAGATTCAAAACACAGGGCTTACCATCAATCTAGCGAACTTGTCTTATGTCTATAAGCTTCAATTTGATAATGATCTTTATTTCTTACCTGCGGTGACCATAGGATTTGGTAGTCAATCTGTCAACCCAGAGAATCTTATTTTCGAAGATCAGTTGAATACAGCCACAGGATTTATCAATACAGAGTCTATCGATCCACTCGCTCCGGTAATTAGTAATGTAAACTATTTGGATCTAGGAGCTTCGTTCTTATTACACTCAGATCGTTTTATGGCTGGGTTAACTTTAAAGCACTTAAACAAGCCTAATACATCTTACAATAAAGAAGTTCCATTTGAAAAGCCTGTTCAAATCTCTTTACAAGGGGCCTATGAGTTTGATCTTAATCCTTATGAAAGAAGATACCTACCGCGTTATTCTTATTTGTTTGCTTATGGTTCTTTTACAAAATTTGGCGATGCGGTCTTAATTTATTTATCGCAAGATTTTCAATTGGGGGAATTCTCTGTTGGATTAAGCCAGCAGGCAGCTTCTTTAAATACTTTTGCATTAAATAATGTAGGGGTATCCATTGGTTTAGCGGTAGAGAATTTTGATTTCGGAATACTTTACAATTTCCCTTTCCAATCCCCTGGTGCGGTCTTCTCGCCTAGTATCTTCGAGTTGTTTGTAACCTTTGACTTTAGTATTTACCGCCGTAATCGTCGCGGTCAATATAATCGTTTGCAGACAGATAACTATTATTAATATAGTAGCTTACCCAATATTTTTAGTTACTTTACGTTAATGATTTATATATAGTATATAAAAAGTTATAATTTTTGTATACTTTTATAAGACCCTAACTTAAAATAAACCTACTTATGAAGTTCCCCAAACTTCTTTTACTCATGGTTGCATTATTGTGCACTAGTATATCCAGCAAAGTCTGGTCTCAACTCAATTATCTTGAAACCTCTCAAGGAGATAACAACGTCATTTCCCTTTGTAGTGAAGAATCTTTAACTGTTACCGCAACAGCAATTGGCGGAAGTAATAGTGGTTTTGTATTTAATCGAATTAGAGGTGGTATCACACAAACGATTCAATTTAATTCACAAGATGGTGATATAGTATTGTATCCTTTATCAGCAGGTGAAAGTTCTAATGAAACCTATATGGATGGGGATATTTTTTTCGCAGAAATTTATGATTACACTAATGCAGGAACCATAGCGCTATCGCCTTATTTTTCAGATCAATTTGAAATATTAACCCTTAATTTACCTTCAGGGGCAAATCCTTACCCTGGTGGGACAATGTCTTCGTCGAATCAATTTGTTTGTGATGGTAGCTTGCTAAATATCATTAGTGTTACAGGAGGGGTTACAGATACCTCTCTTTATGGATTTCAATGGGAAAGCTCAATCGATAACGGGACGACCTATTCTATTATTCCTGGACATACCAATACTTCTTTGTTTTATACTGATACAATCACACAAACCACCCTTTTTAGAAGGGGAACCACTCTGTTAGCAGGAGGAACCTGTATTGAATATACAAATGAACATACGGCCTCTTTGGTCGATTTAAATCCTGGTACGATCGCTACAACCGTATCAAGTGTATGTTATAATGATCAAGTCTCCCACTTGCCCTGCATCTGCAAGGAGGTCTTGAAATGGATATCAATCAATACAATAGGAGTTTCCTTCCTAAAAATTCATTTTTATTCCTCTATATGGGAACCCGTTATACCGAGGGTAATATTTATGCAAACTTTGCCGAAGAGTTTCAATTTGATAACTTTTCTATTGGTTTAAATCAGTTAGTTGCTAATACAGATCAATTTACTTTTAATGCCTTGGGCTTAAATCTGGGATTAAAAGTTGAAAATTTTGACTTTGGCTTTCAATATAATTTTCCTTTTCAAAAAGAAAGTAAAGTGTTTGCTCCCAGTATATTTGAGTTGTATCTCGTTTTTGATTTCAGTCCATTTAGAAGAAATCAAAGAGGGTATTTAAAGCGCCTACAAATAAATAATTATTAACGCATCACTTTATTGGGGAACACTACAGGACTTTCGATCCCATTTTTACCAACAGTAGAAATTCCAAAAAAGAAGTTGTCGATTACAATTCCTTCCAGGGTGGCTTCACTAACATTACCCACAAAACGACTGTGATCCCAAGTAGGGGAGGTGGTGTCTCTCCAATAAATTTTATAGCCAGCAATATTATCATCTTCTGTTGTTGACCATTTAAACCTCGCCGAAGCTTCTACCACACCACCTATGCTTAATTCTTTCACCGAGGGAGGAGCCCAGGCTAAAGCAGCGAGATTAATCGCGTTAACTGCGGTTAATTTTTTGGCGTAGCCAAAGTTAACAGCTTCCACCACGTCGCCATAGGCAATCCCGTTTTCTACACGAATGTCTTGATGCTGCTGGGTGTAATTTTCGTGCGCTTCCATAATGCGCACTCCTGCAAAACCCACATCGTTAAACGGCCTATGATGACCTCCACGACCAAAGCGATCAAGGCGATAAATCATTTTGGGGTTCATTTCTGGCATATAGTTTTGCACTGTTTTATTGATATATCGCGCCAGTTGTCTTGAAATTCCATCAACTTCTCCTCCATAAAAGCGGCGACTCTTTCTTGCGCGTTCAGATTCATTCACTGGAGTGGGTTCAGAAAATATTCTAAAAGTTCTATTGTCAATCACTCCATCAACTCCTTTGATATTCCCTATCATATCGTTGTTCATAATCCCAATGATTTCCCAGCCTTGCTCTTGCGCATATTTTGCCAGTCCAGCCCCACCAAATAAGCCTTGCTCTTCTCCTGCAAGACCAGCATAAATGATGCTGTTTTCAAAACTGTATTTTGTTAATATTCGTGCTGCTTCAATGGTGCCTGCCATCCCGCTGGCATTGTCGTTTGCACCTGGTGAGTCATCGGTATAATTAGTTGGATCAGAAATTCTAGAATCAATATCTCCACTCATTATGATAAAGCGGTTTGGGTATTTAGTGCCTTTTTGAATCGCAATAACATTATTGATCCAAACGGGTTTTACAATTCTTTTCCCATTAGGTTCGTGATAGTTTTTTTGATAAGACACCTCCAGACAACCTTCACAACCTTTAGCAATCTCTTGAAATTCATTAAAAATCCAGCGTCTTGCTGCACCTATTCCTCTACTTTGCGACAGGGTATCACTCAGGGTATGCCTTGTCCCAAAATTTGCTAAAGTGGTGATATCTGCTTTTATGCGTTCTTCTGACACTTCGTCGATGATGGCATAAAAATCTGCTGCTGCTTGTGCTATAGATTTATAACTAATTAGACAGCTCAGTAAAAATAAGGTAGTGTAAAATTTTTTCATCATAGTTATTTAAAAGATTAAGATAAACAAAAACTCCCAAGGTCAAAACCTTGGGAGTACCAAACAAAATAAAACCAGTAATATATTAGTAAGGATATTTATTTTCTTCAATTACCGTCGCAGCAATATTTTTTCTTAATTGAGCAACATTAGGATATTCAGCATACTTTGTGTACTGTTTAACCCCGGCAATCATACCAGCTTGTTGTGCGCCTTCGGCAAAAGAAACAATGGCTTCTTTTGCTTTTGCATTAACATGCTCAATAGCTTCAAACAAGTATAATTGTGTCATTTCGATTTGACGCTCTTGTGTGGCTACGCCAAAGCGTGCTGCATTTTTCTCTACTCGTAAAAGTGTAGATTCAGCAACATAAGTTTCAATCAAAATATCAGAAACGGCGAGTAAGATTTGTTGTTCTGCATCTAAATTTGGTCCAAATTTTTGAACGGCAGATCCAACAATCATCATAAACACTTTCTTCATGTTGGCGATTAATTGTTTCTCTTGCGCAAATAATGTCTCTGAAGCAGTCACTTTTTCAATCGAACCAGACATTAATTCTTGTCCTACCGCAGTGGCTGGTGTCATTAAATCAATTTCGCCTTTTAAGGCTTTCTTTAAGGTCATACCTACAGAAAGCATACGGTTGATCTCGTTTGTACCTTCATAGATACGCGCAATACGTGCATCTCGCCAGGCCATTTCCATGGGAGCATCTGCAGAGAAGCCCATACCGCCATAAATCTGTAGTCCTTGATCTGTACAGTTTTGTGCATGTTCTGATCCAGCTACTTTCAAAATAGAGCATTCAACAGCGAATTCTTCTACTCCTTTTAACTCAGCTTCTTGGAAGCTTTTTCCTTCAGCAAGTAATTGATCGATGCGTTGTTCTATGTCATAGGCTGCTCGGTATGAAGCAGATTCTGTCGCAAAACAGTTAGTCGCCATGGTAGCGAGTTTACTTTGAATCGCTCCAAATTTTGCAATCGGAGTTTTAAATTGTACACGCTCGTTAGCATATTGTACTGCTAAAGATGTTACGTGTCTTTGTCCTTCTAAACAAGCCGCAGCTAATTTGATGCGACCTACATTTAATGCGTTCATGGCGATTTTAAACCCTTCACCACGACCTGCTAGCATGTTTTCTACCGGTACTTTAGTATCATTAAAGAAAACTTGTCTTGTAGAAGATGCTTTGATCCCTAGTTTGTTTTCTTCGTCTCCTAGTGTGATACCGTTTTCTAGATCCACTTCAACGATAAATCCAGTAATGTTTTTGTCATCTTCGATACGTGCGAAAACAATAAATACATCAGCAAATCCAGCATTAGAGATCCACATTTTTTGTCCAGTGATTAGGTAGTGGCTTCCATCTTCAGATAAGACTGCTTTTGTCTTTCCAGAATTCGCATCTGATCCTGCACCTGGTTCTGTTAAACAGTAGGCACCAAACCATTCTCCCGTAGCGAGTTTTGAAACATATTTTTGTTTTTGTGCTTCATTACCATATAATGTAATGGGCATCGTTCCAATTCCTGTATGGGCTCCAAAGGCGGTAGAAAATGAACCATTTGCACCAGAAATATAGTCACAGACTAACATTGTTGAGGTAAAAGGCATCCCTAAACCATTGTATTCTTCTGGAACAGCAACTCCCAAAAAGCCTAGCTCACCCGCTTTTTGCATGGTTTCATGTGTAAAAGCATAGTCTTTGTTTTCAAAGCGTTCTCTGTGCGGAATGATCTCACGGTTGACAAATTCTTGCACCGATTCTTTCATCATAATTTGCTCTTCGCTGAAATCTTCTGGGGTAAAGACGTCCTGCGCTGCAGTCTCACTTACAATAAAGGCTGCGCCTTTAATTGATTCATTTGCTTTAGTTGCTTCCATATTTAATATTTACCGTTAATATTCAATCAATTGTTTTTTTTCTACTTGCGTTTTGATCGCTTCTATTACCTCAAAAAAATGTTCCATTTTTTGTGGATCAATACTCTCTAAGAGTCCATTATTAAAGTCCAATACAGTATTTTTTGAAAGTGCTCTCTTTTCTTTTCCCTGTTCGGTTAAAAAGATTAAAACTCCGCGACCATCTTCTGGATTGGGTTTTCTTTCAATATAGCCTCGCTCTTCCATGGTGTTCAATAAACGCGAAAGACTTGTGCTTTCCATTCCCATTTTAGGGCCTAAAGCCGTAGAGGGCGTCCCTTCTGCATCTATGCTTAAAAGGGTGAAAGCCATTGTCATAGTAGCATCGTATTTCATGGCTTTTTCATTATACATAGTTGTAATGAGTTGCCAGGTAGAGCGCAGCGCGTATTCAATGGTTTTCTGTTTCATACTGTTTTATTGAATTCAAATATAATTAAAAATAGTATGCAAGCATAATTATTCGTGCATAATTATGCTTGCATAACATATAAGTATAAAAAAGCCCCTCAATTTGAGGGGCTTTAAGTGCTGTTTAAGCGTAAATTTTATCACTCAAGGCTTTGTATTTTTCCTTGACTACTTTGCGTTTTACTTTCATTGTAGGGGTAAGGTGACCTTCGTCAATACTCCAAACGTCTGGAGTCAATTCAAATTTCTTGATTTGCTCCCATTTCCCAAAGTTTTGGTTATGTGTTGTGATATCCTCTTGAATAGCCGCGATCAATGTTTCGTTTTGACATATACTTTCCATATTGTCCCCAATGGCAACATTGTTTTCTTTTGCCCATGTTTCGATGTATTCAAAAGCGGGTTGGATTAATGCAGCGGGCATTTTTTGTCCTTCCCCTATAACCATGATTTGCTCGATAAAGAGGGACTGTTTCATTTGATTCTCTATTAGCTGTGGTGCAATATACTTTCCACCAGAAGTTTTAAAGAGTTCCTTTTTACGATCTGTAATCTTTAAGAATCCATCTGCATCAATCTCTCCGATATCTCCAGTGTGGAGGTATCCATCGACAATTGTTTCTGCTGTTTTTTCTGGATCCTTATAGTACCCTTGCATAACATTAGGTCCTTTACATAAGATTTCCCCGTCCTCAGCGATTTTGATTTCTACTCCGTCGATGGCACGACCTACCGCGCCAAATTTATTCCCTCTATTCGCTTCTTCTGAAACGGTAATGACTGGAGAAGATTCTGTCATTCCATATCCTTCTGCGATCGTCATGCCTGCGGCAGAAAACACACGTGCTAAACGCGGTTGTAAGGCTGCACTTCCAGAACTGATCAGTTCAAGGTTCCCCCCTAAGGCTTCTTTCCATTTAGAGAAGATAAGTTTGCGTGCAATAGCGAGTTTCATTTCATAAATAAAACCGTTTTGACCATAAGGCTCATATTTTAGCCCTAGCTCAACGGCCCAGTAAAAGAGTTTTTGTTTGATGCCTGTTAACTCTGCACCGCGGGCATAGATTTTATCATATACCTTCTCTAATAAGCGCGGTACTGCAGTCATAAAATAGGGGTGTACCTCATTAATGTTTTCTGAGATTTTCTCGATAGATTCGGCAAAGTGAATCTCAATAGCATTGTGATAATAGATATAAAGGATCACGCGCTCGAAAATGTGGCATACAGGTAAAAAGCTTAAGGCGACATTCTTGTCTTTTGTCAGGGGAAGTTTTTGCGTAGCTGATAAGACATTTGAAACAACATTATTATGGCTTAGCATCACTCCTTTTGGAAGACCGGTTGTTCCAGAGGTGTAGATGATGGTTGCTAAGTCTTCTGGCTTAACCGCCGCTTTAGCGTCTTCTACTTTATTTTGTAAACTAGGATCATCGTTTTCAAAGAGCATTGTCCATGAATCACATCCTTTTACTTCTTCGAAAGAATAGATGCCTTCGAGCATGGTGTTTTTAGCTACCTGATTGAGTTTTTCAAAGATTTCTGCATCAGAGATAAAACAAAAACGACTTTCAGAGTGGGTGAGTACGTATTCATACTCTGGTCCTGTAATGGTAGGATAGATTGGTACGGTCGTCGCTCCTAACTGAAGAACGGCCTGGTCCATGATACACCATTCTGTTCTGTTATTGGTAGAGATAAGAGCAACTTTATCTCCGTGTTTCACCCCCATTTGAAGGAGCTTTCTAGAAGCTTGTTGTACTTTATCGTAGAATTCTTGGGTAGAAGTGGCTACCCATTTTCCGTTGTATTTTGTGTTGAGACATTTATCAAGTGGTTGCTCGAGCTGTTGCGCGAGAAAGTCAAATAATCTAGTTGGTTTCATTGTTCGCTTTCATTTTATTTTGAGAAAGCTCAAGATAATGAAAACTACAGAATTTATTTACTTTTTTTTGCGAACCAATTAAAGGCGTTGTCGAAAACCATAGTCCACGGGCTAACTTGATCGTTTCTATCTGCAGGGTAGTGCCCCCAGTTCCATGGGAAAGTTGATCGCTCAAGGTGTGGCATCATCACAAGGTGGCGCCCGTCTTCACTGGCTAACATCGCAGCGTTGTAATCAGATCCATTAGGATTAGAAGGGTAGTCAGGGTACAAATATTTTGCTGGAATTTGATAGTCTTTTTCTGCTTCAGGGAAGGAGAATTTACCTTCTCCGTGTGCTGCCCAGATCCCTAAAGTGCTTCCTTCAAGGCCTTGTAGCATCACTGCTTTACTCGCTTGAATTGTTACAGCAGTGAAAATACATTCAAATTTACCTGAATCATTGTGCAACATTTTAGGTAATTGTTTGTGTTCTGGAGTAAGCAATCCTAACTCGACAAATAATTGACAACCATTACAAACACCTAAGGATAGGGTGTCTTCTCGTTGGAAGAAGTTTTCAATGGCTGCTTTAGCTTTTGGGTTGTATTTAAAGGCCCCTGCCCATCCTTTGGCAGAGCCTAATACATCTGAATTAGAGAAACCTCCTACAGCAACAAGTAGTTGAATGTCTTCTAGGGTTTCTCGTCCTTCGATCAAGTCGGTCATGTGAACATCGCGTACTTCAAAGCCGCTTAAGTCCATCATATAAGCCATTTCGCGTTCAGAATTACTTCCTTTTTCACGAATGACGGCTGCCTTAATTGTTTGTTTCTTTTGCGCAGGTTTTTCTCCGCTAAAAGAAGCAGGGAAGCTAAATTTTAACGGTTGCTTGACAACATTATCTCCTCTAACTGCGGCTAATCTGGTTGCAGTTTGTTGTGCTTCTAGTTTAGTTGAAGTCGCCATCCAGTGTTGACGCATGGCTGGAAGGGATAATTGAAGCGCTCCTATCGTTAATTCGCTGCGGTTGTTTACTCTTCCTATCGGAACAATATCTATCCCCGCTTTGGCGAAGCCTGCGACTAAATCTTCTTTTGATTGTAATACAACCCCTACCTTTTCTGAAAAGAGAATTTTGATCAAATCTTTTTCTGCTAAAGCAGCAAAATCAATCTCCATTCCAACGGCAGTTGAAGGGAAACACATTTCTAAAAGGGTAGTGATTAAACCTCCAGAACCAATGTCGTGTCCTGCGGTAATGCTTCCGTTTTTAATGAATTCTTGCAGGGTGTTAAAGGCAGTTTTGAAATAGGCAGCATCTTGTACGCTAGGGGTTTCATTCCCGATTTTATCTAAAGTTTGTGCAAAAGAAGATCCTCCTAAATGGAATTCGTCTTGAGCAAAGTCTAGGTAATACAGTTCACCACCATCTGGGGTAGCCACTGGCGTAATGATATTCTTTACATCATCGCATTGTCCTGCTGCAGAGATGATTACTGTCCCTGGAGCGAG
Source organism: Candidatus Arcticimaribacter sp. (assembly GCA_965658115.1). Classification (GTDB taxonomy): domain Bacteria; phylum Bacteroidota; class Bacteroidia; order Flavobacteriales; family Flavobacteriaceae; genus Arcticimaribacter. The sequence continues at coordinate 652 of CBFHRA010000006.1, read as the reverse complement.
TACATCACCGTCAGGATATTTTTGTTTCATCGAAAGGGAATCCTTCCCAGTAGGGATGTTAATTCCTAAAGCGATGGCAAAGTCTGAACATTCTTCTACAGCCTCATACAAACGTGCGTCTTCTCCGGGATTGTTACAGGGCCACATCCAGTTCGCTGAAAGGGAAATGCTTTCCAGCCCTTTTTCAAGGGGAGCAAAAACAATATTTGTCAAGGCCTCTGCTATGGCAGTATTACTCCCTTTTTTAGGGTCGATTAAGGCGCTTACAGGAGCATGTCCTATAGAGGTAGCGATTCCTTTTTGCCCGGTATAATCTAAGGCCATCACCCCGCAATTACTCAGCGGTAATTGTAGTTCTCCCACACATTGTTGCTGGGCAACACGTCCAGTAACACAACGATCTACTTTATTTGTCAACCAGTCTTTACTAGCCACGGCTTCTAACTGCAGCACTTGTTCGATATAGTGCTTAATTTCTTTAGGGTTATACACTATCGGACTAAATGCTTGTGCGATAGAAGTGTCTTCCATGATGGTTTTAGGCGAACTACCAAAGAGGGCAGAAAGGTCTAAATCAATGGGTGTTTCGTTGTTTTTTTCTGAATGAAAAGAGAAGTGGTGATCTTCTGTCACTTCTCCCACAATATAAAAT
>CBFHRA010000005.1:19578-118286 GCA_965658115.1 Candidatus Arcticimaribacter sp. | reverse complement strand
GCATATAAGTGCGAAACCCACCACAAGATGAGATTTCTTTTAAGGGTCGTAGGAGACGACTACGTTGATAGGTCACAGGTGTAAAGGCAGTAATGTCATAGCCGAGTGATACTAATTACCCGTAGGCCTATCGTCAACCTTTTCTTTTTATTTTTTTTACTACCTCTACAAGCAAAGTACTTGTATCTATTTTTAATACTGTCAAGATATTAGGTAGTGCTCAAACGCTACGACAATTAAGGTGACTAGGGCAATGTGGCTCACCTCTTCCCATTCCGAACAGAGAAGTTAAGCACATTTGCGCCGATGGTACTGCCTAACGGTGGGAGAGTAGGTCGTCGCCTTCTTCAAACCCTCTACAGTAATGTAGGGGGTTTTTTTATGCTCTAATGGGAAGGGATTGTTGTAATGGTAAATTGTATGGTGCTTATCTTGAAGGGTATGCACTATACATATTTTTTAATGCTGTTTTCTTTTAGTTTAACTATTAACTCTTGTGGAGTTGAAAATTCAATGAGTTGATCAAAGTTTCTTAATTCATAAATTTGATTTCTAATTTTTGTTCCATTAGTTTTAATCAGCTCTTTAGTAGCTAAACCACTTAAATATACTTTTGAGTCTTCAGTAGCTCTACCCAAGACGCATAGATTTGTATGATCCAGACTTATTTTGGGAAAATTGTCAGTACTAAAAGTTAATAGGTGAATGTTAAAGCCTTCAATAAAATAGGGTTTTCTTTTATAATTTTTATTCATTCTTTTGTCCCAGTCAAATGAAGACTTAAATAAAATTTTTTCGAACGCATACTCGCACAAGATGTTGTTTCTTAGTTTATTATAATACATTTGTCCTTCCATCCTGTCTCGTAATTGCCCCATGTCCTTTAAATTTAAATGATTTAGAGCACATTCCTGGATCTTACCAGTAATGGGTCTTTTAGTATTTAATTTTTTAAAATTATCACGTATCAAAGACGCGCGTTAGTTGGAAGCTATCAAGTTAATAGCGATAATAAAAAGCCTAAAAACAAAAACAGTCTCGCTCTAAGCAAAGTATTATTCCCCAAAAAGTCCTGTAGTGAAAGCCAGGGGGTAGGTTAATCGGTAGCAGAACAGTTTGGGACAGTTCATTTCAAAAGTAGTAAATTTTTGAGAAGTGGTGTTTTATATGATTTAGGTTTCTTTTCACTGTTCTATTACCTTCTTTTCGAACCGGTCACAATTTGTGACCAGTTCCTTCTTTTCGGTATTATTTAATTGAAGTCTGAAAGCTGCTGGGAATCGTTCTATATTTCTTTTTACCGCTTGATTTAAGACCTTCGTTTCCACTTGATACATTTCTGCTAAATCTCGGTCTATCATTACCTGACAATCCCGAATGGTGAAAATTCGATTCTCAATTTGTTTTTGCGATAGGACTATTCCTTTTGTATGATCAATCATATCATCTCTTCAAGCAATCTATTATTCCCCAAAAAGTCCTGTATTGAAAGCCAGGGGGTAGGTTAATATGTAGAAGAACAGTTTGGGACAGTTCAATTCAAATGTAGTCAATTTTTGAGCAATGCCTATTCTAGGGTACTATTTTGAATTAGTTGCTGATAAAACTGCACGGCCTTTTTAAAATCCTTGACGGCAATGCGTTCATTCAATCCGTGGAAGGATTTAATGTTGGCGGGATTGATGATCATGGGCGAAAAGCGATAGATGTCTTTTGCGATGGGTTCAAAGTGTTTGGCATCAGTACCCGCAATGACCAGAAAAGGCGCCACTAGCGCGTCTGGATAGACCTCTGCGACCGTTTTGCGAATGGTACTAAAGCCTTTTGATTCAGTACTGGAGACCTGAGAAGGTTCTGATTGCATACGGCCTTTGGTGATTTGAATGCGCGGGTCTTGAATAAGATCTTGTACTCGGGCTAAAACGCTACTTGAACTTTCGCCCGGCATAATCCTAAAGTTAATGGTTGCCTTTGCGTTTTGTGGGATGACATTGTCTTTGATCCCAGCATTAAATATGGTGGGGGCGGTGGTGGTGCGCACCAGCGCATTCCCCGAGCCTGTTTTTTCATAGATCCCGGTAATGACGGGTTCAAACAACCAGCGATTCGCAAAAATAAACTTGTTGATCCCGCCCATTTCTGGGCCTAGGTTTTCCATAAAGCCCGCGATGGGACCAGCTAATTTTGCCGGGAAGGGGTTGCTTTTAATTTTAACGATTGCGGCAGAGAGGATATCAATGGCCGATTCTTTTTCGGGCATAGAAGAATGCCCTCCTTCTTTTTTGATGGAGAGCTCTAGTGAGACATAGCCCTTTTCTGCAATCCCAATCAGGGCGACATCTTTTTCGATCCCGGGGATGATGTTTTGCGAAATGGTTCCGCCTTCGTCGAGGACAAATTGGGCTTCAACGCCCTGGGCTTTGAGGTGTTCAACGATGACTTTGGCGCCTCTTAATCCACCTATTTCTTCGTCGTGACCAAAGGAGAGGTAGAGCGTTCGCTTTGGCTGAAAGCCATTTGACAACAAAGCCTCTGTCGCTTCGAGTAAACCTATCACGCCTATTTTATTGTCGATCGTTCCTCTTCCCCATAGGGTATCGTTCACGATTTTTCCTTCAAAAGGAGGTTGTTTCCAGTCGGTTAAATTTTCTGCAATCACGGGCACCACATCCAGGTGTGCCATCAAGATCACCGGTTTTAAACTGGGGTCGCTACCGGTCCATTTGTACAAATGGCTAAAGTGGTTAAAGCGCTTTTTCTCTAAGAGAGAATCGGCCAGGGGGAAACTGGTTTTTAAAAAATCATTGAATTGAAAAAAGGCCAAAGAATCAAAGTCGCTTTCCTTTTCTGGAGAAATGGTTTGTACTGTTACGGCTTTCGCGAAGCGATCCACCACTTGTTCTCCCACAGGCTTTAAAGTGACAGCGGCCACTTTGATTTGCTGGGATTTAAACTGCAGGGTTTTGTAACCCATAAAGAGGACTAAAAGGACGAGTCCTAAAAAGAGAAGTTGAAGGATTCTTTTCATGCTTTTATTGTCTTAAATAGCGGTAGCGTCTGCGCAATAAATTGGCCGTTTGATCAAATAACGGACGCGTAAACGAATAGAACAAGTCCTGTGGCGGGGGCGGTAATAGTTCCTTTTCTCGGGTTAAGGCAAGCTCTTCTTTGGTCAAGGCTCTTTTGTCACCTTGATAGGTTGCCCAGTCGTTTTCCCAGACGGTTGTGCTGGGGATTTTTTGTTGGAAAAGGATGCTTTGGGTGTTGGGATCAACGATGGCGATGTTCAATAATCCTCCGCTTTCGATGGTTTTTTCATAGCGCTGTAAGTCGGCTTTTACTTCGCCATAAACCGCGTATTTCTTCCCTAGGCTGTCGGTGACTTCTCCTACCTTGACACTATCGCGCACTAGGCTTTCGCGGATCTCTTTGACATAGGTCTGCCCGATATAGTAGTCGTCAAAAGAAAGATCGACCACTTGGTCTGGTACTTGTTGTTGCTCGACCAATTGTTCCACCGGCGCAAAGACCGCAAAGAAATAATTTAAGTCATTCATCGCCTGGGTAAGTTGTTGCAAGAAAAAAGCGGTGTTGAGTTCAAGGCCTTTACTGCTTACGGGAATACGCGATACGCCTATCACTTCGGTTCCTTGTGTTCTGGCATCATTTAACATGAGGTCGATATTGCCATAATTGTTTTGGTAGGCTTTTGCTTGCGCAAAATGGCGGTAGGCTAAGCGGCCCCCTTCTTTTTCTTTGGCGGCAAGGGCTTTTTGTCCTTCTTCGACATAGACTTGTGCGCCTGCGGCTAAGGCTTCGTTTAATTCATTTTGTAGGTCCACCGGGCTTACCACGGCAAGACAACCGGGGCACTGCAATAAATCGGTGTACAGTTGCTGCATTTTGCGGTATTGCGCAATAACAGCATCCCATTTAAAACGGTCTGTGCTTTGCTGTTGCTGCTTGATTTTTTCTTCAGATACTTGTACGGCATACCCATAAGCCGCTTTAAGAATGGCTTTTTGCTTGCTGTTATCGGGCTTGTTTCTCAGCTTTTTAATGCTCAAGGCCACGGCCTTTTCATAGTTTCCTTTTTCAAATTGTTGCTTAGAAGAGGTACAAGCGGTAAAGAAGAATGCGGCCATAAGGACCGCTGTAAAGAATTGTTTTAACATGAAGAAATGTCTCTGGGTGTTGGATTTACAAATATCTTGCTAAATTTAATCAAAAATAACACCAATGGAAGCTTTAGATCAAATAATGGAAGCCCTCTTTACCCCATATCGCGAAAGAGTTCCAGATGTTGGGAAGATTGTCGACGCCATGCAGGCCAAGGGGATGATCGCGCAAGAGAGCGAGATTGAAAACGATCATGTCGCCTTTAGAACTTTGGGCGTCCCAAACTTAGGCTTAGCCTCTTTTGAAAAGATTTTTTTGCATTATGGTTACACCAAAATGGAGCCTTACTTTTTTGCTAAGAAAAAGCTAGACGCCTATTGGTATGCGCCCCCGCATCCTAAGTATCCCCGTATTTTTATCAGTGAGTTAAGGGTGCAAGATTTGTCAGAGGCAAGCCAAAAGATCATCGGGAAATTCACCCAGTCCATTACAAGTGACCCCGTTGATGCCTTAGAGCTAGACAATGCCGCGCAGGTAGGGGAATTCTTCCATCGGCCGTTGTGGGATTTGCCTACGGCCAAAGAATACGAAGCACTAGCCAGCGAAAGTGAATATGCCGCCTGGGTGATTTACAACCGCTATTATCTCAACCATTACACCATTAGCGTTCACGCTTTATCCACCTATAATACCCTAGAAAAGTTCAATGCTTTTTTAGAGGAAATCGGAGTGGTATTAAACACCTCTGGCGGAAAAATCAAAGTAAGCCCAGACGGTTTATTGCGCCAGTCCAGCTCTGTCGCTAAAATGATAGCAGCGACCTTTGCCTGTGGCACTACCCAGGAAATCCCGGGGAGCTATGTTGAATTTGCCGAGCGACTTCCGCTAGCGGAATTCCAACATTTACCTTCAACAGAATTAAAACGCGAACACCGCCGCGAAGGCTTTGAAGCCGGTAATGCCGATAAGATTTTTGAAAGTACCTTTAGAGAACAGACCCAGAAGAACGCTTAACTATTCTTTTGCTGCGGGATACATTTCGACAGCAGTATCCTTGCGCAACATTTCTGCTAAAGTAAAGGCGGCCGTCCCTATGATCTGATTCATGTTCTCCACTTCCATCTTTTCTGCTTCGTCTCCCGCCTTGTGATAGAAGTCATAGTTTTGGAAATCAAAGGTTGAAAGGGTTTGTGCCGGGACATTAAAGGCCTTGTAAAAGGCATAGTTGTCGGAACGTTTAAAGAGGTTGAGTTCTTTTGCTTGCGGCAAAAAGCGCACAAAATCGTTGGAAATATGATTCATCTCTTTTTCCATATTTGATAATTTAAAGCCGGTCATATAGACTTGGTTCGCTCCAGTGGTCAAAGTGATACCCAGCATTTCAAAATTCACCATATAGGCTAAGTTGACTTTTTCTGCTTTTAAGCGTTCGGCGAGATGATAGGCGCCTTTTAGTCCTTTTTCTTCGTCTGCAAAAAGCGCTACCAAGATATTTTGCTCCCATTGATGCTTCGCTAAAAAAGCAGCGATTTGTACAACCGCGGTGGAGCCAGTAGCATTGTCATTTGCGCCATTGTAAAGGGTGTCTCCTTCGGTTCCTCTAATCCCGATGTGGTCTAAGTGCGCCCCAATCAAAATGGTTTTCTTCCCCGGAACATATTTGCCGATACTCCCTACGACATTATAAGACACTAAACTATCGGTCACCAAAGAATCGCGGTAAGCGGGGTAAAAAGGCTGGATGTTGTGTTGCTCAAAATAGTTTGCGACAAAATCTGCCGCTTTGTAATAGCCTCCACTTTTGGTATCCCTTCCCTTCATTTCGTCACTGGCAAGGGTGAATAAAATCGCTTTGGTTTCTGCTTGGCTAATTTGCTCGCGCACTTTCGCTTGGTCAAATTGATGCTGGGCAGTAAGTTGTACTGTCACAAAACAGCTTAAAAGAAGGAGTGCGTTTTTCATGGGTGTGTTTTTAATTTTGATGCTCAATATAATACAAATCTGCGATGACCTCTAAAAAAAAGGGGAGCCAAGCCTCAAAATCGGTTTCGGCGATAGGTCTAAAAAGCAATCGGTCACTTTCTTGATGTGAGAGCAAATAACGCATGCTTAATTTAATCGATTCTGCGAATACTGTTTTCGTCTAGTGTCAAGACACTCCAACCGTTTTGGAAATTGACTTCTCCATCAATTTCAACGGTTTTGGCGATATGATCAATAATCGCCTCTTGTCCAGCTGCAGTGGTAGCATCGAGTAGATAAAATGCATTGCCGCCTTCATTTTCTACTTTGAGAACGGGCGGAATTCCATTTTCGATACAAGCTTTTGAACAGCGCTTGTGATAGTAGCCGTCTCTTGTTTCTTGCTGGGTGTACCAGCACTTCGCATTGATGATTTCCCCTTGCAGTTGCATGGGTTTTTTAGCCGTGCGTTGTATGGGATAGGTATAGCCTCTTTCGATGGCGAGTAGCGCATCTATTCCTTGAGAGAGTTCAATCAAGGTTTTGTTATCTGTCGTATATAAGGTTCCCTTTAGGCGGATACTTTTCCCGTTTAATGCGCCGTGTTGCTCTTCTAACTGCTGAAAGATTTCTTGTGCTCCTGATTTTCCCGGGCCAACGATCAAGGCATTTTGGGTTACTCCTTCTGGAATATAATACTCATCAAAAACCATCATGGGGAAGGGTTGATCAAAATACATGCCTTCAAATTCAGTTAATAACGAGGTTTCATAGCTGTGGTCATTCACGCGGTGTTTGACTTCATGGATTACAAAGGCGATAAGACCTAAAAGGAGAACAATAAGCCAAAGGCTTTTTTTGTTAGCAGAAAAGAAAGAAGACGATTTTGACACCTCGATAAAATTAGTTGTGTTTTACAGCTCCTAAAATAAATATTTCCATTCAATTGCCTCTTTGAAGCGAAGGAAATTATTGGAGTTTTCCCGCGACATAGCCCCCGCTCCAGGCTGCCTGAAAGTTATAGCCTCCCGTGATGGCATCGATGTCTAGAACTTCTCCAGCAAAATAAAGGCCTTTGGCTTTTTTGCTTTCCATGGTTTTCATGTTGATGTCTTTTAGACTAATCCCGCCACAGGTCACAAATTCTTCTTTAAAGGTAGTTTTGCCCTCTACGGCATAGTTGTCATTGGTCAAGAGGTCAATCAAGCGATGAAAGTTTTTTTGGCCTACCTCTTTCCATCTTCTATCTTGGGGGAGTTTGATTTTTTGCAAGAGGTAAACCCAAAGGCGGTTAGGGAACTCAAAAGGATTCAGTTTTCCAATCTGCTTCTGCGGATTAGCCTTTGCGATTTGTTCTAGGGTATGCAATAATTCTTGCGGAGATGTTTCTAGCCATTGCACCCTTATGCTAAAACGATAATCGCATTCTGCTAAGGCTCTTGCCCCCATGGAAGATGCTTTTAAAATTGCGGGACCACTCATACCCCAATGGGTGATTAACAAAGGGCCTTCGGTTTTGATCTTGCTTCCGATGATATGCACTTTAGCCTTTTTTGCAACTACTCCCATCAGCTGGGTAATGTCTTCCTTTGGCATATTAAAGGTGAATAAAGAGGGAACAGGTGGGATGATGCTGTGGTCTAAATTTGCTAGCCAATCAAAACCTTTTGCTTTTGGGCTACCTCCAGTGGTTATAATTACTGCGTCGCATTGTATGCTCCCATTTTTAAATTGGAGGGTCCATTGTTCCTCTTGACAACTAATTTTCTCTACCCCGGAATTGAGTTGGCGTTGGATTCCCAGCTTGTCACAAGCAGATTCCAAACAATCAATGATGGTCTGGGAGTCATCTGTAAGCGGAAACATACGGCCATCTTTTTCGGTTTTTAAAGTAACGCCTCTTGCGTTAAACCATGCGATGGTGTCTTTGGGTTGAAAGCTATGAAAGATCGACTTGAGTTGTTTTCCGCCTCTGGGATAAGCTTGTATTAGGGTGGGGATATCGGTGCAGTCGTGGGTGACATTGCAGCGTCCCCCGCCAGAGATCTTTACTTTTGAAAGGACTTTACTACTTTTTTCATATAGCGTAATCTGCGCAGAAGGGTGATGTTCGGCCACCGATAAAGCGGCAAAAAATCCTGCGGCTCCACCGCCAATAACGGCTACTTTTTTGATCTCCTTCATGAAATTCAAAGATAGGTTGTATTTTTAGGCTATGAAACAATTAAGTATCCTTCTCTTTTTTTGCGCCTTCTTTGGTTTTGCGCAAAAGCAATCTCAAGAAAGATCCACGCTTTTCTTATCGCCTAAACAACTGGTGAAATTAGACTACCCCAATTTTAAGGGTTATGTGGTGAAAATATGGAACAAGAGTAAATTTGATTTGGGTGTATCTGCACGGTTAAAGGAAAATGACTCTTTGCAAAAGGGTTTTGGTTTAGCCAAAGGTGCTAACGCCACCCTAGCCATCGAAGAAGAAATGTATTTGCAGTTTGAAAATAGATTTCTCGCGCCTCTCAAAGTGGAGTTCATCGTTTTTAAGGGAAAACCAGGGAAAAAGAAAGTGGGACTGCCCACTCCGCAACGCGGATTTTATTTGGTGAATACCACAGTGCAATCGATTCCATTGCGGATTCCAGGGATCATGAATCCCAATCTGAGTCCTTATTCTAAAAGCGGAGTTGATTTGCCTTTAGGGCAGAAAATCTACCTTAAGACTCCGGGGAAAGATTTGTTAATATTTACGGTAACAGATACCATCCCAAAAGGGGCACGGATTAATGTCGCCGACCTGATCGATCGCGCCTTGAATCCAGAAGATTAAGCAATAAAAAAACCCCTCTTAAAAGAGGGGTAGTTTAATTCAAGGATGGTTATTCCTCTATACAGCGACTAAGTCTCCTGTAGTATTCTTCTGTGGTAAAGTCGAGTGACCCATCAAATGCTTATCGATTTGATGTGCAGCTTCACGGCCTTCAGAAATCGCCCAAACGATTAAAGACTGTCCTCTTCTTACATCCCCAGCAGTAAAGATATTAGGCTTTACTGTTTGATAGTCGTTTTCCCCTTTTACGTTGCCACGGGCATCATAGGTAAGGCCAAATTGTTCTGGTACAGTTAATTCTGGTCCTGTGAATCCAAGGGCTAAAAGTGCTAATTCACACGGCCATTCTTTTTCACTTCCTTCTCTTTCGATTAGTTGTGGACGCTCCCCTGGAACTTTTTTCCATTGTACTTCTACTGTTTTTAACGCCTTAAGATTCCCTTTTCCGTCGCCAATAAATTCTTTGGTTAGGATCGACCACTCACGGTGAATTCCCTCTTCGTGAGAAGAAGAAGTTTTGAGTTTGAATGGCCAATATGGCCAGGGGTTTTCATCGGTACGTCCATCTGCCGGTTTTGGCATGATCTCAAAGTTCGTCACGCTTTTCGCACCATGACGGTTAGAAGTACCAATACAGTCAGAGCCGGTATCTCCACCACCAATTACAATAACGTTTTTATCTGTGGCTAAATACTTTTCTTCTCTCTCGTGTTGCCCATCAACAGCTTTGTTGTTGTGGGGTAAGAAATCCATGGCTTGAACTACGCCATTTAGATCTGCTCCAGGAATAGGAAGTTGTCTTCTAACGGTAGCTCCCATACAAAGTACTACAGCCTCAAAATCTTCTTCTAACTGGCTTGCTTTTATGTCTTTCCCGATCTCTGTGTTAATGACAAACTCGATACCCTCTGCTTCAAGAATGGCTAAACGACGATCAATAACATCTTTTTCCATTTTAAAGTCTGGAATACCATAACGCAACAATCCACCGATTTTATTGTCCCTTTCGTAAACCGTCACTTTGTGACCTGCACGGTTCAATTGTTGTGCTGCTGCTAATCCAGCAGGACCAGATCCTACTACTGCAACAGATTTCCCGGTGCGTTGTACTGGAGGCTGTGCTTTGATCCAACCTTCAGAAAAACCGCGTTCAACGATATATTTTTCGATTAATTCAATCGAAACAGGAGGGTTGACAATTCCTAAAACACAAGCTTCCTCACAAGGCGCAGGACACAAACGTCCTGTAAATTCTGGGAAGTTGTTGGTAGAATGAAGGATGTTTAATGCCTTCTCCCATTCGTTCTTATATACCGCATCATTGAAGTCTGGAATTAAATTCCCTAACGGACAACCACTGTGACAAAAAGGAACTCCACAGTCCATGCAGCGTCCTCCTTGTTCTTGTAATTGTTCTGTTTTAGGAGCAATGGTAAATTCCTTGTAATTTTTGATACGTTTTTTTGGGTCAATCGCTTCTTCTTTAATGCGATCATACTCCATAAATCCTCTTAATTTTCCCATGAGATTAAGCGTTTTGTTCTTGTTCTTTTTGTGCAGCAAGCATAGCTAATGCTTTCTTATAATCTGTTGGCATTACCTTGATAAAGTTCTTTGAACTATCTGGCCAGTCTTTTAATATTGAAGCAGCTTTACTACTTGATGTATAATCTTTGTGATTATTTAAAAGTCCGTGGACAGTGTCGCGATCTTGATCAGTTAGGTCTTCTAATTCAACCATTTCAAGGTTAAATTTCTTTTCGTCAAATGTACCGTCTGGGCTATAGAGATAAGCAATACCTCCACTCATACCAGCGGCAAAGTTACGTCCTATTTCTCCTAAAATTACCGCGATACCACCGGTCATATATTCACAACCGTGATCTCCAATTCCTTCTACTACCGCAGTAGCTCCAGAGTTTCTTACACAGAAGCGTTCTCCAGCAATTCCGTTGATGTAAGCTTCTCCAGTTACCGCACCATAGAGGGCAACATTCCCCACGATGATGTTTTCGTCTGCTTTGAAAGTAGCTGTTTTAGGTACTTCTGCGATTAATTTTCCTCCAGATAAACCTTTTCCGAAGTAGTCATTACAAGTTCCTGAGACTTTCATATAAAGTCCTTTAGCGGCAAATGCCCCAAAACTTTGTCCTGCCGTTCCAGTGAATTTCAAACTCAGGGTATCTTCTGGAAGACCATTAGCTCCGTGAATTTTTGAAATTTCATTTGATAGGATGGCACCAACAGTACGGTCTGTATTCTTGATGTTGAATTCTAGGTGTTGCTCCTCTTTGCGATAAATCGCTGGGTGAGCTGCCTTGACAATATCAAAATCAAGTACGTTGTCAAGTCCGTGATCTTGTTTTTGGGTGTTGTGTAATTTCACTTTAGGGCCAACTTCTGGCTTGTAAAGGATCTTAGAAACGTCGATACCTTGTGCTTTAAAGTGATCGACCGCTTTCTTCATATTGATTTTCTGCGATTGACCGACCATTTCTTCAACGGTTCTAAAGCCTAAGCTTGCCATGATCTTACGCAGCTCTTCTGCCACGAAATACATAAAGTTAATGACGTGTTCTGGCTTTCCTTTAAAGTTTTTGCGCAATTCTGGATCTTGTGTTGCGATCCCTACTGGGCAGGTGTTGAGGTGACAAGCACGCATCATAATACATCCTGAAGCAACTAGGGGTGCAGTCGAGAATCCAAATTCTTCTGCTCCTAATAAGCAAGCAATGGCAACATCACGTCCCGTTTTCATTTGTCCATCACATTCTAGGACAATACGGTTACGTAAATCGTTCATGACGAGTGTTTGTTGTGCTTCGGCAATTCCTAATTCCCACGGTAATCCAGCGTGCTTCAAAGAAGTAAGCGGAGATGCTCCTGTACCACCGTCAAATCCAGAAATAAGGACAACATCTGCTTTGGCTTTAGCCACACCAGCAGCAATGGTTCCTACGCCTACTTCTGACACTAACTTTACATTTACTCGAGCTTCACGGTTAGCGTTTTTCAAGTCATAAATAAGCTGTGCTAAATCCTCGATAGAATAAATATCGTGGTGAGGTGGGGGAGAAATCAAGCCTACATAAGGAGTTGAATTTCTAACCGATGCGATATAAGGATTAACCTTTGGTCCAGGAAGTTGTCCTCCCTCTCCAGGTTTGGCACCTTGTGCCATTTTAATTTGTATTTCTTTAGCCGATGAAAGGTAGTGACTCGATACCCCAAAACGTCCAGAAGCGACCTGCTTGATAGCAGAGTTACGCCAGTTACCATTGTTGTCTGGCTGGAAACGTTGTGGATCTTCTCCTCCTTCTCCAGAGTTACTCTTTCCACCGATACGGTTCATGGCGATGGCCAAGTTCTCGTGTGCTTCTGCAGAGATCGATCCTAAAGACATGGCTCCCGTTTTAAAACGCTTGACAATTTCTGTCCATGGTTCTACTTCATCAAGTGGAATAGGATCAAAGCTTGAGAATTCAAATAAACCGCGAATGGTCATGAGTTTTTCTGACTGCTCGTTAATCATATTTGAGTAAACCTCATAGCTTTCCCATTTGTTTTGCTTTACGGCTTGTTGCAGTTTAGCAATAGTAGTTGGGTTGAGCATATGCGCTTCTCCATCTCTTCTCCAGCGGTATTCTCCACCGATTTCTAGATCTAGACCTGCTAAACCTTCTTTTGTAAATGCTTTGTTGTAACGACGTGAGATTTCGCGTTCGATTTCATATAATCCAACTCCTTCAATTCTAGTAGCTGTATCACAGAAGAATTGATCGACTAGTTTTTCACTTAACCCTAGCGCTTCAAAGATTTGCGCCCCGCGGTAAGAGTGTAACGTTGAGATTCCAATTTTGTTCATCACCTTGACAATCCCTTTGGCGATAGCCTTATTGAAATTCTCAATAGCGGTAGGTGCGTCGATTCCTTTCAGCTCACCATTTTCGGCTTGCTGCTCGATAATCTCGTTCACCATGTAAGGGTTGATCGCACTCGCTCCGTAACCAAAGAGGCAAGAGAAATGATGCGGTTCACGTGGTTCTGCAGATTCAATAACGATTCCAAAATTAGAACGTTTCTTTAATCTTTTTAAGGCGTTGTGCGTGTGCGCACAAGCCAAAAGCATAGGGATAGGCGCAAAGAAATTTGACACCCCTCTATCTGATAAGATCACGATATTCGCCCCGTTGTCCACTTCTTTTTCAATGCTTTTAACCATTTGGTCAAGCGCAGCCTCAAGACCATTCATCCCTTTGTGTACCTCATAGAGGGTAGGGATAGCGATGGCTTTAAAGTCGGGGTGATCAATGTGTTTGATCTTGTCTAAATCCTCATTTGAAATAACAGGATTTTGGATGCTTAACTTTTTGGCGTGAGCCGAAGTAATTTCAAAAATATTTAAATCCCCTCCTAAGCTTAAAGAAGTATCTGTAACGATTTCTTCTCTAATCCCATCTAATGGTGGGTTAGTTACCTGGGCAAATAATTGTTTGAAGTAGTTGTAGAGTAATTGTGGACGTTCAGATAATACCGCTAATGGCGTATCTGTCCCCATAGAACCAATCGCTTCTTTCCCTTGAAGGCTCATGGGTAAGATGATGGTTTTAAAATCTTCTTGGGTATACCCAAAAACGCGTAGGCGTGTTTCGTAATCTTCTGATTCTACCTCTAAGTGGTTTCCAGTATAAGGAACTTTAGCTAGTGGCAATAAGTTTTCGTCTAACCACTCTTGGTAAGGACGTTCATTGACTACCTGAGATTTGATTTCTTCGTCTTCTATAATGCGACCTTCGTCCATGTTTACAAGGAACATACGTCCTGGCTCAAGGCGACCGTGTTTTACTACATTTGCCGGATCGATGTCAAGGACACCCGCTTCTGAAGACATCACAACATAGCCGTCTTTTGTTACGGTATAACGCGATGGTCTTAATCCATTTCTATCGAGTAAGGCACCGATGTATTTACCGTCGGTAAAAGGAATAGAAGCAGGACCATCCCATGGCTCCATAATACAAGCGTTGTATTGATAGAATGCTTTTTTAGCAGGATCCATTGAGTTGTGCTTTTCCCATGCTTCTGGCACCATCATCATCATAACTTCTGGTAAAGAACGACCAGTAGCAAGAAGTAATTCAACCACCATATCCATAGAAGAAGAATCTGATTTCCCTTTTAGAATGACAGGAAGAATTTCTTTGATATCATCACCGATTAAGTCACTTTTAAAGAGCTCTTCGCGCGCTTGCATACGGCTGTAGTTCCCTCTAAAGGTGTTGATCTCACCATTGTGGCACATATATCTAAATGGCTGCGCCAAATCCCAAGTAGGGAAGGTGTTGGTAGAGAAACGCTGGTGTACTAATGCCAAACGTGTTACCACTAATGGATCTGATAAATCGGTATAATAAGGTTCGATGTCCTCAGGGACAAGTAAACCTTTATAGATTAATGTATGCGTAGAAAGAGAAGGGAAATAGAAGTATTTCGCTTCAGATAACTTTGACTCATAAATGGTGTGTTCTGCTTTTTTACGAGCGACAAAAAGCTTCACATTAAATTCGTGATCGCTGATTGCATCATCGCCTTTCCCGACAAATACTTGTGCGATGTAAGGTTCTGTTTGAGAAGCAATTCTTCCAGTAACACTTTTATTTACTGGAACTTTTCTCCACCCTAAGATGGCAAGACCTTGCGCTTTAATTGCATTTTCAAAAACCTCGATGCAGTAGGCGCGCTGGTTGTCCTTTTGCGGTAGGAAAGTCATCCCAACGGCATATTGATGTAGTTCGGGAAGTTCAAAATCTACATTTTTTACCAGAAAGTCGTGGGGGATTTCAATCAAGATTCCGGCACCATCTCCTGTTTTTCCGTCGGCGCTAACAGCCCCACGGTGTTCTAATTTAACAAGAATATCTAGCGCTTTCCCAATGATGTCATTGGTCTTCTTTCCTTCTAGGCTACAGATAAACCCTGCTCCACAATTATCATGCTCAAAATCAGGCGAATAAAGCCCTTGTTTTTCTGGTAACATACTGTCTAGGTTTTTTTTAAGAGCATCAAATTTAACATTTAAGCCCGGGTATAGCAGTGTAGGTGAGTTGAAATTTATAGATTTTTAAGACTTGTGAGTTAATTGTGCGCTTTTTTTAAAAATTCTCAATTGAAGCTCATAACATTTGAAAGAAATGTAATTTTCAGTGTATTTTTGTCGAGATAAAGTGTTAAAAAGTGGATTTGCTTGAAAAAACTGTTTTAGGGGTAATGTCGGGAACTTCCCTTGATGGAGTTGATCTAGCGATGATCCATTTTAAACATGAAGGGGAATGGGATTATTCCATTTTAAATGCCACTACGATTCCTTATCCAGAAGAATGGCTTGAGCGTCTAAAAAATTGTGTGGATTTGTCCAAAAAAGATTTGGCCACATTAGATCATCACTACACCCTTTATCTCGCTAAAATCATTCAAGATTTTTTAGCAGAACAGACGCAACTTCCTGAATTTATAAGCTCTCATGGACATACGGTTTTGCATCAACCAGAGAATGGGGTTACGTATCAGATAGGGAATTTGGCTTTGCTTGCAAAGACTACTGGGCATAAGGTTATTTGTGATTTTAGGGTTGCTGATGTTGCGCTAGGAGGGCAAGGCGCTCCTCTAGTTCCTGGAGGGGAAGTGCATCTTTTTAGCGACTATGCAGCTTGTGTTAATTTAGGAGGCTTCGCCAATATCACTCGCTTAGATAATGATCCAGTAGTCGCATTTGATATTTGTCCCATTAATATCGTGATGAACGCATTAGTTCAGCCTTTGGGATTAGCCTATGACAACAATGGAGATATTGCTAAAAGTGGACAATTACTCACACAATTATTAGATAAACTCAATCGATTAGAGTTCTATCAAGCAACTTTTCCAAAATCTCTAGGCATTGAGTGGGTGAAAGCGCAAATCAATCCTTTATTAAACGAGTTTAAAGATTCTTCTCCCGCCGATATTTTACACACTTTTTGTCATCATATTGCCGATCAAATTGTCCAACAACTTCCGGGTGATGGTTCTGTTTTGTTCAGTGGAGGGGGCTGCTACAATACTTTTTTGATCAGTTTAATAAAGGCTAACGCCAAAGCAGATATAGTCCTCCCTGCAAAAGAACTTATCGAATATAAGGAGGCGGTGATTTTTGGCTTTTTAGGGGTGTTAAAAGAACTGAACCTAAACAATTGTTTGGCAAGTGTGACTGGAGCTCAATTTGATCATGCTTCTGGGGAGATATTTTTCCCCTAGAGTAGGTCATATTCTTGAGAAATGTCTATTTTCGTTTTTCTAAATGATGTCCCGATAGGGGGCAAGAAAAATTAAACATGGAAGTACTATTAATTTCGATTTTCGTGCTAGGTTACCTAGCTATCACCCTAGAGCATACCCTTAAAGTAGATAAACTTATTCCCGCACTAGCCATGATGGCTTTGTTGTGGGCGATTGTTTCTCTAGCTCATTTACCTGTTTTTGAGGTGGATACAGCTTTAAAGCAATTGGTTCCTTCTCATATTGAAGAAATCCTGTTACACCATTTAGGGAAAACGGCAGAGATTATCATCTTCCTTTTAGGGGCAATGACTATTGTTGAAATCATTGATTATTTCAACGGATTTGCGACCATAAAATCTTTTATCAAAACAAAATCTAAAAAATCATTATTGTGGATATTTGCTGTTTTAGCCTTTATTCTTTCAGCGATTATTGATAACCTTACTGCAACAATCGTGTTGATCACGATCCTCCAAAAAGTAATTGGAGATCGAGATGTTCGTGTTTGGTTTGCCGGTCTAATTATTGTAGCAGCAAATGCTGGAGGTGCATGGTCTCCGATTGGAGATGTGACCACTACGATGTTATGGATTGGGAACAAAGTAACCACCGGAAAATTAATTGCCTATCTATTGATCCCTTCTATTGTTTGTGTTATTGTACCCGTATTTATTGCTTCTCTTTTACCTGCATTTAAAGGAGATATCCCTAGCATTGAAGGGGAGGAAGAGGATGAGGCGACACACCCTAGAGGTGCAACCATGCTTTACTTAGGTCTTTCTGCAATCGTCTTTGTGCCAATATTTAAAACGGTTACACATTTACCTCCTTATGTAGGGATGATGTTCTCTTTAGCAATTGTAGCGACTTTCGCAGAAATTTTTAGTGCGACAAAAATTAATATTACTTCGATTGATGATGATCACGACGAAGCGTCACACCACAGTCCAGTACACAAATCTCTTTCTAAGATTGAGTTGCCCAGTATCCTTTTCTTTTTAGGGATTTTATTAGCTGTTGCAGCCTTAGAGTCATTAGGAATGTTGTTCCAATTTGCCGAAGGCTTGAATACCGCTATTCCAAATACTGATATAGTGATTATGTTATTAGGAATTGGTTCTGCAGTCATCGATAATGTACCGCTAGTGGCAGCATCAATGGGAATGTTCTCTCAAGTGACAGATGATCCATTATGGCATTTTATTGCCTTTTCTGCTGGGACAGGAGGAAGTATGTTAATCATAGGATCTGCTGCTGGAGTAGTAGCAATGGGAATGGAGAAAATTGACTTTTTCTGGTACCTCAAAAAGATTTCATGGTTAGCTTTCCTAGGTTTCTTTGCAGGTTCAATTACCTTTATGTTATTACGCGGATATATCGCATAGGGTATATACTTTATTCGGTTTTCATGCGTTCATTATAAAAAGAATCATATGACCTGGATAAATTATATATCATTGTTTCAAGAAAGTCCAATAAGGACAGAAAAAACCCTTTCGTTAGTTGCGCTAATTCGCGACGGTGGTTTAGGGGGACAAATTATCATTGGCCTTCTATTTCTCTTGTTGCTTATTGCTATTTACATTTATTTTGAGCGTTGGTTTGCTATTCGTGCGGCTAGTAAGATTGACAAGAATTTTATGGACCAAATCAAGCTTTATGTCGGTCAAGGAAAAATCGAAGCTGCCCAAGCCCTTTGTCTAAAGGAAGATCTTCCAGTAGCACGTTTAATCGGGAAAGGAATTTCACGAATTGGTCGCCCATTAGAAGACATTAATACCACTATTGAAAATGCCGGTCGATTAGAAGTCTATAAGCTAGAGAAGAATGTTAGCGTTCTAGCGACCATTGCAGGTGCTGCACCCATGATTGGGTTTTTAGGGACAGTAATTGGGATGATCTTATCCATCTTTGAAATCTCTAATGCAGGTGGAAACATCGACATGAAACTTTTATCAGACGGACTCTATACCGCTATGACGACCACCGTTGCAGGACTAATTGTGGGAATTGTAGGCTATATCACTTATAATCACCTTGTGGTTAAGACCAACAAAGTGGTCTATCAAATGGAGGCAACCTCTTTTGCCTTTTTAGATTTATTAAACGAACCAGCTGTCTAAATGAATTTACGCGGTCGAAATAAAATTACGCCAGAATTCAACATGTCTTCCATGACAGATGTTGTTTTTCTATTGTTGATCTTTTTTATGATAGCCTCAACATTAGCAAAGCAATTAGATACAATCGAAGTAAAGTTACCTCAAGCAAAAGGAAAAACAGAAAACAGACAGTCCGTTGCGGTAACCATTAACGAGAACAATCGCTTTTTTATCGATGGAAAGCGAATTGCTAAAACGGCCATACAGGCAGAACTACTGGCTACACTAAGTGCTCAAGACGAAAAAGTGATTGTGCTTAGAGCACAAAAAAGTGTGCCCATTGATGAGGTAGTCTATGTAATGAACATTGCGAATCAAAATGCCATCAAAGTTGTTTTGGCAGTAGATGCTCAATAGCATGAAATATTTTAAAACACCACACGAAAAGAAGTCAGCAGTATTAACCACTATCATTGCGGTATTATTGCTATTGCTTTTTTCATTGGTGGGCTTAAAGTATTTTGATCCGCCTATCAGTTATGGGATGGAAGTTAATTTTGGTACATCAAATCAAGGGAGTGGAAAAGTTCAACCCACTAAAGCTGTTGCGAGTCAGCCAAAACAAGTGCAGCAATCCACCCCAAAACAAGTTCCTCCTCCTACAGAAAAGAGTACTGCTAAAGTGTTGACACAAAAAGAAGCCTCTATTCCTGTAGTTAAAAAACAACCCAAAACGACCCCCAAGAAAATTACTCCAAAGAAAGCGCCTCCAAAGAAAAAGGTAGCGCAACCAAAAGTCGAACCTACTCCGCCAGCTCCACTAAAACCTAAAGTTTCCGATGCAACTAAAAACATACTGTCAAATGTATTGAACGCTAAAAAGGTAGAGGTAGAACAACAAAAAGGAGAAGGAGACGACAATGCACCAGGCGATAAAGGAAAAGTAGAAGGCAATCCCTATGCGAGTAGTTATTACAATACCGCGGGATTAGGTGGAAACGGAAAAGGCTATGGTCTTAATGGTCGTAATTTACAATCCAATGGTGCCGTTACCCAAGAGTGTAATGAAGAGGGAACAGTGGTCGTGCGCATTACCGTAAATCAACAAGGACAGGTCATCGCAGCAGAGCCAGGGGTCAAAGGATCTACTAATGTGCATCCTTGCTTATTAGCACCGGCAAAGAAAACTGCTCTCTTACATAAATGGTTTCCCGACAGCAATGCCCCTTCAACACAAATCGGTTTTGTGGTGATTAACTTTAAATTAAGCGAATAGTGCAAACCTATGACGAGGTCACCCAGTGGCTCTTTTCTCAAACTCCCGTTTTCCAAAATCAAGGTGCGGCAGCCTATAAACCAGGCTTAGCCAAAATGGAAGCCTTTGTCGCGCATCTCAATCACCCAGAAAAGAATTTACCCGCTATTCATATTGCAGGAACAAATGGGAAAGGGTCTACCTCCCACATTATCGCCGCTGCTTTACAAGAAATGGGCTATAAAGTGGGGCTCTATACCTCGCCACATTTGTTGGATTTTTCAGAGCGTATTCGCGTGAATGGAAAAGTGATTACAGAAGAATTTGTAATCAATTTTGTGCAAGAACACAGGGCCTATTTTCTAGCTGAAGAGTTGTCTTTTTTTGAGATCACAGTCGGGATGGCCTTTGCCTATTTTGCCCATCAAGAGGTCGACTATGCCGTGATCGAAGTAGGCTTAGGCGGGCGATTAGACGCCACAAATGTGATTCAACCGCTGCTGTCTGTCATTACCAACATAGGACTTGATCACACCGAATTTTTGGGCACCTCTTTAGCGCAAATCGCCTTTGAAAAAGCGGGGATTATCAAAGAGAAAACCCCGGTGGTGATTGGCGAAACTATAGCAGAAACCCTTCCGGTTTTTAAGACACAAGCGAAGGAAATGAATGCTCCTATTCATCTTGCTGAAGAAACCCTAGTCCCAGAGATTACACTGGACCTTTTGGGGAGCTATCAAAAGAAAAATAAGCGCACTGCTTACAAGGCACTACAAGTGCTGTTAGGGGTAGATCAATTGCCTCAAAAAGCGTTAGAAGGCTTCGCCAAAGTAACACAAAACACCGGCTTAAGAGGTCGATGGGAAGTCATTGATCAGCAACCAGAGATTGTCGCAGACGTCACCCATAATGCAGAAGGCTTTATAACCGTTGTTCAGCAGTTAGAGGAGAAGAAATCTGAAGGAGAATTGCATCTCGTTTTAGGTTTTGTCAAGGGAAAACAGATGGACGTCATTTTTTCTATACTTCCTAAAAACGCACGATATTATTTCTGTGCTCCCTCGATTTCTCGTGCTTTAGCCGTAGAAGAGGTGATTAAAATCGCTGAAAACCATAGGCTTAATGCCTTGTCCTTTTCTTCCCCAAAAGAAGCACTAGAGGTAGCAAAACAAGCGGCAAAAAAAGAGGATTTCATTTATGTTGGCGGTAGTACATTTGTTGTAGCAGAAATTCTTAGTTGAAGGCTTTGTATTCAAAAAAAGTACATTATATTTGCACCCGCAAGGGCGCTTAGCTCAGTTGGTTCAGAGCACCTCGTTTACACCGAGGGGGTCGGGGGTTCGAATCCCTCAGCGCCCACCACAAAAAAACCTCACTTTTTAGTGAGGTTTTTTTATTGAAGTCTGTTGTATAAGATTCCTTCTCATTTTAAAGTTCATTCATAATAGGGCTAATCTTGCGGTAAGGTAAAGAGCTCCTCGACCTTACATTTCAATGTTTTTGCAATCTTTAGCGCTAACACTGTCGATGGAATATAAATTCCATTCTCAATCGCATTGATGCTTTTTCTTGAAACTTCAGCGTGAAGTGATAATTCTTGCTGGGTAAGACCAGAAGATTTTCTGCGTTCTTCAAGATTATTTAATAGCTTCTTATGATGTTTCCCCAAAACTATTTTTTTTCATATTTCTCCACCGCATCTGTTAATTCCTTTCCAGTGTTTGGGTAAAGGTAACCTGCGATTAAAGTACCTATTCCTATTGTGCCGATTAAAAGTCCTACCCCTTCAAGGATAAAGCCAATGGCGACATAGCCCAGGAGGTAAAGACCAATACCGACAAAAATTGTAATCACTCCATTCCGGCGGTAATCGATTGGCGCTTTTTTTCTTTCTTCAAAAATGTTCAATAACTCTTCTAATTTAGCTGGGTCATCTAAGTTTTTTGAAATTTCTAATACGGTTTCTCTTTTGCCTTTTCCTTCAAAATAAAGCCAGACAAAGACGGCAATTGGGATAATAATTCCTGTTAACATGCCTAAGATTGGGATAATAAGTTGTTGATCCATTGTTTAATTCATTTAATGTAACGCAAACTTACCATAATTATCTTAAATGTAACCTAAAAGTTACATTTATTTTAAAAATGCCTAGTTGGGGTGTCTAAATCAGTTTTTTATTCCTTTTATTTTTTTCCTACCTTGATGAATCAACCTTATAAAAAAGCATAATTCATTTAGGATGAAAAATAAAGACGAAAATGCTCTCAATTATTGGAGAGAAAACCTAAGGTGTTTGCTATTGCTGCTGTCAATTTGGTTTCTGGTTTCCTATGGAGCGGGGATTATATTTCGGGATATTTTAGATCAAATCACTATTGGCGGTTTCCCTTTGGGGTTTTGGTTTGCGCAACAAGGGGCTATTTATGTCTTTGTCCTCTTAATCTTTTTCTATGTTTATTGGATGAATCGACTCGATAAGAAATACGGTTATGATGAGGAAGAATAATCAAGCACTATAATTTATGATAGTACAAACATGGACCTATCTATTGGTGGGGATAACTTTCGCGCTTTATATAGGAATAGCCATATGGTCTCGCGCCGGCTCGACCAAAGAGTTTTATGTTGCGGGTGGGGGAGTATCTCCACTAGCAAATGGAATGGCAACTGCCGCCGACTGGATGTCTGCAGCGTCGTTTATCTCCATGGCGGGCTTGATCTCTTTTATGGGATTTGACGGCTCTGTATATCTAATGGGATGGACAGGAGGCTATGTCCTTTTGGCGCTTTTATTAGCGCCATATCTTAGAAAATTTGGGAAGTTTACTGTTCCTGATTTTATCGGGGAGCGTTACTATTCTAAGACGGCAAGAATCGTCGCTGTGTTTTGCGTATTGTTAGTCTCTTTTACCTATGTCGCTGGACAAATGAGGGGAGTAGGCGTGGTTTTTTCACGTTTCCTTGAAGTAGATATCAATACTGGTGTAATTATCGGGATGATCATTGTTTTGTTTTATGCTGTTTTAGGCGGGATGAAGGGGATTACTTATACGCAAGTTGCCCAATATTGTGTCTTGATTTTTGCCTTTATGGTACCCGCTATTTTTATTTCGATTCAAATGACCGGGAACCCAATCCCGCAGTTGGGAATGGGATCAAAGGGGACAGACGGGTTGTACTTACTTGAAAAATTAAATGGCTTGTCTACTCAGCTAGGTTTTGCGGAATATACCAAAGGCACAAAATCTACCTTAGACGTTATTGCGATCACTGCTGCATTGATGGTGGGGACGGCTGGACTGCCGCACGTAATCGTTCGCTTTTTTACTGTAAAGCGGGTGCGTGATGCAAGAAAATCTGCTGGCTTAGCTTTATTGTTAATTGCCATTTTATACACTACTGCTCCTGCGGTAGCGGTTTTTGCTCGAACAAATCTAATCAATACGGTAAGTAACCAGCCTTACGCAAATATGCCAGCATGGTTTTCGAATTGGGAGAAAACAGGTTTATTAAAGTTTGAGGATAAAAATGGAGATGGTTTGATTCAATATGTTGCGCCTCCAGAAATAAATGAATTGACCGTTGATCGCGATATTATGGTTTTGGCCAATCCTGAGATAGCAAATTTGCCGGCATGGGTAATCGCCCTTGTCGCTGCAGGAAGTTTAGCAGCTGCACTATCGACTGCTGCAGGTTTACTACTGGTAATTTCTGCTTCTGTATCACACGATTTGATCAAAAATATTTTCAATCCAACAATCACTGAAAAGCAAGAGTTAATCGCTGCACGTCTTTCTGCCGTGGGAGCGGTAATTATTGCGGGCTATTTTGGGATTAATCCTCCAGGCTTTGTCGCTGCGGTTGTGGCTTTGGCCTTTGGCCTAGCAGCAGCGTCTATCTTTCCTGCGATCATCATGGGGATTTTTTATAAAAAGATGAATAAAGAAGGGGCGATTACTGGAATGATTGTCGGGATTTCTTTGATGCTGTTTTATATGCTTAAGTTTAAGTTTGGCGTTTTTGACGGGGGCAAGGCAGCTGTTACTGGACTTAAAGCGCAATGGTGGTTTGGGATTTCACCAGAGGGTTTTGGGAGTGTAGCCATGCTCGTCAACTTTGTGGTGGCTTTGATCGTTAATAGCTTTACTGCTCCAGTGCCAGAAGAGGTGCAGGAAATCGTAGAAAACATTCGTATCCCTAGTGGAGCAGGAACTGCCTCTCACTAATTCAATGCTGCTATTTTCACAAAATTTAGAGCAAAAAAAAGGCGCGTAAAACGCGCCTGTATTGGGATGGAAAGAAGCCTATAAAGCTTCGATCATTTTACTGATTTTAGTTTTTTCTTCTTCCGCTAGTTCTGCATCGACTAAGATACGACCACTGTACTCATCAGTAATGATTTTTTGACGAGAGGCGATTTCCATTTGCACTTGAGGTGGAATGGTGAAGAAAGATCCTCCAGAGGCACCACGTTCTACTGCTACAACGGCTAATCCATTTTTTACATTTGAACGAATTCTTTTGTAGGCTTTGATTAAACGCTCTTCAATTTTAGCTTCGAATTTTCCAGATTGTTCCATTAAAAGAGTTTCTTCTTTTTCAGTCTCTTTCATGATCTCATCTAGCTCATTCTTTTTTGCATCAAGGTGCTTTTGCTTATCTGCGATCTGTGCATTAAGCGTCTCGATGGTTTCTTTTTTGAGTTCTGTTTTAGCTTTAAGTTCTTTGATCTTCTTTTCAGCTAATTCAATTTCGAGTTTTTGAAATTCCTCTTCTTTTACGATAGAGTTGTACTCTCTGTTGTTGCGAACATTATTGAGTTTATCTGCGTATTTGGTGATTAACTCTTTCGCCTCTTCGATGCTGTTTTTGAATTCTTTGATAGAAGTGTCAAACTCAGCCAGGTCGCTGTTGAGTTTTTCTAATTTGACAGTCATACCTTGAATTTCGATTTCAAGATCTTCAACTTCTAAGGGAAGTTCTCCACGAACATTTCTGATTTCGTCGATTCTAGAATCAATTATTTGTAAATCAAAAAGCGCTCTTAGCTTTTCTTCTACGGAGATTTCTTTTTTCTTGGCCATAATTTAGAAATACTTAACAGGGTTGGTATTCACTTCTGATAAAGTGAAGGCAAAATTAGGGATTTTTTTTGTAAGATGCTCGAGGATTATCCTTTTTGTGAACTGCTCTGTTTCATAGTGTCCCGCATCAACCAACAAGAGCGTATTTTCTCCTCTAAAAAAGTCATGGTATTTTAGGTCTGCTGTTACTAGAGCGTCTGCGCCTTGGGCTTTGGCAGCATCAATAGAAAAACTACCTGAACCGCCTAAAACAGCGACAGTTTTAATTTCTTTCAGATGGGTTTCACTGTGGCGTATATGAGGGATGTTCAGGGCATTTTTGACCTGTTTTAAAAAGTCATTTAGGGGAAGGGGTTTTTCAAGTTGACCAATACTCCCTAGGCCAACATCGGGATGTTGATTTTCAATGGCAACTAATTCATAGGCCACCGACTCATATGGGTGGGTGTCAATCAAGGCTTTGAGCACTTTGTTTTTGGTGTGTTTTGGAACTACGACACTTAATTGTGTTTCTTCTAGCTTAGTCAAAATATTTTGATCTCCTATGGCTGGAGTACTCTCCTGGTTGGGTAAAAATTGTCCTTCCCCATTGATCGAAAAACTGCATTGGCTGTAGTCGCCGATACTTCCAGCCCCAGCTTCATGTAAGGCTGCTAGTACTTTTTCTTTTTCCTTTATAGGAACATAAGTCGTTAGATGAAAGAGACTGTTCTTTTGAGGGATTAAAATACGTTGTTGTTGGAGGTCTAATAATTCTCCTAAATGATAGCTTATCCCTTTTTTATGGTTGTCTAAAGCTGTGTGAATAGCATAGATTGCGATCTTATTTTCAATGGCTTTAAGTACCGTCTTCTCAACATAGTTTTTTCCTGTAATGGAGGTTAAACCTTTAAAAATGATAGGGTGAAAGCAAATGATCAGATTGCAATTTGAAGCGATGGCCTCTTCTACTACAGCGACCGAAACATCGTGGGCGATAAGCGCCCCACTGCAACCCCTGTTTTTGTCCCCTACTAAAAGGCCTATATTATCAAAGTCCTCTGCATAGCTAAGAGGGGCCCATTCATCAAGGGTTTGAATGATGTGATTTATTTTCATTAAGTTCTTTTTCTTGTAGTCAAAAATTTCTCTACATAAGTGTATCTTTACGAATATAAGCATATAATCACAATGAATATTTTTAGGTTCCTACTCTTTCCTTTTGCGTTCATTTATATGTTCATAACAAGTCTTAGGAACGTGTTTTTTGCTTGGGGTATTTTCAAAGAAAGAAAGTACGATGTTCCTGTTTTGGGAATCGGGAACCTGTCTACAGGGGGGACAGGGAAATCTGTTGCTATCAATTATTTTATTGCCCATTTTAAATCCAAATATGCTGTGAATGTTTTAAGTAGAGGCTATGGTCGTATTTCAAAAGGATTTCAATTGGCAGATGCTAATTCTACTGCAAATCAGATAGGGGATGAACCATTAATGTTTTTACATCAGCACCCAGAAATTAGGGTAGGAGTGAGTAATAGAAGAAGAGTAGGGATGGAGAACCTACTCGAATTACCCTGGTCAGACAAGCCACCTGTTTATTTATGGGATGACTGTTTTCAACACAGATGGGTCAAACCTTCGTGTATGTTGTTATTGACCACCTTTGATCAACCTTTTACCAAAGATTATATTTTGCCAGTCGGTAACTTGAGAGAGCTATCTGAAGGCATGTCACGTGCAGATGTCATCATTATAACAAAATGTCCTAAAGACATGACAGAAACACAGAAAAGTGCGTTTAGAGAGCGCCTTCAAGTAGCAGATCATCAAAGCTTGTTTTTTTCTCACATTCGTTATGCTGAGTATATTGTTAATAGCGAACGCAGGATGTCACTAGGGATCTTAGAAAAAATTTCTTTTGTTGTGGTAACGGGGATTGCCGATCCCAGTCAGTTATTGGCCTTTCTCAAAGGAAAATATTTAGAATTTGATCATTTGAAGTATAGTGATCATCATATCTTTAATGATAGGGATATCGAAAATATCAAAGGAAAAAGTAATGGACGTATGGTCTTAACTACCCAAAAGGATTATACGCGTTTATCACAAAAATTTAATTCAGATTTACTTTTTTACTTGCCCATAGAAATGGAAATACAAGATGGGCAGCAAGAAACTTTAAATGACTTAGTCGAAGAAAAGCTAGGGATGAATTAGTGAATATGCTTATGCGCTTTGTAAGAAGAGCGAACAAGTGCACCACTTTCTACATGTCTAAAGCCTAGGTCTTTCCCGATTGCCTCGTATTTAGCAAATTGATCTGGCGTAATAAATTCTTTAACGCCTAGATGTTTTTTACTAGGTTGAAGGTACTGTCCTATAGTAACTACATCAACATCAGCAGCGCGCAGATCGTGGAGGGTTTGAATAACTTCCTCTTCTTTTTCTCCTAGTCCTAACATGATGCCAGATTTAGTTCGATTAATCCCTTGATCTTTGAGGTATTTTAAAACCGCCATACTCTGGTCGTATTTTGCTTGTATACGAACCTCTCTGGTCAATCTTCTTACAGTTTCAATGTTGTGCGAAACGACTTCAGGATGAACCGCCACAATACGGTCTAGATTGCGTTCATTTCCTTGAAAATCTGGAATAAGAGTTTCAAGTGTAGTGGTAGGGTTCATGCGTCTAATTGCATTGACAGTTTCTCCCCATATTATCGAGCCGCCATCTTTTAAATCATCTCTGTCTACAGAGGTGATCACGGCATGTTTGATTTGCATAAGTTTGATTGAACGGGCTACTTTTTCGGGTTCTTCCCAGTCTACTGTATCTGGTCTCCCTGTTTTAACGCCACAAAAACCACAAGAACGGGTGCAGACATTCCCTAAGATCATAAAAGTTGCTGTGCCTTCTCCCCAGCATTCGCCCATATTAGGGCAGCTTCCAGAGGTGCAAATAGTATGCAAGTCGTATTTATCAACTAATCCACGTAATTCAGTGTATTTCTTTCCAGTAGGAAGTTTTACCCTTAACCATTTAGGTTTTTTCGTAATAGGTTGTGTTTTAGTTTCAGTCGACATAATACATTCTTTCGGTACAAATATACAACCTAAACGGCAAGAAATAGAAAGCTAATGGCAAAAAGGATCAAGAAAATCAATCCGATTATACTGAGTAAAATCAATCCTTTCCCCGGTCGGTGTTCTGCCGGCATTTGATCACTGGTCACCAATCTTAAATTGAGATAAGCATAAAAGGGGGCTGTTATAAAAGAAAGGATAGTGGCAATTTCTACAAGGGTCCCCATCTCACTTAAAAGAAAACTAAAAATACCAATCGTACCAAGGGCTAATACCGTTATCCAAAACTTATAATTTAAATAGCTTGCCTTAGCAAACAAGAGGTTACTGGTCTTTTCCATCGCTCTAGGAGAGGCATCAAGCGTGGTCAAAGTTGTACTAAACATAGTGGTAAAGGCAGCAATGGCGATAAAGATATAAACAGAATCTCCCAAAGTAAGTGTATATAAATCGATCAATTGTTTTGCGAAAACCCCACCAGAATTCGAAAAACTTGTGCCAGTTCCATACATCACAAAAGTGCCTAGTCCCATAAAGCAAACTCCCAGTAAAATTGTAATCACATAGCCAATATTATAATCAAGAAGTCCTTCTTTAACACTGATCTTGTTAGCTTTAGTCTTTTCAATTGCCCACAAAGATTGCCAAATAGAAATGTCTAAGGGGGCTGGCATCCAGCCCATAAAGGCAGCGAGAAAGAGGATGGAAGATCCTTGAGGGAGGTGCTGTGATAAGGAGATGTTGTTTTCATTTTGGCCTGCGGCCAAAAAAACCGCAATGATCGTGCTGATAGTCAAAATGACGATGATCCATTTGATGATTTTATCCAGGATGGTAAAACTTCCTTTCCATAAAATAAGAAGGCAGATCAAGGTGATTAAGATGGTCCAGACCACTAAATCTGGAGTAAAGCCAAATAAAATGGAGGCTAGAGAGGCGGTCACTATAGTTACTGCAGTCTGAATGGTAAACATCGTCCCTAGACTAAGAAAAAAGTATATCCATAAATAAGTTTTTCCCAGTTGAGCATAACCATCTAACAAGCTTTTATTGGTCGCTAAAGCATAACGCGAGCCATATTGAAAAAAGGGATATTTGAATAGATTAGATAAAACTAAAGCCCATAAAAGTCCCCACCCAAAATCTGCTCCTGCACGAGTCGATTGTACTAGATGAGAAACCCCAATTGCTGCTCCAGCAAATAATAATCCAGGGCCTAACTTTTTTAATGATTTAATCATTGTTCATTTATTTTTTCGGCTAAGACTTTTTTTGCTCTAAGGAGAGTGACTTTAACGGTATTGATTGGAAGCGCTGTTTTTTGAGCAATTTCTTTATAAGACAGTTCCTCAAAATAGCGCAGTCTGAGAACCTTTGCATATAAAGGCTTTAGTACCTTGATTTTTTCAATGAGGGCTTTGAGGTTTTGATTGATAATCAATAAATCTTCTGGAGAAGGATTGTCGTCAGAAAGGCTTTTGATGTGTTTTTTATCAATAGAAGTAAGTTCTAATTTCCCTTTGATATTTGTACTCCTGTGATGATCAATTTGCAGGTTTTTTGAAATGCTAATCAGCCAAGTTTTAAAGCTATATTCCGTTTTAAAAGTGGCAATTTTATCAAAGGCTTTTGCTAGGGTTTTTAGCGCTAGCTCTTCGGCGAGAACATCATCTTCTAAATGTTTTAATAAATACCCATAAACATATTCCCAGTGGGCATCAAATAAGACGGCAAAGGCTTTTTGGTTGTTTTGTTTAGCTAATTTAATAGCCTGTTCAATTTCTTTGGTATTCATTATAAACGAAGATACTCAAAAAAATGTAGCCCTTAAATTTTAAGATTGCTGTAAATCAGGGTTTTTACACTCTTGTTCTTCGGGAAGTTTTCCACAAAAACTACAAGCCTCTCCTTCTTTGTTTAAAAAAGGGCTTTGACTGGCACAAGTACCCGCGAATTTCCCATCTTTTTTGACAATGATTTTAATGGCGATACCCGCAAATGCAAGACCTAATAAAACGATGCTTATCAGTGCTAATTTCATAAGGCAAAAGTAGGCTTTTATATGAATTCTCCCTAAAAATATCTGATTTCGTTAAAACAGCCACTTATTACACCGTATGACCGCTTTTACTATCAAAACCTACCACCTTTTACTTCTCTGTGGGAGTTGATTAATGATTTGCCGAGTTTTATGTTTTCAAAACTATATCATATTGTTTATGAATTCAAAATCAATTTTCACTTCCACTTCAACTTCTGAACTTTCTCCAAAAGAATACGCTGTTATTCGCGCTTATATGTTAGGTATAAGCGAAGAAACTTTAATGCAGTTATTACAGTTGGATAAATTTGAAATTAAAAAGATTTGGAATCGATTGTTTGAAAAGTACAAGCGTAATAATATTTATGTTTTAATTCGAAAAATAATTCAATTAGGCTTGATCGAGGTAGATAATTATCTCCCCGAAACGGTAAAATCTTCTACTTTAGAATTCATTAATCTTCATCATAATCAGTTTCCATTTCAATCGCCAAAAAGCGAAGGAGAAAAGTGGATTTGTTATCATTTTTTATTGAAATACAGCAGTTTTTTAGAACGCTATGAAAAGGGATAAAAAAATCCCACCGAAGCGGGATTAAAGACTTTTAAGTCTACGGCATAAAGCCTTATTGTGATAAGATTGAGCAACAAAGTAAAAGAAAAAAAAGTTTAAATGTCAAAAAAATTAGGATTATTTGTTGATACGACTTCCATCAATTGGTCTGTTGTTGACCTGTCAACCTCCGAATTAATTGACATGGGCGTTCGTGTTTTTCCTGCAGGATGTGAAAATTTTGGTTCTGGGAAAAGGGAGCTATCAAAAAAGCACGGAAGACGGTTAGTTCGATTACGCCGTATTCGATATGCCAGAATACGCACCCGAAAAATATATCTGCTTCGGATTTTGATTAAAAATCAAATGTGTCCCATGACTTTGAAGGAACTAGAGCAATGGAAGGGGACCAAGCAATTCGCTTCAACTTCAATGGCAGATTGGTTTGCTTTAAACCCATATCATTTGAGAGAACAAGGTTTACATGAGAAACTGAGTTTAGAAGAATTCGGGCGAATATTTTATCAAATCGCTTGTCACCGTGGTTATCGTTTCGGAGAAAGAAATTTAAAGTTATCCGAAAGTGTGCTAAGTAGAGGAAATCCTGCAGAGAGAAAGATTGGGTATTTGCAAACTCAAAAGGAGATTGGAAAAGGAACCCTTGGGGAACACTTAAGTTCAATTTATCCAGCACCTAATAATTCTTATAAAGCAACAAAGACTAGAATTAGAAATCGTATTTGCACACTCGAAATGTATTTTGAAGAGATTCATCTTTTGTGGAAAATGCAATCGCAGTTTTATCATTCCTTGACCGAAGAGTTGCGCAATCAATTAATAGGAGATCCTCAAGATGTAGACCCTCAAGGTGCATTGTTTTACCAGCGACCTTTAAAATCTCAAAAACATCGGGTGGGTAATTGTTTATATGAAACTAAAAAAACCCGCTGTTGTGTTTCGTCTTTAGTATATCAAGAAGTTGAGGCCTGGAAATGGGCCAATTCTATAAAGTTCAATAATGCTCCTCTTAAACCAAATGACACCCGCAAAGTCGTTCATTATTTCTTGACCCACTACCGCTTCAAATTTGAAGAAATCAAATCTCTATTACAACTCAACCATTCTAATAACTTTAATTATAAAGCAGATGACACCTTTAAAGGGTCTTTTATAAATGCAGAATTGTCAAGGGAGAAATACTTTGGAAAAGAATGGTTCGATTTTGATCAAAAAACACAGGAGGATATTTTTCATGCCTTGTATTTTTTTAATAGTAGTTTAAGGCTTCAAAACTGTGCCGAGGAAAAGTTTGGTTTAAGTACCTATGCTGCACAGCAGTTTTCAAAGATTAATATTGATAAGAGTTATGCCCCTCTTTCAAAAATGGCCTCGATAAAGATTCTTTATTTTTTAAAACAAGGCTATGCCTACAAGACAGCTGTTTTTTTAGCTGGTATTCGCAATGCCCTGCAAGCACAATGGGATGATTTAAGTGATTTACAGCAAGAAGAAGTGATCCAGGTGACTTTAAACCTTCACCGGGATTCTACTCAGCTAGAATTGATCCCTAAGCTAAGCGAGGTTTTTCTCGGGATGTTTCGATTAGATGGTTTTGATCCAAAGAAATTATATGGTTTTTCTTCCATTTTAACCCAGAAATCTAAAACCACTAAAATTCCTGTTAGTCAAGAAATAAACGGCCAAATTCAGCAATTAAAAAATTCGACTTTGATTCAAAGTGCTTACGAATTAAGAAAGGTAATCAACGCTTTGATTGATAAATACGGCCCATTTGATGAGGTTGCATGCGAGCTTTCGGTTGATTTAAAAGTCAATCGAATGCAGCGATATGTGTTTAGATTAGATCGAAAACGCATTTCAGAAAACAATAAGCGGTATATAGAAAAGTTAAAACCCCTAGGGGTTGATCTTATTCCCATGCATGTTTTAAAATACAGTTTATGGGAAGAGTGTAAACATACTTGCCCCTATACAGGAAATGAAATCCCCCTAGAGATGTTGTTTACTGCACATGTTCAAATTGTTTATATCCACCCCTGGTCCAGATCTTTAAATGATAATAGCCTTAACAAAACGCTTTGTTTTGCCTCGCTTGCAGACCAGTTGAATGAAAGAACCCCCTTTGAGTATTTTGATGATGAAAAAACACAGGACTGGGAAGTAATTAAAGCA
The DNA here is from genome assembly GCA_965658115.1 of Candidatus Arcticimaribacter sp. Classification (GTDB taxonomy): domain Bacteria; phylum Bacteroidota; class Bacteroidia; order Flavobacteriales; family Flavobacteriaceae; genus Arcticimaribacter. The sequence continues at coordinate 85,771 of CBFHRA010000005.1, read as the reverse complement.
AGAGCAGCAAAAATATTTTCAAACACCCATCACTATCCTACCAGCTATAAAAAATTCAAGCGTTTCATAAAAAAATACAACTATAGAGATGTGGTTAAAAAGCAGTTTAACGACCAGCATCAATTAAGCCGCAGTTTAGGAGAATTAATAGGTGTTATCACACCAAAGGTGAAGATGATTCCCGGGAATATCACCCAGCATTTAATCGACGAATTCTTGTTGATGAGTATTTTTCCAGATCGCAAATGTATAAATGACTATCGTTTAAATGCCTTAAAAGCCTATGTCAACGCTTATTGTAATAAAGAACACATAACCTATTTATCCCAGCGAAATAAATATAAGAGACAACTAAAAAAGGTAAAGATTTCTGTCCCTAATGAACATTATTTATCTCAAATTGAAGATAAAATGATGGCTATTTTGGTTTCTCATAAGAAAACTTCTAAAGCCATTTCTAAGCGTTCTTTTTGGTTTAATGACCACAATAACAAGGTGAAAGTGAAAGCAGTTTCTGTGCGAGGTATGTTGCATAAGGATTCTTTGTATGGAAAGCGAAAGCCCCCTATGTTAAAAGAATCCATGCATATTAGACGCCCCTTAAATTCTCTTAGGGTTGTTTCTCAAATCGAAAAAGTGGTCGATCCTGTAATCCGCGAAAAGATGCAAAAAAGTATCCTGAAAATTAATAAAAAAAGCAAAGGTATCCTTCCAGTAGGCTTATTTATGGGAGAAGGACCAGACGGTTACCCCGTCTCTAAAATCCATTTAGATAACCACAGGGGGGGAGATCCTGTTCCCGTTTTTAAGGTGAGAATGCGAGAAGGCTTTTCTAATGCAATCCAGTTAAAAGACAATGAAAACAGGTATGCCATCCCTAGAAATAATCACCATATCATGATATCAGTAGATGGAGAAGAGAACTACAAAGAAGAAGTAGTCACCTTTTGGGAGGCCATACAACGCCACAAGAAAGAACAACCAATATACCGAAAACTAGAAGCTGGAGAAGGAGAGGTATTGACTTATCTACATATCAATGATATGTACTTATTAGGGATTGATAATGTGGTGGAAAATCTACACTTAATTCCTAAGCATATTTTGAGAAAACACCTTTATCGTGTACAAAAACTCTCGAGTAGGTATTATGAGTTTAGGCAGGCGAATAAATATGTCAACCCTAGTTTTGAGCATCCAGAGTATATTCGTATTAATAATTTTGGCAGCAAAAAAACAGGTTGGCTTACCCATAATCCCGTCAAAGTAAAAATAAATTTAACTGGAGACATCTCCTTAATGAATGAATAAATGATTTAAAAAGAAGGCTTTCTTTTCATGTAAAAAATAATGCGATTGTCTTGATAAACATCGTGTTCCTAACCCATTACAATTTCATGAATAAATATAGTGTTGTGGTTTGATTGAAGGTAATGAAGAGAAAGCTTCTTTTGTTTTTAAAAGATCGCTGAAGTGTAAATTTTCAAAAAGTAAAAGAAAAAGATCAAGGACACCGAAAATTTTAAAAACACACCAGTTAAAAAACCAATTAAAGAGCCAAATGCCGCTTTTAAGGCTTGGCGTTTTGATGTTTTATTGAGTAGTTCTCCTGAAAAAGCTCCAATAAAAGAACCTAATATAATACCAATGGGTCCCATAAAAATTAACCCGATTACTAGACCTATTGTAGATCCCATCACCCCTCTTTTTGAGCCTCCAAATTTTTTGGTTCCTAGGGCGGGAATGATATAATCTAATAAAAATACCCCTACCGCAATACAAAAGGTGGTAATCAAGAAAGAAGTGTCCTCTGTGATTCGATCACTTTGATGTAATAAAAACAATCCTAACCATCCCGTTAATGGACCCGGTAAAACAGGTAAAAAACTTCCTGCAATCCCTAGTAGAGCAAAAAATAGACCGGCAATTTCAAAAAATAATGTCATGGTGAGACTTTTAGTAAATGTTTAAATTCAAAGGAAAGTAAAAAAAATCGTAATTTTAAACATTGTTATGCTAAACAAACTTAATACCAATTCTGATGAAATCAATTTCTATAAACCTATCCCTTCTTTTTTGTGCAAGTCTTTTTGTAGGCTGCGAGTACTTTTCTACTACCACCCATACCCCAAAGCAAATTAAGCAGGCATCAGAATGGTCAGAAAAGGATCAATTACCAGCATTTGAAAGTTGTCAAGATGCTCCAGAAGAAGATCGCTTTTTATGTTTTAAAAACACCATTTCATCTGCAGTAAATGATGCACTTTATACAGAAACCCTTATCTCGAATCAGGTTTTAGATCAAGAGATTATCCTTAATATCGGGGTGGATAAAGAAGGAATAGTTTCTTTATTATCAATCGAAGATGCGGCAACAGTGCTAGATGCGCTTCCTGCACTTTCTTCGATGTTAGAAACTGCCATTGATGGTTTACCTAGCGCGATCCCTGCGACAAAAACAAATGTGGGAGTGGCCGTTGATACACAATTAAAATTACCTATTCGCATTACTGCATCAGTTCAGTAAGATGGCAGAACGCATCATACTTGGGATCGACCCTGGGACTACTATCATGGGATTTGGTCTAATCAAAGTGGAGAATAATCAAATGCATTTTCTCCAACTCAATGAGTTACAGCTCTCAAAATACAGCGATCATTACGTCAAGTTAAAGTTGATATTTGAGCGCACCATCGAATTAATCGAAACATTTCATCCAGATGAAATCGCTATTGAAGCGCCTTTTTTTGGCAAGAATGTGCAATCGATGTTAAAACTGGGTAGGGCCCAGGGCGTCGCTATGGCTGCAGGACTATCAAGAGATATCCCAATCACAGAATATTCTCCAAAAAAAATAAAAATGGCCATAACAGGAAATGGTAATGCAAGTAAAGAGCAAGTAGCTAGGATGTTGCAGAGTCTTTTGAGGTTTAAAGAGCTTCCTAAAAACTTAGACTCGACAGATGGTCTTGCCGCTGCGGTTTGTCATTTTTTTAATGCAGGAAAAGGAGGAGACCAAAAAAAATATACAGGATGGAAAGCGTTTGTCTCTCAAAACCCTGGGAAAATAAAATAAAATGGGAGCCATTTATTTCCATATCCCATTTTGTAAGCAAGCCTGTCATTACTGCAATTTTCATTTCTCTACCTCATTAAAATATAGAGAATCGATGTTAAGTGCAATGATAGATGAAGTAGCTCTGCGAAAAGAAGAACTACCAGATGCACCTTTGAACAGTATTTATTTTGGTGGGGGAACACCCTCTTTACTTCGCCCTGAGGAAATCGCTCAACTGCTTGATGCGGTAGCAAAAATCTTTCGCTTTTCCCCTTCGATTGAAATCACTTTAGAAATGAATCCAGATGATTATGTCGATGGCTATTTTGAGGCGATCAAAGCGGTAGGCATTAATCGACTAAGTGTTGGGATACAATCTTTCTTTGAGGAGGAACTCAAACAAATGAATCGGGCGCACACAGCTCAAGAAGCTTTTGCAGTACTTGAAGCGGTAAAGCAACATTTTGATAATTTCTCCCTTGATTTAATTTATGGGATGCCAGGAAGTAGTGTAGAAACTTGGCAAAAAAATATCGACATTGCCCTTTCTTTTTCTCCTCCACACATCTCTAGTTACGCACTAACGGTAGAAGAAAAAACAGCCTTAGCTTATCAGGTAGAAAAAAATCAAGTTGAACTTTTACCAGAAGAGCTTGTCGCGCAGCAGTTTGATCGCTTAGTTGACTGTTTAACAGAAGCTGGTTTTGATCACTATGAGCTGTCTAACTTTGGCTTGCCTTATTATCACTCTGTGAACAATTCTGCCTATTGGCAAGGGAAACCTTATTTAGGAATTGGTCCATCGGCGCACAGTTTTTATGCCAATCAACGCAGTTGGAATGTTGCCAATAACAAAAAATACATCGATGGGATTGAAGCAAAACAGCCTTTGATCGAAAGAGAAGAGTTGTCTACAATCGATCAATACAATGAGTTTGTCATGACGGGTTTACGAACCGAAAAAGGGGTTGCACTTCAGGATATTAAGATCAAATTTGGCGAGAAATTCGCCCAATTATTCGAACAACAAGTCGAAAAGCACTTGGCCCATCAACATCTTTTTTGGGATGGGGATACTGTTAAGGTGACCCAAAAGGCAAAGTTTTTAGTCGATGGGATCGCTTCAGATCTATTTCTATTAAACCTGGAATAGTCTTATTTTGACAAGGCAGTAAAGTTTTGATAAAATAATGGAATGGTTTCTATCCCTTTGTAAAAGTTGAATAAACCAAAGTGCTCATTAGGAGAGTGAATCGCATCTGAGTCCAAACCAAAGCCCATTAAAACACTTTTTACACCTAGTATTTTTTCAAATAACGGAACAATAGGAATACTCCCGCCATCTCTTTGCGGGAAAGGCTCGACTCCAAAGGTAGTTGCATATGCCTTGTGGGCTGCTTGATAGCCTATGTTGTCGATAGGGGTTACATAAGGTTCTCCACCGTGGTGGGTGATTACCTCTACCTTTACACTCTTTGGCGCGATAGCGCGAAAATGGTTTTCAAATAATTGACCTATTTCTTCCCAGTCTTGATTAGGAACTAAGCGCATAGAGATTTTTGCGTGAGCTGCGCTAGGGATAACAGTTTTTGCTCCTTCTCCAGTATATCCACCCCAAATCCCGTTTACATCTAGTGTGGGACGAATGGATTGTCTTTCAATGGTGGTGTAGCCTACCTCTCCGTGGATATCTGCTAAATCAATTGAAGCAATGTATTCTTTTAGGTCAAAAGGCGCTTTGGCCATTTCCTTGCGTTCCACATCACTTACCGTAACGACTTTGTCATAGAAACCAGGGATGGTGATTTTATTTTGATCGTCTTGTAATTGTGCGATCATTTGGGTTAAAATATTGATGGGATTCGCAACCGCACCGCCATATAGACCAGAGTGAAGATCTCGATTAGGTCCAGTAACTTTAACCTCCATATAGCTTAATCCTCTTAGTCCAGTAGTAATAGATGGTTGCGTATTGCTGATCATGCCGGTGTCGGAAATTAAAATGACATCGCATTTTAATTGTTCTTTATGTTCCCGAACAAAAGCTTCTAGGTTGTCGCTCCCTACCTCTTCTTCTCCTTCGATCATAAATTTGACATTACAGCTCAATTGATCGTTTTGCATCATCCATTCAAAGGCTTTGATATGCATGTACATTTGCCCTTTATCGTCACAGGCTCCACGTGCAAAAATTGCCCCTTCAGGGTGAATATTGGTTGTTTTTATCACTGGTTCAAAAGCAGGACTATCCCATAAATCTAATGGATCTGGGGGTTGTACATCATAGTGTCCATAAACAAGAACAGTAGGGAGATTAGGGTCGATCATTTTTTCTCCGTAAACGATAGGGTAGCCCGCAGTAGGAACAATCTTAATCTCTTCTGCCCCTGCTTTTGTCAATGCATCTGCTACCCACTGGGCGGCTTGATTGACTTGATCTGCATAAGCAGAATCAGCACTGATTGAAGGAATTTTTAGAAATTCGATGAGTTCATTGAGGTACTGTTCTTTTTCTGATGCGGTGAGTTTTACCATGTTATTGTGGCTGTTGTTTTATTTTCACAAAGATTTGCGTTTTTATGGAACTAAAAAATAAAATTTATAAAAACTTACCTATATTTGTGCCCGTCTAAACCACGCGGGTGTGGTGAAATTGGTAGACACGCTAGATTTAGGATCTAGTGCTTCACGGCGTGGGGGTTCGAGTCCCTTCACCCGCACTTAAAACCTCTGTAACTTTAGTTATGGAGGTTTTTTTACAGTAATTTATGACTTATTCAAAACGTCAATACATTCGTTTATTTATTATCTCCATTGCAGTGGGCGGTATTGTTCTTCGCTCTTGGGAGACGATAAAAGTGTTGTATGCAAATTTATTTACCCTTAAGATATGAGAGAAGAGATGATTCGAGGGAAAGAAGCCTTTGGCGGTTGCCTTTTTACTGGCTGCGCATGCTTTTTTATCGGAACGATACTATTGGTTGTTTTTGTATTTAGGGAAATGATTTTTTAAGCCCTAAATTCTTCTAGTTTGATGTCATCTAACCCTTGGCGATCAAATGGATATTCCATGTCGTCTTGAATATTATATAAAGAGATTAGAATAAATTCACTCAATAAAACAACAAAATAAGTTAACCACTCTGGGTTTTCTAATCCAATTTTATTGATGATAGTTGGCGTGTAAATCATAGGGAAAATATAGATAAACACTTTGCAATAAGCTTTAAGACTAATTGGGGTTCTGTGGGTATGAATAGCCATACAGTTTGCTGCACCTTCTTGTACTTTTTGCAAAAAGCCAAAAACTTTACCTTTTGTACTATTTGAAACAGTTTCTGGGTGAGCCTCCATAAAATCGATTATTTGATGATAAGCATCATCGAGCTTGTTTTGTTCTAGGTCAGTCCCATCTAGGTGATCAATTAAACGATCAGCGATTTTTTTGCTTAGTTGGATTCCTTCTTCTTTTTCTTCTGGTGACATTTTAGCACTTCCCATAAAAGTATAACGAATCCCAATTAATGCGCTTTTTACTTTGCTAAGATGTTCAAGCGCTTTTTCTCTTCGTCTAAAGGCACCACGTATTGCAAATACCAAAGGGAAAATGATGGCAATACTAATTAAAGTAAGGTCTATATTATAAGTGATCTCATAATTGTAACAGATGTATGGAACAACAATTGAAATTATTATAGTATATAGGGTGCGTTGATTGATTATGGAGAAATACTGATTCACTTTGGATATAATTTTTACCTTTATATAAATTATTAACTATATATATTGCAATATATGAAACAATTCATAATCCTATTCTTTTGTGCCTCTATATTGTTTGCGCAAGAAACAGAAAACAGTCTTTTTTCTTCAAATGACATATTAGAATCAAAGATCGCTTTTTCACCAAAAGTTTTACGTAAAAGTAACAATGACACCCTCTATTTTGATACCCCTTTAATGTTTAAGGTCGGTGGAGAGTGGAAAGAAATGGAAATAGGGATTCGTGCACGTGGAAATTTTAGACGTTCAACTTGTTATTACCCACCCATTAAAGTTGATTTAAAGAAAAAGAAAGCAAAAGAAACCATCTTTGAAGGACAAAATAAATTAAAGTTAGTATTGCCTTGTTTAAAGCAAAGTGATAAAAATGATAATATTCTCAAAGAGTTAATGGTTTATAAGTTATTTGAATTAGTAACACCCTATCACTTTAAGACTAGAAGGTTGACGGTTGAATTCACAGATCAAAATAAGAAAAAAACTACTGTTGAGACGATTAATGGCTTCTTTATCGAAGACGATAAAAAGGTCGCTAAACGCGCCAAAGGTAAAGTATTTGAACGCTATATCCACCCTATGGCAATGGATAGTGATGCATCAATACGCAACGCTTTATTTCAATACATGATTGGGAATACAGATTTTTCTACGGCTTATCAGCACAATGGAAAATTACTTTATGCCGGGAAAAAAATCATTCCGCTTCCATATGACTTTGACATGTCAGGCTTTATTAATCCTAGCTATGCTGTGGTAAACGAAACACTAGGTATTGATAATATTCGCGACAGAAAATACCGTGGTTTTAAAAGAGCAGAAGAGGATTTTCAAAAAGTTAGAAAAGATTTCATTGCACAAAAGCAGGCGATGTACGATCTCATGAAAACCTACGAGGCAGATTTTGATAACCCAAAAGAATATGACGAGGCTTATACTTATGTAGAAAGTTTCTTCGAGATAATTGAAGACGATAATGCATTCAAGAAAAATGTCATAGACGCAGCAAGAACGAAATAATTCTTCTGCATTTCAACAGGTTAATTTTTAGAGAGCACCGCTAGCATTTTATCAAATATAGCGGTGTTTTCATATATACCCCCGAAGTTTTCTGCACCTGCTCCCATCGCAAAAACTGGAACCATACTTGCGGTGTGTCCACCGGTAACAAAACCTCCTTTAGGTCTAAAATTTTTGATATTACCAGAAGAAATCCCTAGTCCACCAGTTTCGTGATCTGCTGTTACGATTAATAAGGTGTTAGGGTGCTCTTTTACAAATGCAACCGCCTGACCTATTGCCTCATCAAAATCTTTGAATTCTGTTGTGATATAGCGCAAGTCATTAGCATGTCCTCCCCAGTCGATTTGTGATCCTTCTACCATTAAAAAGAAAGGCGCTTCTTTTGCGGTAAGCTTATTAAACATGCTGTTAATACCGTCTTTTAAATCGGGTTTTCTACCTTCAATAATTCTTACGGGTTCGTCATCGTTTGTAAAATAACCTACCTTAGATTTTGTCGATTCATCAAATGCTTTTAAGCTAGAGGTAAACTGCCATTCCTTCATTTCGTCTAAAAGATTTCTTCCGTCTTTTCGTCGGTTGAAGTGTTTTTTTCCTCCGCCGATAAAAAAGTCCACTTCACTAACACTCATTTGAAAAGCAATATCTTCATACTGTTTGCGAGAAATAACATTTGCATAAAAAGATGCAGGGGTGGCATGAACGATACTTGAGGTGGCAATTAAACCTGTTCCATAGCCTTTCTTTTTACTTAAAGTTAGGATGGATTCCTTATGGGCGTTGTCTGTTGCAATCCCAATTACTCCATTCATGGTTTTTACACCACAAGCCATGGCAGTTCCACTAGCAGCAGAATCTGTCACAAGCGCATTCGAGGAATGGGTTTTAGCTAAACCGATTATTTCAAATGCTTCAAGATTAGTTTTATTGCCATTGGCATACATACCAGCAGTAATTTGCCCCAGGCCAGTTCCATCACCAATCATTAGAATAATATTTGTGGGCTGTTCTTGCGCGCTTATTAATTCTGAGAAAAGGATAAACACAAGTGATATAAGGGAGTATTTCATATGGTTGTAATTCTAGTTAAAATTACACATAATCATGTATTGAATTGTGTTTTTAAAAAGGAAATTATTTTTTCTGTTGCCCCTTGATGGGTTTTAATAAATTTTTGATTTGCGTCTCCTTGCCTATTACGCAACTCTTTTTCTAGAATTAGTCGGTGGTATATTTGAGCAAATTCTTCTGGTGAACGCACACTGGTCATTCCGCCATTTTCAATCAATTGATTTGCTTCTGGATATCGGCGATAGTTTTTTCCTATAATCAAGGCTAAGCCAAAAACGGCCGCTTCTAAGGTGTTGTGTAAGCCTTTTGAACCCATTCCACCCCCTATATAGGCGATGTCTCCGTGGGCATATGCTGTAGATAAAACACCTATACAATCAATGATTAAAATTGATTTTGAAGCATCTCTTTTAGAATCAAAGTTTGTCCATTTTGCTGCTGGAATAGGCAGTGTTTTTTCTAGTTCTGCGATAGATGCTTGATCCACTTTATGCGGAGCAATAATCCATTTACAAGGCATTTCTTCTTTAAACAGTGGAAGAAAAAGGGCATGGTCTTCTGGCCATGTACTTCCGACGATACAACACAATCGATCGCCTAAAAAATCATCGATAATGGAATGTTTTTTAGCCGCTTTTGCGTTAGCTAAAACCCGATCAAAACGCGTATCCCCAATAATGTCAACCCCATTGATGGAAATGGTATTGAGTAAGTCTTTAGAGACTTGATTAAGCACAAAAAAATGACTGACTTTTTTAAGCAAAGAACGCATCCCAAAGCTAAAAGATTTAAAAAATAATTGTTCTTTTCTAAAGGTACTTGAGATGGAGTAAATAGGAATATTTCTTTGGTGTACCGCTTTTAGCAGCTTAGGCCAAAATTCATATTTCACTAAAAACAACGCATCGGGTTGAATCTTGTTGAGATAAACTTTGATGTCTTTTGATCGATCTAGGGGGAGATAGGATACTGCATTTGCTAAAGGGGTTGATTTAAAAATATCGTAACCAGAAGGAGAGAAGAAACTTACCACAGTCTGCGCCTTAGGGAAAGATGTTTTGATCTCTTCTAGAAGAGGTTTTATTTGTTCAAACTCTCCCATTGAGGCGGTGTGAAACCAAAAAACAGTTTGCCCATTTTCTTTTTTGAAATGCAGAATATCACTAGCAATCGAGTTTCTTTGTGCTAGAAATTGCTTTACCTTAGTTGATAAGGGTGCGACTAGTCTCGCTATACCATAAGCCAGTTCAAACAATAAAGTATAAAGTGTGTAAAACATTTAAATGCTAAAATACTTCATCCTAAGGTAGTTCAAAAGCGATTCCCTTTTTTTAACTTTGTCAAAAATTGATACATGGAACCCATCCGTATGGTTGACCTTAAAGGTCAGTACACATTCATTGCTGGTGAAGTTAAAGCTGCTATGGATGAAGTGATTGAAAGTACGGCCTTTATTAATGGCCCAGCTGTAAAAGAATTTCAAACAAACTTAGAGCAATACCTTGGTGTAAAGCATGTTATTCCTTGTGCAAATGGCACAGATGCCCTTCAAATTGCCTTGATGGGATTAAAGCTTGAACCAGGAGACGAGGTGATTACTGCAGACTTTACATTTGCCGCCACAGTTGAGGTAATTTCTTTATTACGGCTCACTCCAGTTTTAGTCGATGTAGATCCTAAGACATTCAATATTGACCCCAAAGCGATTGAAGCTGCAATTACGCCTAAAACAAAAGCCATTATTCCAGTGCATTTATTTGGGCAAGCGGCAGATATGGAAACCATCAACGCCATTGCAGAAAAGCACAATCTTTTTGTAGTCGAGGATAACGCACAAGGGATAGGAGCAACTTATACATATAAAGATGGTCGAAAAGTGAAAACAGGAGGGTTAAGTCATGTCGCAGCGACTTCTTTTTTCCCTTCTAAAAATCTAGGCGCATATGGAGACGGTGGAGCTATTTTTACAAATGATGATGAGCTTGCACATTATATAAGAGGGATAGTAAACCATGGAATGTACGAGCGCTATTATCACGATGTGGTAGGAGTCAATTCGCGTTTAGACGCTATGCAAGCAGCCATTCTTAATGTAAAGTTGAAATACCTTGACTATTACAACGAAAGAAGAAAAGAAGCAGCGATTCGCTATACCGCATTGCTTGAAGATCATCCTAATATTATTACTCCTTATCGTGAGGCAGAATGTTCTTCCCATGTTTTCCATCAGTATACTTTACGGATTATCGATCACGATCGCGATGGCTTAGTGAAATACCTAAACGAAAATAATATCCCTTGCGGGGTATATTACCCAGTTCCTTTACATCGCCAAAAAGCTTATATAGATCCTACTGTTGACGAAAATAAATTTCCTGTTACCAATCAATTGGTTAAAGAAGTGATTTCTCTCCCTATGCATTCTGAGTTAAGCGACGATCAGATCGAATACATCGCTAAAATGGTGTTAGCGTTTTTAGCTTAGTTTTTAAGAAAAGTGACCACTTTCTCTATGACTGGATCGGCTCCTAAGATTTTATAATGTCCCGTTGCTGTAACTTCCACAAGCTCTGCAGCTGCCCATTTATTAGCCACTTCACGGGACTTTTTGATGGGTAAAACACGGTCGTTGACATCATGTAAAATCAAAGCTTTTTCAACCCTTGCTTTTTGTGCATAATCCTCGACATTGATAGCGTCAACTTTAATGTTGTGCTCTGCCTCAATTTTTTTGATTAAGCGACTAACAACTGTATAAGGGAGCCCTAGATATTTCGCAATTTCTTCTAAACGCTCTCTAAATTTATTGGGCACTGTAATCCCGATATATCGATCAATTTTTAAGGCGGGATTTGATCCTAATGCTATGATAGAAGCTACGCTTCCAAAAGAATGGCTGATCAACTGTGTCGGTTGATATTGTTGAATTAATGCAGCTACCAGTGTTGTGAATTCAAACGAACTTGTTTTACCAGAACTACTCGCCCCATGCGAAGGCCCGTCAAAAGCAATAATAGTGTAGTCCTCTTGAAGTAACCGTTCTATGATATAGGCAAAATTACCTGCATGTCCTTCCCACCCGTGCACTAATAAAATCTTTTTTTCACCTTTTCCCCATTGATACATTTGAATTTCAAAGTCATTAAATGTAATTCGGTTTTTCTCTGCTTTTTCTAAAACATCTTCCTCATGAGGCCTAATTTTAAACTGCATGGGATGAACTAAATAAGCAAAAGCTTTATTCACAAAAAAATTAGGGAATAGAGAGGCAAAAAGCCAAATGATCTTTCGTTTCAAGGCTGTTTTTATTTTTCGGCATAAAAGTACATTAGAAAAACACTATCTTGACTCAAAACTTTTATAATTATGAAAAAAATAAGTGTTCTCTTGTCCTTTCTTTTTTCGATTGGATTATTCGCACAGAAAACCTATTTACATTGCGGTAAAGTCTTTGACAGTAAGTCGGGGAAGACAAAAAAAGAATTAACCATCATCGTTGAAGGAGAAAAAATCAAAGCGGTCGTTAAAGGCTATGCTACCCCAGAAGAAGGAGCAATTACGGTTGATCTAAAAGACAAAACAGTTTATCCAGGATTTATAGATATGCATGTTCATATCGAAGGTGAAAGTAGCCCCTCACGCTATCTAGATCGCTATCGTTTAAACGATGCCGATGTGGCATTTGATGCAGCAAAATTTGCACATCGCACTTTACAGGCGGGTTTTACAACGGTTCGCGATTTAGGAGGATCTGGCGTTAATATTGCCCTGCGAAATGCTATTGCAGCAGGAAAAGTTCCTGGACCACGGGTATATACTGCAGGAAAAACGATCTCTTCTACCGGGGGACATGGCGATCCTACAAACGGTAATAGTGCTGCTTTACAGGGGGACCCAGGACCAAAAGATGGAGTAGTTAATTCACCAGCCGACGCAAGAAAAGCGGTAAGACAGCGCTATAAAAATGGAGCAGACTGGATTAAAATTACTGCAACAGGGGGAGTGCTAAGTGTAGCTAAAAGTGGACAAAACCCTCAATTTACAGAAGAAGAAATTGCGGCTATCACAAGCACTGCTAAAGATTATGGAATGAAGGTAGCTGCACATGCCCATGGGGATGAAGGAATGTATCGCGCTGTGGCAAATGGCGTTAAAACCATCGAGCATGGGACTTTGATTGAAGCCCCAACCATGAAGTTGATGATTGAAAAACAAGCTTATTTAGTCCCTACCATTAGTGCTGGGAAATTTGTGGCAGAAAAAGCTAAAATCCCAGGTTTTTATCCCGCTATTATAGTACCAAAAGCGATTGCAATAGGAGCACAAATACAGCAGACTTTTGCAAATGCTTATAAAATGGGCGTACCGATTGCCTTTGGGACAGATTCTGGAGTTTCACCTCATGGAGATAACGCAAAAGAATTTAGGTTTATGACAGAAGCTGGAATGCCTGCGAGCGAAGCACTGCAGTCTGCAACCATTGTTAACGCTAAACTGTTAGACGAAGAAAACACCTTAGGTCAAATTGCACCAGGTTTTTACGCAGATATTGTTGCTTCTAATGAGAATGCATTAGACAACATTTCTACACTTGAAGACATCACTTTTGTGATGAAAAACGGAGAAATCCACAGGCAATAAACGCTCTTCTTATACCCAATTAATCGATCGTTCCAGAAACTGTTTCTGCAGAGCGGTCGATTTTTTTTACCAATCCCTGTAAAACTTTCCCTGGACCTACTTCTGTAAAATGTGTTGCCCCATCTGCTAGAAGTTGTTGTACACTTTGTGTCCATTTAACAGGGGCAGTTAGCTGTGCAATTAAGTTAGTTTTGATTTCTGTGGCGTCTGTTATTCCTTTTGCAACAACATTTTGATAGACAGGGCAAATAGGAGAAACAATATTTGTTGCTTCGATTGCAGCGGCTAATTTAGTTTTTGCAGGTTCCATCAGCGGAGAGTGAAATGCTCCCCCAACAGGAAGTGGTAAAGCGCGTCTTGCGCCAGCTTCTTTTAGTGCTTCACAAGCACTTTCTATGGCGTTTTTTTCTCCAGAAATAACCAATTGTCCGGGGCAGTTGTAGTTTGCTGCCACCACGATTCCTTCGGTTTTTGCACAAATATCTTCAATGACTTGATCTTCTAAACCAAGTACAGCTGCCATTGTTCCGGGGATTTCGTCACAGGCTTCTTGCATCGCAATAGCACGTTGATGAACTAATTTCAAGCCATCTTCAAAGGATAAAGCTTTTGCAGCTACTAGGGCCGAAAATTCTCCTAAAGAGTGCCCCGCAACAGCTTTTGGCTGAAAGCCATCGCCCATCAATTCACTAAGAATAACAGAGTGCAAGAATATAGCGGGTTGGGTAACTTGTGTTTGTTTTAAGGCTTCGGCATCCTCGCCAAACATGATGTCTTTGATGTTAAAGCCTAGGATTTCGTTGGCTTGTTCAAAACGTTCTTTGGCAACATTTGATGCCTCGTAAAGCTCTTTCCCCATCCCTGGAAATTGAGCGCCTTGTCCTGGAAATATATAAACTTGCATGCTTATTTTTTTTCGAATGTTATGTAAGAATAATTGTAGGTTTGTTCTTCGCTAGCATTGATGTCTTCACGAGCGATTTCTTTCCATTGATTTAAATCGATTTTTGGGAAATACACGTCGGCTTCAAAATTGTGGTGGACCCTTGTTAACTCGATGCGGTCACAGTAGGGCATAAAAAGACGATAAATTTCTCCCCCTCCAATAATAAAAGGTTGAGGATCATTTTTGACTAAAGCTAGAGCGTCTTCAATAGAATGTACAACGGTAGCTCCTTCTGGTTGATAGTCTTTTTTATTGGTCAAAACAATATTGGTGCGATTGGGTAATGCTTTAGGCATTGACTCAAAGGTTTTTCTCCCCATGATAATAGCATGTCCAGAAGTCAATCGCTTAAAGCGTTTTAAGTCATCAGAAATATGCCAAATTAAATCGTTGTCTTTCCCTAAGGCATTGTTTTGTGCTGCGGCAGCAATCATTGTGAGTAAAGGGGTTTTTGCCATGGGTGTCGTTTCTTCTAGAATTTCTTCTTCTTTTTCATAAAGAAGCCCTTCATTTTTTTGTTTTATAATCTGTGGAGTCAAGGTATAAATATAGTTATGCAAGGGCAAAAATAAAGGTAATTATTCTTTCAAAAACACTTTTTTATAAAACTTATTTTAACGAAAAACCTGTACATTTAGTTAAAACAAAATATGCGCGAACATTTTCCTGTTTTAGAAAGCTGTTTGTATTTCAATACAGCTTACACTGCACCGCTTTCTTCTTCTTTATTAGCATGGCGAGCTGCAGATGATGTCACCTATTTAGAACAAGGCGATGCATATAAAACCATTGCAGAAAAAAAGTATTTTGACGAGGCAGAAACTACTTTAGCGCAGTTTGCTGGAGCAGAAAAAGCAACGACATTTATTACGGCTAATTTTTCTTCGGCTTTTCAAAACTTCTTGATACATCTCCCGCGTGACTTTCGTTTTTTAGTTTTAGAAGATGAGTATCCCTCACTTACTGGTATAGTTGATGACTTAGGTTTTACCGCTAAAAAAATTCCTGTTTCTGCTACGGTTGAAAACACAGTATTGGAAGAATTGCAGAATAATTCTTACGCTGTTTTGACCTTAAGTGCAATTCAATATACCTCTGGCTTGTATTTTGATTTTGAAGCCTTATCGAGGATAAAGAAAGCTTTTCCGTCACTTATTATCTTGATTGATGGGACGCAATTTCTTGGTGCTGAGGTTTTTTCGCTGCGCGAAAGTCCTGTCGATGCTATCTTTGGGAGTACCTATAAATGGCTTTTTGCAGGTCATGGAACTGGCTATGCAATAGTAAAACCCAGTTTGCTGTCTCAATTAAAGCTTACTCAAGAAAAGCTTGCTGCGACCTATGATCGTGGTCAACTTTCTGTCAAATCTGTAGGGAGTTTAGTCTTTTCGTTAAAGCAAATTATAGCGGCAGATTTTCCAAAGTTAATCCAGTATAAAAAGCAGCTGTCACAAAGGATGTTTGAGGAATTAAAAAAGCGGGGACTTTTATCTAATGAAATTGCCCAAAGGTCTTTGCATTCTTCTATTTACAATCTTCAAATAAATGAGTTAGTTTATCGTGGTTTACTTGAGAAAAATGTGCGCTGTATTAAAAGAGGAGAAGGAGTTAGGGTTGCTGTTCATCATTACAACACTCAAGACGACATCACTGCTTTCTTTAAAATAATCGATGCACTGCTTTAAATAGCAACACTTCCCTTGATAAGAGGGTGCGGATCATAATCGATTAGTTCAAAATCATCATAAGTGAAAGCAAAAAGATCTTTAATCTCCGGATTCATTTTCATAGTAGGCAGTGATTTAGGGGTTCGGCTTAATTGTAATTCAATCTGCTCTTTGTGATTAGAATAAATATGTGCGTCGCCAAAGGTATGAACGAAATCTCCCGCTTCTAAATCACAAACTTGTGCCATCATAATCGTCAATAAAGCATAAGAGGCAATATTGAAAGGCACGCCTAAAAATACATCTGCACTGCGTTGATAGAGTTGGCAGGATAATTTACCATCTGCCACATAAAATTGAAAGAAAGCATGACAGGGGGGGAGTGCCGCCTTGTTATTCGCAACATTTTCGGCGAAGCTTACACTGGTATCTGGTAAAACGCTAGGGTTCCATGCAGAAACAAGCATACGACGACTGTCGGGATTTGTTTTAATGGTATCGATCACTTCTTTGATTTGATCTAAACCTTCACTATTCCAATTGCGCCA
The DNA here is from genome assembly GCA_965658115.1 of Candidatus Arcticimaribacter sp. GTDB lineage: Bacteria > Bacteroidota > Bacteroidia > Flavobacteriales > Flavobacteriaceae > Arcticimaribacter. The sequence goes on along the minus strand of CBFHRA010000005.1, from coordinate 69,036 downwards.
CTGGTGCCCATAAACTGGTCCCAGATTGCCTTCTTCATCTGCCCATTCGTTCCAGATTCTTACCCCATTTTCTTTTAAGTAAGCAATATTAGTATCTCCCTTTAAAAACCATAATAGTTCATGAATGATAGATTTTAAGTGCAGTTTTTTAGTTGTCACCATGGGAAAACCCTTTGATAAATCAAAGCGCATTTGGTAACCAAAGACACTTTGGGTACCTGTTCCAGTGCGATCTGTTTTTGTTATACCGTTCGCTTTTATGTGTCGAATAAGGTCGAGATACTGTTGCATTTTAATCTGTTTGGTTTCAAAAATAATTACTTCCGCTTTCCAAAAGCAAAGCAAAACAAAATAGTTATTCAAAAATGTGGTTAATAAACTCGTATTATTCGTCTATTTCTCCTCGTTTAGTGAGCTCGTCTCTTACTTTAGCGGCAGCTTCATAATCTTCTTTTTTCACTAAAGTGGCCAGTAGTTTCTTTAACTCCTTTGTTTCGACCTTAGGTAAATCATTGATCATGCTTTTTTGAGGATTCTGCTCTTGGATAAAGTTTTTGATCCAATCTTCATCTGTTTTTCCTGTACCCTTATTTTCTCCTTTGCCTTCTGTGTAACCTGCTTTTGTTAAGATATTTTCATAAGTAAAAATGGGTGCGTGAAAGCGAATAGCAAGTGCCACAGCGTCAGAGGTGCGCGCATCTACAATTTCTTCTATTTCATCTCTTTCGCAAATTAGGCTAGAATAAAACACTCCGTCTACTAATTTGTGAATGATGATTTGTTTCACCACAATTTTAAAGCGCTCAAAACACTGTGCCATTAAATCGTGGGTGATAGGGCGGGGAGGATTAATTTCTTTTTCTAGACCTATAGCGATGGATTGAGCTTCAAAAGCACCTATAATAACAGGGAGGTTTCTATTTCCTTCCACCTCTTTTAAAATAAGGGCATAAGCTCCGCTTTGAGCCTGACTGTAGGAGATTCCTTTTATAGCTAATTCGACTAGAACCATGGTTGATATAACATTCTTATTGCAAAGAAAACGAATTTCGGTCAAAGGCTTTCTCTTTCTGTCTAAAAAACCCTGTGAATTATATGATATAAATTAAACGCATATGCTATGAAAATCTTAAATTTGCGCACATATTAGAATTTGCATGAAAACAATACAGTTTAGAGAAGCAATTGCTCAAGCTATGACAGAAGAGATGAGAAGAGACGAAAGTATCTATCTCATGGGAGAAGAAGTCGCAGAATACAACGGTGCTTACAAGGCATCAAAAGGGATGTTAGACGAATTTGGTGAAAAACGAGTAATCGATACGCCTATTTCAGAGCTAGGATTTGCTGGTATCGGTGTGGGTTCTACTATGACGGGGAATCGACCTATTATCGAGTTTATGACCTTTAACTTTGCCCTAGTTGGGATTGATCAAATCATCAATAACGCTGCAAAGATTAGACAGATGTCTGGAGGACAATTTCCATGTCCTATCGTCTTTAGAGGTCCCACAGCTTCTGCAGGTCAATTAGCCGCTACCCACTCTCAAGCTTTTGAGAGCTGGTATGCAAACTGTCCTGGACTTAAAGTGATTGTGCCTTCTAATCCTTATGATGCCAAAGGCTTGTTAAAAGCAGCCATTCGCGACGAGGATCCAGTGATCTTTATGGAGTCTGAGCAAATGTATGGCGATAAAGGAGAAGTGCCAGAAGATGAATATATCTTACCAATTGGTGTAGCAGACATCAAACGTAAAGGAACTGATGTTACCATAGTATCTTTTGGAAAAATCATCAAAGAGGCCTACAAAGCTGCTGATGCTTTAGCGAAAGAAGGGATCGAATGCGAGATCATCGATTTAAGAACTGTGCGCCCCATGGACCACGATGCCATTATGGAGTCGGTAAAGAAAACTAATCGTTTAGTGATCCTTGAAGAAGCTTGGCCATTTGGTAATGTAGCGACAGAAATAACCTATCAAGTACAAAGTCAACTTTTCGACTATTTAGATGCACCGATTGAGAAAATCAACACTGCAGATACCCCTGCTCCCTTCTCTCCAGTACTTTTGGCAGAGTGGTTACCAAATAGCGATGATGTGATTAAAGCTGTTAAAAAAGTAATGTACAAATAAGAAATCACTAAGATTTTTAACTTTTCGAAACTTTTTCGTTAGTTTCGCGTAGTTTTTTAAAAGACAAATTTATTTATGGAAGCTAATATTATTTATGTCCCTCTGTTATTATCAGTTTTAGGTTTAGCCTATATGTTGATTCGCGCCAGTTGGGTAAGAAAGCAAGATGCAGGAAATGAGCGTATGGTAGAAATCTCTACCGCTATTAAAGAAGGAGCCTTAGCTTTTTTAAATGCTGAATACAGATTGCTTTTTGTTTTTGTTATAATTGCATCAATTGCACTTTACGGGGTATCAATCTTAGTTGATACAACTAGCTGGATGATTGTACCTGCATTTATTTTAGGAGCGGTTTTTTCTGCTTTTGCAGGAAACATCGGAATGCGAATAGCAACAGAAGCAAATGCTCGAACTGCTCAAGCAGCAAAGACAAGTTTACCTAAAGCACTTCAAGTATCTTTTGGCGGTGGAACCGTAATGGGCTTAGGTGTTGCAGGATTAGCCGTTTTAGGTCTTACCTTATTGTTTATGTTCTTCATTGGACAATTTATGGGACAAGAAGGAAGCTTTTATGGTAATATGACGATCGTTCTCGAAACCCTAGCTGGTTTCTCTTTAGGGGCAGAGTCAATTGCTTTATTTGCCCGTGTAGGTGGAGGTATTTATACCAAAGCTGCCGATGTAGGTGCTGACCTTGTAGGAAAAGTTGAAGCTGGAATTCCAGAAGACGACCCTAGAAACCCTGCGACAATTGCAGATAATGTAGGAGATAATGTTGGTGATGTTGCTGGTATGGGAGCAGATCTATTTGGATCTTATGTCGCTACCGTTCTTGCTGCAATGGTGTTAGGAAATTATGTCATTCGCGATATGTCTGCTAATGGACAATATACAGATGCCTTCAATAACATGGGACCTATTTTGTTACCAGTAGTTATTGCTGGAGTAGGGATTTTAGCGTCGATTATTGGAACTCTATTCGTAAAAATATCAGATAATAATGCCAAAGAAGCCAAAGTGCAAGCAGCACTAGATCTAGGTAACTGGGCGTCTATTATCATTACTTTAATTGCCAGTTATTTCCTTATTGACTGGATGTTACCTGAAACATTGACCATGAATTTCTTTGGTGAAGGAAATAAAGCAATTCCATCTATAAACGTTTTCTGGGCAGCTTGTATCGGTCTTGCAGTGGGAGCATTAATTTCTATGGTAACCGCTTACTACACAAGCTTAGGAAAAAAACCAGTATTAGATATTGTACAAAATAGTTCCACAGGAGCAGCAACTAACATTATTGCAGGCTTAGCTGTTGGGATGAAGTCTACTCTAATGTCTGTAATTCTATTTGCAGCTGCAATTTATGGGTCTTATGAGTTAGCAGGATTTTATGGTGTTGCTCTTGCAGCCTCTGCGATGATGGCCACTACGGCAATGCAATTAGCGATTGATGCTTTTGGCCCTATTGCAGACAATGCTGGGGGAGTTGCAGAAATGAGTGAGCTTGCTCCAGAAGTTCGCGAAAGAACAGATATTTTAGATTCAGTAGGAAATACAACTGCAGCAGTAGGGAAAGGTTTTGCCATTGCCTCTGCCGCTTTAACAGCACTAGCATTGTTTGCTGCTTACGTAACTTTTACAGGTATTGATGGTATCAATATTTTTAAAGCTGATGTTTTAGCCATGTTATTTGTAGGAGGAATGATCCCTGTTGTCTTTTCAGCCCTTGCAATGGAATCAGTTGGAAAAGCAGCCATGGAAATGGTAGAAGAGGTTCGTCGCCAGTTTAGAGAAATCCCCGGAATTATGGAAGGGAAAGGAACTCCAGAATATGCTAAATGTGTTGATATTTCAACAAAAGCTGCTTTGAAAGAAATGTTATTACCTGGTTTAATCACCATTATTACGCCTATTTTTATTGGGTTAGTGTTTGGTGCAGAGCCATTAGGTGGTTATATGGCTGGAGTATGTGTAAGTGGTGTAATGTGGGCGATCTTCCAGAATAATGCTGGTGGTGCGTGGGACAACGCTAAAAAATCTTTTGAAGCAGGTGTAGAGATTAACGGAGAAATGACCTTTAAGGGATCTGATGCCCACAAAGCAGCCGTTACTGGAGATACTGTAGGAGATCCATTTAAAGACACTTCTGGTCCTTCAATGAATATTTTGATTAAATTAACTTGTCTTGTAGGTCTTGTTATTGCCCCTTTATTAGGTTCACATGCTGCACCACAAACAGAGTTAGTTAAAGAAGAAGTTCGCAAAGAGATTCGCGTTGAAGTCAATGCTGATGATCAAGGACAAATGGAAGCTGTTATAAAAACCACAACTACTGAAAACGGAGAAACTGTAGTTGAAGAAAAAGTCATTTCTGGCACAGAAGAAGAGATTCAAGCTGCTGTTGAAGAAATGAAAGATGTTAAGATTAATATTAATAAAGAAGAGGAGTAGAAATTGCTCCTTCTACAATAAAAAAAAGCGGATCATTTGATCCGCTTTTTTTATGTTTAAAATAGACCGTTTATTTCGGCGTCTATCATCTCTATGATTTTTCCCAGATCCTCTGGCTTATCGACAAAGTTGAGGTCATCAACATCGATGATGAGTAATTTACCCTTGTCATAATTGTGGATCCACGCTTCATAACGTTCGTTTAAACGGCTTAAGTAATCAATACTGATAGAGTTTTCATACTCTCTTCCACGGCGATGAATTTGATCTACTAAATTAGGGATGCTGCTGCGCAAATAAATCATTAGGTCTGGAGCAGTAACCATATCTTCCATCAGATTGAATAAGCCCTGATAATTTTCGAAATCCCTTTTTGTTAATAGTCCCATCGCATGTAGGTTGGGCGCGAATATGTGAGCGTCCTCATAAATTGTTCTGTCTTGAATGACTTTTTTACCACTTTTTTTGATTTCTAAAAGTTGCCCAAAACGGCTATTGAGGAAATAGATCTGTAAATTAAATGACCAGCGTTCCATTTCGTGGTAAAAATCATCTAGATAAGGATTCTTAAGCACCTCTTCATAGTGAGCTTCCCAGCGGTAATGTTTTGCAAGTAGTTTAGTCAGGGTTGTTTTTCCGGCACCAATGTTACCGGCGATGGCAATATGCATGTTCTGTTGATTTTATTTTATGGTTCCTGCTTAACAGTTATTAAAAATAGGCTCTTTTTTTGGAAGATAAAAGTATTTTGACCCTAGCGAGGATAAAAAGATGTCTTGTTAATTTTTTTGAGTAATCAAAAAAAGAAATATATTTGCATCATAATTAACGAGGAAGGATTTGACTGATTGCACACCTCGAAAAAAAAATGCTAAAACAGATTTGCTTTCATTGAGAGAAGTAATCTTCAAAATCCTTCCAGAAAGCAAATTAAAATGGCCTATTTTTTTACCTCAGAATCTGTAAGCGAAGGACATCCAGACAAGATCTCAGATCAAATCAGTGATGCATTAATTGATAATTTTCTTGCTTTTGACCCAGAAAGTAAAGTTGCATGCGAAACCCTTGTTACTACTGGACAGACGGTCTTAGCAGGGGAAGTTAAAAGTGCTACATATCTAGATGTGCAAAAAATTGCACGAGATACCATTAATAAAATTGGCTATACCAAAGGAGAATACCAATTCTCTGGGGATTCTTGTGGAGTGATTTCCTTAATTCACGAGCAGTCTCAAGATATCAATCAAGGGGTGGATAAAGCAGATAAAAAATCACAAGGAGCAGGTGATCAAGGAATCATGTTTGGCTACGCCTCAAACGAAACAGATAACTATATGCCCCTAGCGCTAGATTTATCGCACAAGCTCTTGATTGAGTTAGCCGCACTTAGAAGAGAAAATAAAGACATTACCTATTTGCGACCAGATGCTAAATCACAAGTAACGCTTGAGTATGACGATAATGATACCCCTATTCGTATCGACACTATTGTCATTTCTACACAGCATGATCCATTTGACGCAGATGATGATCGCATGCTGGCTAAGATTAAGCAGGATATTATTTCCATCTTAATCCCCCGCGTAAAAGCACAATTGCCAGAACGCTTGCAAGTATTATTTGACGAGAATATCACTTATCATATCAACCCAACAGGGAAATTTGTTATCGGCGGACCTCATGGCGATACAGGTTTAACAGGGCGTAAAATTATTGTCGACACTTATGGTGGAAAAGGTGGTCACGGTGGGGGCGCTTTTAGCGGGAAAGATCCCAGTAAAGTTGACCGAAGTGCAGCCTATGCTGCACGTCATATTGCCAAAAACCTTGTGGCTGCTGGAATTTCAGACGAATTATTAGTGCAATTGAGTTATGCCATTGGTGTAGCAGAGCCTACTTCTATTGCAGTAAACACTTATGGAAAGTCTAATGTTACTCTAACAGATGGGCAGATTGCTGAAAAAGTCAAAAGTATTTTTGACTTAACACCTTATGGGATTGAACAACGTTTAAAACTGAGAACCCCTATTTATGCTGAAACGGCTGCTTATGGCCATATGGGAAGAACTCCAGAAACTATCACAAAAACCTTTACCTCTCCTTATAGTGGAACAAAACAAATTGAGGTGGAGTTGTTCACCTGGGAGAAATTAGACCAAGTAGAAGCGGTAAAAACTGCCTTTAATTTATAAAAGATGCAAGAAACTCTTGTCCATAACGAATTGCAAAAACTCCGCTTAACAAACGGGCAGGTATTAAGTTACCAGCACTTTGGGCAAGATTATCTCTCTGCACCTGTGATAGTGATTAATCACCCGCTAACCGCTAATTCTTGTCTAACTGGACCAGAGGGTTGGTGGAATGACTTGATTGGAAAAAATAAAACGATAGACACTAATGTCTACGCAGTCATTTGTTTTAACATACCAGGTAATGGTTATGACGATTATTTTATTGAAGATCACAAACATTGGCATACAGGGACAGTAGCAGGTTATTTTATCGCAGGACTTCGCCAAATTGGGATTAAAAAAGTACATACGCTTATCGGAGGATCCATTGGCGCAGGAATTGCTTGGGAAATGGTCACTTTAAGCCCCAATTTTATTCAAAAAATGATTCCGATAGGGGGAGATTGGAAATCTTCTGACTGGATTATTGCGAATGCCTATATCCAACAACAAATCTTAGCCAGTAGTCCAAAACCCCTAGAGATTGCCAGAATGCATGCCATGATGTGCTACAGAACACCACAGTCCTTTAAACTAAGGTTTAATAGAACGACAAATAAAGAGCTAGGAGTGTTTAATGTTGAGTCCTGGTTGATGTATCACGGCGATAAACTCAAAGAGCGTTTCTCTCTTAAGGCATACAAAACCATGAATCATTTATTGGGTAGTATTGATATCACTCGAAATGGGAAGTCTTTTGAAGAAAACATTAAAAACATACAGTCAGAGATTCACATTATCTCCATCGATAGTGATCTCTTTTTTCCATTAAGCGAAGACATCGAAACGGTAGAATTAGCCCAAAAAGCTGGGGTAAACATAAAGCACCATGTGATTGAATCAGAATTTGGTCACGATGCATTTTTGATGGAACCAAAGAAAGTAAAAGTCATTTTAGAAAATATATTGAACCAATAAAAGCAAGCCCATGAAAGTTAGCTTAGAAAGAATTAACAAAGATTACTTATTTGAAGTTCGCAACGAAGCGGGTCGCTCTGTCATTTTAGACAACAAGTCAAAAAGTGAAGGTGTAGTCGCTGGAATCAGCCCCATGGAATTAGTCCTTATGGGCGTGGCGGGTTGTAGTAGTATCGATATAGTTGCCATTTTAGGCAAACAAAAAATCAATCCAGACAGTTTACGAATGGAAGTCCACGGTTTACGAGAAGAAGGAGCAGTCCCTGCCTTGTTTCACACCATAGAAATCACCATTCATTTAGAGGGCGAAGACATTACACCAGAAAAGGCAAAGCGTGCCGCAAAATTGTCTTATGAGAAGTATTGTTCTGTTTCAAAAATGATCGATACCGTGGCAGATATTCAGTTTTCAATCATTTTAAACGGAAAAGCAGTATGAGCCATAAACTAGAAACAAAGGCTATTCGTACACAAATGGAGCGCTCTCAATTTTCAGAGCACTCTACTCCCTTGCATCTTACTTCAAGTTTTGTTTTTGAAGATGCTGAAGAAATGCGGGCTGCTTTCGCAGAAGAAAAACAACGCAATATTTACAGTCGTTTTACTAATCCTAACACTTCAGAGCTAGTCGCAAAAGTCGCCGATATGGAAGGCGCAGAAGATGGCGTTTCTTATGCTACAGGGATGGGAGCTGTTTTTGGAACATTTGCAGCTTTACTCGATGGCGGGGATCATATTGTTTCTGCGCGTTCTGTATTTGGGTCAACACACAGTACTTTTACAAAGTTTTTACCAAAATGGAACATCAAGACCTCTTATTTTGATGTTGCTAAACCAGAACAGGCCGAAGCCCTAATACAGCCTAATACAAAGATCATTTATGCAGAAACCCCTACTAACCCTGGGGTAGACATTTTAGACCTTGCTTTTTTAGGGGAGCTAGCCAAAAAACACAATTTAATCCTAGTGATTGATAATTGTTTTGCTACCCCTTATTTACAGCAGCCTATTAAATTTGGAGCAGATTTAGTGATACATTCTGCAACTAAACTGATCGATGGTCAAGGAAGAGTTTTAGGTGGCGTTACTGTGGGAAGAAAAGACTTGATTCGAGAACTTTATCTCTTTGCCCGTAATACGGGTTCTGCCTTATCTCCCTTTAACGCATGGGTTTTGTCAAAAAGTATGGAAACCCTCCCAGTTAGGGTAGATCGCCATTGTCAATCTGCTTTAACCGTAGCAGAATTTTTAGAAAGTCACCCTAAAATCAACTGGGTAAAGTATCCCTTTTTAAAATCTCATCCGCAATATGAATTAGCGAAAAAGCAAATGAGTCAAGGGGGGAGCATTATTGCCTTTGAAGTAAAAGGCGGATTGAGTGCCGGGAGAAACTTTTTTGATAACATTAAGCTGTTGTCGCTTTCTTCTAATCTAGGGGATTCGCGCACTATTGTTACCCACCCAGCCTCAACTACGCACAGTAAGCTGACAATTGAAGACCGAGAAGCAGTTGGAATTACAGACGGGATGGTGCGTTTGTCTATTGGACTAGAACACCCTGAAGATATTCAAAACGATTTAGCGCAAGCCTTAGAAAAAATATAAATGACCAAGATTGAAAAAACCTTAGCGGAAAAAATCTTAGTCCTTGATGGCGCCATGGGAACCATGTTGCAAGCCTATAAATTCGAGGAAGAAGATTTTCGTGGAGATCGATTTAAAGATCATCCTTATCCCCTAAAAGGGAATAATGATTTATTGTCCATTACTCAGCCAGAGGCAATCAAAGCCATACATCGCGAATACTTTGAAGTAGGAGCAGATATCGTAGAGACTAATACTTTTTCTTCTACCTCTATCGGGATGGCAGATTATGCCATGGAAGATTTAGTATATGAACTCAATGTAGAATCGGCTAGATTAGCCCGTGAGGTTGCAGACGAGTTTACTAAGGCAAACCCACACAAGCCTCGTTTTGTGGCAGGATCAATAGGTCCAACAAACAGAACGGCAAGTATGTCTCCAGATGTCAATGATCCAGGCTATCGTGCGGTAACTTTTGACGATTTAGTCGAAGCCTATAGCGAGCAAGTAAGAGGATTAGTAGAAGGAGGAGCAGATGTTTTATTAGTAGAAACAGTTTTTGATACGCTTAACGCAAAAGCGGCCCTTTATGCCATTGATATTTTAAAAGAAGAAAATAATTGGGACATTCCAGTCATGGTGAGTGGTACAATCACCGATGCCAGCGGAAGAACCCTTTCTGGACAAACAGTTGAAGCTTTTGCCGTTTCGGTTTCACATATCCCTTTGTTAAGCATAGGCTTTAATTGCGCTTTAGGGGCAGATCAATTACTGCCTTATCTGCGTCGTTTATCAAATACAACTGAAGTTTTAGTCTCTGCTCACCCTAATGCAGGCTTGCCTAATGCCTTTGGAGCTTATGATCAAACCCCAGAGGAAATGAGGGATTTGATTAAAAAATACCTGGACGAAAGTCTAGTGAATATCATTGGGGGATGCTGTGGTTCAACCCCAGAGCATATCCAATTGATTGCAGAGGTGGCCCAAAATTATTCTCCAAGAAAAGTTTCAAAAATTGCCTAATGGAAGCACGTTACTTAAAACTTTCTGGTCTTGAGCCTTTGGTGGTTACCCCTGAATCAAACTTTGTCAATGTTGGAGAACGAACCAATGTAACCGGTTCACGACGCTTTTTGCGATTAATCGAGCAAAACGATTATAATACTGCCATTGAAATTGCCCGCGACCAAGTAGAAGGCGGGGCACAGATTCTGGATGTCAATATGGACGAAGGGATGATCGATGGGGTAAAAGCCATGACAAAGTTCCTTAATCTTTTAGCGGCAGAGCCAGATATTTCTCGAATCCCTATTATGATCGACTCTTCTAAATGGGAGATTATCGAAGCTGGACTAAAAGTCGTTCAGGGGAAATGTGTGGTGAATTCAATTAGTTTAAAAGAGGGAGAAGAAAACTTTATTAGGCAAGCCAAAACCATTCGTCGTTATGGCGCTGCTGTAATCGTAATGGCCTTTGATGAAGATGGACAAGCAGACACCTTAGATCGTCGTATTGAGATTTGTGCACGCTCTTATAAGATTTTAGTCGAGCAGGTTAATTTCCCTTCAGAAGACATCATTTTTGACCCCAATGTATTCCCTGTAGCCACAGGAATGGAAGAACATAAACGCAACGCACTAGACTTTTTCAAATCGGCAAAATGGATTCGTGAAAACTTACCTCATGCCCATGTAAGTGGCGGAGTAAGTAATGTTTCTTTCTCTTTTAGAGGAAATAATCGTGTGCGCGAAGCCATGCATTCGGCTTTTTTATATCACGGGATTCAGCACGGAATGAATATGGGGATCGTCAATCCTAGCATGTTAGAAATTTATGATGAAATCCCAAAAGATTTACTCGAACATGTAGAAGATGTTCTCTTGAATAGAAGAGATGATGCGACAGAGCGCTTGTTAGAATTTGCAGAGACCCTAATCAATGATCAAAAAGATAAAAAAGTTGAGGTTAAAGCATGGCGAAGCGACGCTTTACAAGACCGCATTACCCATTCTTTAGTCAAAGGGATAGATGAGTTTATTGAAGAAGATGTTGAAGAAGCTCGTCTCGCCTCAGAAAAGCCTATTGAAGTGATCGAAGGCCATTTAATGAGTGGTATGAATGTGGTGGGAGATCTCTTTGGGTCTGGGAAAATGTTTTTGCCCCAGGTGGTAAAATCTGCTCGTGTAATGAAAAAAGCGGTGGCTTATTTATTACCCTATATAGAAGCCGAAAAAGATGGAAAGCAACAAGCCGCCGGAAAGATATTAATGGCGACGGTAAAAGGAGACGTTCACGATATTGGAAAAAACATCGTGGGGGTTGTACTGGCCTGTAATAATTATGAAATCATCGATTTGGGGGTTATGGTTCCGCCAGAAAAAATCATTGAAACGGCCATAAAAGAGCAGGTGGATATTATTGGTTTATCTGGGTTGATCACTCCTTCTCTAGATGAGATGATTTATATCGCACAAGAGTTAAAGCGTCAAGAATTAAACATTCCTTTATTGATTGGTGGTGCAACAACTTCTAAAGCGCATACTGCAGTAAAGATTGCGCCAGAATTAGAAACCTCTGTCGTGCATGTTAACGATGCCTCTAGAGCAGTTACCGTTGCGGGGAGTTTGTTGAATAAAGAAAATGCTCCTAGCTACAAAGTGCAAATTCGCGAGGAATACGAAAAGTTTAGAGCGAAGTTTTTAGACCGTCAAGAAACCAAAGAGCACATTTCTTTAAGTCTTGCACGCGAGCGAAAGTTAGCCTTAGACTGGGAAAACTTTACACCATTTACACCGCAGCAGTTAGGGGTACAGGTCATTGAAAATCAAGATTTGGATGCTTTGGTGCCCTATATTGATTGGAGTCCTTTCTTTCGTTCATGGGACTTGCACGGGCATTATCCCGCTATTTTAAATGACGAAATAGTAGGAGAGCAAGCGACAGAATTATTTGCCGATGCACAAGTACTATTGACAGAAATCCTCGATAAAAAATTATTGACTGCCAAAGCCGTTTTTGGGCTTTTCCCTGCTAATACGGTGGAAGAAGATGATATAGAAGTTTATGCCGATCAAGATCGGAAAAAGACTTTGGGGAAATTCCTCAGCCTTCGTCAGCAATTAAAAAAGCGTCCAGGTAAACCTAATATTGCTTTGGCCGATTTTATCGCGCCTAAAGCTACTGGATTAAATGACCATATCGGTGCATTTTGCGTTACTGCTGGCTTTGGTACGGCAGAATTGGCGAAGCAATATGAAGACAATAATGACGATTACAACGCCATTATGATCAAGGCCCTTGCCGATCGTTTTGCTGAAGCTTTTGCAGAATACTTGCACCGCGAAGTGCGGGTTAAGCACTGGGGATATGCTGCCCAAGAAAGTTTAAACAATGACGCCTTAATCAAGGAACAATACAAAGGAATTCGACCTGCGCCCGGCTATCCCGCTTGTCCAGACCACTTAGAGAAAAACACCATTTGGGATTTACTCCAAGTTAAAGAACGCATCGGGGTAAGCCTTACCGAAAGCCTAGCCATGTGGCCAGCAGCATCGGTTTCGGGTTATTATTTTGCCCATCCAGAAGCCCAGTATTTTGGCGTAGGTAAAATTACACAAGACCAATTAGAGAGCTTTGCTCAAAGAAAAAATATCACCCTTGAAGAAGCCGAAAAATGGCTTCGACCCAACTTAAAATAAGACACAGTGAAAGTAACGGAACATATTGCTAAAGCAAAAAATCAAACGCAATTTACCTTTGAGATTCTTCCACCTTTAAAGGGACAAAATATTCAATCTATCTATGACTCAATCGATCCATTGATGGAGTTTAATCCCCCTTTTATTGATGTAACTTACCACCGTGAGGAATATGTTTATAAGGAATTAGAAGGTGGATTATTAGAAAAGCATATCATACGCAAGCGCCCAGGAACAGTAGGAATTTGTGCTGCGATTCAGCACAAATACAATGTTGATGCTATTCCCCATATTTTATGTGGAGGTTTTACCAAAGAGGATACCGAAAACTTTTTGATTGACTTAGACTTTTTAGGCATTGATAATGTTGTGGCCTTACGTGGGGATGCCGTCAAAAGCGAAGTGTATTTTAGTCCCAATAAAAATGGACATGCCTATGCGAATGAGTTGGTTGGGCAAATCACTGACTTAAATCAAGGGAAATATCTGGATGAAGAAATTCAGAATACTTCAAAAACAGATTTCTGTATCGGAGTTTCAGGGTATCCAGAGAAACACATGGAAGCCCCTAGCTTAGAAAGTGATCTACACTTTTTAAAGAAAAAAATTGCCGCTGGGGCAGATTATATCGTTACTCAAATGTTTTTTGACAATCAAAAGTTTTTTGAGTTTCAGGACAAATGCAAAGAAGCTGGCATTAATGTGCCTATTATCCCGGGATTAAAACCCCTAGCGACTAAAAAGCAATTGAACGCTTTACCGCATCGTTTTCACGTCGATCTTCCGGACGATTTAATTCGTTCCGTGATTGATTGTAAAGACAATAAAGCCGTTCGCCAAGTAGGAGTAGAGTGGTGCATTCAACAAAGTCAAGGATTAAAAGACGCAGGAGTTCCCTTCTTGCATTATTATTCGATGGGGAAATCTGATAATATCAAGGCAATTGCTGAGGCGATTTTTTAAGCAGTTAGCTGGTTAAACAGTTCCGCTAAATTCTCATTCTTTTGATTGAGGGAGAGAATCTTTAATTGATTGTCGTGGGCGAAGTCAAAGACTTTTGGACGAATGTCCTCTTGACCACTACAATACAATTCGTACTGAAAGTCAAAGGTATTGACGGCCTTGGTGATGCCTTCAATCTTGCTTAAGGCTTCGGTTTCGATGCGGTAGTCAAATTCTACTTGGATAATTTGCTGTTGGCCTTTTCTAAGGCTATCCAAACTTTGATCTGCGACGACCTCACCTTGTCGTATAATGATGACGCGATCGCAAACACTTTCTACTTCAGATAGTATATGGGTGGAAAACAAGACAATTTTCTCTTCGCCCAGTTGACGAATGACTTTTCTAATCTCGATGAGTTGGTTGGGGTCTAAGCCTGTGGTGGGTTCATCGAGGATGAGAATTTCTGGATCATGAAGCAAGGCTGCTGCGAGTCCTACCCGTTGTTGATACCCTTTTGAGAGGGTATTGATCTTTCTTTTCTTTACCTCGTTTAGCCCAACTTTGTCAATGACTTGATCAAAGGGGGCATTTTTAATATTGTATAAACCTGCCACAAATTTGAGGTATTCTAGTACGTACAAGTCAGAATAAAGCGGGTTATTTTCAGGTAAATAACCCGTGACCTGCTGTATGCTTTTGATGTCTTTGCGCAGGTCTTTTTCACCATAGAGAATTTCCCCTTCCCAGTCTTTTAAGTAGCCGGTTAATATTTTCATTAGGGTTGATTTCCCAGCTCCATTAGGGCCTAATAAGCCCACAACTTCCCCTGCTTTTAATTCAAAGGAGACGCCTTTTAAGGCAGTCACTGCGGGATAGCTTTTGGCAATATTGTGAAGTTGTAACACGGCGTACTTTTTTGCTAAAGATAAAACTTTACATTCTTTTGTGCATCCATTTTGGCATGTTCGAAAAAATAAAAGCGATCAATGCCCAGCGTTTGGTTACATACACCACCGCTTTTTTACGTTGAAGTGCTTTATAGATTTGTTTCGCGGCTTTTTCTTTTGGTGCCATCCAAAAAATCCCACTCCCTTGAACCATGTCGGTATCCACAAAACCGGGACGGATATCTGTTGTATGGATAGGAAGTTTTAGTTTATAAAAGCGTTGCCTTACCCCTTCAAAATAATTCGATTGGTAGGCCTTTGTCGCATTGTAAGAAGGGGTTAAACGTCCTCCTCTTCTACTGGCTACAGAAGAAATATTGGCCAGATGACCATGGCCTTGTGCTTCAAAAAAATGCACTCCCCAATTCACCATTTTAGTAAAGGCAATCACATTGAGTTGGTTGGTAGCATTTTCAATTGAATAGTCTAAGGCTTTGTTGAGCACACCCATTCCTGCTGAAATAACAAAGAGATCTAACCCTCCTAATGCTGTCACAAGATGATCGAGTTGTTTCTCTGCATCGGGGTGAGTGGCATCAGAAACCATGGGGAAGATCGCCTCAGGGTAGAGGGCTTTTATTTCTTCTAGCATTTCCCCTCTTCGTCCTGTGATGCCTACTTTGTAGCCTTGCTGGGCTAATACAATGGCGAGGGCTTTTCCAATTCCGGAGCTTGCTCCTACAATAATCGCTTTCTTTGACATGTTTATAGATTTAGGTGAGTATCGTCACAAAAAGGTCTTTTTTTTGTGGCTTTACAATTGCACATGCGTACTTCACCCGTTCTTTTTGCGGTAAACTTTAAAGGTTTGACTTTACTACCGTGATGGGAGCCATCGCAAAAGGGTTGTTGGCTGCTTTTTCCACAGGCACACCAAAGGTAGTTTTCTCCTTTAGTTAAGGATACCGTTAAAGCGTCATTTGTTGCTGTCTTGTGGTGTTGAAAATCTTTATGCCAGTCACTATTCTTATCTTTTGATTTGATAAAAGGGTAGAAGTAGCCGGCGGTCCAGTCGTCTTCGGTTTTCTTTTGCAAGCCGTATTCTTGTGGGTAAGCAGTTTGGAACTTTGCTGTTCCAAAGAATTGATCCCATAAGCTAAACATATTTCCAAAGTTCGCATTGGGGTCACTCGAGTTGTCGAGCATAGAAGTCCCATGATGCGCATGATGAAAAGAAGGCGTAATGATAATCCGCTCGATAACCTTAATAAAAGGAGTTAAAAAAGCGTATTTATAAAAAGGTGCATCCCATTTGATTCGACTGTGTGAACTGATGATAATCGCTTGCTTAATGACGAGTCCTAGCGCGACAGCTTTGGCACCGCCTGCAAAAACGATTAAGCCCACCCACCAGATATTTGGCATCATGATATAGTACAATAGCGCATTGCGATAAGAAACAAAATAACCCATTTCTTCCGCTTGATGGTGGCTGCGATGCAACTTCCATAAAAAGGGGTATTCATGTGCAGAGCGATGATACCAATACTGCAAAAGATCATCTATAAGGAGGTATCCAAAGAAGATGCTAACAAAAGGAAGGCCAGTAAGCAAGTTCGCACTTGCTGGATAAAAAGTATTCCCCAATAAAAACACTGTGGTAACTATAGCGGGTTTTATGCCAGTAGAAAGGAAGAAGAAACTAAAAACTTCTTGTAGCCAGTCTCCTTTTTTGCGTTTTGAATTGCGCAGGTATCCTGCAAAAGATTCGATTAAGCCAAAGCCGATTAAAATCCCCAATACTAAATACACATCAAAGTTTTCGATGGCAAGAAGTTGTTGTAATAATGTCTTCATTTATTCTTCGTCGTTCGCTCTAAAGCCAGGGGTGATTCTTGCGTTTGTTTTTTGTTCAAAACCATAGGCAATTTCAATTAAAGTAGGCTCGCTCCACGCTCGCCCAAAGAACGATAATCCAACGGGTAAACCATGGATGTCTCCCATAGGAATAGTGATGTTAGGGTAGCCTGCCCAAGCCGCTGGGGAAGAACTTCCTAAATGATAATTGTCTCCATTGAGCCAGTCGGTACTCCAGGCGGGACTTCCAGTAGGAGCAACGATGGCATCTAAATTGTGTTCGTCCATAACACGATCAATTCCTTCTTTTTGACTCATGCGTTGAAGATTCGCAAGAGCGGTTTGATAAGCCTCACTTGCTAAGTCTTCTTTTTCATTTGCCATTTTCAAATAGGCCTGATTGTAATATTTTAATTCGATTGAATCTGCTTCGTTAAAGGCGATTAGTTCGTCTAAGTTTTTGATGGGCGCATTCTCGCCCAAAGCAGCAAAGTAAGTATTAAGTCCCTCTTTATATTCGTGTAGCATAACCTGAAAAGAATTGCCTCCTGTCGCTCTAGGGGCGATGTTGTCAATTTCAATTACAGTAGCTCCTGCAGCTTCCAGCGTTCGAATCGATTGACGCACTAAGCTATCCACTTCGGTATTTTGTCCTAAGGGTGCAGTATAAAGTGCAATGCGTTTTCCGGCTACACCATCTTTCTTTAAAAACGGAGTGTAATCGTTTAAGGCAACTCTGCCTTCTGCAAGGGTTTTACTGTCTTGTTCATCTGTGGCGGTTAGGGCAGCTAAAGCGATGGTCGCATCAGTCAGTGTTCTTGCCATGGGGCCAGCGGTATCTTGGGTAAAAGAAATCGGGATAATCCCTGAACGGCTAATCAAGCCCACAGTGGGTTTAATCCCTACAATTCCGTTGGCATTAGAAGGACATACTATTGATCCATTGGTTTCTGTTCCTATGGCTAAAACCGTGAGGTTAGCAGAAACGGCTACCCCAGACCCAGAACTCGAGCCACAGGGGTTTCGTGTTAGTACGTAAGGGTTTTTGGTTTGTCCATTCATACCACTCCAACCACTTGATGAGTTTTGCCCTCTAAAGTTAGCCCATTCGCTTAGGTTGGCTTTCGCCAAAATAACTGCGCCAGCAGCACGTAATTGTCTGGCAAGAGGACTGTCTTGTAAAGGCTTAGAACCTTTTAATGCCCTTGATCCAGCGGTGGTGTTCATTTGATCATGGGTGTCGATATTGTCTTTTAATACAATGGGAATCCCGTGTAGGGGTCCACGTGACTGTCCGTTAGCTAATTCTTCATCGAGTGCTTTGGCGATGGCAATCGCCTCTGGATTAACTTGTATGATAGCGCGAAGGGTTGGTCCTTCTTTGTCAATCTGTTCAATGCGATCTAAATAAGCTTGGGTCACCGCTTCAATAGAAAAGTCTCCTTGGATATATCCAGTAGATAATTCACTAATGGTTGTTTCGAGAAAGCGAAAATCGTTAGGGTCTTTTTCGACCTTTACATCTACATTTATGCAGGCAATAAAGAAAAGGGGTAAAAGAAATATAGTTTGTCGTAACATTTTGATTCAAGTTTGTTTGTTTCGTAAGTAAATTACTTCTTTTTCTAAAAAAAATGGAGCAAAAATTTGTTTTTGTCTAATGTGGGCTTAGATTTGCACTGTTAATTAAACAAATGAACAAGACGTTTTTTTATTACAACAATTTTTTTTACTTCTATACAGAAGCAGGAAGGACTTTGTAGTAAACTAACATTACAATATAAATAAAGTCCTGACGAATGTTCGGGACTTTTTTTTTGGAATATAAATGGAAACTAAAATCGCAATTCAGGGAATTAAAGGCTCTTTTCATCATGCCGTAGCAATGGACTACTTTCATGCTGATGTGAATTTAAAAGAGTGCCTTAGTTTTGATGCCGTTGTTGATGCTGTGCTCTCTGGAGAAGTCAAGCAAGCAATAATGGCTTTAGAGAATTCTATTGCTGGATCGATTATCCCTAATTATGCCTTAATCGATCACAACGATCTTAGTATAGTAGGAGAATACAATCTAACCATTCACCATACTTTGATGGCTTTAGCAGGGCAAACCATTGAAGACCTTCAAGAGGTGCATTCTCACCCTATGGCCTTGTTGCAGTGCAAGGAGTTTTTTCGCAATTATCCCCATATTAAATTGATTGAAGCATCTGATACTGCTAATGTGGCCAAAATGATCGCTGAAGAGCAGCGCCAGGGAATTGCTGCCATTGCTCCAAAAGCAGCTGCACAAATTTATGGCCTCACGGTTTTAGCCGAATCAATTCAAACCATCAAAAACAACATCACTCGTTTTGTAGTGGTGCAAAAAAAGAATGGCAGTTTAGCCCAAGACCAAATCAATAAGGCTTCTTTGAAATTTATTTTAGATCACCAAAGAGGGAGTTTAGCGGCAGTACTCAACGTAATGAGCGATTGCTTGTTGAGTTTGACAAAAATCCAGTCGCTTCCTGTGATTGAAACCCCCGGGAAATACGCCTTTTTTGTCGATGTGACTTTCGACACCTTTGAGCAATATGAAAAAGCACGCCAGATTTTAAAAATCATGGCCTTAGAATTTAAAATATTAGGCGAATACGCCGACGTTAAGAAATGAAAGTAAGTACAGCAACACGATTGGAAAGCGTAAAAGAATACTACTTCTCAAAGAAGTTACGCGAAGTGGCAGCTCTAGTTCAGGCAGGAAAACCTGTGTTGAATATGGGGATAGGGAGTCCTGATCTTCCTCCGCATCCTTCTGTTGTTGAGGCACTTCAAGGGGCAATGGCACACCCGCGGGCCAATATGTATCAAAGTTATCAGGGTCTTCCAGAATTACGCGAAGCGATTGCTCATTTTTACAAGCGTAATTATGCGGTTGGACTAGATCCTTCTTCGGAAGTACTTCCTTTAATGGGATCTAAAGAAGGAATTATGCATATCTCCATGGCCTTTCTCAATAAAGGCGATGAGGTGTTGATTCCTAATCCGGGTTACCCTACTTACAACGCGGTGACGCAATTAGTCGAGGCTAATCCAGTTTTTTATGACTTAAAAGCTGAAAATAATTGGCAACCAGATTTTGATGCTCTAGAAGCCCTTGATACTTCTAAAATCAAATTAATGTGGTTGAATTATCCCCACATGCCTACTGGGGCGAATGTGGATCATACCACCTTGGAAAGATTGATTCAATGGGCGGCAAAAGAAGAGATTTTGTTGATCAATGATAATCCCTATAGTTTTATTTTAAATGATGATCCCCAAAGTATTTTGTCCCTTCCTGGAGCAAAAGACGTCGCCATGGAATTAAATTCCTTGAGCAAGTCCTTTAACATGGCCGGCTGGCGTGTTGGAATGTTATCGGGGAATGCTGAAAATATTCAAGCGGTTTTAAAGGTGAAAAGCAATATGGATTCGGGAATGTTTTATGGGATTCAGCAAGGGGCCATCGCCGCTCTAAATGCCCCCAACTCCTGGTTTACAGAATTGAATGCTACCTATAAAAAACGCAGAAAACTAGTAGAAGAGTTAGCCACTTTAATGAATGCTACTTTTGATCCTAATAGTGTGGGGATGTTTGTTTGGGCGAAGCTCAATGACACCACTATCGCAGCAGAAGAATATATCGATCAAATCCTTTATGAGAAGGATATCTTTATCACCCCCGGAACTATTTTTGGAACACAAGGAGAAGGCTATATTCGCTTTTCACTTTGCGTGAATGAAGATCAAATAACCACCGCAATAAACCGAATGAAAGCATGAAAATATACGTCATCGGTATTGGTTTAATTGGGGGTTCAATGGCTTTAGAGCTTAAACAGTTGTATGATGATTGCACCATTGTAGGCGTTGATCAAAGCGAGGCTCATCTAGAGGAAGCCCTATCCTTAGGGATCATCGATGAAAAAGGAAGCCTAGACACTTTAGCAGAAGCAGATCGCGTGATCTTGAGCGTCCCTGTAAAAGAAAGTCTTCGTTTATTGCCTAGTCTTTTAGATCAATTGAATGATGATGCTTTGTTATTTGATGTAGGTTCCACCAAAGAGCAGTTGTGTAAGGTGGTAGAAAACCACCCTAAACGTGATCAATACCTTGCAGCCCATCCTATTGCGGGGACAGAGTTTTCTGGACCAAAGGCAGCCCATCTAGGATTGTTTGCTGGAAAGCCTCAAATTTTATGTGAGGCCAAAAAAACCCGTGCCGATTTATTGACTTGGTCAAAAACCATCTTTCGCCAAATGGGCATGTACTTGCGTTTTATGGAGCCACAAGAACACGACCGTCATATGGCCTGTGTTTCTCACCTATCTCACGTAAGCTCTTTTATGTTAGGTAAAACTGTCCTTGAGCAAGAAGCCAATGAGCAAAACATTTTTGATCTTGCCGGAAGTGGATTTGAATCTACCGTTCGTTTGGCAAAAAGTTCCCCAGATATGTGGGCGCCTATTTTTGAGCAGAATAAAGAAAATGTATTAGAGATTCTTTCGGCTTACATTAAAAATTTAGAAGATTTCAAAAGCAAATTAGCAGCAGATGCTATCGATGATTTGCACCAACAAATGAAACATACCAACCAATTAACAACCATCTTAAACGGAATAAAACATAATAATTAGATATGGAGAATACACCAGCAATGCGCGAATGGTTAAACGACTTTGGTCTTTCGCACCCTTTAGTAATCGGTGGACCTTGTAGTGCCGAAACAGAAGAGCAAGTCATGAAAATTGCTCATGAACTCAAAGATACAGATGTAACGGTTTACCGTGCAGGTATCTGGAAACCTAGAACCCGTCCTGGAAACTTTGAAGGAGTAGGAGCAATTGGTCTAAAATGGCTACAACGTGTAAAAGAAGAAACAGGTTTGCTAACAGCTACTGAGGTAGCGAATAAAGACCACGTAAAACTAGCCTTAGAACACGATATCGATATCTTATGGATCGGTGCACGTTCAACAGTAAGTCCATTTATTGTGCAAGAAATTGCCGATGCCCTTGAGGGAACTGATAAGATTGTATTGGTGAAAAATCCAGTAAACCCAGACGTAGCTTTATGGCTAGGTGGGGTTGAACGTTTATACACTGCAAACATTAAAAACCTAGGTTTAATTCACCGTGGATTTTCTGCTTATGGAAAGTCTAAGTACAGAAATAATCCAGAATGGCAAATTGCCGTTGAGGTTCAAAATCGCTTCCCTGATCTTCCTTTAATCTGTGATCCATCTCACATTACTGGGAAACGCGATATGATTTTTGATACTTGCCAAATGGCCCTTGATTTAAACTTTGACGGTTTAATGATCGAAAGCCACTGGGATCCAGATAATGCATGGAGTGATGCTGCACAGCAAGTTACTCCTACTGCTTTAGTTCAAATCATGAAGGATTTGAAAATTAGAGAAGCTACAACAGACGAGGAGTCTTACCAAGCTGAATTACAGAACCTTCGTGCGCAAATCGATGTTGCTGATCAAGCAATTTTAGATACCTTAGGCAAGCGTATGAAAGTAGCTGAAGCGATTGGAGAATTAAAGAAAACCAATAATGTTGCAGTGCTTCAAAATAAGCGTTGGAATGAAATCCTAGGTAAAATGGTTTTAGAAGGAGAGAGCCGTGGATTGTCAGAAGAGTTTGTTCTTCGAATGTTTAAAGCGATTCACCAAGAGTCGATTAATCACCAAGAGCAAATCGTCAAAGGATAAACAAAGAAAACCGCCAATAGGCGGTTTTTTTATATCTTGTTTTAATTAAATACATCATTATGCCCTTTTCAAATCTAAATTTAATGCGCCAGTCCAGAAAAGATTTGGCGCCCCACTGGGGCCTCGGGGTTCTGATAGCCTTTGTCTATGCAATTATCGTGGGAGTTCCTTCTAGTATCTTTCCAGATGGGGAAGGTGTAATCAGTTTATTATTATCGGGTCCGCTCTCTGTAGGGCTAGCCTATTTTTCGTTTTCTGTGATAAGAGGGGAGACCCCACATTTTTTTCAGTTATTTGATGGCTTTAAATTTTTTGGGAAAAGCTTTTTAGCGAACCTTTGCTACACCATATTGGTCTTTGTTGGGATTGTTTTATTGATTATTCCAGGGATAGTAGTAGGGATTGCACTTTCCATGACTTTTTATATCATGGCAGATCGACCTGAATTATCTTTTAGTGAGTGTTTAAACGAAAGTTGGAACTTGACTTCAGGCTACCGTTTTAAATTGTTAGGTCTTACTTTGCGATTTATTCCGTGGTATTTACTAGGCCTTTTATGCCTAGGAGTTGGAGTGCTCGTCGTAGTACCATGGCACTTTGTTACTTGTGCCCGATTTTATGAAGAATTAAAAAGGCAAAAAACTAATTCGTAATTAAGATTGCTTTCTTTTTTTCGAGCGATTGTTTCGAGAATAATTCCGCTTTTTGGGCCTTGCTTTAGCTGGTTTTTTAACAGAAGCCTCTTCTATGGCATCGTGGTCTTCCATAAATGGATGATCCCCTAAGCGCGGTACTTTTTGTTTGATGAGTTGCTCAATATCTTTAAGGTAGGGGCGTTCTTCTGCCATGCAAAAGGAAAGCGCTATCCCGCTTGCATTTGCTCTTCCTGTTCTACCGATGCGGTGGACATAGGTTTCTGCAACATTGGGAAGATCAAAGTTGATCACTAGGGATAGTTCGTCAATGTCAATTCCTCTAGCTGCGATATCTGTTGCAACAAGAACATTTAGTTTTCCCATTTTAAAATCCCCCAATGCTTTCTGTCGCATATTTTGAGATTTATTTCCATGGATAGCTGCTGACCGAATTCCAGATTGTTCTAGCTTTTTAACAATTTTATTTGCTCCGTGTTTGGTACGGGAAAACACAAGGACAGATTCGTTTTTACACTCTTCAAGTAAGTGCACTAATAGTTTTGGCTTGTTGCCTTTACTTACAAAATAAATGCCTTGTTCTACCTTTTCTGCAGTTGCCTGTTCTGGTTTGATGGTAACACGTTCAAAGTTACCCAGCATTTTTTTGGACAGTTCGACGATTGTTTTTGGCATGGTGGCCGAAAAGAAAAGCGATTGTCTTTTTTTAGGAAGATGAGCAATTATTTTTTTGACATCATGAATAAAGCCCATGTCCAGCATTTGATCTGCTTCGTCTAATACCACATGTTCCAAATCTTTGAAAGTGATATGACCTTGACTCATTAAATCCAACAATCGTCCCGGAGTTGCGATTAATATGTCAACGCCATTACGCAGGTTTTTCACTTGTTGGGCTTGTTTAACCCCACCGAAAATGACGGCGTTTCTAAGGTTAGTGAACTGGCTGTAGGCGGTAAAGTTTTCGGCAATTTGAATGGCGAGCTCACGTGTTGGAGTGACCACTAGGGCTTTTATTTTACGTCTTCCTTTTCCAGTGGATTTGTCTTTGCACAAATGGTTTAAAATAGGAATACCAAAGGCAGCAGTTTTTCCTGTTCCAGTTTGGGCAACGCCCAACAAATCATGCCCTTTTAATAAAATAGGGATGGCTTTTTCTTGGATAGGAGTGGGCTGTGTATAGCCTTGTTTTTCAAGTGCTTTTAGTATGGGTGCCTCTAGGGCGAGATCCTTAAATTTCATGTAGCTGTATAACTTTGCTAAAGTACGCTTATATTTTGACCTATAGGGAATAAAAAAAACCGCCCAAAGGCGGTTTTCTTAAATCAATATTAATTGTGTTAGGCTAATGCTTTCGCAATTCGCGCAATCGCTTCTTTAATGTTGTCTACAGAGGCAGCATAAGAAATACGGATACAATCTCCATTTCCAAAGGCGTCTCCTGTTACCGTTGCCACGTGAGCTTCTTCTAATAAATAAAGCGCAAAGTCAGAGGCGTCATTAATGATTTTTCCATTCATGGTTTTTCCAAAATAATAAGAAACATCTGGGAACACATAAAAGGCTCCTTCTGGCTCATTAATGCGAAAACCTGGAATGGCAGTAAGTAATTCGATGATTAATTTACGTCGATTTTGGAACTCATCCACCATATATTGAATGTTACTCACCGGTGCCTCAAGGGCAGTAATGGTTGCACGTTGTGCGATACAGTTTGCTCCAGAAGTAATCTGGCCCTGCATTTTGTTACAGGCTTTAGCAATCCACGCAGGTGCTCCGATATAGCCTATTCTCCATCCCGTCATTGCAAAAGCTTTTGCAACTCCGTTAACGGTGATCGTGCGGTCATATAATGCTGGAATAGCAGCAATACTAAAGTGGGGTGTCCCATAGTTGATGTGCTCATAAATCTCATCAGACATAATATAAATGTCTGGATACTTTTCTAAAACTTTTCCTAGTGCACGGTACTCGTCTTCTGTATAAATTGTTCCACTCGGGTTATTAGGCGAGTTAAACATGATGAGTTTTGTCTTAGGCGTAATGGCTGCTTCAAGTTGCTCTGGCGTAATCTTGAAATCATTATCAATACTGGTAGGGATAATGGTTGATTTTGCTTCTGCCAGGGTAGCAATAGCAGAATAACTTACCCAATAAGGTGCAGGAAGTAGAACTTCGTCCCCAGGGTTGAGTAAGACCATACACACGTTAGCAATCGATTGTTTTGCTCCCGTAGAAACTACAATCTGGTTTGCGGCATATTCTAGCCCATTATCTCTTTTAAATTTAGTGATGATGGCTTGCTTTAAATCAGCATATCCATCGACAGGAGAGTAAGCGTTATAGTTGTCATTTACTGCTTGAATAGCAGCATCTTTAATGAATTCAGGGGTATTGAAATCTGGTTCCCCCAGACTTAATCCAATAACGTCAATTCCTTCATTTTTTAATTCTCTGGCTTTTGCAGCCATGGCAAGGGTAGCTGAAACAGGTAGACTGTTGATTCGTGCCGAAAGTGCCTCCATAATAATAGTCGTTTATGCGGGTTGAACCCCCATCTTTTTTAAATGTTTGAAGTGCGAAAATAAGGCACTTCTAGTAGTTTTATACTCGTTGTAAGGTAAATTAAACTCCTTTGCAGTTTTTTTCACAATTTTTGCAATATCTGTGTAATGGATATGACTAATATGAGGAAAAATGTGGTGTTCAATTTGGTGGTTTAAACCACCTGTAAACCAATTGACAAACCTGTTTTTAGTAGAAAAATTCACCGTGGTTAATAATTGATGAATTGCCCAGGTGTTTTTCATGTTCCCAGTTTCTTTATCGGGTAGTGGCATTTGGGCATCCTCAATAACGTGAGCCAATTGAAAGGTTAGACTCAAAATAAGGCCTGCAGTATAGTGCATAATAAAGAAGCCTAAAAGAATTTGCCACCAAGGCATTTTCATGACCAGCATAGGGATGATGATCCATATCCCAGAATACATGACTTTTGTTCCGATTAAAATCATCCATTGGCGCATTGGTTGGAGTTTTTTACGGTAAGTAAGTTTCTTCTTTAAATAGCGTCTAATTTGACTAAAATCAGACGTAAGTACCCAGTTAAACGTTAGTAAACCATAGACGAAAACTGCGTAATAGTGTTGGAAGCGATGAAAAGAAAACCAATCACTGTGCTTTGAAAAACGAATAATTCTTCCTGCTTCTAAATCTTCATCATGCCCATGAATATTCGTGTAGGTGTGATGTAAAATATTGTGTTGTACTTTCCAGTTATGTACATTACCGGCGAGCAAATAGATGCTTGCTCCCATGGTTTTATTGATCCAGTCGTATTTTGAAAATGAACCATGATTCCCGTCGTGCATAACGTTCATACCCACGCCAGCCATACCTACTCCCATCACAATAGCCAGGATGAGTTTAATCCAAATGTTGAGATCGCTCAACAGGATCAGAAAATAAGGCGCGACTAATAAGGAAAACATAATCATAGTTTTTAAGTACAATTGCCAGTTCCCAGTTTTTGGTGCTTTGCGGTTTTTAAAATGATCATTGACCCGTTTGTTTAAAGTTTGAAAAAACTTCTTTGGGTCTTTACGTGAAAATCTTAGGGGTTTGTTGTTCGATTGCTTTTCCATAGCAGATAAGAATGTATCTTTGAATGTTTTTCTAAAACTACAAATTTTGACTCTTATACAGCACTATTTTCCATCTCTTTCTAAACACCAATATCAACAGTTTGATAAATTGGAAGCATTATACAAAGAATGGAATGCACAAATCAATGTGATTTCTCGAAAAGATATTGACGCACTTTATGAAAAACATGTCTTACATTCTTTGGGGATAGCTAAGGTACAGTCATTTAAATCGGGATCAAGGGTTTTAGATGTAGGTACGGGGGGTGGTTTCCCTGGGATACCTTTAGCGATACTTTATCCAAAGGTTGATTTTTTTCTAATCGATTCTATCGGTAAAAAAATAAAAGTGGTGCAGGCTGTTGCCGAAGCTTTACACTTGAAAAATGTTGAAGCAAGACATCAACGGGCACAAGAATTCAAACAACCGGTTGATTTTGTTGTGAGTAGGGCAGTAACTAAAATGGAGGATTTTGTTCCATGGGTAAAAAAAAATGTGAAAAACAAGGGGAGTCATAAGTTAAACAACGGCATCCTTTATCTAAAAGGGGGAGATCTTAGCGAGGAGCTCGCTAATTTCTCAGCCGCACAAGAATTTCCGCTTTCTGACTACTATAAAGAAGAATTTTTTGACACCAAAAAAGTAGTTTACCTTCCTTTAAAAAGTTAAAAAGCATACTGTTATCGCCTTTGGTATATTGCTTGTTGCAGTTTGATTCTAAATCTTACTGTAATGTATCGAATTGTAATTTTCTGTTGTTTTATTTTTTGTGTGATGGGCTTCGCCCAAAATCGCACTCAACCCGCAACGCAAGCGCAAGAGTTGGGGAAAGTCTCTTGGTATAGGGATTTTGATCAAGCCTTAGCGCTTTCGCGAAAGCAAAATAAGCCTGTTTTTGTTTTATTCCAAGAAGTCCCCGGCTGTTTGACCTGCAGGAATTATGGAAAGGGAGTGTTGAGTAATCCTGTCATTATTAAAACCATAGAGACGCATTTTATCCCTTTAGCGATCTATAATAATAAGCGGGGAAAAGACAATGCCGTGCTCAAGCGTTATCAAGAACCCAGTTAGAACAATCCCGTGGTACGCATCATCGATGCAGAGGGAGAAAATTTGATTCGGCGCATTGCAGGAGATTATTCAAAATCCCGGGTAGCACAAGAAATGTTAGGGGTTTTAGAAAAGAAACAAAAAGTAGTCTCTTCAGACTTACGGAATCTCGCAAGCGGTTTGCTTTATTGAGTTTTCCTTTTAGCTTTGATTTTCTCTAGCTTTTTTTGAATGCGTTTCAATTCTTTTTCTAAATGCTGCTCGATAACAGAATCATTTTTTGCCCTAAAATGATGCATTTTAATGCGGGCATGTGATCTTAAACTGTCTAAGTCCATCTCCATATCATCAAGTTTTAAATAGAACCCATTGTCTTCAAAATCGTCCATCCAGACATGGAAGTTTTTGTCTTTAAAAACTTGATCAATTTTAAAGGAAATTGAATCAGAGAGAAAGATCCCCATTTTAGTACCGATATGATCTAGTCCATTTAAAAGGCTGTCGAGATCGTCTTGATTGAAATTAAAACTGTAGTTAGACGAGACCCATTTATTTTTTTGAGTTTTAATGGAGTCATAACGGATAAGGTTACCGTCTTTATCGTATTCTTTCGTGACTTTATACTGTACATCTGCCTCTTGAGCAAACACAAAAAAGCAACAACCGAAGAAAAGGCTAAGGGTAAGAAAGTAGGTTTTCATAAAAAGACTGTTTTTAGGGTTACCCTAAAAGTACATCCTTAAAAAACAGTCTCTTATGATTTTAACAAAATTTTATTCGCCTAAAAAAGGATAGCGATAATCTGTGGGCGTTAATAAAGGCTCTTTGATTAAACGAGGCGAAACCCATCTCAATAGATTGAGTTTTGACCCTGCCTTGTCGTTCGTTCCAGAAGCTCTCGCTCCGCCAAATGGTTGTTGTCCCACCACTGCTCCAGTGGGCTTGTCATTGATGTAGAAATTCCCTGCACTGTTTTCTAGCGCATCTAGTGCAAGCTCTGCAGCATAACGATCTTTGGAAAAAATCGCTCCGGTTAGGGCATAGTCAGAGGTTTGATCTACAAGTTTTAAAGTGTCTTCAAAGTCTTTGTCTTCATAAATATAGACCGTTACAACAGGCCCAAAGAGCTCTCTAGTCATGGTGTCATAATGAGGGTTTGTCGTCACTAAAACCGTTGGTTCGACAAAGTATCCTTTGCTGTCATCGCAGTTTCCACCGTGTAAGATTGTTACTTCATCAGATTGTTTTGCTTGGTCAATGGCTTCTTTTAATCGGTTAAATGCCCCTTGATGAATTACAGCAGTAACAAAATTGTTTGTGTCTTCTGGCGATCCCATTGTGATACTTTTAAGGTCGCTTAGTACGCGATCTAATATTGCTTGTGCATTTGACTTAGGGAGGTAAACCCTAGAGGCGGCAGAACATTTTTGCCCTTGGAATTCAAAAGCACCACGCACAATACCCGTTGCCACTTCTCCAGGGACAGCACTGGGATGAGCAACGATAAAGTCTTTCCCGCCCGTTTCTCCTACAATTCTAGGATAGGTTTTGTATTGGTGGATATTTTGACCAATTTTTTGCCAAATATTCTTAAAGATAAAAGTAGATCCAGTAAAGTGAATCCCTGCAAAATCTGGAGATGCAAGTACGGTATCTGTAACCATTGCTGGATCTCCCATCACCATATTGATAACCCCTGGGGGTAAGCCCGCTTCTTCAAAAACTTCCATGATAACATGGGCTGATAGGATTTGATGATCACTGGGTTTCCATACGATGGTATTTCCCATTATGGCAGGTGCCGCGGAAAGATTTCCGGCGATAGCCGTAAAATTAAAAGGGCTAATGGCATAGATAAAACCTTCTAATGGGCGATAGCTTAATCTATTCCAGACACCGTCGCCAGAATAAGGTTGTTCGTTGTAAATTTCTTCGGCAAATTGAACATTAAAACGCAAAAAGTCGATAAACTCACAGGCAGCATCTATCTCTGCTTGATGAATTGTTTTTGACTGTGCCAGCATTGTAGCTGCATTGATTTTTGCTCGGTATGGTCCTGCGATTAAATCTGCGGCTCTAAGAAAAATAGTCGCTCTGTGCTGAAAAGAGAGTTTACTCCAGGCGTTTCTTGCGTTTAAAGCACTTGCTATGGCTTTTTCAACTTCTTTCTTTTCTGCTAAATGATAAGATCCTAACAGATGTTGATGATCATGCGGGGGGTGCATGTCAGCGGTATTTCCGGTTTGGATTTTTTCTCCGTTAATGGTTAAAGGAACTTCTGTGTTTTGATTGTATAAAGCTTTATAGGCTGCTAATACGGTCTTGACATCATCACTACCTGGCTGATAAGAGCGTACAGGCTCATTGACAGCTTTTGGACTTTTAGGGAAACTGTTTTGCATGATTCTTTTTTTTCAAATAAAGAAAAATTAAATCAATTTAATGCAAAAGTGGCGGCTAATTTAAAGGTGGGGATTTCAACTTCAAACTCTTGGGCAGAAGAGAAATTGAC
Organism: Candidatus Arcticimaribacter sp.; assembly: GCA_965658115.1. Lineage (GTDB taxonomy): Bacteria > Bacteroidota > Bacteroidia > Flavobacteriales > Flavobacteriaceae > Arcticimaribacter. Next base: position 38,724 of record CBFHRA010000005.1, on the reverse strand, counting down.
CATGGTATAGAATCCACTCATTGCTCCAATGGGGGAGGTGATCAGACAATTGGATTGATAGGTGTGGATTTCGCCAGATTTTAAAATCGGTTTTTTACCGATCACGCCTGCTCCTTCAACATAGTGAGGACGGCGGTTAGATTCCATTATTTTCCAATTTCGATTGATTAATTGAACAACATCTTTGCTCTGATTTTCAATGCGAACAGTATAACGAAAGGCGTGGTTGAGGGTGTTTTTTTTCAAAAAAGCCCCTTCGTACTTTGTTAGTACTGAAATTTTGATTCCTTTTGTGACTTGTTGAAACATAATTATTTCCTTAACTTATAGCAAGTTAAGCAAAAAATAAATATAAATACACCGCTTTAAGTCATATTAAATTTTTGAGGTAAAAATTTAACGTTCTAGTGCAAAAGATTGGGCTTGTCCAACGCCGATTAAAGCGTCGTATAGATCTCCAATTCCGCGGTGATAAACCAAGACAGTGTAAAGATTTTCTGTCTGAGAATAACTCCCTGAGATGCTGTTTTTTAAAGTGTTACCATCGATTACTTCTAGGTATTTATAGTTGTAGAAGCCTTGTTTTAAAAGGAGGATGCCTTCATAGATTTCAAGGCCGGGGTTGTAAACCATTTTATTTTCATCGGTCAAGGCGTAATTATTGAACTTGCCATAGATATAAATTTCTTCTTCTTTTAAGGTGTATTGTTTGGCGAGGCTAAAGTAAACTTCGGTATAATCTGCTTCAATATTGGGATCGCTACCTTGAAGGGTTTGGATTAAGAAATTTCCATTAATATCTGGATAGTAAGTATAGGGGAAATCTTTTCTAGGCGCATCTGTATAGAGGTAGTGTTCGTATAATTCGCCTTTATTGACATAGCTAATATTAGGGGTGACAGAACGCAAATCTTTTGTATCAAAATTGAGGTATTCGTTACCGCCTTCAAATTGTGTTGCTTCTTCATAGCGGTAAACCAAACTATTGCCACTATTGTATTGTGGTGCTGGAGCGAGAATGCTGCTGTTCCATTGATCGTTTTGTAGTAAGACTACCTTGAGGTCATTTTGCGGATTTCTAATCGAAAAAAGCGGATTGATAGTGAATTGTAAGTTTTGATGACTTAACAAGCGTTCCACTTTTTGTGTAGGGTAAACGCCCAGTTGTACCTGTGCTTTTTCTTCATAAATCATGAATTTTCTAGAAAACATTAACTCATCATAACGATTGTAAATTTCAATCATATAATTTCCTGAAATTCTAAAGCGAGTATCGTTACTAGGGAGGGTAAGTGCATAATTGTTATAGGTCTGTAAGGTGCCATAAGAACTATTAAAGTTCTCGATACGTTGGTTGTCAAAACCTTCGAGGTATTGGTTTTGAATCAAATCACTAGGAGTCCAGTCGTGATTAAAATGTTTAATGCGATAGTAGTAATCGTTGTCTTGCGCTAGCAGGTCATCAAAGTAAAGTGTAAAAGATTCGTTACGTCTAATAAGGGGGATTTGTTGCAGTTGATCTGCGCTAGAAAAATAGATGGATTTTATAAAGTCAACTTTTGTTGATTCTTTGACAATTTGACCAACTACTGTTAGGCTAAAACCAAATAGTAGGGCAAATAGAGTTAACTGCTTCATTTAACAAAGATAAAGAAAACTTTAGCGTTACAATTTTTAAGCCACTGCTTATAATCTAAAGCTTAAACAGCTTATTAAGAATGTTTATAAATAGCAAAAATTCATTTGATGAGCATTTTTTGAAGCAAGTTTAAATTGCTAAATTTGCGTGAATTTTAGAATTTAACGATATACAAATGTCCAAAGACATAAGAATTCGAAAAGGTTTTAACTTAAACCTTGAAGGTGAAGCCAATAAGATATTGGTTGATATTCACCCCTCCAAAACATTTGCACTTAAACCAGATGATTTCTTTTCAACTACCCCGAAGCTTCTCGTCAAAGAAGGCGCTAAGGTTGAGAAAGGAACTCCCTTGTTTTTTGCCAAAGAAAATCCACGTGTTCACTTTGTGTCTCCCGTTAGCGGTGAGGTAACAGCGATTGTTCGTGGAGCAAAAAGAAAAATTCTTGAGGTAGTTGTTACCCAAGATGCTGCTGCTGCTGCGGTAAAACACGAAATCCCTGAGTTAAATGCACTTGATCAAGAGCAAATAAAAGAGATTTTGTTGAAAGCTGGAGCATGGCCTTTTATCACGCAACGTCCTTATGGAACAATTGCAAGTCCAGAAGACACGCCTAAAGCAATCTTTGTTTCGACTTATACTACTGCACCTTTAGATGTTGATTATGATTTTCTTTTGAAAAACAGCAAAGCAGAATTCCAAAAGGGAATAGATGTTTTGGCGAAGCTAACAGATAATCTCACCCTTACTGCAGATGCAAATTTTAAAGGTTTTTTTGAGAAAATAGACAACGCTAATATTGTTGGTGTAAGTGGTTTGCATCCTGCTGGAAATGTAGGGGTACAAATTCACCATCTCGCGCCTATCAATGCAGGAGAGCGTGTTTGGGTAGTAAATCCAGAAGATGTAGTAAATATAGGTGCCCTATTTATGACGGGAGAATTTTCTGCACAAAGAACAGTAGCACTTGTAGGTTCGTCAGTAGGTACTCCACAATATTACAAAGCAACCATAGGAGCTTCTATTGAAGCTTTATTAGAAGGAGCAAAAATTGATAATGCTCAACCTAATCGCTATATCAATGGAGACGTTTTGACAGGTACGGCTACCGCTCCTGATAACTATTTAGGTTTCTACAACAATTTGTTTTCTATTATTCCAGAAGGAAATAACTATCGCATGTTTGGATGGTTACCTTTTGTAGATAATAACATTCCCAGTATGTCTAAGACATCCTTGTCTTGGCTTTTTGGAAAGCGTAAAGCAAAAGTGAATACTAACCTCAATGGAGAAGAGCGTGCACTTGTTGTAACTGGGGAGATGGAAAAGGTGTTACCGATGGATATCTATCCTATGCAATTGATAAAAGCTTGTATGGTTGAAGATATCGAGCGTATGGAAGCTTTAGGGATCTATGAGGTTGTTCCTCAGGATTTTGCTTTAGTCGATTATTCTAGTACTTCTAAAATTGAAGCACAGGATATTATCAAACAGGGAATTGAATTAATGATAAAAGAAGAAGGATAAAAAAGAGCGTATGAATTTTTTAAGAAAAACCCTAGACAACATTAAGAAGCCTTTTGGTAAAGGCGAAAAGTACGAGCGTTTTGCGCCTGCAATTAATGCTTTTGATACTTTCTTATTTGTACCGAATCACACAACCCATAAAGGAGCACACGTTCGTGATGCGGTAGATTTAAAGCGAACCATGGTTACTGTAATCATCGCTTTATTACCTGCCTTGGTGTATGGTATTTACAATACAGGATATCAATATTTTATTCAAACAGGAGAGGCTTTTACCTTTTTAGATGCCTTTATCCACGGAGCGTGGAAAATCGTTCCGATGATTGCTGTGTCTTATATTGTAGGATTAACCATTGAATTTATTTTTGCGATTTATCGTGGTCACGAAGTAAACGAAGGTTACTTAGTCACTGGACTATTGATCCCGATGATTATGCCAGTTGATATTCCGTTATGGATGGTCGCTATTTCAGTTGCCTTTGCAGTATTAATTGCAAAAGAAGCCTTTGGTGGAACTGGAATGAATATCCTTAACCCAGCTTTAACGGCTAGAGCTTTTGCATTCTTTGCTTATCCAACTTATATGTCTGGAAACAAAGTATGGGTTTCTGAAGCTTCAAGCGTAGATGCTATTTCAGGAGAAACAATTTTAGGTAGCCTTGCTGCCGGAAACGATGTAAGCTACTCTTTCTTTGAAATGTTCCAAGGGTCTATCCCTGGATCTATCGCCGAAACTTCTACCCTATGGGTAGCTGTTGGAGCCTTTATTCTTATCGCTACAGGTGTAGGGAGCTGGAGAATTATCGCTGGAGGAATCGGAGGAGCAGCCGTAATGGGCTTCTTGTTCAACCTTTGGGGAGCAAATGCTTTAATGAGCTTTGACTGGATGAATCACCTTGTAGTAGGAGGTTTTGCCTTTGGTATTGTCTTTATGGCAACAGATCCAGTATCTGCTGCTCAAACCAATAAAGGGAAATGGATTTATGGAATCCTTACAGGAGTCTTCTGTATCCTTATCCGTGTCTTTAATCCGGCTTACCCAGAAGGTGTAATGTTAGCCATTCTTTTAATGAATGTATTTGCACCAACCATCGATCACTATGTAATCGAGGGGAATATCAACCGTAGAAAAAAACGTTGGGCAACTGCTCAAATTAAAACTGCTTAATGATGAATAGAGACAGTAACGCATATACTTTCCTTTTTGCAGCCTTAATGGTTTTTGTAGTGGCTTCTTCTTTAGCCTTTACAGCAACTTCTTTAAAGGATAAACAAAACGAAAACGTAAGAAAAGAAAAGATGCAAAACATCTTATCGACCATCGGTATCTCTACCGATCGCGATAAGGCAGAAGGTTTGTACAATCAATACATTAAACAAGAATTAGCTTTAATCACAGATGGTTCAAACGACGAAACGGTGAATGCCTTTAAAGTCGAAATGGCTACTGAGACCAAAAAGCCTTTAGAGCAACAACGTTTTCCGTTGTACATCGCAGAGGTAGAAGAAGCTAAATACTATATCGTACCCTTGCGTGGTGCAGGGCTTTGGGACGCTATCTGGGGATATATCGCCTTAGAAGATGATATGACCACCATTAAAGGGGCTGTATTTGACCACAAAGGAGAAACAGCTGGATTAGGAGCAGAAATTACTCAAGACTGGTTCCAAGATCGTTTTGTAGGAGAGAAAATATTTAACTCCGAAGGACAATTAGTAGGAATCAATGTTTCCAAAACCAATAACGATCCTAACGGTCTTGATAAAGACGATCACGAAGTTGATGCTATCTCTGGTGCCACCATTACAGGTGACGGAGTAACTGATATGATTAGTGAGCGTTTAGCCCACTACACAGCGTACTTTAAAAATAATGTTCCTGTTGAAACTCCTGAAATTGAAGAAACACAAATGGAAGAAGTGTTAGACGCTAACGCGGAAGAAAATACAGTTGCATACCAAAATTAAACTCATGGCGAAGGAAAACCAACCCACCCAAAAACCCACTTTATTCTTCGTGAATAAAGAAAAAGAACCTTTGTTCTCTAAAAAAAATCGAGCGCTTCTTTCTGATCCTATGGATGACAACAACCCTATTACGGTTCAAGTACTAGGGATCTGTTCTGCTCTTGCGATCACAGTACAATTAAAACCCGCTATCGTGATGAGTATTTCGGTAATGGCGGTAATGGCAGCATCCAATGTGATTATCTCTTTATTGAGAAACCTTATCCCTAACCGAATCCGTATTATCGTTCAGTTAGTGGTTGTAGCAGCAATGGTAGTACTTGTTGACCAAGTATTAAAAGCCTTTGCTTATGATGTCTATAAAGAGCTATCTATATTCATTGGATTGATTATCACCAACTGTATCGTGATGGGACGTCTAGAAGCCTTTGCACTAGGAAACGGTGTATGGAAGTCTTTCCTCGACGGAATTGGAAACGCAGCTGGATATGGCTTTATATTAATCGCTGTTGCCTTCTTTAGAGAATTATTAGGTTCTGGAAAGTTAATGGGGATTCAAGTAATTCCTGATGCGGCTTATGCAATGGGCTATGAAAACAACGGTTTGATGTTGTTATCTCCCATGGCATTGATCACAGTTGGAATATTTATCTGGATACAACGTACACGTAACCGTAAACTCATCGAAAAAAACTAAATCATGGAAGCATACGTTAACTTATTTGTCAAGAGCATCTTTATTGAAAATATGATTTTCGCCTATTTCTTAGGGATGTGTTCTTATCTAGCGGTTTCTAAGACAGTAAAAACTGCTGTAGGTTTAGGAGCAGCGGTGATCTTTGTACTTTCGATCACTGTACCGATTAACTTTTTATTAGATACTTATTTATTAAAGCCGGGCGCTTTAGCTTGGTTAGGAGCAGAATACGCAGAATTAGATTTAAGCTTTTTAAGCTTTATCATGTTTATTGCAGTAATTGCTTCTATGGTACAATTGGTTGAGATGATTGTTGAGAAATTTGCACCAGCTTTATACGGTGCGTTAGGGATTTTCTTACCCTTGATTGCAGTAAACTGTGCCATCTTAGGAGGCTCACTCTTTATGCAGCAAAAAGATTTTGCTGGAGTAGGAGAGTCGGCTGTCTATGGATTTGGTTCAGGAATTGGTTGGTTTTTAGCCATTATCGCTATTGCAGCGATTCGCGAAAAAATCACCTATTCAAACGTTCCCGCTCCTTTGCGTGGACTAGGAATAACCTTTATTATTACAGGTTTAATGGCGATTGGATTTATGAGTTTTATGGGAATTAAATTATAAGCAAAAAATGGATTATACTATTGTAATAGCGAGTGTCGTTGTCTTTTTAAGCATCATCTTTGTGTTGGTGGGTATGTTGTTAGGTGCTAAAGCCAAACTTATGCCTTCTGGACCTGTTTCATTGCTTATCAATGGCGAGAACGACGTTGAGGTTTCTTCAGGAAGCACTTTATTAAACACATTAGGAAACAACAAGATTTTTTTACCATCTGCCTGTGGTGGAGGGGGAACTTGTATCCAATGTAAATGTCAGGTTTTAGAAGGTGGAGGAGAAATTCTTCCGACAGAAAAGCCGCACTTCTCTAGAAAAGAAATTGCCGAAGGATGGCGTTTAGGATGCCAAGTAAAGGTAAAAGAGAACATGGTGATTCAAGTACCAGAAGAGGTGTTTGGAATCAAAAAATGGGAAGCAACCGTTGTCCGTAACTGGAACGTGGCTTCTTTTATCAAAGAATTTGTTGTTGAATTACCAGAAGAAATGGACTACAAAGCGGGTGGATACATCCAAATTGAAATTCCAGAATGTGAGGTAAAATTCGAAGACATGGATATCTCTGCTCACCCAGAAGAGCACCCAGGAGAACCAGATAAATTTAAACTAGAGTGGGACAAGTTTAACCTTTGGCCATTGGTCATGAAAAACCCAGAGTCTGTTGAACGTGCTTACTCTATGGCTTCTTACCCTGCAGAAGGAAGAGAAGTAATGTTAAATGTTCGTATCGCTACCCCGCCATGGGATCGCGCAAAGAATGGATGGATGGATGTTAACCCAGGGGTTGCATCTTCTTACATCTTCTCTAAAAAAGCAGGAGATAAAGTAACCATCTCTGGGCCATTTGGAGAATTCTTTATCAACGAATCTGAAGCAGAAATGCTTTATGTAGGAGGGGGAGCAGGAATGGCACCGATGCGTTCTCACTTATATGAACTCTTCCGTACTTTAAAAACAGGACGTAAAGTTACTTTCTGGTATGGAGGTCGTTCAAAAAGAGAATTATTCTACCTAGAGCACTTTAGAGCTTTAGAAAAAGATTTCCCTAACTTCAAATTCTATGTGGCTTTATCTGAACCATCAGAAGAAGACAATTGGAAAGTGAAAGACGGCCTAGATGGTGAAGGAGACGGATTTAAAGGTTTTGTACACCAAGTGGTAATTGATAACTATTTATCAACGCACGAGGCACCAGAAGATATCGAAGTATATTTCTGTGGACCACCACTAATGAATCAAGCGGTTGAGAAAATGGCCGATGATTTCGGTGTACCGCCAGAGAATGTTCGTTTTGACGACTTCGGAGGATAATAGTAACAATAAGGTGGCCAATTGGTCACCTTTTTTTTATTTTGCATTATGTTAAACGAACAACAATTACACAACACTGCCATGGAAGTAGTGGGCAAACAATTAGAAGAAGACGGCTTTGAATTTATGACCGTTAATTCTGAATTGAAGAAAGATCCACAATTCGTTTGTCTCAAAGACAAGAAGCTACATTTTGTAATTGTACGTGCGGTTCAATATCCTGACAACCCCATTCAATATGATGGGATTTTGATGGAAAAAGTGCGCGCTCACGCAGAAAAGTTTGAAGCAAGGGCTTATTTTGCAGGAGTGGGTTTAGCCCATGCAGACGATTATGAACTTCCGCTAACACAAGAAGCGCCCTTTGCCATTAACTATCAAGGACTTCAAGAAATTACATTACATGGATAAAAGAATATTTATAGCCCTAGTTTTTCTCTGGGTAGGCTGTGATACTACACCAGAACTAGTCGTTCATCAAGGCTATGCTTTAGGCACCAGTTATGGAGCGCAATACCATGAAATCGATGCAGATTACGAAACCGTTCAAGCAGGGATAGACTCTATTTTCTATGTGGTTAATAAATCGTTATCTACCTATTTACCCGATTCTGATATTAGTAAAATTAATCGAGGAGATAGTCTTTTAGTCATCGATCAACATTTTAAAGCAGTATTCGATAAATCCAATTTACTGTGGTATAAAACCCAGGGTTATTTTGACCCCACCGTTGGCGCCTGGGTGAACGCCTATGGTTTTGGACCAGAAAAACCTTTAGCAGAGATTTCTCCTGCACAAAGAGACAGTATTATGGAGGTTACTGGATGGGCTAGAATACAATTAATCGACAACCGTATTATAAAGGACAATCCAGCCATTTACATTGATTTTAATGCGATCGCAAAAGGGTATACTGTTGATCTAGTTGCGCATTACCTGTCCAGCTTAGGTAGTGAAAATCATCTGGTAGAAATAGGAGGCGAACTTGTCGCTAAAGGGATAAATCCTACTTCTGGAGAACAATGGAAAGTTGGAATCGATCACCCACAACAAACAGAAGAACGTTCTTTGCAAACAGTACTATCCCTTGAAGATCAAGCCTTAGCGACTTCTGGGAACTACCGCAAGTTTCGTGTTGATGAAAAAACCGGACAAAAATATGTCCACTCTATTAATCCTTTAACTGGCAAGCCAGTCCGTTCAAAAGTCTTGAGTGCTTCTGTAAAGGCATCAGATTGTATGACGGCAGATGCTTATGCGACCAGTTTAATGGTCATGCCTTTTGAAAGAGGAAAAGCAATGATAGAGGCAGATCCTAGTCTTTCGGCCTATTGGATTTTAGCAAAAGGTGCTGGGACAGAAGAAGTCGCTTCTTCTCGCTGGTAACTATTTTACTGCTATTGGGATGCGCTCTTGCTGTGGTAAGGCATATTGATCCTGTTCTTCAGCAGAAAGTTCTTGTAGAAAGTTAACTCCTTCTATATTAAATCCAACTTGCGCTAGTCGCGTGTAGTAATCTTTTCCATAAACCCTAACGTGATCATACTGCCCAAAGATTTTAGTGCGTTCTGCTGGATCAGTAATACTGTCATCTTCAAACGTTGTTTCGGCATTTTCATCTAAGGGCACTTGAGCAATCAATGTGCCTCCTTTTTTCAATACCCGATAAAGTTCTTCCATCGCCTTTAGGTCGTCTGGGATATGTTCTAATACATGATTGCATAGAATGAGGTCATAGCTGTTGTCTTCAAAAGGTAAGGCGCAAATATCTGCTTTTACATCTGCTAGGGGAGAATACAGGTCTGTAGTAGTGTAGTTCCAGTGATCAAACTGTTTGAATTTGGTGTAAAACACCTGTTCTGGCGCAATATGCAGGACGTTTAATTTATCTTCAAGAAAAGTGGTCTTACGTTGCAGATATAACCATAAATAGCGGTGTCGTTCTAGCGATAAGGTTCCGGGGCACAAAGCGTTTGATCTCAATTTATCATAGCCATAGGGTAGAAAAGTCCTATAAGTACTCCCATCAATGGGATCGGTAAAGCGATTTCCTTTATAAAATGCTTTTATAAATGGGCGAAAAATTAAACTCAGTTGAATTAGAAATGGTCGCGGTAAAAAGTTGAGCAACCATTTCATGCCGAAAGAGGTTTCGCTCGAAAAGCGGACTCTTCGTCACTTTCAATGCCTAAAGTATCATAGATGTACTGGAAGGTAGAAAGCAATTCTGGTTTGCCATCGACTAAAGCTACATTGTGTTCAAAATGCGCAGAGGGTTGCCCGTCTGCCGTTAAAATTGTCCAGCCATCTTTGAGTTGTTTGATGCGATGTGTCCCGCCGTTTATCATGGGTTCAATCGCTAGCACCATCCCATCAATGAATTTCTTTCCGCGACCACGTCGTCCATAATTTGGGACCTCTGGTCCCTCATGCATGGTAGTCCCTAATCCATGGCCTACTAGTTCACGTACCACACCATAGCCTTCTTTCTCGCAATAGTGTTGAATGGCATAGCCTAAATCCCCAATGCGATTCCCAGCGCGAAAAGCGTCAATCCCAGCATAAAGCGATTCTTTGGTGATGCGCAATAATTTTTCTGTTGCAGGATCAATTTCGCCTACGGCAAAAGTGTAAGCGTGATCCCCATAAAAACCATTTTTGAGCGCCCCGCAGTCAATGGAAATAATATCTCCTTCTTGCAATGGGTCGTTGTTAGGAATGCCGTGAACCACTTGGGTATTAGGGCTCATACAAAGAGTATTAGGAAAATCATAGAGCCCCAGAAAACCTGGTTCTGCCCCTTGATCTCTAATAAAGGTCTCTGCCATGGCATCTAAGGCCAGGGTGCTTATCCCTGGTTTGATTTCTCCTGCGAGCATGCCCAGGGTTTTAGACACAATTAATGCGCTTTCGCGCATTAATTCAATTTCTTCGGCTGTTTTTAATACGATAGCACTCATTGAGCATAGGCATTTTTATATTCCTTGCCACTTAAGATGTCAAGTATATCTTGTTCTAATGTATTGATCGGAAATTCGACAATGCGATTCATTTCTTTGTCCTCATCAAAGAAAATCAAAGCGGGAACATAGGCCAAGTTGTAGTCTTTTTCTAAGTCAGTTTTGGTTCTTTTATCTTCATCAACAGCGATAATTTCCATCTCAGCAGTATTATAGCCCCCTTCATTAAGAATTTTCATCATCCCTGGGACTTCTCGTTGACTATCTTCACACCAGGTTCCCATCAAGAGAACAACTCTTTTGTCTTTTAAGAGGGGTTTAATTTGTGCTAAACGTTCTGCATTGACCTTATATAAATCGTATTCTTTATCGAACCAGGCTGCACTGTATTGGGTCATCTGAGCGTAAGAAATTTTTCCAACTAAAATTTCATTCCCATCCCAGTCTTTCCCTAAGAGAGCATCGGGAATAATTACTTTTTCTTGGGTTTGTGGTTCGCCATTTTTCTTTTTGGTCTGTTGATTACAACTTACCATTATCGATAAAGCAAGAAATAAAATGAGTTGTCGCATCTTGCTAAAGTAATGAATTTTGCGTCATAGCAGCCGGCTGATTCACCTCCATCAAATCTAAAATTGTAGGAGCAATATCTCCTAAGACCCCAGACTTAATTGTGCGCTTTTCATTTTCTACTAAAATAACTGGAACTGGATTTGTCGTATGCGCTGTGTGCGGGCTACCATCTTCGTTGATCATGGTTTCACAGTTTCCGTGATCTGCAATAACTAAAATTGAATAGTCTTTTGCTAAGGCAGCTTCAATGATTGCTTGAGCACATTCGTCTACTGTTTCACATGCTTTTACGGCGGCTTGTAAATCTCCTGTATGTCCTACCATGTCTGGGTTAGCAAAGTTTAAGCAAATAAAATCTGCGGTTTCCTTTTGTATTTCTGGAATGATCGCGTCTCGAATTTCATAGGCGCTCATCTCTGGTTGAAGGTCATAGGTGGCCACCTTTGGCGAAGGGCATAAAATGCGTTCTTCGCCTTCAAATGGGGCTTCTTGTCCCCCGTTGAAAAAGAAAGTAACGTGAGGATATTTTTCTGTTTCGGCGATGCGAATCTGAATCTTGCCCGCTTTTGACAAGGTTTCCCCTAGCGTGTCTTTAATATTGTCTTTGTCAAAAATCACCTTGACATTATTGAAGTTTTTGTCATAGTTGGTCAAGGTGACATAGTATAAATCTAGCGGCTCTGTCCCTTGATCTTCAAATGCTTTTTGCGATAGCATCTGTGTCAATTCTCGCCCGCGATCTGTTCTAAAGTTGAAGAATAAAATCACATCTCCAGCTTTGATTCTACCTTCTTGATTGGTGGCTACTAAAGGTTCGATAAATTCATCTGTGGTACCTGCTTGATAAGATGCCTTTAGCGAAGCTGCGAAATCATCTGTCTCAGTTCCAGTACCATGTACCAAAAGATCATAAGCTCTTTTAACGCGATCCCATCGTTGGTCTCTGTCCATAGCAAAATAACGCCCAATTACTGAAGCGATTTTCCCTGTGGTTTGTTGCATGTGTTGCTCTAAAGTCTCGATAAAACCCGCCCCAGATTGTTGATCGACATCACGACCATCTGAAAAAGCGTGGAGGTAAACGTCCTTGATATTTTCTGCTTTAAAAACATCTAAAAAGCCTTTGATATGATTGATGTGTGCGTGAACTCCCCCGTCTGACATAAGCCCCAGCATGTGAATGGGTTTGTTGTTTGCCTTTGCATAAGCAATGGCCTCTTTTAAAACAACTTCCTCTTTAAGGGTGTCTTCTTGTAAGGCTAAATTAATTTTTGCTAAATCTTGGTATACAATGCGACCCGCACCAAGATTCATATGGCCTACTTCGCTATTCCCCATTTGGCCTTCTGGAAGGCCTACATGCATCCCGTCGGTATAAAGGTCATTGTGAGAAAAGTTTTCGTATAAACTATCAATAAAAGGAGTCTTTGCTTGATCTACTGCTGATACCGCTGGATTAGGGGCTTTTCCCCATCCGTCGAGAATCATTAACATTGTTTTTTTAGCCATTCAATTTGTTTTGTGCAAAGATAGTAAATGGCAGAAGATTCTTGGCGTTTTCAGCAAATCTAAGCTATCTTTAAGCCAGCTAAAACGTTTGTATTGCAAGAAGGAATTGTTTATCGTTCAACTGGAAGTTGGTATTGGGTCAAAAGTACCCAAGGAGACTTTTATGATTGTCGCATAAAAGGCAAGTTCCGCTTAAAAGGAATCAAACATACTAACCCCATTGCAGTGGGGGATAAGGTTAAATTTAGCTGCTATGAAGAAGGGGATTTGATAAAAGGGACCATTGAAGAAATTCTTCCACGGGACAATTATATCGTGCGTCGATCAGTCAATCTTTCTAAGCAAACCCATATCATCGCTTCTAATATCGATCAAGCTTTATTGCTCATTACCTTAAATAACCCTCCTACTTTTTTTGCTTTTATTGATCGCTTTTTGATCACGGCGCAAGCCTATGAGATTCCGGTTGTATTGGTGTTTAATAAAATGGATACCTATACCGAAGATGAATTAGTCGAGATCGCTTACATGAAAAGTATTTATGAAGCCTTAGACTTACCTTGCTATGAGATTTCTTGTTTTGACGAAGACGATATCAAAGAAATAGCTGCTCTAATGAAAGGGAAGGTTTCCATGTTTTCTGGCCACAGTGGGGTTGGGAAGTCAACCTTGCTCAATGCGCTTTCTCCAAATTTGAATTTGCGTACTGCAGAAATCTCTGCCCAACACCAGCAAGGACAACACACCACCACCTATGCCGAGATGTTTGATTTGACTGAAGAGGTACGCATTATAGACACTCCGGGGATTAAAGGTTTTGGCGTAGTCGACATGACTCCAGAAGAATTAGGGAATTATTTTACCGAGTTTTATGCCATTAAAGATCAGTGTAAGTTTAATAATTGCTTGCATGTCGACGAGCCTCATTGTGCCGTTAAAGCTGCGGTAGAAGACGAAAGTATTGCTCCCTCTCGTTATGAGAGTTATTTGCAATTATTAGAACAAGACACCCCATATAGAAATTAATTATGCGTGTAGTGATTCAACGGGTAACCCAAGCATCGGTTACGGTAGAAAAAGAAATTGTGGGTCAAATCGAGCAAGGGCTGCTGGTCCTATTAGGAATTGAAGCAGCAGACACCACCGAAGACCTCGATTGGCTACTCAACAAAACCTTGAACTTGCGCATCTTTAATGATCAGGACGGGGTAATGAATAAGTCCCTTTTAGATATAGGTGGAGAACTGCTCGTGATTAGTCAGTTTACTTTAATGGCGACGACAAAAAAAGGCAACCGCCCTTCTTACATTCGTGCAGCAAAACACGATCATGCTATTCCTTTATATGAGGCTTTTTGTCAAAAAGCCGAAGCGCTTATCGGTAAAGCAGTGGCAAAAGGAATCTTTGGTGCAGACATGAAAGTGGCCTTGTTGAACGATGGTCCGGTCACCATTCAAATCGATTCAAAAAACCGAGAATAATTAAAGAATGTTCACCTCGGCTTCTAGGTCTATGTCGAAGTTTTCTTTTACAGTCGCTTGAATTTTTATGGCTAAAGCCAAAATTTCTTTGCCAGTAGCAGTGCCATAATTGACCAATACTAAGGCTTGTTTTGCATGTACCCCAGCGTCGCCAATTCTTTTTCCCTTAAAGCCTAATTGATCAATTAGCCAACCTGCTGGAACTTTCACCTCCCCATTTTCTTGAGGATAAGCGGGAAGGTCAGGGTAGGTCATTAATAATTGGTCGTATTGTGCTTTTGTGATAACAGGGTTTTTAAAGAAACTTCCGCTATTGCCTAATTCAGCAGGATTGGGAAGTTTGCTTTGGCGAATGCCTATCACCGCGTTAGCGATATTTTGAGGGGTAGTTTCTCGATCGCATAAAGCTTCTTTGATTGCACCATAACTAATATTGATTTGATGTGCTTTCTTAGTCAATCTAAATCGCACTGAGGTAATGACATATTGTCCTTTTCCTTCGGTTTTAAAAAAAGAAGAGCGATAGCCAAATTGAGCTTCTTCTTTCGAAAATGTACGTTCGCTTAAATTGTTTCGGTTAAGGGCGGTACAACTTTCAAAAACATCTTTCAGTTCTACTCCATAAGCCCCGATATTTTGAATGGGGGAGGTGCCTACATTTCCCGGGATTAAGGAGAGATTTTCTAATCCGCCATAGCCTTGTTCTAGGGTCCAGCAAACAAAGTCATGCCAGTTTTCGCCCGCCATGGCTTCTACTAAAACAGTGTTATCGTCTTCTTGAATAACGTTAATCCCTTTAAGCGCAATATGGATGCATAAACCCTTGATGGGCTGGGTCAATAATAGGTTACTGCCCCCGCCTAAAATAAACTTTTGCTCGAACTGCTTTAGGCTTAACGCTTCTTTGAGTTGGCTTTGAGAGCTTATGGCAACAAAGTTTTCAGCACTTTGTTCAATGCCAAAAGTATTGAATGCTTTTAAAGAATACTGCGTGTGTAATTTCATGGATAACTACTTGTAGGCAAGTTAGTCAATCCCTAGGAATTGGCGTAAGCAACAAGTGCTCTTTCTAAGATTTGTGCGGCTCTTTTTAACTTCTCTTGGTTGAGAACAAAGCCAATGCGCACTTCTTTTTTTCCGTAGCCGGGAGTAGAATAAAAGCCTGCAGCGGGTGCAAACATTACCGTTTCATTTTGATAAGAGAAATCTGTTAAGAGCCATTTAGAAAAATCTTCGGCATCATCAACGGGCAGTTCTGCCATGCAGTAAAAAGCCCCGGTAGGATTAGAAACCCTTACCCCATCAATTTGTTCAAATGCTTTGATCAAGGTTTCTTTTCTAGCGGTATATTCTTTGACAACATTTTCTAAATAAGACGCAGAAGCTTTTAAGGCAGCTTCGCTTGCCATCAATGCATAGGTGGCAGGAGATAAGCGTAAATGAGCAAACTTCAATGCAGTCGCTAATAGGTCTTTATTTCGACTCACCATCGCACCTACTCTTGCGCCACACATGCTGTAGCGTTTAGAGACAGAGTCAATCATGATCGCGTGCTGTTCCAGTCCTTTTAATTGAAGAACAGAAAAGTGCTTCATGCTCGAATCGTGAATAAACTCACGGTAAACTTCATCCACAATAAAAAAGAGATCGTGTTTTAAGGCGAGTTGCCCTAAAGCGGTAATTTCTTCTTCGGTATATAAATAGCCAGTTGGGTTACTGGGGTTACACAATAATATAGCCCGAGTTTTATCACCTACCTTAGCTTCAATCTCTTCTAGGGCAGGTAATTTGAATTGATCATCAAATAAGGAAACTACAGGAACGACATTTACACTAGCGGCAGCGGCAAAGCCGTTGTAGTTCGCATAAAAAGGCTCTGGAATAATGATTTCATCTCCGGCATCACAGATAGAGTTTAAGGTAAACGCTAGCGCTTCACTTGCTCCAGTAGTGACAATGATTTCTTGAGGTGATAAATCAATCTGATGTTGCTTGTAATAATCTGTTAGCGCCTTTCTATAACTTAAAGACCCCTCTGATGAGCCATAAGGAAGTAAGTCAAGCGGACTGTTTTTAACGACTTCCATGGCGACTTTTGGCGCATCAATGTCTGGTTGTCCAATATTGAGGTGGTGCACATGTATGCCTTTTGCTTTTGCAGCATCGGCAAAATGCACCAATTTACGAATGGGTGATTCTGGTAAATCTTTTCCTTTTTGTGAGATCAATGGCATGGTTGCGGTAAATCAGCTGCAAATATCTTAAAAAAAAACAGGACTTGTTTTTATGGAACGGATTTTGTTGCGATTTAACAAATTATCTCCTTTTTGTTCAAATCATAGGAGCTAAATGTGTCCTAAATAACTATTGTGCCACGAAGCGTCCTACTTTTAATGTTCTGTTTTTGCAATTACTTTGCTTTTGCACAGGCAGAATTGGTTTTTCCTGAAGGAGCCAAAGGTAAAATCCCTTTTGAATGGAAATCGAATTTGATTATCATTCCAGTTAGTATTCAAGGTGTGGTGCTTAATTTCTTGGTCGATACAGGAGTGGGTCACACCCTTATTTTTGATAACCATAAAGCGCAGCAATTAGGGTTTAATCAAGATCAGCCTTATTTGCTTCGCGGACTAGGGGATCAACCAGCGCTAGAGGCCTACAGGGTGAAAATTGACCAATTGTCAATTGGTGATTTTTACCTAAAAAAGCTTACTGCTCTGGTCTTACCAGAAAGCGAATTTATTTTGAGCAAACGGGTAGGAACCCATATCGACGGAATCATAGGTCATGATTTGTTTGAGCACTATGCTGTTTTAATCGATTATCCCCGAAAGTATTTAAAAATCAATCCAGTAAAAACACAAAAGCGCTGGAAGAAAAAGAAAATAGCTCCTTTGCCGATACATTTTTATAAGCGAAAACCCTATCTACAACTCACGATTCCGCAACTAGGACAAGCTGCATTAAGTGGAAATTTTTTAATTGATACAGGTTTGAGTGATGCGCTTTGGCTTTTTTCAAAAGAGCTCGATTTTGAAAAAGCGCCTCCTGTATTTGAAGATTTTTTAGGGACCGGAATCAATGGAGATGTTTATGGCGAACGCGGAAAAATCCCTTCTTTGGTTTTAGCTAAAACCATCTTGAATGAGATTAAGGTAGCCTATCCGGCACCAAAAACATTTGCAACCCTCTCGTTAGAGAAAAACCGTTTGGGAAGCATAGGGGCAGAGCTATTAAGTCGTTTTAGGGTCTTGATTGATTATCCCAATCAACAATTGACCCTCAAGCCAACCTTTAAAACTACTGATCCTTTCTATTACAATCTCTCTGGAATGGAATTAGCTTATGAGGGGGTTCAAATGGTAAAACAACGCTTACCTTCGGTAGAGCGAAAAGGCAATACAGGAAATAATGGGATTGAAATACTGTTGCAAGAGCGGTATCAATTGTCTTTCCATCCAGCTTTAAAAGTTACTTATGTGAGACCTCAATCTCCTGCACAACGTTCAGGGGTTCGTGCTGGTGATATTTTGATACAAATCAATGGAAAAAAAATCCATCAAATGTCTTTAGAAAAGGTGCTTAGCATTCTGCAAAAAGAACCTGGGGAGAAGATTAAACTAACCGTGAATAGAGAGGATCATTTGCGAAAGTTCACCTTTCGTTTACAGACTATTTTTTCATCACTTAACTAATGCATTAAAATTGAAATCCAAGGATCAGAAAATGATGCCCTTGATCGTTAAGATTGTTATCTCCTAGTACTTTAGTGTATTGGTAAGAAAGCATGAAGTTTTTATAGTTCACCCCAAAAAGAGAACTAAAACTGTTAAAAGCTATGCGATTATTGAGGTTTATTTCTTGATCATCAAAACGGTCAAAATTATTTCGATATGAAAGACCTCCCCATATTCGTCCCCTTCTAAAAAGTTTACTTCCTTTAAAACTAAAATCATATAGTTGATTCTTTGTATTGGTAAAATATTGTACCAGTAAGGAAGGCTCTAAGGTAACCTCTTCAAAGACGAAAAATCTAAATTGTCCTCCCAGAAGATAGTGTTTAAAGTTTTTCTCTTCTAGGATATTTGGCGAGACGATTCTATTATCAGTGTTATTGCTAAGCGGGAAGTTTTTTGCACTTAATTGTAAGGAGATTTTTGTCGCAGTATAGGCGACTCCTACATTGATATTTCGATAGCTTCCAGGAGTAATGTTTTCTCCGATAGCTGGATCGGTGATGTTTTCACTAAAGTCATTTTGATCAATTGTAGTATTGAAGTTCCCTAGGCTTATGCCAAATAGCAATTGTTTTGCACTATCATTTTTAGTGGGGAAAGGTCTTCTAGTATTCCACACCTCTTCGGTAAGATTTATTTTGTAGGCATAAGATAAAAAGATGCTATTGCGTTGAAAACTTCCATTCCTGTCATTATAGGCAATTAATCCAACAGCAGCGGTTGAAAGCATGCTTGTCTCAAAAGATAAAATATTTGTCTGTGGTGCATTTTCAAGATTAAACCATTGTTTTCTCACTCCTAATAAAAGCCTTGACCCTATTAGATTTGCTCCGGTCATTCCAGGATGGATTAGCATCATATTTTCGGCTAAATAATCTGTTTGTAAAACAATACCTTCTTGGGCATGATTTTTAGCATAAAAAAGAAGTATTAACGATAAAAGAAGGAAGGCCTTTTTTTGCATCTATTATCGAATTAAACTAAAATAACCACTTATATTTCTTCCTTCAATTGTCTGAAATTGAAACCAATAAGAATCTTCTGGGAGTCTCAGTCCTTTATAACGTCCATTCCAACCCGGTCCAAAGGGATCAAGCGCCACAAGCAATTTACCATAGCGATCATAAAT